>JBCLSJ010000014.1:0-38631 GCA_041225415.1 Lactobacillaceae bacterium 24-114
AAGGCTCGAGTCTAAGTCCAAACGATAATCAACTCGTTCCTCGCTAATCATCGTTCTATCCTTAGCCCACCGCCTTGTAAATTGGTTATTTCCCAGCTTCTCGTTATTGCATTATTTATTTTAAAAAGCAATTCTTGCGAGAAAAGATAATTATCGGTTATACTTTAATCGCCGTCTTAGCTCAGCTAGGTAGAGCACATCCATGGTAAGGGTGTTACGGCGGTTCAAATCCGCCAGACGGCTTATTAAAAGTTAATCTTTGCTTTGAGTGTTGAGCATTTCTTTTCTTAATGCTCCATAAATTGAGGTGTTGCTGCCGAGAACCATGCTGGTGAAGTAAGCAACGAAGACAAGAATCGACATTGGTAAGATTTGATCAACATTACCTACCATTTCAGTTACTAAAAGAATTGCTGAAAAAGGAGTTCCTTCTGCTGCAGCAAAATAAGCAGCCATCCCCATTGCAATGAAGTTCAAATAGCAATCGGCAGGAATCAAATTAAAGTTAATCAATAAGAGCCCACTAATTGAGCCGAGGATACTTCCTAAAACAAAGATCGGCATAAAAATACCACCGGCAACGGTTGCTCCGGCAGCAATCATCGTGCCAAAATACCGCATGACTAGGAATAAGAGCAGGAGACTCAAGGTGCCTAGCCAAGCATCATTAACCCTAAAGTGTGAAAGATAAATAATAAGTGCGTGACTTCCGCCTAATAAGTGATAATTCCAAAGGCCAACGGGTATAACTAAAAGTAGAGGAAGAATACTGTGGTAATAGGATGGTAGGAGAGTGAATTTGCCATACCATTTTCCCACGCTTAGGATACTATATTGAAATAAAAAGCCGCCAAGGCCGATAAATAGGCCGATAATGATAAGCCAAGGATAAGCGGAAAGCGGGAGAGAACGGGAGATTGGTAGTGAAAGACATGGTGCAGTTCCAAAGTAAAACATCGTCATTAAGTCAGCGGTGATGGCTGCCGCAAAAGCAGCCGCTACGACCTTAAAATTAAAGTGGCGAGTCACTTCTTCTAGAAGAAAAATGGTTCCGGCAACAGGAGCACTAAAAGCAGCCGATAATCCTGCTGCAATTCCGCATTTGATTAGAAGATTTCGTTCATCGAGATTATCACGGTCGTAGAGCTTTTCAGAGACGCCTTGGCCAATACAAGCGCCAATCTGAATACAAGGCCCTTCCCGCCCTAAGAAAAGCCCAGGACAAATAGTTAACAGGCCGCAAATGAATTTCCTCCAAAGAACATCCCACCACTTCATTTCATGTTTACCAATTAAAATCGCCTCAACCTGGGGAACGCCAGAACCAACAACATCGAAGAGCTCGGGCTTAATTATTTGGCCAAGGAGCCAAACGATAACAAGTGTAGCTAGAATATAAGGAATTAACCATGCTGGATGATGGAGCAAGTAAGGATAAAGAATAGCCAGACCGGTTAAGGAACGGTCAATTATCCAACGAAAAGCCCCGACAACTAACCCTGTAATTGTACCTACGATAATTCCAGGAAAGACATAGTGAAGAAAGGTTGCTGAAAATGGCTTTCGGAGAATGTGAGATTTTTCGAGAGGGGTCTCAAGATTATTTTCTGGGTTCATTGCTAGAAACACCACCAATTTTAAATTAATGATTGTATTTTATTACATATTCACATTTCTATCAAAGTGCCCTCATAATCGTATGGTACAATGCACTTATAGATTTAATTCGTAATTATGAAGGAAAATGGAGGTATTTAAATGGAGTTTATTGCCACATTGGCTGGCTTACTTTTAGCAACGCAAATTGTTGCTCACTTATGTCGGAAAGTAGAAATCCCTGAAGTTATCGGACAAATTTTAGTTGGGATTGTTGCTGGACCGGCAATGTTAAATTGGGTGCATTTAAATTCAATGATGAATGAGTTTCAGGAAATTGGGGTAATTATCTTAATGTTTATTGCCGGAATTGAAAGTGACTTATCATTATTGAGAAAATATTTGAAACCAGCAATTGTAGTAGCCATCTTTGGAGTTATTGTTCCTGTCGCGGTGATGGCACCCGTCAGTTACCTTTTTGGTTTCACTACTCTTGAATCAATTTTTATTGGTGTTATTTTCTCCGCTACTTCAGTTAGTATCTCGGTGGCGGTTTTACGGGAATTTAAGCGTCTAGATAGTAAAGAAGGGGCGACTATATTAGGAGCTGCTGTTGCTGATGATATTATTGGAGTTATCCTTTTAAGTATCATGATTAGTGTTGTTAATCAAGCGGAAGGAAGAAACAGTGGTCAACCTCTGTGGGCTGTCCTATTGTTGCAAGTTCTTTTCTTTGGTGGGACATACTTTATCGTTCGTTGGCTAGCACCATATCTAATGCACCTCAGTGAACGGTTATTAACGATTGCTGCTCCGTCCGTGATGGCGATGATTATCTGTTTGGGAATGGCAGCCATTGCTGATTATGTTGGCTTAAGTGGTGCTGTAGGCTCATTCTTTGCCGGGATTGCGGTAGCTAATACTCACCGTAAAGAATCTATTAATAGGAGCTTTATTCCGATTGGTTATGCCTTGTTTATCCCATTATTCTTTGTTAGTGTTGGGTTAAACATGCGTGTGGATCGTCTTTCAGAATCAATTGTATTTGTTATTGTGATGACAATCTTAGCATGCTTAACAAAAGTCATTGGTTGTGGAGCTGGTGCATATATAACCGGCTTTGATATTAAGAGCTCATATGTTGTTGGTAGCGGGATGGTTGCCCGAGGTGAGATGGCATTGATTACTGCTCAAATCGGTTATGAAGCCCACCTCTTATCATCTACCTACTATTCCGATGTGATTGCAGTAATTATTATTGCCACCGTAATTGCACCATTTATGCTTAAACACGCTTTGAAGCAAGCAAGAGAAATTTAACATTTTGAAATTAAATTAATCTAAGCCACCACAATCAGTTGAGGAGTACTTTAGTCCTTAGCAGATTGTGGTTATTTGTTCGAAGGAGGAAAATTCAGTGAGCGAGGATAAAGAACGAACAGCAGAACAAGCACGAGTGAAGATGGTCAGTGAACAAATTGATCAACAGATTGAAGAAACTCGGGTGGCTTTAGAAAAGGCTCACCAAGAAACAAGAGCCGTGGAAAAGAATTATAGCGATAATGCTTCGATTAACCGGTATGAAATTGATGATATTGCCGAATCACGTTCTATGATTGAGCAACAGCGTCAATTACTTGCACGAGCTTCAGAGAGTGAAGATATTTTACGGCGTCAGTTAAAAACATTAATGGATTTGAAAAAGTCACCATACTTTGGCCGGATTGATATTGAAGATGTAAGTACGGGTAAACGTGAAACCTTATATATTGGTGTCTCGTCACTAATGAATAAGGAAAAGTCGAAATTTTTGATATATGATTGGCGTGCTCCGATTTCCGGAATTTACTATAACGGAACATTGGGTCCTGTTTCTTATGAAACTCCACAGGGAATTCGGGACGTTATCTTATTAAGGAAACGTCAATTTACGATAAAAAATGGAAAAATCGTGAATATGTTTGATACGAATGAAATGGTGGGGGATGAATTATTACAGGCAGCATTAAGTGAACAAAATGACCAGTATATGCATAATATTGTGGCTACCATTCAACAGGAGCAAAATGATATCATTCGTGACGTCGATAGTGACCTCCTCCTTGTTCAAGGAGTAGCTGGGTCTGGAAAAACTTCGGCTATTTTACAACGAATCGCCTATCTGCTTTACCATAGCCGCACTGCTTTAAATGCGGATCAAATTGTTCTCTTTAGCCCTAATCAACTATTCAGTAATTACATTTCGGCGGTTTTACCAAGTCTTGGTGAACGAAACATGCGTCAGGTAACGATTGCTGGCTTTATTAAACGTCGCTTTGAAGGATTACGGGTAGAAAATATCTTTGAACGGTATGAAAAAGAACAGGATGAAAGTGTTAGTCAAAAGGCCATTTCTGACTTTCTTGAAAGTGAAAAGATAATGAAGGCCGTAAAGGATTATGCGAAAGGTTTGGCTAAGCAGGGGCTATGTTTTAGTGACATTAGCTTTGAAGGACGCGTCATCTTTCCGGCATCACAAATAAAGCAAATTTATAAAGAGTTACCGGAGAATTTGTCACCAGCCAATAGAATCGTCCAATTAAAGAACCGACTGATTCGTCAATTGCAACATCAGGTAAAAATCGAGGCCAAAAAGGATTGGGTAGCTAAGGAGCTAGATAGTTTAGATACCCAACAATTACACAATCTATACGGTAAGAAGACCGTTGACGATTTTAAAAATGAAGATCAACAATATGCTTATCTAGCCTATCGTTGGGCTAAGCGCCGTTTGCGAATCGTGGCCGATGCAATTTACAACGAATACTTTATTGATATGTATTCTCAATACGCGGACTTCTTAAAACAGGTTGACCTCCCTGAAAATATTTCCCGGGAAAACTGGAAGACAATGGTGGATAAATACCAAAATGGGCTAGAGTACCACCAACTATCAATGGTGCATGCCGCTCCGCTGATGTACTTGCGGGATTTGGTGCTGGGAAATGGAGAAAATCATTCATTTAGGTATGTCTTTATTGATGAAATGCAGGATTATTCGGTCGCAATGATGATTTACCTTCGTCACGTATTTCCAAGTGCTAAGTTCACTGTGCTGGGAGATAGTGAGCAGTCATTATATAAGCCATTAGAGTTGCCTGAGCAGCTGTTAAATCGCCTCAGACATACTTTAGCGGCCAAAAAGCCAAACCTGATTTCGTTACGGCGGAGTTACCGGTCCACAAAAGAAATTACTGATTTTGCTAAATCATTGCTACCTGATGGCGATAAAATTATTTCCTTTACCCGACACGGGGAACGACCAAAATTATTAGTTCGTTCTTCAAAAGAGGAGGGTTACGAAGCCCTCTCTTCAGCAACTAAGGAATATGTCAAGCAATATGAAACGGTAGCTGTTTTGACGAAAAATCAACAACAAGCAGAAGAGGCCTATCGAAAGTTACGACGGGAATACAAGAAGGTAAGTTTACTCGATATTAAAGCGACGTCACTACCTGAGGGAATCATTATTCTGCCAATATATTTAGCCAAGGGGTTAGAATTTGATTCGGTAATTGCCTATGATATTTCGGAAAAGAATCTCCAAGGGGTGGATCAAGTGGGGATGATTTACACAATGGCAACGCGGGCAATGCATTCGCTGACAATGATAAGCATGGGAACGGTGTCTGCGGCAGTTACGGAGCAAGCAAGTCAATATTTGACAATAGAGCATGAATTGAGTCGTGGATAATTTACAAAAAAGCGCTTTCACCAAAAAGAAAACTATGATAATCTGGATATATAAATTTTGCAGCCAAGGAGAAATTTATCATGGTTAAAGATGAATACACATTAGTATTAGTTAAGCCGGACGGTGTAAAGACACGACACATTGGGGAAATCATCACCCGTATCGAACGCAAAGGTTACAAGATTGAAGCCTTAAAGATGATTCAACCAACTGAAGAAGCCCTTCGTCGCCACTATGCTGACAAGGTTGATAAGCCATACTTCCCTGAATTGGTTGAATACATGACAGAAGGCCCAATCGTGGGAATCGTGGTTTCAGGAACAAATGTTATTAAGGCAATCCACAACATGGCTGGTGCAACTAATCCAGTTGAAGCTGAATGGGGAACTATTCGTGGTGATTATGGTCGTGAATGGCCAGATGGTAACCTCCGTAATATTGTTCACACTTCAGACGAACCAGAATCAGCAACGAACGAAATTCATATTTGGTTCCCTGAATTTGAATTTACACAGGGATAAAAAGGCAGCTGAGATTAACCAAATAGCAAGACGGTGGGTTAAGGATAGAATATTGATTAACGAGGACTGGGCTGATTATCGTTCGAACTTAGACTCAAGCCTTACGTTTAGTCGACGCGCCGCAAGCCTACTTGGTTCGCGATTAGACTACATGATATTTAAGACTACAAGGAGGAAGGGAGAGCCAAATGGTTTTTCCCTCCTCTTTTATTTTGTACAAACTTACTAGTCCTTTTCGGCTCTTAGAGATATAATCTTTATGTAAGCGATTTCAAGCAGACGACGAAAAGGAGTTTTTAATATGAGTGTCAAAATCGATGAGCAACACCGTGTATTCCATTTGCAAACAGCAAAAACAAGCTATATTTTTAAGATTTTAGAAAACGGAAATGCTGGTCAGCTATATTACGGTCCCCGTATTCGTGCCAAGGCTGACTATCAAAATTTGGCTAGTCGAGAAGAGCATGACTGCACCAACACCTTAACTGTTAACCAATCGGACTTTCAGCTAGAACTAATTAAGCAAGAATACGCTGGCCTGGGGAAAGGTGATTACCGTTATCCGGCATTTCAGATTACCTACCCAGACGGCTCACGGGTAACGGAACTGACCTATACAGGCTACGAGCTTTCTAAAGGGAAAGAACGACTGAAGGATTTGCCATCGACCTTTGCTAAAGAGAATGAGGCAGAAAGCTTAACGATAAAGTTCAAGGATGAGTTAGCAAAACTAACCTTGGAATTAAACTACACCGTATTCCCAGCTGATGATGTTATTGTTCGCAGCGCGCGTTTTATCAATCACGGACAAACAGTTACCATTGACCGGGCATTAAGTTTGCAGCTTGATTTACCAGACTCCAAATATGATATGGTGCAATTTTCTGGTAGCTGGGCCAGAGAACGGCATTTGATTCGGACACCGTTGCGTTCTGGCGTTCAAAGTATTGGCAGCCTCCGGACCGGTTCCAGTCATCAACAAAATCCATTCTTCATGCTTGCTCGGCCCCATACGGATAATAACCAGGGAGCAGCCTTTGCCTTTAATTTTGTCTATTCAGGAAACTTTATTGATTCGGTAGAAGTAGACCAATTCAATACTAGTCGGGTTCTCGTGGGAATTAATCCTGATGAATTCGCTTGGAAATTGACAACTGGTGCTAGTTTCCAGACTCCAGAAGCAATTATGACCTACACAGACGATGGTTTTAATGTTCTCAGCCAACAATTAGCTAATTTCTACCAACATCATTTAGTAAATCAGCACTTTGCAGATCGTGATCGGCCAATTTTAATTAATAATTGGGAAGCAACCTTCATGGACTTTAATGAAAGTAAACTGATGAAGATTGTGGACAAAGCGGCTGAAACCGGAATTGAGATGTTTGTCCTCGATGATGGTTGGTTTGGCCACCGTAATGACGATCATTCGAGCCTCGGTGACTGGTTTGTTAACCAGAAGAAGTTTACTAATGGTGTTAGCGGTTTTGCCAAGAAGGTTCACGAAAAGGGAATGAAATTTGGTTTATGGTTTGAACCAGAAATGATTTCAATTGACAGTCAGCTATATGAAAAACACCCCGAATGGATGATCAAAACGCCAGGACGTCAGGCTACTCCAGCTAGGAACCAACACGTTTTGGACATGACTAGGCCAGAAGTTATTGATTACTTATACCAACACATGAGTGCCATTATTCAGCAAAGTAAGCTGGACTACATCAAGTGGGACATGAACCGGAACATTACGGAAATGTATGGTGCCCAACTACCTGCAGACCAGCAATTAGAATTTTCTCATCGCTATATCTTGGGAGTCTACAGGCTTTATGACCGCCTAACCAAGGCCTTCCCTAATCTTCTATTCGAATCATGTGCTTCAGGTGGTGGTCGTTTTGACCTGGGAATGATGTACTACGCGCCACAGGCTTGGTGTAGTGATGATACAGACGCTGTTGAGCGAATTAAAATACAGGAAGGGACCTCTTATGGTTATAGTCAAAGCATGTGGGGTGCCCATGTGTCCGCTGTGCCAAATGACCAGGTAGGACGCCTGACCTCATTAGATACCCGGGCTGCCGTGGCTTACTTTGGTGATTTTGGTTATGAATTAGACATTACGAAGATGACACCAGAAGAAATCCATATGATTAAAGAACAAGTGGCTTTCTACAAACAATATCGGCACCTCTTCCAATTTGGAACTTTCTATCGTTTGGAAAATGCAGATGCCGATAGCCAAAATGTTTATGGCTGGGAAGTTGTAAATGAGGATCGGAGTGAGGCTATTTTGGCCCGCTTCCAAATCCTTAATGAGCCAAATCCATCATATATTCGTGTCTACTTTGATGGGCTTGATTCAGGAAAAAAGTATACAGTTAATGACGGAAAAGAGATTTTTTCTGGTGCAGAATTAATGCATGCTGGTTATTTTGTACCACGAATAATGGATAGGACGGCACCAGAAAAAGCCCCATCCGACTTTAGCAGTTACTTGTTTGTAGTAAAAAGCGTGAAGGGATAAGAACCAATTCCGTAATTGATATGAAATTAGAAATATCCATATTATCGATTTCACTATATAAAGATACAGTAGTTATAGGTATAGGGTACGGAATTACAATTAAGTTTATTGAATTAGAAGTTTAGTATCCTGTATTAGATAATCTACATAGGGAAGAAATTGCGGATAAGTCTAATTTTAAAGGTTGGATTGGAACAATGGTGTTTAAAATATAAATAAAGTGAGGAGGTCGGCGAAAATACAAAGTATTTTCCCGACCTCCTCACTTTTTTTTATTGATTATTACGAAATTTTTCCTGAAGCTTTCCACTATTTCGGGGCCAGAATACTCCGTCAGCGTAGCCTTGAATATGCCGATCATTTTCCGCTTTAGTGAGACGGTATTGCCCCCACGCGCAATAAAGGAGGCTTTGCTCAATCCCAATAAAGTGGCGTTCAAGCTTCTTAGCTGTTACTAAACTAGAACCAGCACCAGCAAAAGGATCTAAGATAAGGTCGCCAGGATTAGAACTGGCGAGAATCACTTTAGCCATCAACTTTTCCGGCTTTTGGGTAGGGTGGCTAGTATTTTCTGGCATTGACCAATAAGGAATGGAAATGTCGTCCCAGAAGTTGCTGGGCATCGTATCACGGAAGTTACCGGCATCAGTTGCTTGCCAATCCTTAGCATGCCCATTTTCCTTGTATGGGGCAATCACGGGACGACGCTGCTTGACCTGATCTACGTTAAAAACATAATTTTTGGGATTAACTGTTAGGAACCAGATATCCTCCATGCTATTTTTCCAATTGCTTTTTGCCCCACGACCCTTCTCCCGTTGCCAGGTGATCCGGTTTTGGATAGTAAAATGTTTTTGTAGAATGGGGGCGATCGCCATACTAGTTTCCCAATCAGAAAAAACATAGACACTCGCATGCTCCTTTAACAATGGCTTTAATGCTTGAATCCATTTTTCCGTGTAATCTTGATATTTGCGGGTGTCCATTTGGTTAAAGGTCATCCCATCGTATTTTTTGGTTAAATTATAGGGAGGGTCAACCAGAGCTAGGTCAATTGTGTCATTGGGGAGCTTACTCATGACTTGAAAGGAATCGCCATTAATGATTTTATCTTTTAACTGATCTACTGAGAGTAACTCATCAGGTTTGATAATTTCTTGGATTAGCTCGGGTGAAGCTTCCTCTAAGCTAAAATCAATTGTCTTGTTTCTTTTTGATTTCACGTTTCTCATTCCTATGCCTTCTGAATTAATTACAATTATACAGGATTATCGGCCTCAATCTTGATTTTTTATGAGAGGATAGTTTAAAATGATTTGTAAAGTTAAGTAGTGTGAGTTAAGCGAGGGATGGCAGGTGCAAAGATCCCCAAAGCACGAACTGGGTACACGTTAATATAATGATGAGTGGCAATTATTTTAATTGCAATTTAGGTGGTACCGCGCACTATTGCGTCCTATTAGACATGATGTTTAATAGGGCGTTTTAATTTTAAGGAGGAAATCAAAATGGCAGAAGAACATAAGCATACAATCTTAACTGGAGACCGACCAACGGGAAAGCTCCATATTGGTCACTATGTTGGTTCATTAAGAAATCGGGTGAAATTACAAGATACTGGTGATTACAACACCTTTATCATGATTGCTGATCAACAAGCATTAACAGATAATGCTCGTGATCCTGAAAAAATTCGTCGCAGTTTACACGAAGTTGCCTTGGATTATTTGGCGGTTGGTTTGGACCCTAAGAAATCAACAATTTTTGTCCAATCACAAATTCCAGCATTAAGTGAACTAACAATGCACTACCTAAACCTCGTTACTGTTGCTCGTTTGCAACGGAACCCAACTGTGAAGACAGAAATTAAGCAAAAGAAGTTTGGCGAAAGTATTCCCGCTGGTTTCTTGACCTACCCAGTCAGCCAAGCAGCTGATATTACTGCATTTAAGGCTGATACTGTGCCAGTTGGGGATGACCAAGAACCGATGCTGGAACAAACTCGGGAAATTGTCCGGACATTCAACCGGATTTATGACCAACAGATTTTAGTAGAACCACAGGGTGTTTTCCCACCAAAAGGGGAAGGACGGATTCCAGGATTAGACGGTAACGCTAAGATGAGTAAGTCCTTGGGGAATGCTATTTATTTAGCCGACGATGCGGATACGGTGCAAAAGAAAGTCATGTCAATGTACACCGACCCAACTCATATTAAGGTAAGTGATCCTGGTCACATTGAAGGTAATGTTGTCTTTACCTACTTAGATATCTTTGATCCAGATAAGGAAAAAGTAGCAGAATTAAAGGAACAATACCAAGCGGGTGGATTAGGTGATGTTAAGATTAAACGTTACCTAAATGAAGTCTTGGAGAACGTATTAGAACCAATTCGTAAGCGGCGTGAAGAATACGCTAAGAATATTGACTTTGTTGACCAAATGCTCGAAGAAGGATCAGCACGCGCTAATGAAGTTGCAAGCCAAACATTAAAAGAAGTACGAGACGCTATCGGTATTAACTACTTCGGCTAATTATTGACGAAGCTGAGAAATTACCAGCGATCCAGCGATAATAATTACTTTACACTTTTACAGGCTAGAACGCAGTGACATGCAATGACAGAAAAATAAAAATGAGGCCAAAGAAAATACATGGTTTTGTTCTCACTTTTACTTTGTACTTGCAGGCTCAGTAGTGAAAACGGGACCAAGAATTTTTCTTTGGTCTCGTTTTTATCTCAGCTAATGCGCAGAAAATTCAATACCAATTTTGATTTTGATAAATTGCCCAGCTTTCCCCCTTAAATCCGTGATCTTTCTACTGCAAGCAGGGTAAGAACATGGTAACATTAAGAGGATATTAAAATACGTAAATAAATTTAAATTATCGGAGGTAAAAATGGTGAAAGAAAACCTCGCGATTGTGGACCTAGGTTCGAATTCGACACGGATGGCCATCACTGAGATTGCCCCAGATGGTCGCTTCCGTGAAATTAAAAGAGTAAAAGAAAATACCCGTCTCTCTGAAGGAATGGGTCGGGAAAAAATGTTACAAAAAGCGGCCATGGATCGAACAATTAGCGCCTTAAAGAAATTTAAGCGCATCTATTCTGCTGTCCCTAATGTTAAGGTGCGGGCGATTTCAACAGCGGCTGTTCGCCAAGCTCATAACCGTAAAGTGTTCATTGATCGCGTAAAGCGTGAAGTGGGCATTCAGATTCAAGTCCTTTCGGGAAAAGAAGAGGCCTATTATGATTATTTAGGCGTAATTCGGACTCTGAAGTTAAATCACTGTTTAATTTTGGATGTAGGTGGAGCGAGTTGCGAATTGATTCTCGTCCAACAAAAGCGGGTTCGTGATTTAGTTTCTCTCCCAGTCGGAGCGGTTAACCTTTCCGAACAATTCCACTTAGGTGGTTACGTTAAGTCAGCGGATCTTTTCCGCGCTCAAGTTTCCTTGAATGAAAGACTGACTAAAATTCCTTGGTTACGTTATGCTACCCGGGTTCCAATCGTTCTTCTTGGTGGAGCAAACCGGACATTAGCTCGTATGAGTCGAGCGTACCAACACCATGGTAAGAATTCCGGAACTAATTCTATTCATGGCTACCAACTGACATCACGGGTGGTTTTTGCTACATACCGAGAGTTGCTAAGCAAAAATCTTGCCCAACGAAAACGTATGCCAGGACTAGAACCTGAACGAGCAGATATTATTGTCGGTGGAATGTTGCCCTTAGTATCGTTGCTTCAACGGAATAGCGATGGTCGAGTAATCTTTTCCGAGAGTGGTGTCCGCGAAGGAATTATTACGGAATATGTGAACCAAAGGAAGAAACATCATGAGTAGGCAATGGGATCAGGGCTTTTATAAACTCAGTCCAGAAGAACGACGCAAAATACTAACACAACAGTACGATTTAACACCTGAGGAAGGCCACTATTTAACGGAACACGAGAGTAGACTTGGTAATGAATTAGTAGAAAATTACATTACTGACTACGCGTTGCCAGAAGGTGTTTTAACCAATTTAGTGGTAAATGGCAAGCGGTATACTGTGCCCATGGTCGTTGAGGAACCCTCAGTAATTGCGGCGGCCAATAATGGTGCTAAACGAGTAGCTAACAGTGGCGGCTTCCAAGCAACAAATCGGCCACGGATGTTAACCGGACAAGTTGTGCTAGAAAATGTTCAGGACCCGCAAAAGATAATTGAGCTAGTTGAGAAGGAACAGGCGACCCTTTTACAAGTCGCTAATGCAGCTCATCCTTCCATGGAAAAACGCGGTGGGGGAGCTAAAAAGATCACTTGTCGGGAGGCCGGACAATTTATTAGTGTTGATGTTTATGTCGATGTGTGTCAGGCCATGGGTGCTAATACCGTAAATACGATGGCAGAAGCAGTGGCTCACTGGTTCAGAGAACAGGGTTATGATGTTTTAACAGCAATCTTAAGTAACTATGCCCTTGATAGCCTGCAGACAGTGACTTGCGAGGTAGCATTTGCAGACCTGGCGACTAAAACAATGAGTGGTGAAGTGGTCGCCCAGCGAATTGCTGATATGAGTTCGTTAGCTGCGGTTGATGTCTATCGTGCCGTTACTAATAATAAGGGAATCATGAATGGTATTGATGCAGCCTTAATTGCTAGTGGCAATGACTGGCGCGCAATTGAGAGTGGTGCGCATGCTTATGCTAGCCAAAATGGCTCATACCGTGGATTGAGTACATGGCGCCTGACGAATACTGGTTTAACTGGAGAATTAACACTGCCAATGCCAGTAGGGGTTGTTGGTGGCTCCATTGGCTTGAACGAGTTAACGCGGATTAATTATAAAATTAGTCAAATCAAGACGGCGAGAGAATTGGCCGCTGTGGTAGTTAGTTTAGGGTTAGCACAAAATTTAGCAGCGTTACGAGCGTTGGCGACAACCGGAATTCAAGCGGGTCATATGCAACTGCAGTACCGGTCGTTGGCATTAAGCGTTGGCGCTAGTCCAGTAGAAGTAGACAAATTGGTCGGAAGTTTCAGTAAACAGACGCACGTCGATCAAGAAGTAGCAAAGAAAATGTTAAATGAAATACGGAAGGAGTCTAGCAATGAGTGAAGAACAACATATAGAGCTAAATGATGAAACCAAGGCACTCTTAGACCAAGTAAATAAGCTTTACCCAGCTGGGTCAGTATTTGTGCAATTTAAAGGAGACAAATCGGGATATGTTCGCCATGACCAGGCAACGCAAAAGACCATCCCTGGAGCTTTGGTAATTCTGGTAACGGACCTCACTGAACCCAATTACACGGCATCCCATGAACTTCTTCACCTCTTAATGCTTTTAAGTGGTTTCCCACAAATTTTCTTCCAATTGTCATTAGGCGATAAGGAACTCGATGAACAAATGATGATTATGTCAACAGACCTCTATAATGTGGTGATGCACCAAGTAGTCGTTGACGAACAACGGAAACACCGTTTAATCAATACACGGATTGAAGATGAGTACTTAACGGGAATTGAAAAAACGTTGACCGTCGAAAAAGAGGATGACGATGAACGGGCCTTGCGCCTATTAACATTGCTCGACGCCTTAGTTTTCTATGGTAACCACATTTCTAAGTATGAAGACCGTTTACGCAGCAACTATCCAACGGCTTTTGCGGCAGCACAAAAGATTTACCGTGAAATCACAAAGAAGCCAATTAAGGATGCTTTTGATATGTGGCGGTCAATCGTTAAAATTTATTCTTTATTTGATGAACAAATGAAAGAATGGGGATTGCCAGCACTAAATAACAATAAGTTTACGACACTTTCTCCTGTATTAAGTGAACGACAATTGCGTTTAAAGGTTCGCCAAGTGTTTGAAATCTTTAATTCAGGGATGACTAGTCTGGAAAATGGAAAGCCTGCCTATGTCGGCTTGCGGCGGAATGATGGGCAAAATTCCTTTACATTGCCAAACCACACGCCAGCAGAGTTCCGTGATATCTATGACCAACCAGTAAAAGAATTTCTAGAACAGCATCATATTCCATATATTGTAAGGAAGTAATCACATGGAAGAAGCAATTCAAGAAAGTTTTGATAATGCCAAGAATATCGTCTTTTTAACCGGAGCAGGTGTGTCCACTGCATCTGGCATCCCCGATTTTCGTTCTGCGAATGGTCTATATACTCAGAATAAGAACGCTGAGTATTACCTTAGCCACCGTTATTTTGAGCAGGATCCAGAAGGCTTTTATGAATTCTGCAAGGATAACTTGTATTTCCCCGATGCTAAGCCAAACATCATTCATACCAAACAGGCGGCCTTTACTAAAGAGGATCGTGCAACCGTAATTACCCAAAATATCGATAACCTCTATGAAATGGCTGGGACTAAGCACCTTATCGACTTTCACGGGAACTTATTTAATGTTTACTGTGAAAAATGTTATAAGCAGATTCCGGTTGAAGAATATTTAAAGAGTCGATTGCATAAGACTGATGGTGGGGCATTACGGCCTGATATCGTTTTGTACGATGAAGGAATTAAGCAAGAAGATATTATTAACTCTGTTCAAGCAATGCAGTCAGCCGATTTGGTAGTGATTGTCGGTACATCAATGCGAGTTTACCCATTTGCCGGTTTGCTCGAATATCGTCATCCAGCTGCTAAAGTAATTGCTGTTAACCAAGAGGCATTGCAATTGCCAATTGATTTTGAAATGATTCAGACGGATGCAACAAAGTTCTTTACGGAATTAAAAGTAAAATAAAAAGGAACTGTGATTGTGGGAGGTAATGTGGTTGTTAACAACCCGCGTTGACTTAACCCGACAAACAGTTCCTTTTTAGGTGATTGGGAAATTTTTTATTCGAAGAAGATCACTTTGCCCGCGACCTTAAATGGCATCCCCAAATGACGATTATCTTTCCCACTCTTCTTAAGTGAAAATACATTCCGAATTGTTTTAGTAGTCAATGACATTTTGATCGCTCCTTTCAATTGTTAGGCAAACCTTTCCTACACCCTTACAGTAGCATGAAATTGGGGAAAAAGAAATTACGGAGGAAAACGTTTTAATCTGTAAATTTGCGACAAAATGCATATTTTGTTTGTCTAAAGGACAAAACGTGTATAAAAGATAAAAATGAGGAGAAAACCGCGATAAAATGTGCATATAAATTTATTTTGTAAACTAAGAAGATTATGAGAAAGCAGAAAGAAAGGAGATAAATATGGGAAAAATAACGATGGGTTTGACTACCTGGACAGGACATCCTGCCCTAATTCATGGCGAAAAACGCCCGGTTACCTTAAATGAATATGCCCAGCATTTACCCACTGTTGAAGTTGATACCTTTTTCTATGCTCTTCCTCAACAGTCAACAATTCAAAATTGGCTAGGCCAGGTACCACCCAGCTTTCAATTCATCGTGAAGGCGAATAAAGGAATGACTTTACATGAGCGGAATCAAGATAAACAGGATTTAGCAATTTTATTCCAACAGTACCGAAAGACTATTGCGCCATTAGTGGCAACTGGGCAATTAAAAACAATTCTTTTCCAGTTTCCTCCCTACTTCGATGCTGGTGTCAAGGATATCGAGTATTTAAGATTGGTACGGGAATGGATGGGAGATTTACCGATTGCTATTGAATTACGAAACAACAGTTGGTATCGCCCAGGTGTTTTGAATTCTTTAATTTCATACTGCCAAGACCTCCGTTTAACTTTGGTGGCGGCAGATGAGCCTCATAACACGGTGACATCCGTACCGTTTTATTTGGCAGTCCCTAATCCAGAACTTGTAATGGTACGGTTACACGGGAGAAACAAAAAGGGCTGGGAAAATCAAGGTAAAGAATGGCGGAAAACGCGAACACTATACCGGTATTCTAATGAAGAATTGAGTGAGCTCCAAGAGAAAATTTTAACGGTTTCTGATAAGGCTAAGGAAACCACTATTATTTTTAACAATAATTCAGCGGGGGATGCAGCACCAAATGCGCTGGCCCTCCAAAAGAAAATGAATATTGAATTTGAAGGTCTTGCCCCACGTGATCCAGAACAGCTAGACTTGTTTTAGTGTTGGAGTGCGTATCGCATAATGTTATACTAATGGGTAAGAAAAATTAGGATTTGCTAAGAAAGAGGGGCCGCAAATGGCTGAACAAAAACCAACATATTACATTACTACACCAATTTACTATCCATCTGGTAAATTACATATTGGTAATACATACACCACAGTAGCATGTGACGCGGAAGCACGTTACCGTCGTTTGACAGGCTATGATGTTTTTTACCTTACAGGAACAGATGAACATGGTCTAAAGATCGAACAAAAAGCAGAAAAGTTAGGTATGAAGCCACAAGAATACGTTGACCAGATGGCTGATGGAATCAAGAAATTGTGGAAGATAATGGAAATCACAAATGACAAGTTTATTCGGACAACTGATGACTACCATGAAAAGGCAGTACAAAAGATTTTCCAACAACTCCTTGACCAAGGCGATATTTACAAGGGTAAGTACAAGGGATGGTATTCAGTTGATGATGAAGAATACTTTACTGAAAGCCAATTAGCTGAAGTATACCGTGATGAAAACGGTAAGGTAATCGGCGGGAAGGCACCGTCCGGACATGAAGTTCAATTAGTCGAAGAAGAATCATACTTCTTTAAGATGAGCAAGTATGCTGACTGGCTAATGCAGTACTACGAAGATCACCCAGATTTCATCGAACCCCACACCCGGGTTAATGAAATGGTAAATAACTTCCTGAAGCCTGGCCTAGAGGATCTTGCTGTTACCCGAACTTCATTTAGCTGGGGTGTCCCAGTGCCAAATGATCCAAAGCATGTTATCTATGTTTGGATTGATGCATTATCAAACTACATTACAGCATTGGGCTACGGTAGCGATAACGACGAATTGTTTAAGAAGTATTGGCCAGCAAATGTCCAGATGGTTGGTAAGGAAATTGTCCGTTTTCACACTATTTATTGGCCAATCATGCTCCATGCATTAGGTTTACCATTACCAAAGCAAGTTATTGGTCACGGCTGGTTGACAATGAAGGATGGTAAAATGTCCAAGTCAAAGGGGAACGTTATTTACCCCGAAACTTTGGTAGAACGTTACGGATTGGACGCTACTCGTTACTACCTCCTCAAGGCAATGCCATTTGGTAATGACGGGGTCTTCAGTCCAGAAGACTTTGTCGACAAGGTTAACTATGATTTAGCTAACGACCTGGGAAATCTCCTTAACCGGACCGTAGCAATGATTAATAAGTACCAAGGCGGCCAGTTAGCAGGTAACAACGATGCAAGTACTGACTTTGATGTCGACTTAGAACAAACTGCTGCTGAGGCAATTGAAGAATATAAGCAAGAAATGGATAAGACGCATTTTGCTGATGCATTGGCTGCGGTCTGGAAGCTGGTTAGTCGTGCTAACAAGTACATTGACGAAACTGAACCATGGGTACTAGCAAAGGATGAAAGCAAGAAGGCTGAACTATCTGATGTGATGACTCACCTTGCAAAGAGTCTGCGGGTAGTTGCGGCTCTCATTCAACCTGTGATGACTCATGCGCCAAAGGAAATTGTTAATCAGTTAGGAATCGAGGGTACTAACCTTGACTTAACCGACCTTAAGTTCAATGATTTCCCAGAAAACGCACAAGTTGTGGCTAAGGGAACACCAATTTTCCCTCGTTTAGATGCCAAAGAAGAAGTTGAATTTATTAAGAGTCAAATGAGTGCCAACCAAAAGCAGAAAGGAAGAAAAGCAATGGAAAAGGCTAAAGAAGAAGCACAAAAAGCAGGCGAAGAAGAAACTGAAGGCAAGAAGCAAATTCGGATTGATGTGTTTGATAAGGTCGAATTAAAGGTGGCTAAGATTACTTCAGCTGAGCATGTTGAAGGTGCCGACAAACTCCTTAAATTCCACATGGATGATGGAACCGAAGAAGGACGGCAAATTCTTTCTGGAATTGCTAAGTGGTATCCAGACCCATCTGTTCTTGTTGGTAAGAACGTAATGATTGTTGCCAACTTAAAGCCACGGAAGATGCGGGGAGAAGTTAGCCAAGGGATGCTTCTGTCTGCTGAAAAGGATGGTAACGTGACAGTAGTAACGCTCCCAGACTCATTGGTTCCTGGTATGGGAGTCGAATAAAGTCGATGAGCAAACAACATAAAAATTGGCGTCAGGTTTATGATTCTCATACTCATTTAAACGATGACGCCTTTTATGATGATGTGCCGGCATTTGAAGCACGGGCGGCCCACTTTGGGGTTACCGAGATGAACATGGTAGGTTCTAATACTAAGCTAAATGAGCGAGCAATTAAATTGGCTCACCAGTACGATAATCTTCATGCAATAATCGGCTGGCACCCAGAAGACATTCAGTTTTATGATTCCGTGGCGGAGAGTAAACTATTAGAACAGTTAAACGATCCAACAGTTGTCGGAATTGGGGAAATTGGACTTGATTATTATAATGATGAGCACTCTCCTCATGACCGACAATGGGAGATTTTTGAGCGTCAATTAGCAATCGCAGCAGAGAGACATTTGCCAGTGTCTATTCACATCCGTGATGCCTTAGATGATGCATACTCAGTATTAAAAAATACACCGATTAGCGAATTTGGCGGCGTAATGCATAGTTTTAACGGAACACCAGAAATGGCAGAAAAGTTTCTTGAACTAGGACTTTACATTTCCTTTAGTGGAGTAGTGAGTTTTAGTAGTGCCAAGGACGTTCAGGCATCAGCTAAAGTTGTTCCACTAGAAAGAATGATGGTCGAAACGGATGCTCCCTACTTAACGCCAGTGCCTTATCGCGGAAAAGAAAATGAGCCGGCATTTACTAAATTTGTTGTGGATGCAATTGCACGGTTGAGGGAAACTGACAGGGAAGCAGTGGCCTATCATACATTCCAGAATGCCCAAAAGCTATTTTTAACGAAGAGAGAATCTAATGAAGAAGCTTAAAGAAGTCATTGTTGTCGAAGGAAAAGACGATACCAAGCAGATATTGAAAGCGGTGAATGCTGACACCTATGAAACAAATGGTTCTGCCTTATCGACTGCTGATTTGGAGAAGTTAAAGAAGCTCCAAGCTAGCAGAGGATTAATTGTATTTACTGACCCAGATTTTAATGGTGAACGAATTCGTAAAATGATCAGTGCCGAGATCCCTGGCGCTAAACATGCATTTATTCAGCGTAGTCAAGGTGTACCAAGTAAAAAGGGCAGCCTTGGGGTAGAGCATGCACAGCCAGCTGTAATTAAGGCGGCCTTGGCTAACCTCTATACTCAAGCAGAAACGCCGCTTGCTAACTTTACTAAGGAAGACCTGATCGTAGCTGGTTTAACGGGAAAGGAAGAGTCCCGCTACCGTCGCGAACGGCTTGGTCAAATTCTTGGAATCGGCTATGGCAATGGCAAGCAGTTACTTAAGCGACTCAATATGTTTCAGGTGTCTTCAGCCGATTTTAAAAAGGCAGTTAGGCAAATAGACCAGGAGGAAAATAGATGACCGAGATTGGAAATAAAAAAACTACACATTCCATCATGGACCGCTTTGATATCCATGCTAAGAAGGGCTTTGGTCAGAACTTCTTAACTGATCCGGCAATTCTTCAAGGAATTGTCCGGGCGGCTGATGTCTCGGATGAAGATAACGTGATTGAGATTGGACCGGGGATTGGGGCGCTGACAGAGCAACTAGCTAAAGCAGCGGGTGAGGTCTTGGCACTAGAAATTGACCGTGACTTAATCCCTGTCCTCAAGGAAACGCTGGCAGATTATGATAATGTGACGGTTGTAAATGAAGATGTTTTAAAAGCAAATCTTCCCCAACTAGTCCAGGAACACTTTTCTGACCCAGAAAAACCGCTAAAAGTAGTCGCTAACCTCCCTTATTACATCACCAGTCCAATCATTATGAATTTATTGTCCTCCCCACTTACCTTTGCCTCTATCACAGTGATGATGCAAAAAGAAGTGGCCCAACGACTGACTGCTAAACCGGGAACGAAGGAGTATGGTGCTTTAACCTTAGCAATTGAGTACCAGATGGATGCCAAAATTGCCTTTAAGGTTTCGCGCCATTCTTTCGTGCCAGCACCGAATGTGGATTCCGCCATTGTCGTTTTACAACAAAAGAAGGACAAGCTGCCATTAGAACCGTTTGATAAGAAAAAACTTTTTAGTTTCATTCGTGGGTGCTTTGGTCATCGGCGCAAGAGCCTATGGAATAATTTGCAAAATGTGGTTGGTAAAGATCCACAAACGAAGGAAAAGATTACCGATGTTTTGAACCAATTAGATATTTCTCCACAGATTCGTCCAGAGAAACTAACGCTTGAACAATATATAAAGTTATTAAACGCTTTTCACGAAGAAGCTTTACTTTGATTTTTATAAAAGATTAGCGTATTATAATAAATATTATAGTGAGGTGGTTTCTTTGCCTAAAAGTATTGCAGAGATTAAAGAAGAATTAGAGGGGCGAATTGGTCAACGTGTTTTGGTAACCGCACAGGCGGGACGGAAACGTGTTGCAAAACATCAAGGAGTATTGAGTAAAACTTACCCAGCTATTTTCGTTATCCATGTAAATGAAGGCCGGGGAGAAATAAGCCGAATCTCATATAGCTATACAGACCTCTTAACTCAAAATATTTCGATTGACTTTGAGGAAGAAGCATAGTGCTTGATAATAGAAAAAGGGAGTACGAAAGAAGAGTTGTTCTTCATCGGTACTCCTTCTTTTTTAAACTTAATATGAGCAAAGAGAGAGCTTATAGTATAATCATTATAAGAATTTCAATAAGCCGGGGAGGTGTTCTGGATGCAAATAACTGAAAAAGCACCGGCTAAATTAAACCTAAGCTTAGATACGCCAATGCGCTACTTTGATGGAATGCCCCAGTGGGATATGATGATGGTTTCTGCCGACCTTGCTGATTACGTTACAGTAGAAATTCATGAGAAAAAGGGTGGCATTAAAGTCTATACTGATAGCAGTTTTCTTCCTAATGACCAGCGAAACCTGGCGTTTCAGGCAGCCAATATATTGCGGAATCGATTCCACCACCAAGAAGCATTAACGATTAGGATTAAAAAGCAAATACCAGTAGCTGCCGGACTAGGCGGTGGATCATCGGATGCGGCCGCTGTTCTACGGATTTTGAACAAGGCTTGGCAATTGGGCCTCTCGTTAGATGAACTTGCCCACGTCGCCTTGTCGATTGATTCTGATGTTCCTTACTGTATTTATGGGAAATTAGCCCACGTTACGGAACATGGCGAAAAGATTGAATTGCTTCCTCAACAGCCTCATTACTGGGTAGTGATTGCTAAACAGCAAATTAGCGTCTCCACACCACAGATCTTGCGACAAATTGATTATACAAAGATTGATCACCTGGAAAATGACCGCCTATTCCAAAGCTTAAAATCTGGTGACTGGCCAGAGGCAATCAAATACATGGGTAATGTTTTAGAACCATTAACGATGCGTTACCATCCAGAAATAAAGAGGTTAAAGGATAAGATGATGGCACTGGGAGCTGATGTAGCGCATATGAGTGGTACCGGTCCTTCTGTCTTTGCGATTTGCCATACTGAATCACGAGCAAAGCGGGTTCAGAACGGCATCAGTGGCTTTTGCCGGAATGTAAGTGTTGTAAACCTATTATGATGATTAATTAACTGAACTTTTGCAGAAATTTTTTGTTAAAAGTTCGGTTAATTTTTTTGAAAGCGGGGTAAAACACGAACATTTATGTTAAAATCGAAAGCGATTAATAGTTTGGAGGACTTAATGATGAAGGTCAGAAGAAGCAACCGCCTAGTTGATATGACTAGGTACTTACTTGAACACCCTCGCTCCCTGGTATCCTTAAACTTATTTGGGGAACGGTATGATTCTGCTAAGTCATCAATTAGTGAAGACTTAGGAATAATTAAGCATACCCTGCATACGTGGGGGATGGGGAGACTAGAAACAATCCCTGGTGCTAGTGGTGGTGCAGTTTTCACCCCACTATATTCAAAAGAGAATGCCCAAAACGCCATTGACGATTTAGTGGATGCAGTTAGTGATGATAGTCGCCTGCTACCAGGTGGTTATGTTTACCTGTCTGATTTACTGGGACGTCCAGATATTTTACGCCAGGTTGGCCGTTTGATTGCGACTCAATATGTGGACCAAGACGTTGATGTGATCATGACAGTTGAAACTAAGGGAATTCCGATTGCCCAAAGCGTGGCGATGTTCCTTAACCGTCCATTTGTAATTGTCCGTAACAGTTCTCACATTACAGAAGGGCCTACGGTTAGTGTTAATTATGTCTCTGGATCAGTTGGTCGGATTAAGAAGATGGAACTTTCTCGCCGCACCCTTTCAGCAGGAGCCAACGTTGTAATAGTTGACGATTTCATGAAGGGTGGAGGTACCCTGAACGGGATGAAGTCTTTGATTAAAGAATTTGATGCGAACTTGGTTGGAATGACTGTGTTTGCTGAAGGAGAGGTTAATGGTGAACGGTTGGTGGATAACTGTACCTCCTTAATCAAGGTGAGTGCTGCAGACGACCAACAAAAGATCATTCAGGCAGCCCCAGGTAGTTTCATGCATGATGTTTTTAGTAAGGAGTAAAGAGAATGAAGCGTAACGCGATTATTTTGGCTGCGGGTAAGGGTACCCGGATGCATTCAAAATTGTACAAAGTTTTACATGAAGTTTGTGGAAAAACCATGGTAGAACACGTTGTCGGTCAACTAGAAAAAGCCAACATCCAAAACATTATTACGATTGTTGGTTATGGCGCAGAACAAGTTAAGGATGCCATTGGAGATCGGACAAAATTTGCCCTTCAAAACCACCAACTAGGAACTGGACATGCGGTAATGCAAGCACGGGACCTTTTAGCAAATGAAGATGGAGAAACCATTGTGGTTAGTGGTGACACCCCACTTTTCACTGCTGATACATTTGAGAAACTATTTGAATATCATGAACAACGTCATGCGGCCACAACAATCTTAACTTCGATTGCTCCAGACCCAACAGGCTATGGACGAATCGTTAGAAATGATGTGGGAATTGTTGAACGAATTGTTGAACAAAAGGATGCTAACGAAAAAGAACAAGCTATCCATGAAATTAACACGGGTGTCTACTGCTTTGACAATAAGCTCCTATTTAAGGCCCTCGAAAAGATTAATAATAACAACGCCCAGGGTGAATATTACCTAACAGATGTTATTGAAATCATGAAGAATGAAGGCGAAATCGTCACTGCTTACAAGATGGCAGATTTCAATGAATCTATGGGGGTTAATGACCGGATTGCATTAGCTAAAGCCAATGAAATTATGCGGCAACGGATCAACACCAACTTAATGAAAGCGGGAGTAACCCTGCTTGACCCTAAGTCTACTTATATTGATGATGGGGTAAAAATTGGCCAAGATACTGTGATTGAAGGTTCTGTTGTAATTAAGGGTGAAACAACGATTGGCGATGATTGCTACATTACTACCGGTTCACGGATTGTGGACTCTACTATTCATGATGGAGTAACGATTACTTCGTCTACCTTGGAAAAGGCTGAAATGCATGATGGAAGTAACATTGGTCCCAACAGCCATTTGCGACCAAAAGCAGAAATTGGTGAACGTGTTCATATCGGTAACTTCTGTGAGGTTAAAAATGCCTATATCGGTGATGAAACTAAAATTGGTCATTTAACATATGTTGGGGATGCAACCTTAGGAAAGGACATTAACGTCGGTTGTGGGGTCGTCTTCGTTAACTATGATGGCAAAAACAAGCACCATACAAATGTTGGTAACCATGCCTTTATCGGTAGTAATAGTAATTTAGTGGCTCCCGTTAACATTGCCTCAAACTCATTTATTGCTGCTGGTTCAACCATTACTGATAATACGGAGGAATTCGATATGGCAATTGCTCGGGCTCGCCAAGTTAATAAAAATAACTACGCTAAAAAATTACCATGGTAAATTATTTATTCCCTTGCTTTTTTTAAAGCAAATTTATATTATTAAGTTGGCAAATGGACTGAGCAGTTTTCAGTCCGCATCTCTTAGTTTAGCCTTGAATTAATCCATTGGAGGATACAATGACTACTAGTACTAATCACTATTTTGATCCTAAGTTGAAGATCTTTTCCTTAAACTCCAACCGCCCGCTCGCTGAAAAAATTGCACAGCATGTTGGGGTGGATTTGGGAAAGCTGTCAGTTGATCGGTTCAGCGATGGCGAAATCCAAATTAACATTGAAGAAAGTGTTCGTGGGGACAATGTATATGTAATTCAATCAACATCCGCTCCAGTTAATGATAACCTAATGGAACTGTTAATTATGATTGATGCCTTACGTCGAGCTAGTGCAAAAACGATTAACGTGGTAATCCCATACTACGGTTATGCTCGCCAAGATCGGAAAGCTCGTAGCCGCGAACCAATTACTGCAAAGTTGGTTGCTAACATGTTGCAAAACTCAGGAGTAGATCGCGTCATTGCTCTTGACTTACATGCTGCCCAAATTCAAGGATTTTTTGATATTCCTGTTGATCACTTGATGGGTGCACCATTATTAGCAGAATACTTCATCAATGAAGGAGTAGCGCAAAATGCGGTTGTAATTTCTCCTGATCATGGTGGAGTTACGCGTGCTCGTGCCTTGGCAGAATTTTTAAAGGCACCAATCGCCATCATTGATAAGCGTCGTCCAAAAGCTAACGTTGCCCAAATTATGAATATTATTGGGGATGTTAAAGGAAAGAAGTGTATCATGATTGACGATATGATTGATACTGCTGGGACAATTACTTTAGGTGCGCAGGCCTTAATGGATGCTGGTGCTGAAGAAGTTTATGCATCATGTACTCATGCTGTTCTTTCTGGTCCAGCAATTGAACGATTAGATAAGTCACCAATTAAGGAAGTTGTTGTGACTGACTCAATTAAGTTGCCAGAAGAAAAACAAATTGCCAAGATTAAACAGGTATCTGTAGCTCCACTGATTGGGGATGCAATTAAGCGGATTAATGAAAACCGTCCTGTTAGCCCACTCTTTAAGAAGGTATTTAAGAGCGCGGAATTGAAGTAATTTAGAAGGAATGTAAAGCTGGGATTAGGCTCCTCAATTGACTATACAGGCCCTTGAGAAGTTTCTATCTCGGCTTTTTGATTTCTTATAAAATGGTTAAGAGATTAACCAATCTGTCTTGAAAGCAAGACAACATGGTACAATTAATGTGACGTAAAAGGAGGAGTAACTATGGCAACACATAAGTTCTTAAAGAATGTTTCGGTTGGGGCCGCAGCGATTACATTGATGATAACAATGGCAGCCTGTGGTAATCAATCCGCTTCTTCAACCCAGAGTTCTTCTAGCGGTAGTAGTGCTCAATCATCTTCAAGTAGTTCAACATCTTCAGCGGTCAAAACTGCTAATCGTCAAATTGAAAACGAAGACTTCCAAGGGGCTTATGACAACCTAAATAAGTCAAATGACAGTTCTACAGAAGCCGCTAACTTAAAAACTGACTTACAAAACTACTTAGCTGCTAAGAAGGCCTACAATAATGGTAGTTATGATGAAGCTACCAGCAATTTAAAAACACAAAAATCATCTAGTTCGGCAATGAAGACAGCTTACAGCAACTTGCAAGCTAAGATTAGTAAAAAGCAAGCCACAAGTAGCAGTAACTCTTCCACATCTTCAAGTAGTCAAAAGGTTGCCAATCAAACAGCTTCCGATGCCACTAGTGATAGCGTGGTAACCGCCTTTGCTACCAAGATGGGCTTTACTGGATCAGGCTATTCTATTATCCCAACTTCAGTTAATGGCAACCTTTACCAATTAGAAGTTCGGCAAAATAATAGCGATAATACTGTTTCAAACATGGTGGGAATTTACCAATATAACAGCCAAACCGGAGCAGTAACTAAGATTGATTAAAAACTAAGAGGTCGGGAAAATACTTTGTATTTTTGCTGACCTCTTATTATTTCCGAATGCTGCAGAGTCTAATCGCGGGAAACCTAGAAGACTAGCTTTGCGTCGTAACCGCAAGGCTCGAGTCTAAGTCCGAACGATAATTAACTCATTTCTCACTAATCATCGTTCTATCCTTAGCCCACCGCCTTGCAAATTTGTTATTTCCCAGCTTTTTTCAATAACGCAGAAATTTGGTGAATGAGATGTGTACTGTATTAACGATTGATAATGAAAATCTCTTAGGCCGCACGATGGATTTTCCACCAAGGACGCCATGGAAAATGACCTACTTGCCTCGTAATTATATGTGGGAGCCGGCAACTAAGACAGAAATAGTGAAGGATAAATATGCTATTTTAGGGGGAATGCGAGAAGTTGATGGTCATTGGCTAATTGGGGATGGAATCAATGAGACTGGACTTGTCTGTGCTGAACTCTTTTTTCCGGTAGCTGCTTCTTACCCAAGGAAAACGAAAGAAGGAAATGTTGTACTAACGCCACAGGATTTTATTCATTGGATTCTCGCGAATTATACAAGTGTGGAGGAATTAATCACCGATCTTCCTAATATTTCCGTAATTCAGAAGCGCTGGTATGATGGCGAACAATATCCATTTCACTGGGTAATGATGGATAAGACAGGAACTTATGGCATTGAACCCTTAAACGGAAAGTTAGCTATTTTCAAAAATGAGGTTGGTGCTTTTACCAATACGCCTAGCTTTTCCAATCACCTCAGCCGACTTAATTATTTCCTCCAGTTAAAAGATAGAAACGAGTTTAGTGGAGAGACGAAAGAGGCTCTAGTAAATAATTGTCTGGAAATTACTGGTCGAAATTCAGTTGAGCGCTTTATTCTGGCTGCAAAAGCGCGGTGGAGTGATGAGGTTAGAACAAGGGAACAAGTTAATGATTTTCTAAAAAAGGTAACCATTCCTAATGTTCCTGCGCATGCTCACAACTATACCCACTATCGGACAATTATTGATCGAGGAAAAAGAGAATATACATTCATTGATTTACATACAGGAACAACGGAGATTTACCGAATAGATGACCTTCTTTCAAAATTTAGTCAACCTCATCGTTTTAATGTATAGTTGTAAAATAAATGGTCCAACGTTCGTGTGCCGAGCGTTAGACCATTTGTTTTAGTTTCCGATGTTATTCAATACGTATTTTTCAACGGCCTTACCGACTCCATCATTGTTATTGGTATCCGTAATTACGTCTGCAATTGCTTTGGTTCCTTCAACAGCATTTCCCATTGCCACGCCGATACCAGCAAATTCAATCATCGAGTTATCGTTACGAGCATTTCCAAGGGCCATGACTTCTTCCGGCTTGATGCCTAATTCTTCGCTCAATACCTTCAATGTGCTTCCTTTGCTTGCCTTGTTGTTCGTAATTTCTAAGTAAAAGTCTTCACTACGTACAATGGTAAATCGCTTAGCTAGGTCTTCAGGGAAAACTTTTTCGACACGGTCGAGTTCTTCTTTATCTCCGAGCATCATCCCTTTAGCAATGACAACGTCCATCATTTCATCGACTGAACGGACCCGGACAGGCATGCTAACGAGGTCTGATTCGTGAATGGTCCAAGGACTGAGGTCACGATTAGTAGTGTAGATAAAATCACGTGTTTCAATCTGTGACTTAACGTTGCTCTTAGTACAAAAGGCAAGCCAATCAACATAATCGTCAAAATCAATCGTATAGTTCACAAGGATCTTACCGTTAGTTGTTTGTGCAAGTCCCCCGTTAAAGCTGATGACATATTCATCATCCTGACTGTTTAGTCCCAATTCTTCGAGGTAAGCGTGAACTCCAGTCATTGGCCGACCAGTACAAAGGACAATTTTAACACCTTGCTGATGAGCCTTCGTTAGTGCTTCCTTGGTCGCAATGGTGATTTCCCGATTATCGTTGATTAGTGTTGCGTCAATATCGATTGCGATTAACTTAATTGCCATAGTTATTAGTGCTCCTTTTGTGGAATAATTTCATTGTTTTGAATGTAACTTTGGAATTGTTCATAAATTGGTTCAAAAATTTCAAGGTCCTGGCGATCACTTAGCATCTCTTTAGGAAAGAAGAAACGTTGGTCTCCAGCCTCTTTACCAGAAACGCTAGCGACCAGAGTACTTACTTGAGAGAGCTCAATCAGGTTGCCGTTTGGTTGAATTAATTCAATCTGGGTTTGCGGATTGGAATTTTGTGGATTATACGTATCATAAGGCAATTTAAAACTGTCATTGACCGCCGTATAGTAGTCGCTGTTAAATCCGACCGTTTGAATTAATTCTCGAAGTTTTGGTAAAAGCGAGGCCGAATCCTTATTATAAACTGCCGACTTAAATGGTCGTCGATTAAGAAAGCGACTAGCGAGATCGCTCAAAATATTGTCTCGAGAATGCATCCAGTGATTAAAGTAGGTGGTAAGAACACCGTCGTCTAGCGAGAGATAGTCGTCAAGAGTAAAGTTGTTGTTAAAAAATGGCATCAACATATGGGGCGTAAATTGGGGTTCAAATTCGTTGGGATGCTGGTAGATATACTTAGCTCGTTTTAATAAGTGGTCCAAGATAACTTCCATAGAGCGAGAAACGGGATGAAAGTAGACCTGGAGATACATTTGAAGTCGACTAATGATGTAGTCTTCAACTGCATGCATCCCGGAAATATCAAACGCGATGCCGCTCTTGATTGGACGCATCATGAGGAGAACACGGTCCAAGTCGAATTTTCCGTAATTGGTACCAGTATAGTAGGAGTCACGTTGGAGATAATCCATCCGGTCGGCATCAACTTGACTGGAAATCATTTGAACGACTTGAGGATTAGAATAAGTATGATCGATGACACTCGCTACTTCTTCAGGAAAAGTCGGCGATACACGGGATAAAATTTTATTAACGTTTGTCGTTGGTGAGGTAATAATTTCCCGGGTGATATTTTCATGATTGGTATGGAAAATATGCTCGAAAGTATGAGAATAGGGACCATGACCAAGATCGTGCAAGACAGCAGCGCATAAAGCTACTGGTCGTTCATTATCATCCCAAAGCCCATCCCCGAACTGTTTGCTAGGATAATTACGCTGGAATCGATTGCACATGCGTCGAGTAATTTCATAAACACCCAAGCAATGTCCAAAACGTGAGTGCTCGGCCCCGTGGAAAGTAAGGGAGGTCGTTCCCAATTGCTTGATTCGGCGTAGTCGCTGAAATTCCGGTGTGTTAATGAGGTCAAGGATAATTTGATTGTCGACAATTATCTGCCCGTGGATAGGATCACGAAAGACTTTTTCTTTTTCCAATTGTTCATCTTGAAAGGCCATTATTATTCCTCCATCTTCTTTAGTCGGTCTTGAAGTCGTTCGATACTGTTTAATTCTTGGCCAAGAAAGTTAATAAAATCTGGTGACCACATTATTTGCTGAAGACGAGTGTTTGGCGAGGTGGTGACCGTGTTAATTAAACGATTATTAGCCTCAGTTAAACTAATTTTTGTGTGGAGTAATTCTTCCAGTGTTGTCATGGCAGTTGGCCAGACATCAGGAAAGTGCCACTTGTTAACCTCATCTTGTAAACCGTGGGAATAGAAATTACGAATTAGTTCTCCGCGTAACATTTGTGGACCATTGACACTAAGATAAAGCATTATAACGGCACCATCCTTATTACGTCTTTGTGACATTCCACCGATTTTTTGCCCGTTAACAGAAAGGTCGAAGCTGCCGGGACAATAAGAATGGGTAATTTCTCCAGATTCAATGCTTAATTCGGGGAAGGCCTTTTGGACGTTATCGGCCATAACTTGATAAGCTGCAGTGATATTTAATTCTTGACCAAGTAGGTGCCAAGGAAGAAAAATGGAAAAGTTAAGGATCCCAGAATCACTGACAACGGCTAGGCCACCAGAATTGCGCATAAAATAATGAAGCTGATTTTTTTGAAGGTAGTTTAAAGCATCCGAGAGATGGGGTAAGCGTTGGTCTTTTAAACCTAAAATAACAGTGTCTTCAAGAGTCCACGAATGCAGGACGATATTAGAGAGTTGATTGCTGGCACGCAAGATTGCGTTTGTATAAGCAAAAGAAGAAAGGTTATTTTCAGGGTTGAGCGGTTGGTTAAATAATTCCGCATTTGGCAAAGATATATTATTCATGAATCCGTCATCTTTTCTAATTGTTTTATGTTTCTATTAATAAATTCATTATACTAAACTAGGTGTCATAATAACATTCTTAACCGAGAAACGAGTATAATTGAAGAGAACAAGACAGTTAATAAAGAAAGGAGTAAATCATGATTAAAAAGGTGACTCCAGTGCAGGTTAAACTAAAGACGACAATGGAGCAGGATGGTCAACAAGATGAATATTCATTTGAAGAAGAGGGCCAGTTTGTTCAATTGGGAGAGAAATACTACCTTCGTTATAAAGAACACCAGGATGGTCAGGAAACGCCAGTGCAAATCCGTTTGTCTGATGATCTAATCAATTTGCGACGGAGCGGGCTGCGGGAAACTAATTTTGACTTTACAGTTGAGCGGCCAACCAAGAGCCGATACCAGACTGAGTATGGCATTATCGGGATGGAAGTAACAACAGATAAGTTAGAAATAGAATTCGATCCTGAAGAGGCAAATGGTAAGTTGGAGGTCCAGTATCGGTTGACAGCTAATAAGCAATTAATAGGAACTTACCAACTACAATTGCAATTTAGCGCTTAGCATTGTACAATGAAGATTAGATTTTTGAAGGGATGTGCACCAATTTGGATTTAAAAATATTTGACGGCCAAGACAAATCAGAACTTTCTATGATCGAAGTTGCCCACGCAATTCTCGCACACCACGGGGAAGCAATGGCATTTGTTGATTTAACAAATGAAGTTCAACAATACCTAGATAAAAGTGATGAAGAAATTCGTGAACGGCTTGCACAGTTTTATGCTGATTTGAATACTGATGGCAGTTTTATTTCCCTTGGTGATAATACTTGGGGTCTGCGTGCATGGTACCCATATGAATCCATTGACGAAGCAACCGTTAGTGAAAACGAGGATGAAGAAGACGATCGTCCAGTAAAGAAGCGTCGTAAAGTTAACGCCTTCCTGGCAGACTCAAATTCTGACGATGATGTTATCGACTACGATAACGATGACCCAGAAGATATGGATCTTGAAGATGACAACGATGACGATAACGATGATTATGACGACGATGATGACGATTATAGTGATGACGATTCACTTGATGATGGGATTGAAGGCCAATTATCAGAATTAAGCGATGAAGACGACGATGATGAAGAATAATTTTTAAAACTTTATTCTTGACTATCTGTGGTTGAGCCTGTATTATCATTCTTGGGCGCCTGTGATTTACAGGTATTCGTTCGTTAAAATGTTGGCTCCCTGTTTCTAATGAAATGGGGAGTCTTTTCTATTTGTGGAACCCCAGTAATAACAAAAAGGAGAACAATACACGATGACTAAATACATTTTTGTAACCGGTGGAGTTGTATCATCATTAGGGAAAGGGATTGTAGCAGCTTCCCTAGGTCGTTTGTTAAAAAACAGAGGCCTAAAAGTTGCAATTCAAAAATTTGATCCATACATCAATGTTGATCCGGGTACGATGAGTCCTTATCAACATGGTGAAGTTTTTGTTACCGATGACGGAACAGAAACCGATTTGGATTTAGGTCATTATGAACGGTTTATCGACAACGACTTAAATAAGTATTCAAATGTTACTACTGGAAAGATTTATTCAGAAGTATTACGTAAGGAACGTCGAGGAGATTACTTGGGACGGACTGTTCAAGTAATTCCTCATATCACTAATGCTATCAAGGATAAAATTAAGCGTGCGGGTGAAAGCACTGATGCTGAAGTAGTAATCACTGAAATTGGTGGTACGGTTGGAGATATTGAATCTCAACCATTCGTTGAAGCAATTCGGCAAATGAAGGAAGAAAATGGTGATGAAAATGTATTATACATTCATACCACTTTGGTTCCTTACTTGCGGGCTGCCGGTGAGATGAAGACTAAGCCAACTCAACATAGTGTTCGTGAATTACGTGGATTGGGTATTCAACCTAACATCTTGGTTGTTCGGACAGAAAAACCAATCACAGATGAAATGCGTACTAAGATTGCATTATTCTGTGACGTTGATCCTAAGGCCGTTATTGAATCAATGGACGTTAACACCCTTTACGAAATTCCTCTTAATTTACAAAAGCAAGGAATGGATCAATTGGTTGTTGATCACTTTGACCTTGATTGCCCAGTAGCCGATATGCGTGAATGGACAAACATGGTTAACCACATCGAAAATGAATTGACGAAGAAAGTTAAGATAGCAATGGTTGGTAAGTACACTGATCTGCAAGATGCTTACATTTCCGTTAACGAATCATTACGTCATGCAGGTTACCCAGTAGATGCCAAGGTTGAAATCGACCACTTTAATGCCGAAAACATTACCCCTGAAAACGTTGAAGAAACATTGAAGGATTATGATGGGATTTTAGTTCCTGGTGGATTCGGTAATCGTGGAGTTGAAGGAATGATCACTGCTATTAAGTATGCTCGTGAAAATGATGTTCCTTACCTTGGTATTTGCTTAGGAATGCAGACGGCATGTATTGAATATGCCCGTGACGTTTTAGGCTATAAGGATGCAAACTCAACTGAATTTGATCCAAATACTAAGCACAACATTATCGACTTGATGTCTGACCAAGAAGATGTGGAAGATATGGGGGGAACACAACGTCTTGGTGCTTACCCATGCAAATTAAAAGCAGGGACAGTTGCTGCTGCCGCTTACGACAACCAAAAGATGATTAGCCAACGTCACCGTCACCGTTACGAATTTAACAACGACTACCGTCAAGAAATGGAAGACAACGGCTTAGTTATTTCCGGTGTTAACCCAGATCGCGACTTAGTTGAAGTCGTTGAATTGCCAAAGAATAAATTCTTTGTGGCTGCCCAATACCACCCAGAATTCAAGTCACGACCAAACCACCCAGAAGGTTTATTCAAAGCATTCGTAAAGGCTGCCGCTGAAAATAAGTAAAATTATGTAGGACCTAAAAATTAGCCAAAAGTCAAAAACTCTAGTGTGTGATTGAATCTAAGCATTAGAGTTTTTTGTTATGTATAACCAACTTCAAAATTGCTTAAGATTATCGTTAAAAGGTTGTAATTTGCTTAATAATTCCTTATTATTATTGTTGATTGTTTTACAATAAAACATCTTAAATTAACTAAATTAGCAAATTAATAATATGAATTAAATAATAAAATTAAGCGAGGAAACACGGAAATGAAAAGAATGATCATTCAAGGAGGAAACCGACTCTCCGGTGAAGTAACAATCGGTGGTGCTAAAAATAGTACGGTTGCGTTGATTCCTGCCGCTATCTTGGCAGATACACCAGTAGAATTTGATACTGTTCCAGATATCTTGGATGTTCATAACTTGATGATCATTTTAGAGTCAATGAATGTAAAATCTTCATTTACTCATGGTAATTTAGAGATCGACCCAACTCAGATCATTGAGGCTGAACTTCCAAGTAAAGCAATCAAAAGTTTACGGGCTTCCTATTACTTTATGGGAGCACTGCTTGGTCGTTTCCACCGAGCAACTTTGACATTCCCAGGTGGAGATAATATTGGTCCACGTCCAATTGACCAACACCTTAAGGCTTTTGAATCATTAGGGGCAACTGTTAGTGAACACGAGGGAACAGTTCACCTAGAAGCGCCAAATGGACTTCACGGTAATCGTATTTTCTTGGATATGGTATCTGTAGGGGCAACAATCAATGCAATCTTGGCTTCTGTTCGGGCTACAGGGACAACCATTATTGAAAATGCAGCTAAGGAACCAGAAATTATTGACTTGGCTACTTTCTTAAACAACATGGGTGCTCAAATTAGGGGAGCCGGTACTGATACTATTCGGATTACTGGTGTTGACACTCTTCAATCAATGAACACTCATACGATTATTCCTGACCGGATTGAATCGGGTACATACTTGTCCCTGGCAGCAGCTATTGGTGATGGGGTAATGGTACATAACGTTATTCCTGAACACTTAGAGTCATTTACAAGTAAAATGATCGAAATGGGTGTTGATTTACAAATTGATAGTGATCAGATTTTTGTACCACAGGTTAAAGAATTGAAGCCAATCCATGTTAAGACAGTTCCCTTCCCGGGTTTTGCGACGGACCTGCAACAACCATTGACCCCATTAATGTCTTTAGCAGATGGTGACAGTACAATTGTTGATACAATTTATCCAAAACGGCTAAAGCACGTTCCTGAATTGCAAAAAATGGGGATGAACATTGAGGCAAAAGATGGGATGATCATTGTTAGACATACTGATAAGCTTCATGGGGCTAATGTTTCTGCCGGTGAAATTCGTGCAGGAGCAGCTTTAACAATTGCTGGTTTAATGGCAGACGGTGAGACAGTTATTAGCAATGCAGGCAACATTCTACGTGGATATGACCGCTTTGTTTGGAAACTAAGTCGTTTGGGAGCCAATGTAGCGATTGAAGACGATAATTCAACAGAAAAATAGTTTAGTCTATTGCATCGGTAATTGATTCATGTTATCCTGTTAGGGTTGATTATCTATGTTTCAGGCAATGATTCATGGCAAAGGAGCGTATTAAATTATGAAACAAGGAATTCATCCAGATTACCATCTTGTAGTATTTCAAGATGTTTCAACTGGTTACAAATTTATCTCAGGTTCAACTGTAACTTCAAAGGAAACAATTAAGTGGGAAGACGGCAATGAATACCCACTTGTACGAGTTGAAGTTACATCAGATTCACACCCATTCTACACTGGTAAGCAAAAGTTTACTCAAGCAGATGGTGCCGTGGACAAGTTCAACAAGAAGTACGGTCTCAAGTAATTATAAGAAAATCGTACTATGTAGAAGGTGGCTGGAAAACATTGTGTTTCCAGTCACTTTTTTTATTAAAAAAGTGAGATGAAATAAAATGAATGTTATATTTCGCCGTTTCGGTAGAGCTGTGATGAAGAGAAACCAACTACCTTTCTTTAGGATTATTCGCCAGACATTTGCAATGCTTTTCCCGTTTGCTTTAATTGGCTCTTTTGCTCAAATGATTCGCTATGCTTTTTTGAGTCCAGAAGGTTTGTTTTATAATATTGCCTACTTTGACCAGTGGGTTCCTGAGTGGCTAATGCAAGGATTACAGGGGATTTTTACAGGGATTAGTAGGGTGACGTTCAGTCTTTTTGGCATATTAGTGGCGTATGCGGCTGCTAAATATACAGCCCGTATTTATCATCGTGACTCGCAAATTGCAGGGGCAACAGGAATAATCGTCATCCTGTTGATTGCCTTTCGTTATAATATTACGAGTGGTGGTAGTGCGATGGATTTTAACTGGCGGATCTTAGGAGCACAAAGCTTATTAATCTCCTTGCTTGTTGGCTATGGAGTCGGTCAAATTTTTCATTGGCTGGGGGCTGAGCGTAACTTTCAGCGAACTAACCATGTGATTGGGGTACGGGAACGATCCTTATTAGCTATGCGACCTTTGCTAGCATCCATTTGTACTGGTATCTTAATCGCCTTACTTCTAAATGTTGCATGGCTGGGAAAAATAATTCATCAGTCTTACAATCAAATGATTAGCGTGGGGCAAAGTGACCACAATTTGTTACTAACAATTCTTGGGGTAACATTGATTACATTTTTTGATTGGATTGGGCTAGGGTCGGTTTCCTATACTGCAATGGCTCTAAGTGGTGGAGCATATGCAGAAAACTTAAGTTATGCGCTTAAACATGGGTCAGCCTGGAACGTCCCTTATCCTTTCTTTGGTGGTTCTTTATATAATTCTTTTGCAAACTTCGGGGGAAACGGTTTGATCCTGGCATTAGTTGTTGCCATTATTATTGCTTCTAAAAAAGAGGGACAACACCAAATGGCACGATGGACGTTATTGCCGACTCTTTTTAATGCAGGATATGGGGCTTTAATTGGGTTACCAGTCATTATGAATCCCTTATACCTGTTACCAATTCTTATTTTACCGGGTGTTAACCTTTTGATCGCAGCGGGGGCAATTGCTGTTCATCTTATACCACCAACTCCTTATCCAGCATTGATGGGAACACCAGGCCCATTAATTAGTTTTGTTGCTAGTAATGGAAATTGGTGGTCATTAATCTTTACTTTAGCTCTGTTTGCCTTTGATGTTTGGTGCTTTATTCCCTTTGTTAAAGTAATTGATCGGTATGACGAGCAATTAAACGACAATGATGAGGAGGTAGATTAAATGACAGTTCGACAGACTGAAGATAATCCTCGCGTGCGTAGTCGACGGATCCTCCTCTCAGTTATTTTGTTTTTATTGATTTTAGCAGTACCAACTGGACTGTGGATTCGACAAAATAACAAATATTTAGCGATTCAGGAAAAATCGCGAATGTCCCCCTTGATTATGGTACCTGGTAGTTCGGCCACTAAGGAGCGCTTTAATCAGTTAATTACTCTCCTAAATAAGGACACAAATAAGAAACACAGTGTGCTGAAGATGAAAGTCTATGATAGTGGCAAGATTACTTATGAAGGTCGAATTAACCGTGGCGATAATGAACCCTTTATTATTATTAGTTTTCAAAATAATCATGATGGCTATTCCAACATTAAAAAGCAAGCTAAAATGTTGAATGATGCCTTCGAGGAGCTTGCTGATCAGTATTATTTCAATAATTTTAAGGCATTTGGTCACTCAAACGGTGGATTAATTTGGACTTATTGGATAGAGCATTACTACTCAGAATATTCCGACCAAATTAAGATAAAGAAACTAATGACATTAGGAACACCTTATAACTTTTCGGAAACTTCAATTAGCAATCCCACTCAGATGTTTAGTGATTTTGTTAAGTACAATAAACGAATTCCAAAGAACTTAGAAATGACATCGGTTGCGGGAACTGAAAGCTATGACTCAGATGGATTGGTTCCAGAAGAAAGTGTGCAGGCGGGAAAGTATATTTTCCAAAAACGTTGTCACTATACTGCAATGACTGTTACTGGAAATCAGGCTCAACATTCTAGCTTGCCGCAAAACAAGCAAATCGTAAAGTTGATTGAAGAGTATCTATTGGATACGCAAAGTCAACCAAAGCGGTCTAATAATTCCGTAAAATAATTAAGACTTTAGGGGCAGGCCTAGTCAAATTTTTATAAAGAATTTGTTTTGATTTCATTTATATTCAGGCTAGGAAAAATGAGGTATACTAAATCTGCTTATTAAATGAAAGGAATTAATGAATAGTGAAGAATAAAAAACAGATAAAAAGGCGACCATGGCTTCGCTGGACAGTCGTAGCTATTTTGATGATCCTGTCCATTGTATTGATCTTTAATCAACAGATTAAGTACTATCTAACAGATAGTTATCGGCCGACGGTTACCCGGCAATCAATTGTTAAGAACCAGACTAAACAGTCGTCTGCCAACTATGATTATAGTGATGCCCAGGACCTTAGTTTGCAGACGGTGGCACAGGCTAGGGCAAAGAAACAACCAATTAACATTATTGGTGAAATTACGATACCGGATATTAAAATGACATTACCGATTGCAAGTGGGGTAGATAATACAACTTTAGCTTTAGCAGCCGGGACATTTCGACCAAATATGACGATGGGAAAGGGAAATTATGCATTAGCTGGTCATAATATGGGAAATGGGAGTAAGGTGCTCTTCTCCCCACTTTATTCCAAGTCAAAGGTCGGTCAGAAGGTATATATTACAGACCTAAATAAGGTATACGAATACAAGATTTACCAACGCAAAATTATTTCACCATCAAGCGTTGAAGTAGTTAATGACACTAAGCAAAATATTATTACGTTGATTACTTGTGATGAGACAGGTGCTAAGCGATTGATGGTAAGAGGTAAATTCGTTAAATCAATGTCGTTTAAGGATGCTCCAAAGAATGTACAAAAAAATTTCAGCACTAAATATACGACAGGACGAAATTCCTAAGTAACAATTTATTAAATAAAGGGTCTAACGCTCTGACGTGTACCCCCAAAGTTGGAAATCAACTTTGGGGGTATTTCTTATGACTAAAATTAGCGTGAATACTAAGATTA
>JBCLSJ010000015.1:0-34919 GCA_041225415.1 Lactobacillaceae bacterium 24-114
AATCGCGGGAAAACTAGAAGGCTAGCTTTGCGTCGTAACCGCAAGGCTCGAGTCTAAGTCCGAACGATAATCAACTCGTTCCTCGCTAATCATCGTTCTATCCTTAGTCCACCGCCTTGCAAATTGATTGTTTCCCAGCTTCTTTAATTTTCATGAAAATAGGTTGCCCAATATCTTTTTTGAGAGTCAATTCTGAATAAAATCGAATATAAGCTCCTAGAATGGCTCCTATTAAATTTTAGACAAAAAGTTTGATTCGGACTTAAAATCGCTTAAAAGGCGTATTAAGGAGATTTTAACTAAAAATTGTGCTATAATGTTAATTGTGAAAAGTAGGTGATTAAGTGTGGAAACTAAAACAATTAAGATTGACAGACCATTTATCACATTGGGTCAACTGCTGAAGGAAGAAGGCATTATTCCAACTGGAGGAGCTGCTAAGTGGTTTTTGAGTGAGCATTCAGTTCGAATAAACGATGAACTTGAAGATCGTCGTGGACGGAAACTTTACCCAGAAGATGTTGTCATTATTCCAGAACACGAGCCAATCATGATTAAAGGTAAGTAGGAAATTGCATGATTCTATCAGAACTGCATTTACAAAACTTTAGAAACTATAAGGACTTAACTGTGCAATTCGCACCAGGAGTAAACGTATTAATTGGTCATAATGCACAAGGAAAGACGAATATGTTAGAGGCAATTTATGCATTGTCTTTAACTCGTAGTCACCGGACAAGCAATGATCGAGAATTGATTAACTGGCAAAGTAAGTCAGCTCGAGTAAGTGGGGTTATAAAGAAAAACATTGGCAGTGTTCCCTTAGAATTGGAATTTACATCAAAGGGAAAGCGAGCCAAGGTTAACCATCTTGAGCAGGCCAAGTTAGCCAGCTATATTGGGCAACTAAATGCTATTTTATTCGCGCCGGAGGACTTGTCTCTTGTAAAAGGGGCACCAGCACTGCGGCGTCATTTTATGGATATGGAATTTAGTCAGATGAGTAGTCGATATTTGTATAATGCTGGTCAATACCGAACAATGTTGCGTCAGCGGAACAAGTATTTGCGTCAACTTAAATATGGTCAGCAGCATGATCGAGTTTTACTAGGCGTGCTTTCTGATCAATTAGCAGCCTATGGGGCGGAAGTTACGGTTGCACGTTACCATTTTTTACAACAGTTGGAAAAATGGGCTAGTCAATTGCATGAACAAATTTCATTAAATCAGGAAAATTTGCGTTTAGACTATGTTAGCCAGTTAGACTTGGAGGAAGAAACAACTGTTGAGCAGGCATATAACACATTGTTAGAGATATTCCAAAAAAATGAAGAGCGAGAAATTGAACAGGGGACAACGATGTATGGGCCTCAGCGAGATGATATTCATTTTATGGTAAATGGTAAGAATGTTCAGTCATTTGGATCACAAGGGCAACAACGAACAACAGCTCTTTCGGTTAAATTAGCGGAAATTGACTTGATGAAAGAACAAACAGGGGAATACCCATTATTGCTCTTAGATGATGTATTGTCTGAATTAGATACAATTCGGCAAACGCACTTGTTAACGGCAATTCAAGATAAGGTGCAGACTTTTCTAACAACAACCAGTTTAAACGATGTCGCAAGACAGTTAATTCATGAACCAAAGATTTTTGAAATTAACCAAGGAACTTTAATTAAGGAGGAACAATAGTGAGTGACGAACAAAAAGGGACCAAAGCTGAATTAGCTAGTGAATACGATGCTAGTCAAATTCAAGTTTTAAAGGGGCTAGATGCCGTTCGCAAACGTCCAGGAATGTACATTGGTTCGACTTCAGCACAAGGATTACATCACCTTGTCTGGGAAATTGTTGATAATGGAATTGATGAAGCACTTGCTGGATTCTGTGATGAGATTAATGTTGTCGTTGAACCAGATAACAGTATTTCCGTTACGGATAATGGTCGTGGTATTCCAGTTGATACTCAAAAAGAAACTGGCAAACCAGCTTTGGAAACTGTCTTTACTGTTCTTCATGCCGGTGGTAAGTTTGGCGGTGGCGGTTACAAAGTTTCCGGTGGTTTACATGGTGTTGGAGCTTCTGTTGTAAATGCCTTATCTACTGAATTGGATGTTAAGGTTGCTCGACAAGGCAAGCGTTACTACATGGATTTTGACCATGGCCATGTTAAGACACCAATGGAAATCATCGACGAAAATATCTCAGAAAGTGTACACGGGACAACTGTGCACTTTAAGCCGGATCCGGAAATTTTCCGTGAAACGACTATCTACAATATCACTACCTTAACCAATCGTTTACGTGAACTTGCTTTTCTCAATAAGGGATTGAGGATCACAATTGAGGATAAGCGGGATGAAAATCCAGAACAGGTTGATTTCCATTACGAAGGTGGTATTCGTCATTACGTTGACTTCTTGAACGAAGATAAGAACACTTTGTTTGAACCACCAATTTATGTTGAAGGAAAAGAAAATGGCATCACAGTTGAAGTGTCAATGCAATACACAGATTCTTACAGGAGTGAGCTATTAACTTTTACGAATAACATTCACACTTACGAAGGGGGAACGCACGAAACCGGATTTAAGGGTGCGTTAACTCGGGTAATTAATGATTATGGGCATAAAGCTGGCGTTTTGAAAAATAACGAAAATCTTTCAGGGGATGACGTTCGTGAAGGATTAACCGCTGTTATTTCAATTAAGCACCCGGACCCACAATTTGAAGGACAGACCAAGACGAAGTTAGGTAATTCTGACGCACGGACAGCAACCGATCACGTGTTTGCAGCTACGTTCAACCGTTTCTTAATGGAACATCCAGATGAAGCGCGGCAAATCATCGAAAAGGGACAATTAGCATCTAAGGCCCGCATTGCAGCAAAGCGAGCTCGTGAAGTTACGCGGAAAAAGAGTGGACTAGAAATTAGTAACCTTCCAGGTAAGTTAGCCGATAATACAAGTAAGGATCCAAATATTTCAGAATTATTTATCGTCGAAGGGGACTCCGCGGGTGGATCTGCTAAGCAAGGTCGTTCTCGATTAACTCAGGCGATTCTTCCAATCCGGGGGAAAATTTTGAATGTGGAAAAGGCAACTCTGGATAGGATTTTAGCTAATGATGAAATTCGGTCACTATTTACTGCCTTAGGAACAGGTTTTGGTGACGAATTTGATGTAACCAAAGCTAACTACCACAAGCTGATTATTATGACAGATGCTGATGTTGACGGTGCCCATATTCGGACATTGCTTCTAACACTGTTCTATCGGTTTATGAAGCCAATGATTACTAATGGCTATGTTTACATTGCCCAACCACCTCTATATCAGGTTCGACAAGGTAAATTCGTTAAGTATGTAGAATCGGATGAAGAATTAGAGCAGGTAGTGAGTTCCCTTCAACCAAGTCCTAAGCCGGTAATTCAACGGTACAAGGGTCTTGGTGAAATGGATGCCGAACAGCTTTGGGAAACAACAATGGATCCTGAAAAACGGCATTTATTGCGGGTAAACCTCGATGACGCTGAAGCAGCAGAAGAAATTTTCCAAATGTTAATGGGAAACAAGGTTACACCACGCCGCGAATTTATTGAAAAGAACGCAAAATTCGTTGAAAACTTAGACTTGTAATTTTTAGTAGCAATTCACTTAAAGCAGAGGAGGAACAGGGATAGTGGCTGAAAACGAGCTATCAAACAACAGAATAACCGATGTCAATCTGACAAAGCAGATGAAGAATTCTTTCTTAGACTATGCCATGAGTGTCATCGTTTCTCGAGCCCTTCCAGATGTTCGAGATGGGTTAAAACCAGTGCAGCGGCGGATCCTTTATGGAATGAACGAACTAGGGGTGACCCCTGATAAGCCATACAAAAAGTCAGCCCGTATTGTTGGGGACGTTATGGGGAAATTCCACCCCCATGGTGACTCTTCAATCTATGAAGGGTTAGTTCGAATGGCCCAAGATTTTAGTTACCGGTACATGTTGGTTGATGGTCACGGTAACTTTGGGTCAGTGGACGGTGATGGAGCGGCGGCCATGCGGTATACCGAGGCCAAGATGAGTAAAATCGCCGTTGAAATGTTGCGGGACATCAACAAAAACACGGTTGATTTTCAAGATAATTACGATGGAACAGAAAAGGAACCAACAGTATTACCTGCTCGTTTCCCTAACCTCTTAGTGAACGGTGCTTCCGGAATTGCGGTTGGGATGGCAACGAATATCCCAACTCATAATCTTGGAGAAGTTATTAGTGCAATCCATGTTTTGATGAAGAACCCAGATGCTACGACAGAAGAATTGATGAAGGTTCTTCCTGGCCCAGATTTTCCAACTGGTGGTGTGGTTATGGGCAAATCCGGTATTCGAAAAGCTTATGAAACCGGTCGGGGAACCATCATCGTTCGCGCAAAAGTAGAAATAGAAGAAAAGAAGAACGGTAAGCAACAAATTATCGTTCATGAAATTCCGTATATGGTTAACAAGGCAAAGTTGATTGAACGCATTGCTGACCTAGCTCGAAATAAAGAAATTGACGGAATTACTGACATCAATGATGAAACTGACCGCGATGGGATGCGGATCGTGATTGATGTTCGCCGTGATGCGAGTGCAGAAGTTATTTTAAATAACCTTTACAAAATGACGCTGATGCAGACTACGTTTAACTTCAACATGTTAGCAATTGTTAATGGTGCACCAAAGATTCTTAGCTTAAAGGAAATCTTGCATTATTACTTAGCCCACCAAGAAGAAGTTGTTCGTCGGCGGACTGAATTTGATTTAAAGAAAGCTGAAAGTCGGGCTCATATTGTTGAAGGTTTGCGCATTGCCCTTGACCATATTGATGCCATTATCAATATCATTCGTAATTCACAAACCAGTGAAATTGCGAAGAATCAATTGATGGACGACTATGGTTTATCTGATCGTCAAGCTCAGGCCATTCTTGACATGCGTCTTGTTCGTTTAACTGGTTTAGAAAGAGAAAAGATCGAATCTGAATACCAGAAATTAATGGAAGCCATTGCTGACTATAAGGACATTTTGGCTCATCAAGAACGGATTAACCAAATTATTTATGATGAATTGCTAGAAATCCAAAAGAAATTCGGTGACGAACGGCGAACTGAACTTCAAGTTGGGGATATTACCAACATTGAAGATGAAGATTTGATCGAAGAAGAATCAATCATCGTTACCTTGACTCACAATGGGTATATTAAGCGATTACCAGTCGATGAATTTAAGTCTCAGCATCGTGGGGGTCGTGGTGTCAAAGGAATGGGTATTCATAAGGATGACTTCATCGAACAATTAATTTCTAGTGATACACATGACTTAATCTTATTCTTTACCAATTCTGGTAAAGTTTATTCAATGAAGGGTTACGAAATTCCTGAATATGGTCGATCTGCCCAAGGTATTCCAATTATTAACCTTCTTGGTATTAATAGTGACGAACAAATTAGCGCTGTTATTAACGTTTCACATGAAACTAACGACGATAATAAGTTCCTCTTCTTCACTACTAAACAAGGTACTGTTAAGCGGACACCAGTTACTGAATTTAAGAATATTCGGAACAATGGTTTGAAGGCAATTACCCTCCATGAAGGAGACGAATTGATTAACGTAAACATTGTAGACGAAGATGAGAACATGATTATCGGTACTCATTACGGTTATGCATTGAGTTCTCAAGTTTCTGCTGTTCGTTCAATGGGACGGTCGGCAGCCGGTGTGCGGGGAATTCGTCTTCGCGGGGACGACTATGTGATTGGTGCAGCACCACTCGGAGAAGACAGTAACGTTTTGGTTATTAGCGAACGAGGCTACGGTAAACAAACACCGGCAACTGAATACCCAATTAAGGGCCGTGGCGGCCTTGGTGTGAAGACAGTTAATGTGACAGAAAAGAATGGTCCATTAGCTGGATTGATCACAGTTAAGGGTGATGAAGATATCATGCTGGTTACGGATCAAGGAGTAATTATTCGTTTCGGTGTGGAGTCTGTCTCTCAAACTGGACGGTCAGCATTAGGGGTTCACTTGATCAAAATGGATGCTGACACTAAGGTAGCAACGATTGCTAAAGTTGAAAAAGAGACTGAAGAGGAAGAAAACCAAACTCAAGAATCTCCAGTTGAAAACAACGCTGAACCAACAGAATAATTAAAATAAATAAAATGAAATCCTGAAATTTTGCGTATTTTAAAAATAGACCGCAATTTCAGGATTTCTTGTTATCTGTTCCTTGTTTTAAACAGTTGTCTGTGGTATATTTTATTCTTGTGAGTATACGTAACAGACGTCTACTCCTTGTTCTTTCTAAATTAACTGAAAGCAGAAAGAGCCAGAGTCCATAAGGAGGTGTAACATTCATGGAAACACGTAAATATGAAATTACTTACATCATTCGTCCTGATATTGAAGAATCAGCTAAGAGCGAACTTGTAGATCGCTTTGACAAGATTCTCACAGACAATGGTGCAAACATCGCTGATTCCAAGGATTGGTCAACACGTCGGTTTGCTTACCCAATTGAAAAGTACACTGAAGGTACTTACCATGTGGTAAACCTTACTACCGACACTGACGAAGCTTTAAACGAATTTGATCGTTTAGCTAAGTTCAACGATGATATCCTACGTCACATGATCATCAAGCGTGAAGCTTAATTGATCGTCAAATAAAAGAGAGGAGACTAGATCTATGATTAATCGTGCAGTACTGACTGGACGCTTAACAAAAGATCCTGAATTGCGGTATACAACCAGTGGAACGGCAGTCGTGTCCTTTACACTAGCAGTTGATCGTCAATTCCGGAACCAAAATGGAGACCGGGATGCGGACTTTATTAACTGTGTTATTTGGCGTAAATCTGCTGAAAACTTTAGTAACTTTACTCATAAAGGATCACTTGTTGGAATAGAAGGCCGAATTCAGACTCGGAATTACGAAAACCAACAAGGAAACCGGGTTTACGTAACTGAAGTTGTTGTTGATAATTTTGCACTGCTTGAACCTCGCCAACAAAATGGTGGTAATCAACAACCATTTGGTCAAGGTCAACCACAGTACAATAATGCTCAACCACAATTTGGAAATAATGCTCCTCAGGCAAATTCGTCAAATGACTTTGAAAACAGTCAACCAAGTCAACCTGATAACATCCAATTCCCAGAGAACGGAAATGATGGTCAGTCAATTGATTTATCTGATGACGAATTACCATTCTAAGTATAAATTTAAGCCAGATAGGAGGGTAATTTCATGGCACAACAACGTCGAGGCGGCCGTCGTCGTCGTAAAGTCGACTTCATCGCAGCTAATCACATCGATTACATCGATTATAAAGACACTGATTTATTACGTCGGTTTATCTCAGAACGGGGTAAGATTTTACCACGTCGAGTAACTGGTACTAGTGCTAAGAACCAACGTAAGTTAACTATCGCTATCAAGCGTGCTCGGATTATGGGTCTTTTGCCATTTGTTGCAGAAGATTAATCCGACTAATATTAAGAGGCTGGAGAAAAGCTGAATTGTTTTTCTCCAGTCTCTTTAATTTGTCCTGTAAATCTATTTTGAAAGGTGAAGAGTACTTAATTTTCGAATTGATTAGTTTACGAACTTTATTTTCTAAATAAGCAACGAGTTTATCTATCATTCAGTAAGATTTCTCGATTACTTTAATTTTTATCAGTTCTTAAACTGCGGAAACATTAGTCAGTGTGTGATATTATAGATACTGATTTAATTTGTTGGATAAAGGATTTTTTAAATTTGGGAGGACCAGTATGAAAGCTCTTTTTAGTCGAAAATACTGGCACGATTTATTTAGACAGCCAGCAGTTCGCTGGAATTTCTTTTATATTTTAATATTAACTCTGTTAGGAATAATTCTTGGATTTTATATCAATTGGGTTTTAGGATTTAGTATTCTAGTCCTTACTTTTCTCGGTAACTACTTCAGTATTAACCATCTACGTAAAGTAGTGGTAGATGTTCAAGAATATATGGCTAACTTAACTTATCAAATTAAGCAAGGTCAACAAGAGGCGTTGTTAGAAATGCCAATTGGGATGATTCTGCTAAATAAACGCCATGAGGTTGAATGGATTAATCCATATATGGCGAAATATTTTGATCTTCGGATTATTGTTGGCAAGCCGATTGAAGAGGTTGATCATAAACTGGCAGAGCTAATTGATGAACACCAAAATGATAAGAAATATACAGTGGTTACTTGGCAGGGCCGAGAATTTGAATTTTTGGTTCAGAAATCGAACCACGTTGTATATATGCTCGATATTACGAAATATGAAGAAATTAAGCAGCGATATAAAGAACAACAAATCTTTTTAGGAAATATTTACCTGGATAATTATGTGGAATTAACGCAAGGAATGAGTGATTCAGCCGTTTCAAACCTGCATAATTATGTCACTTCAGAAATTGATGATTGGGCGACAGAAAACCATCTCTTGATGAAGGTGATTGATGATGACAATTACCTAATCATTGGTCACCAAGCTTCATTGAAAAAACTAGAAGAGAATAAGTTTAAGATTTTAGATGTTATTCGGGAAAATACCTCGAAACAAAATTCGCCTGTTACATTAAGTGTCGGAATTGCATATGGTGAAACTGACTTAATTAAGTTAGCCGATACTGCGCAAAATAACTTAGACTTAGCTCTCGGACGTGGAGGAGATCAAGTTGTTGTGCGGGCACATGACTCGGAAGCACGCTTCTATGGTGGGAAGACGAACCCAATGGAGAAGAGGACACGAGTACGGGCACGGATGATTAGTCAGGCATTACAGGAATTAATGGCTCAATCAGATCAGCTTTTTGTGATGGGCCATAAAAACCCAGATATGGATTCACTAGGAGCTTGCCTGGGTATCAGACGAATTGCTAAAATGAATGGTAAGGAATGTTGGATCGTTCTTGATAACGGGAAGACTCATTCTGATATTAAACGTTTGCTTAAACAATTGGATAATTACCAAGACATTAAGGAGCATATTATTACGCCCGAGGAGGCAGAGGAAAAGGCAACTGCCAACAGCCTCTTAGTAATGGTGGACCACTCAAAACAGGGAATCAGTGTGGCGCCTAAATTATATGATAAATTGCAAAACCGGTTGATTATTATTGATCATCACCGGAGAGGCGAAGAATTTCCTGAGAACCCACTTTTGGTATATATTGAACCATACGCATCTTCAACATGTGAGTTAATTACGGAAATGTTTGAATACCAACCACGTGAAGGACAAGGTCTAAATAAGTTGGAAGCTACGGCAATGTTGACAGGGATCAAAATTGATACCAAATCCTTTACTAAGAGTTCAGGGACACGCACATTTGATGCGGCTAGTTATTTGCGGTCAGCAGGAGCAGATGGATTAATGATCCAAATGTTCATGAAAGAGAATGCAGATAGTTTTATGGCACGAAACCATTTAATTTCATTAACAAAAATTGAGGGCTCTGTCGCAATTTGTGCCGGTGAAGAAAATCGAGAGTATGATTCAGTAATAGCAGCTCAAGCAGCCGACATGTTGCTACAAATAAATGGCGTCGAAGCATCCTTTGTAATCTATATGCGGGCTGATAAGAAAGTTTGCATTTCAGCACGTTCATTAGGTGATTTCAATGTTCAATTGATTATGGAACAAATGGGTGGTGGTGGTCATTTAGCTAATGCTGCTACGCAAATTGAAGGTAAAACCATTAAGGAAGTCGAAGAGACATTAATTGAACTCTTGAAGAAAACAGAGGATGATAGTAATAAGAATGGAACAGAGGAGTGAGTAGGATGAAAGTTATTTTTGTTCAAGATGTACGTGGTCGTGGGAAGCGTGGAGAAGTTAAAGAAGTACCTGATGGCTATGCGCAGAACTTCTTAATTAAGCGAGGGTTAGCTAAACAAGCAACCAATGCGGCCATGAGTCAGTTAGCAGGGCAACAACGGGCAGAAAAGAAACACGCTGCTGAAGAATTAGCTGATGCAAAGAAACTCAAGGAAGTTTTAGAAGACGATAAAACAGTCGTTGAATTGAGTGGGAAAGCGGGAACGGATGGTAGGATGTTTGGTTCAATTTCTACTAAGCAAATTGCGACCGCTTTGCAACAACAATTCAAGATTAAAATTGATAAGCGTAAGATTGAGCTTGCTGCCCCAATTAAGGCCCTTGGATATGTAAATGTTCCAATTAAACTTCACCCAGCAGTTACAGCAAGCATTCGTGTACATATTGCAGAGAAGTAATCCTAAATTTAAAGGAGTAAAGCGGCATGGATAATGCACCGATGCAAGAAGAACCACGTGACATTGATGCAGAAAAGGCAGTTCTCGGAGCTGTCTTTTTGAGTAAAGATGCTTTGGCAGAAGCCATGGAATATTTACAGCCACGTGATTTTTATAAAAAAGCCCACCAGATTATTTTTCAGAAAATGATCGACCTCAATGACGATGATGAACCAATTGATGTGTTGACTATGAAGAATGTCCTTGATAAGGATAATCAAACCGAAAATATTGGTGGAGTAGCTTATATTGCAGAATTAGCTACTGCTGTTCCTACTGCCGCAAACGTCGTGTACTATTCAAAAATAGTTCGCGATAAGGCAACGCGGCGGCGATTAATTAATACAGCAACTAAGATTATTAACCGCAGTTATGCGGATGAAGAGAGTGTTTCAGACCTATTAGATACTGCTGAACAACAGATTATGCAGGTTTCTCAGGATAATACGCAAACGGGGTTCAAAAATATCAAGGATGTTCTTCAAGAATCCTTAGAACACGTAAATGATCTTTCACAAAATGAAAGTGAAATTACTGGATTGTCGACTGGTTACCAGCAATTGGATGAAATGACAACGGGACTGCACAAGGACGAGTTAGTTATAATCGCTGCTCGACCTGCTGTGGGGAAAACTGCCTTTGCCTTAAATATTGCACAAAATGTTGCAACAAAAACCGATAAATCTGTAGCAATCTTTAGTCTAGAAATGGGTGCTGAGTCACTTGTTAACCGGATTATTTGTGCGGAAGCTAATATTAACGCTAACCACCTGCGAACAGGTCAGTTGACAACAGCTGAATGGGAAAGTTTGTACGTTTCATCTGGTCCTCTATCAAAGGCAGGTATCTATATTGATGATACTGCAGGAATTAAAGTAGCAGAAATTCGTGCTCGTTGTCGCCGATTAGCCAAAGAAAAGGGTAACCTCGGCTTGATTGTGATTGATTATCTTCAATTGATTGAAGGTAGTAACCCAGAAAATCGGCAACAAGAAGTTTCAGAAATTTCTCGGCAACTAAAGAAATTGGCGAAGGAATTAGAAGTGCCGGTAATTGCCTTGTCTCAGTTGTCACGTGGTGTGGAACAACGACAGGATAAAAGACCGGTTTTATCTGATATTCGGGAATCAGGGTCAATTGAACAGGATGCGGATATTGTTAGTTTCCTTTATCGGGATGATTACTATGAGCATGCTGGAGCTGACGATGATGACCAAGAAAATCAACAGCAAGATGATGGTTCAAATGTAAGTGAAGTTGAAGTAATTATCGAAAAAAACCGTAGTGGTCCACGGGGAACTGTGAAACTACTATTCGCAAAATCATATAATAAATTTGCTTCAGTTTCTTATATTCCAGAAGATAATAACCAATAAATAAGGGAGAAAATTGCTTGGCAAAATAAGTTAAATTTTTACATAAGGAGGCGTTGTGATGAACCGTCAAGGAGTAGAGTTGAAATGGTTATTACTAGGTATGTTTCTTGGAAGTATTGGTAATAGCTTTGTATGGCCATTAACAACTATTTACATGCACGATCAGCTTCACGAATCATTAACCGTTTCCGGGATCGTTTTGCTGCTGTATTCAGGAGCCAATGTTGTCGGAAGTTATATTTCAGGAATGCTGTTTGATAAAAGAGAACCCCGAAGGCTAATGTTAGGTGGGACAATCACGGCGACTCTAGTTATGGGACTATTAATTATATTTAATGGTTGGCCAACTTATGGAATCCTTTTAACTGTTGTAGGCTTCATGAACGGGTGGATTATTACGTTAGTTAATTCCTATGGGACCCAGTCAGGAAAAGACGGACGGTATGTGTTTAACATGCTTTACTTCGCGAATAACCTAGGAATGGTGATTGGGACGACAATCGTAGGGCCCCTTTATCAATACGCTAATGGTAATGTGTCACCAATGTTTACAATCACTACAATCCTTTATGTTCTCTTTAGTACGGTCGTTTTCTTCTTTTTTCACGATTCGAAAGACCGGACTTCTAACCGGCAGACACAAACAGATGATGAAGATAAGGCAATTCAGATGCCGATTAGTAACCTGATTATTAGTTGGACATTCTTTATCACATTGACAGTGATTTGGACAATGTATGAGCAATGGTCAAGTAACTTATCAGTTTTCATGACTGGTCAAGGAATTTCAATGACAAAATATAGTCTATTATGGACGATTAATGGGATCCTCATTGTATTAATTCAGCTAATAATTACTTGGATTAATCATTACCGGACTAACCTTTACCTCCAAGTTTATATTGGAATCTTTACTGTGGGGCTTTCATTTGTTTTACTCCTCTTCGCAAAATCATATCTATGGTTTGTGATGGCCATGATTGTGTTGACCATTGGAGAAGCTACTGCATTTCCGACGATGCCGGCTATTGTTAATGAACTTTCTCCAGCTGCAATTAAGGGGAAGTATCAGGGAATTTTAAATGCATTTTCATCAATTGGGAAAGCGATTGGCCCTTTGTTTGGTGGGATTATGATCGAATTAACCAGTTACCAGGGACTCTTTATTATCTGTGCTGCTTCTGTCTTTGTAATGTTATTAATCGTTATCGGAATAGTTCAGGTAAACAAAATGCGGACGACAAACTATTAAAATTACTAAAATAAAGGGAACGTGATAGTAGCCAGACGATTTTGGCTGCAGAACGTTCCCTTTTGTTGATAAAAAAGTGTAAGATAGTATCAAAGTTAGGTGATATAAAATGAAAAAGAAACTATTATTGCTTTCCACTGGAGGAACAATTGCCTCAGTTGCTTCTGAAAATGGTCTTGTTCCACGAGAAACTGGTGGTCAGTTAGTAAAATTAATTGGGGAGATGCCCTATGACATCACAATTAAGGATATTCTTCAACTAGATTCATCCAATATTCAACCAGAAGAATGGAAGTTTATTGCAGAAAAGATTGCCTATTATCAAAATGACTATGATGGCATTGTGGTTTCACACGGGACAGATACAATGGCCTATACTGCTTCTATGTTGTCATTTATGCTTCAAGGGATTAAAATTCCTGTAGTCTTAACGGGAAGCCAGGTGCCGATGAACGTTATTTTAAGTGATGCACCAGACAATTTGCGATTGGCTTTTGCTGCGGCTGCTGAATGTGATTCAGGAATTTATCTAGCTTTTGACAGGAAAGTAATGCTTGGATGTCGAAGTGTTAAAGTGCGTACAACAAATTTCAATGCCTTTGAAAGTGTAAATATTCCTCCCATTGCTAGGGTAACGTCAGATGGCCTTGTTTTTGATGAGTGGCAGCAAGAGCAAGTACCCCACGCAGAAGAATTTACATTAAATACCAAGCTAGACCCACATGTTTCACTGGTAAAATTATTCCCAGGTTTTGACCCTCAATTGCTGTTTGCGATGGTTAATAGTGGTTGTCGGGGAATTGTAATTGAAGGATATGGCCTTGGAGGAATGAACTTTATTCGCCGTAATCTGGTAGCTGTGATTGGTGAGCTAATTAAAGAGGAAATCCCCGTTATTGCTAGCAGTCAATGCCTATATGAACGGAGTGATTTAACTAAGTATGAAGTTGGTCGAGAAGCCTTATTAAAAGGAGCAATTAGTGCCCATGATATGACTTCAGAAAGTACTGTCACAAAGTTAATGTGGGCGCTTGGACAAAAGATGAATGTTCAAGCTATAACCGAGTTTTTCAATACTAACGTTGTGGGTGAGGTTACCTTAAAGGACAACAACAGTAAAATTTAAAAACAAAAAAGAGGTTGAGAATATTCTCAACCTCTTATAAGATGGGCAGTCAGGGGATCGAACCCTGGACCCACGGATTAAGAGTCCGTTGCTCTGCCAGCTGAGCTAACTGCCCGTATTTAACAACAGATATTATGATACCAAGCTTCTCTGTAATTTGCAAGGATTATTTTAAATAAATGATTGAATAAACATCTTTCCCTCGGTAAAATTTTGAAAGAGGAAAGATTAAATGAAATAGGGGATGAAAAAATGAAGGGTGCAATCCTTAGTTTGAATCATATCATTATTGATACTGATAAGCTTCAATTTCAGGCATGGCGTGAATTAGCTATGTATGAATTTGGAATGGGTTTACCAGGGAAACTAGAAAAACAACTAGTTGGTCTTAGTCGGGAGGAAGCTTTAGATGTAATTTTAAAGCATTTTAACCAAACTGAGGCCGATAAGGATGAACTTCTAAATGAACAGTTTGAAATGTATACTAAGGTAATTAACGGAATTGATGAAAAGAGTATTTTGCCAAATGGTGAGCGGTTATTGGTAAACTTTTATGATCACTATGTTGAATTGGCAGTAAATGATATTGATGGACATGCCAAAGAAATTTTGCAGAAGTTAAAGCTAGATGATTACTTTGACGTTTATGTAGATCCTAGTGAAGGTAATCCTTATTTTGAAGCAAGTCAGCAACTAAATGCCCAACCTTTTGAATGCGTTGGGATTGGGACCAGTAAACAAGAAATTAGCAGCATGAATGAAGCACACGTTATCTCAATTGGAGTAGGTAATGCTGATAATTTATCTGCAGCAGACTACCAAGTAAGTGTTGTAGGAGATTTGCGCTACCCAATGATTCGAAAGACTTGGGAAGATAAGGTAGAACAATAAATAAGATATAAGTCTGGGAAGTAGGATTAGAAACTAATTCCCAGACTTAATTTTTAAATAAAAAAAAGATCATCAACGAGTGATGATCTTGTAAACCTCTGATGGGCAGTCAGGGGATCGAACCCTGGACCCACGGATTAAGAGTCCGTTGCTCTGCCAGCTGAGCTAACTGCCCATGTCTTTGACAACATAAGTAATAATATCAACTTCCTATAGTTTTCGCAAGTCTTTTTTGAATTTATTTAATATTTTTTAAATCAGTATTTTGCTTAGATGCCTAATTGTTATAATGAATAATAGTGAAGGAGAGTTATTATGCCAGCAAAAAAAGATAAATTTGAGAAAATGAACCGACTGATGCGTACATATATGCTAAATATGCAGCATTTTTTTACTGCTTTAACGCCTCAGCTAGATATTACCCCCCAACAAGCTCATACGTTGTCCTATATTAAGGATCATCCTGGCCTTATTCAAAGGGAATTGGGAGATCATTTTCACTTGCGTAATGCTAGTATTACGAATATGCTCAAAAATTTAGAGCGGGATGGTTACCTTATTCGCAAAAATGATGAGGATTCTGCTCGAATCAAACGGATCTTTTTAACCGACAAAGGTATTGAGAAGACTAATAAAATTAAAGAAGTGTTTGATAAGGCTTATTGTCAGATGGCAACGCGATTAGATGAAGAGGATATTGATCAATTGATTGAGCACTTGGGAAAGATTAATGAAGAACTGAAAGATTAAAAAACTACTTTACAGTTAGATGCCTAAATGTTTTAATAGATGTTATTAAAATGTTAGATATTTAATTGTTAGGGGGCTTATAATTTGACTAAAAGTAGATTTAATTTTCATCAATTTTTCCAGTTGATTAATGCACTAAAGCCACAATATTCTAGGTTAATCGTTGGAATCCTATTGGGTTTTGTTTCAACCGGTGCGAATTTATTTGTTCCTCAGTTGGCACAACGGTTAATTAACGATTTTCGGCAGATTAATCCCACATTGGTCATTGTGACGGTGATTGTTTTTGTGGGTGGCTTAATTACTAGTGCTCTCTCTGGGCTCTTGCTGGGGATATTTGGCGAAAATATTGTTGCTAAACTCCGCAAACAATTGTGGGAAAAACTTTTAAGGATGCCAGTTAAATATTTTGATAATGTCAAAACTGGTGAGATCAGTTCTCGGCTTGTCAATGATACGTCCCAAGTTAAAGAATTATTAGCTTCAACATTACCGAACGCGATGACCTCACTACTTCAATTCGTTGGTGCCTTAGTAATTATGTTAGCGATGGATTGGCAGATGACATTATTAATGTTTGTGGCCGTTCCATTGGTGATATTAGCTATGCTGCCAGTAATGAATCAATCCCGGAAAATTGGACGGGTACGCCAAGATGAATTGGCAAAATTTTCCAGCGACTCAACTGATGTCTTAGGGGAAGTCCGCCTTGTTAAATCGTCAAATGGTGAGGCACAGGAACTAGCGAAAGGAAATCAGCGGATAGCCAATTTGTATGGTATTGGCCGTAAAGAAGCTCTTGTCAATGCGATAACCCAACCGATTACCAATATGTTAATGATGTTGATGTTTTTAGGCATCCTTGCCTATGGAGCCATTCGGGTAATGAATGGGGGAATGTCAATGGGGGCGCTTGTTTCCTTTTTAATGTACCTCTTCCAAATCATCAGTCCCGTGGTGATTATTAGTCAGCTTTTTAATAATATGGCGAAAACAAGTGGAGCGACCGAACGAATCCAACAAATTCTCGGTGAACCAGAAGAATTTACTCCTAATAAGCAAGTGAAGGATATTACTACAGAGCCCTTGAAATTTGAACACGTAAATTTTGCCTATGAGGAAGGTAAGCCCGTTCTTAAAGATGTTAGCTTTACCACGCAACCAAATAAGGTTGTAGCTTTTGCTGGTCCATCCGGTGGAGGTAAATCGACTATCTTTTCCTTAATCGAACGGTTTTATCAGCCTACAGCAGGGAGCATTCTCATTGGCGATGAAAATATTGAACAAATTGACTTAGCAAAATGGCGGGAGCAAATTGGATTGGTTAGTCAAGATGCAGCCGTAATGCCTGGCACCATTCGGGACAACCTGACTTATGGATTGCGACGGACAATTACCGACGAGCAACTCTGGGCTGCGTTAAAGATGGCGTATGCCGATGGCTTTGTTGCCGAAATGCCAGATAAATTAGAAACCGAAATTGGTGAACGAGGAATTAAGCTTTCTGGGGGTCAACGACAGCGAATTGCGATTGCGCGAGCCTTCTTACGGGATCCAAAAATTTTGATGTTAGATGAAGCTACAGCAAGTCTAGATGCGGAATCCGAGGCAATGGTGCAAAAGGCATTAAGTGATTTAATGCAGGGACGGACAACATTAGTCATTGCTCACCGTTTGAGTACAATTGTGGATGCTGATAAGATATACTTTATCGAGAATGGGACCGTTTCTGGAGCTGGAACACATGAAGAACTATTAAAAACGACACCACTATATGCTCAATATGTTAAAGACCAATTCAAATAGGAATTGCAAAAGTCGCTAGCAAGGTAAAAGTTGCTGGGGACTTTTTAATTGATGAATACGGTGATGGATGGGCAAACATCTATTTGTAAGAAAAAATCAACGGTCATTATTAATAGTTGACGCCCTCGTTTTAAATATGTGATGATAGGACAAAATAAATGATTGTAGGGGAATAGTGTGAAAATATTAGGCGTAATTATTACCGGAGTGTTGTTATATTGGGGAACAGCCGTTGATTTATTAATTATCCTCATGCACTTTTTTTCTAAAATTAGGGATAAAAAAGGAATTAAAAATATCTATATTGGGCAGTTTCTTGGATCCGAACTATTAATTATGATTAGTTTAGTTTTTGCTTACATTCTGCATTTTGTTCCTAACAAACAACTTTTAGGAATATTAGGATTAGTTCCAATCTTTTTAGGTTTGAAGGTGTTAATAGTTGGGGATACAGGTGGTGAAGAACTCGCAAAGGAAAAACTTAATAGCGCACAGAAATTGAATCTCACCAAAAATATTTGTTTGATTACACTCGTTAGCTGCGGTGCTGATAATATTGGATTATTTGTTCCTTACTTTATCAGCTTAACACCATTAAATTTGGTAATTACATTAATCGTCTTTACAATAATGATTTATTGCTTGGTCTATTTAGCTCATCGATTGGCCACCATTCCAACCATTGGCAATCTCCTAGAACGTTATAGTCGTTGGTTTATTTCAAGCGTGTATATTATTTTGGGAATTTCGATCTTGATGGAAAATGATTCGCTAACTTTCCTAATTAAATTGTTGTAAAAATGAGTGACAAAGTATTGGTGATTCCGATGACTTTATCACTCATTTTTGCTGCCAATATTAGGGGATCATGTCAGGATTGAGGATAAATTATATAGCCAGTTTGGGATGTGGTATAATTAAATATACGTGTAACTAAATAACAGTACGAACTTAATTGTAAATGAAATCAATTATACCTGTTTGGAGGTAAGCATTGATATGGCAAAAAAAGTATTAGTTGTAGATGACGAAAAACCCATCTCAGATATCATTAAATTTAATCTAGAAAAAGAAGGATATGAAATTGCCGTTGCTTTTGATGGCGAAGAAGCACTAGAAAAGGTAGAGAGTGAGAATCCTGATTTAATTATTTTAGACTTGATGTTACCTAAGATTGATGGTCTAGAAGTAGCTAAACGAGTTCGAGCAAAGCATACCACCCCAATTATTATGGTAACAGCAAAAGACTCTGAATTAGATAAGGTACTCGGATTAGAACTTGGCGCTGATGATTACGTCACTAAACCATTCTCTAATCGTGAACTAGTAGCACGGGTAAAGGCTAATTTACGTCGTCAGGCAGCTGTTAAGGCACCAGCAGAGGAAGAAAATAAGGATATTGAAATTGGTGACCTTGTTATTCATCCGGAAGCATACACTGTATCTAAACGAGGAGAAAATATTAACTTAACTCATCGTGAATTTGAGTTGCTACATTACTTAGCAGAACATATTGGTCAAGTAATCAATCGGGAACATTTATTACAAACCGTATGGGGATATGACTATTTTGGTGATGTGCGAACTGTAGATGTAACTGTACGTCGTCTTCGAGAAAAAATAGAGGATAATCCAAGTCATCCGCAATGGTTGATTACTCGCCGTGGTGTTGGTTATTACTTAGCAAATCCTGATCAAAATTAGAGGCTTGTCAATTGTGAACAGCAAATTAAAATTTTATCAATCAATTCGTTTTAAAATCGCCCTCGTATTCGCATTAATGCTTATGTTAACGCTCGAATGTGTTGGGGCGGTTTTTGTGCGTCAATTAGAGCACCAAAACCTAAATACATTTAAACAGACAATTGAGTTGCCATCATACGTTGATAATGCATTAAGTGAACAATTGATGAATGATAATACTAAAGAAGCGAATAAGCAGATTAAGCAGATCCTCTCCGAAGTTAATAACAATATTTCAGAAATTCGGGTTATTGACAGTAAAGGAGTAATTCGTGGAACTAGTAACTTTGATAACCGTAATATTATTGGGCAGCGAACTACAGACCAAGCAGTAAAAGCGACATTAGCGAATAACCGGTCGCATAATGAAAATATTTATGATAAGAACACGAAAACAAGGTACTATGTAAATATTATTCCCTTAGTTGACAGTAGCAATAATAATATTGTAGGAGTAGTTTACTTAAAGGCTAGTTTGGAAAGTGTTTATTCAAATATCAACAGTATTACCCTAATTTATATTTCAGCAGCTTTAATTACGATTGTGATTGGACTGTTATTGGCAATACTTATTTCCCAGGAAATAACTCGACCAATTGAAGAAATGCGTAAACAAACTATGCGGATTGCACGTGGTGATTATTCAGGCCGTGTTCAGGTAATGGGAAATGATGAGCTTGGTCAATTAGCCGGTGCTATTAATAACCTTTCTGTTCGAATTGAAGAAGCACAAGAGTCTAGTGATTCTGAACGGCGACGTCTCGATAGTATTCTCTCTCACATGTCTGATGGGGTTATTGCGACTGATCGCCGAGGTAATGTCACAATCGTCAATAATATGGCATTACAATTATTAGGTGTTGAACATGAGGACGAGTTAATTGGTAAATCAATAATTGATGTACTCGATATTCGACATGAGTATACGGTTCGACAGCTTATTAACAGTGAGCCGAAGAATTTGATTTTAGATATGTCAAATAAGGGAAGTAATCTTATCTTAAACGCCTACTTCTCGCCTATTCAACGTGAATCTGGATATATTAGTGGATTGGTCTGTGTTCTTCATGACGTTACTAATCAACAAAAGGAAGAGCGAGAAAGAAAAGAATTCGTTTCTAACGTTTCTCATGAGTTGCGGACGCCATTAACAAGTGTTCGGAGCTATGTGGAAGCATTAAGTGATGGTGCCTGGAAAGATAAGGAGGTGGCACCACAGTTCTTAGAGGTTGTTCAAAATGAAACTGAACGAATGATTCGAATGATCAATGATTTACTTAATCTTTCACGAATTGATGCCGGTACAACTAAACTTAACCTAGAATATGTCAACATTAATGAGTTATTCAACTATATTCTTGATCGGTTTGAAATGATTCTGAAAAACGAAGAGGATCCACACAAGAAAAAGTATACAATCGAGCGAATCTTCACGAAAAAGGACTTATGGGTTGAAATTGATACCGACAAGTTTACTCAAGTTATTGATAATATTATGAATAATGCCATCAAGTATTCTCCCGATGGTGGAGTGATCACTGCGCGTCTTCTCGAGACTCATAACCATGTCATTATGAGTATTTCTGACCAGGGATTGGGAATTCCACGGAAAGATTTAGGACATATCTTTGATCGATTCTTCCGGGTTGATAAGGCACGAAGTCGTAAGCAAGGGGGGACAGGACTTGGATTGGCAATTTCTAAGGAAGTTATCAACTTGCTTGGTGGTCAAATTTGGGTAGATAGTGTCGAAGGAAAAGGATCTACCTTCTATATTTCCTTACCATATGTACCATACGAAGAGGGGGATGAGTGGGATGATCAAGAAGATCAAGAGTAATTGGTTAGCAATTGGCTTAACAACTGTTGTAATAATTAGTCTAGTCTTAACTGGATTAATTTGGCTCAGTCCAATGCAGTATGAACGAACGCGCGAAACATCGAATTCAAGTTTAAGCACTCCGCAATCAATTGGTGACCTTTATTTACCGACCCAAGTCATTCATACAGACGATAACCAGCATCAATATCAGTTGTATAGTTCACGTAAAAATACAATTAGTGATATTCGTTCTCAACTTAAAAAGACTGAATTAGGGAGAGTTAGCCTAATCAAGCAGGAGAATAGCGATGTCTTTTTGAGTTACCTCCATCAACGAAATTCAGTAATTATTAACTATACTGCCAGCATTACCAGCACTATCTTTAATGAGACCTTTTCCCAAACGCTTGATACGAGCAAGATTAAACAGGTTGACCATATTTTAATCCCACTCAAGGATGCCCGATATATCTATTTGCTTAATGATGAGGATTACAAAATCTATCGAGTAAAGGTAGGCCAAACAAAGGTAAATACTAAGATTGCTTCAATTATCAAGGGTACTAAAACAATTCCTGTTGATTACAAGTTAATCCAAGGACAACCGCTCGTATTGTATCCTAAGGGCTTTAGTCTTCCCGTTTTTGGCTATCAGGTGACGAAACAAAATGTGGATACGCTAAGCCAAAACTTACTGAGCACGAGTAAGCAATCATCTCTGCGAACGGAAAGAAGCGATAATAAGACGATTTATCGTAATGGGGAAAATAAACGAATTGTTTATAATCACAATACGGGTAATATTCGTTATGATAATTATCTGAGTCAAAGTGATGTTCCCAAAACTAATCAACTGTATAGTTATTTCTTCAATCAAATCGCGAAGACTGGAATTCCAATGGATAATCTCCGCTATGATGATATTAGTAAGAATAGGCGAACAATCAGTTTTCGGAGCTATGTGGAAGGTTTTCCAATCTATAGTGAAAATGGGTATGGGACAGTTAAAATATCTTCAAGTTTAAAAGGAACTAACAAAACCTGGATGAATATCTATAACATTCAAGTACCTTTACCAATTGCTGAAACCAATGTTAAGTTACCATCAACCACAACGATTTTTAATCAATTACGGGCGGAGAACCGACTTAAAGATGTAAATGGTATCCGGATTGGTTATCTTTGGAAAAACTCAGTTGATAATAATAGTGTTGTTAAATTGGTCCCGACTTATCTGATAAATTATCGTGGAGAATGGATCAACTATGAAGATTTGCAAAAGTAAGGAGGAAAGAAGCAAATGAATTTTAAACGAATTCAATGGATATTTTTCTTGGCCTTCTTGCTTTTTGATATCATTATTGCTTGTTCCTTGCTGGTAGAGAAGCGATTTATTATTACAAATACTCAAGGAAGTAGTTCGGCCGTTATCCTTAAGGAAATGAAAAACGATTCAATCTCTTTTAACAACCTAAGTAGAAAGAAGGGAACGGGATTTTATATTTCGGGAAAACGGTCGACGAACAACGGGGAATTAGAAGAGAAATCATCAAAACTTCGTGGTCAGGATACACATTTCTCTAATAATTCACTAGTCAGTGATTTTAATGCAGGAATAGGCATTAATCCTTCTTCCCCCAATGTTCGACTTGATAGGGTAGTTAATAATAATCGCCAAATTGCCTTAGGGAGCCATTATACATACAACCCTTTTCTCTCAACTAAGCGGACAATTGTGTATACACAAATGGTTGAGGGCAAACCAGTTATGAGCACAGATGGACAGATTAGATTTCATGTAAGTGCAAATAATGAGGTCACAGGCTATACACAAACCTATCTTGAAAGTGCTAAACCATTACGTCCAGCAACAAATACCATTAGTCAGAAGACAGCTGTTATTTGGCTTTATAAACATAATCAAATACCTAATAATTCTCGAATTGAATGGGCAAAGTTAGGCTATACGCGTTTGTTGACAACTAATACTCAAGATCTTAATGTATATATCCCAACTTGGGTAATAGAAATTAAGACAAAAAACTCAGGAGCAGTGGAGCGCACTTCGATTAATGCATTTAACAGCACAATTATGAAAGGAACTGCAACGAGTGTCGATACAGAAGCGCTAAATCAGGAGTAAAGGAGAAGAGTGGAGTGAAGGAGCAAAATCCGTTACGTTATAGCATATTAGCGAGTGGAAGTACGGGAAATGTTACATATCTCGAAACAGATAGTCACCGAATTCTTATTGATGCAGGTTTAAGTGGGAAACGTATCGGTTCCCTAATGGATAAAATTAATCGTTCACTAGATGATGTTGACGCAATTTTTGTTACTCATGAACACAGTGACCATACTCATGGTGTTGGGGTGTTAGCCCGTCGCTATGGAATGGACGTTTATGCTAATAAGGAAACTTGGGACGCAATGGCAAATAAAGTTGGCAGTATCCCTTTGGAACAAAAGCATGTTATTGCTCCAAATACGGTTAAGGATCTTGGTGACATTGATGTGGAAAGTTTTGCCGTTTCTCATGATGCGGCTAACCCTCAGTTCTACCAGATTCATCATAATAATAAGACCTTTTGCATTTTGACCGATACTGGCTATGTTTCAGAACGGGTTGAGGGTAAAATTCGTAATGCTGATGCGTATGTGATGGAGTGTAACCATGATACAGAGATGCTTAGGATGGGGCCTTATTCATGGCCATTAAAGCAACGAATTCTCAGTGATACTGGGCATCTTTCGAATGAGGAAGGTGCGGATGCATTAATGGATGTAATTGGTCAACGGACAAAGCGTATTTATCTTGGGCACAGGAGTCAGCATAATAATATGCGGTCGCTTGCTCATTTAACTGTGGTGTCTATGATGGAACGACATGATTTTGGGGTAAATCATGACTTTAAATTAATAGATGCTGAACCAGATAATCCAACTGAATTGGTAACGCTGTAGAAAGAGGCAAAAAGTAAATTATTTTTCAATTTTTCTTCATAATTTAAGATTATAGTAACAATTGAGAATAATAAAGACAAAATGGAGGAGTAAAGGAATGAGTGAGAAAAATCCACTTAATTCAACAAAAAGAAAATTTTGGTTAAAAGTAGCTGGAATTGGTCTAGTTGCAGGATTAATTGGTGGCGGAGTTGCTCTTGGTGTTAATAACGCTGTACGAAATTATACTTCGGGCCTAAGTGTACCTAGCGGATCCAATAAGTCTGGTGGGACAAAAGTAAACAAAAATAAGGCCAATTTAAATGGTGAGTCAACTAAAGCTTATAATTCAGTAAAAAATGCTGTTGTTAGTGTCGTTAATAAACAACAGGTCCAGAGTAGTTCAGGATTAGCAGGACTATTTGGCCAATCAGGCAGTAGTTCCTCCTCTTCTAGCAGCAGTAGCAGTAAACTCCAAACTGCCAGTGAAGGATCAGGGGTTATTTATAAAAAATCTGGGAATTCAGCCTATATCGTTACTAATAACCATGTGGTTTCTGGATCAAGTGCCCTCCAGGTTATTTTAAGTAATGGCAAAAAAGTGAACGCCACTCTTGTTGGTGCTGATGCTGCGACAGATTTGGCTGTCTTGAAGATTAACTCAGCAAATGTTGATACGGTCGCTGAGTTTGGCAATTCAAATTCAATCGCCGCGGGACAAGATGTCTTAGCAATTGGGTCACCAATGGGAAGTGAGTATGCCAATACAGTGACGAAAGGGATTATTTCCGCTACTAACCGAACGCTTAAAACCAGCACTGATGGGACAATGACGTCAGTAATTCAGACTGATGCGGCGATTAATTCAGGTAATTCCGGTGGTCCCCTTATTAATATGGCAGGTCAAGTCATTGGGATTAATTCAATGAAGTTAGCCTCAAATAACGATGGGTCTTCAGTTGAGGGAATGGGATTTGCCATTCCAAGTAACGAAGTAGTTAAGATTATTAATCAATTAATTAAAAACGGGAAAATCTCCCGCCCATCTTTAGGAATTAGCATGGTGGATTTAAGTCGTGTTACCACAAGTCAACAACAATCAATTCTTAAACTTCCATCTAGCATCACTAAAGGTGTGGTGGTAATGGATGTCCAAAGTGGGTCTGCAGCAAGTAGCGCTGGCTTACAGCAATACGATGTCATTACAAAATTCGGTAGTACAAAGATAACGAATTCTAGCACTTTGAAGACTGCCTTGTATAAGCACAAGGTTGGCGATTCAGTTAAGGTTACTTATTACCGAGATGGTCAGAAGAAGACAACCACTGTTCAATTGACGCAAGCTACTTCGTCGAGTTCTAGGAGTAGCAGTGATACGACGGAAAGCGGCAATTAAGAAAACAGCAGCGGCTACGAAGAAACAAACTTTTGAAGGGCAACAAAAAGTTCGATAAAAAAGATAGTTTTCCTAAAGTACAACAAGATATTAAACATGATCATCAAATAATTGAAGCACCCTTTTGATAGTGATAAGTTGTTTACCTCTAAAGAGATGAAAGAACCAATTTGGTAAGTATGGGCTGGAGAAAATTAAAATTAAGTACAAGCTGAATGAAATAATTGATTTGTAGCATAAAACGCACCAGAAACTAGTTACAACTTCTGATGCGTTTTTAGTTAATATTTAAGTGTTAAATTGGCTAAAATTTGTTGCTTAATTAGTTCGAGATCATCGCTATTTACTGGTAGACCCAATAACTTATTTTGTAAAACATAGGTGAGGATGGGACCAATAAAAATTCGAGCAATTTGGGAAGAAGTTAACTTTTGGTTGATTTCAGGATAATTCGCCGGTAATTTTTGCAACCGAGGCAGAATTCCGTCATTACCAATAAAAAATTCTTGATAAGATTTATCTGTTAATTGGCCAGTTAAAATTTCCTGAAAAATTACCCGAATAAAATCAAAATTCACCTCAATAAAGTTAATTCTATCAGTAACAATAAAATCTATTAATGAAGGTAAATCTGCTTTATCGTCAAGATTGCTAAAAAAATTGTTTTTAATTTCTCGCAAAATAGGTTGTAACAATTTAGCTAGCAAATCTTCCTTTGAAGAGAAGTATTTGTAAATCGTTCCCTCACTAACTCCAGCTTGTTGGGCGATTTTGGCCGTGGTGGTAGCATGAAAGCCATTATTAGCAAAGAGTTTTAACGCCGTAGTAAGGACTTTCTTTTTCCCCGCAGGCATTTTGGTATTGGCAAGTTGGTCTTCATAATTAGCTAAAACTTGGGACATCTGTTTCACCTCTTAATTAAATTATACTTTGCGGTAACGTTTGAGACCAATGATATTTAGTCCTAGAAGAACGACGAGAAAGATAAGCAGGGATAAAATATCCCCGCCAAGACTAGTTAGATTTTTCCCGTACATTACAATTTGAGTGAGGGCATCTCCGGTATAAGTTAACGGAAGAAGTTTTCCAATATATTGAACCCAGGGGGCCATAGAGGCGAGTGGGATAATGCCCGAGAAGAAAACTTGGGGAACGACAACTAGCGGAATAAATTGCATCATCTGAAATTCAGAATTAGCAAGGGTAGACATTAAAATACCGAAAGCAAGGGCAACTAGGGCAAGAAGGACACTGATGATAATAACGTTAAAGACGCTTCCGACAACTTCTATTTTCAGCAGCCAAACAGTTGCTAGCACAATCACAGTTGATTGAATAACTGAAATGATCCCATAACTTAACATATAGCCGAAAACGATCTCACTTCTTTTTACCGGAGTAGCGAGTAATCGGTCAAGAGTGCCAGAAGTTCGTTCTCTCAATAATGCCATTCCAGAAATCAAAAAGACGAAGAAGAAAACAAAGAATCCCATCAAAATAGGGACAATTTTGGCAAAAAAGCCAGTGTCAGCATCGCCATATTGGTAATGATTACTGATAGTGGGCATTTTTTCTGATCTTTCAGAGGTTGTTATATTTGGATTAGTAGTTTTAATGATCGTTTGCAGCTGTTGAACGTCGCGAGCAAGAGAGTTAATTGTTGTTTCGGTGATTGCGGAGTGAAGTGCTTGCTTGGTTAATGTTGTTTTGCTAGAATCCGTATTAGCGTAGGTCACGTTATATTTATTTTTGCTCACATCATACTCAATGATGGCATCCGTTGAATTATCTTTTAGCTTTTTCTTTGAGTGTTCATTCGAGCTAGGCGTAACCGATACCCCGTTCACTTTTTTGAGGTTACGTTCAATTGACTTACTAACATTTACTGTAGATATTTTGACGGCGGTATTGGAATTAGCTGAAAACATTACGTTCATTAACCACATAATTAAGATTGGTGCTAAAAACATTAGTGCCAATGTTCGTTTGTCACGGAATAATTCTTTTAAAACGCGTTTAGTAATTGCTAGAGTTTTCATACTTTTCCCTCCTCTTCTGCCTTTAAGAAGACATCTTCAATTGTTGGTACCCCATATTGCTTTTCAAGTTCCTTGGGTGAAGCAAGAGCAATTACATCTCCGTGCAAAAGGAGCGCAACTCGGTCGGTAAGTTCTGTTTCATCCATGACATGAGTAGTAATAAGAATACTTTGTCCATTTTCTCGGAGGTTAAGAAGTTCATGCCAAATCTGTCGGCGAAGAGCAGGGTCAATTCCCACCGTTGGTTCATCAAGAATTAATAGTTCTGGCTGACCAAGGAGTGCAATCGCCAGCGAAAGTCGTCGCTTCATTCCCCCTGAATATCCACTAACCCGCTGATTCAGGTAATTTTGCAGATTAACGACATTGCTTACGTGAATAATTTCTTCCTGAAGTTTTCTACCAGTAACCCCCTTCATCTTACCAAAGAATTCGAGGTTTTCTTTGGCTGAAAGACTTTCGTATAGGGCGTCTGATTGTGCCATGTAGCCAATTTTACTGAGTACTTCTCGGTTTGGCATTGTTTTACCAAGTACTAGTGCAGTTCCTTGGGTGGCTTTTTCCATTCCCAACATGGTTTTAATGATAGTCGTTTTTCCTGAACCGGAGGGGCCAATCAGTCCCACAATCTCGCCAGAACATACAGTGAGATTAATGTTATGAAGAATAGTGCGGTTACCAAATTTCTTTTCTAAGTGATCAAGTTGAATCAAGTATTTCATGTTTTTCCTCGTTTTTATAAGGTGGTGAGTTAATACTCACTTAATTTTTTATCATTATAGTGAGTGTTCACTTACCTGTCAAGACAAAAAAATAAGGCACTACCAACAGAAAGTTTCATCATTAGAGGAATGTTTTTATTTTCCTAACAAGGAGAACAAAATAGTATAATTAACTGTGAAAACATAATTTGGACTTATCTGTGGAAAAGTCAGTGGATAAATATAGAGATAATTGTTAATTTTGTAAAAAGACTGAAATAACGGTAATTATCTGTGTGGAAAAGTTATCAACAATTATTCTGATAATCTGTGGATAAGTGGAATAAATAGATGTTGACTAATGACAAACCCTTATTTAATCAGCGATTGACGTTTCGTTAACGAACGAATGTTTTTGTGGAAAACTGTGGATAAGTCTATTTTTGGATAGCGGTTACAATTGGATTAAATAATTGATGTAACGATAAACTTATGTATAATACACAACAACTGTGGATAAAGTTGTGGAAAAACTGTTGAAAGTGGTGGATAAATTGAATATAAAAATTATTGGTGTGGGAAAACTAAAGGAAAAGTATTTTAAAGATGGAATTGCGGAGTATAGCAAGAGATTAGGACGCTATTGTAAATTTGAAATAGTTGAAGTAGCCGATGAAAAAGCTCCTGAAACTTTAAGTTCAGCTGAAATGAAAGAAGTCATGGCTAAAGAAGGAGAACGAATTCTTTCTAAGATTAAGGATCGTGAATATGTATATGCACTTGCCATCAAGGGTAAAGAAAGAACATCAGAGGAATTTGCCAAGGAAATTAATCAGCTCACTACATATGGACATAGTGACATCACTTTTGTTATTGGTGGCTCCTTAGGTCTTAGTCCAGAAGTATTAAAACGAGCTAATGAACAAATTTCATTTGGTCGATTTACTCTCCCACATCAACTAATGCGTTTAGTGTTAAGTGAACAAATATATCGGGCGTTTACTATTATTAATGGCTTACCATATCACAAATAATGGGGTGGGGGTCTAGATTTTTTGTTTTTCAATTAGATGTTGGTTATGATGAAGGTAAAGATAAATTTAATTGATGGAAGTGAATTATAATGAAAAAAGTTGGAATTATTATTGGGAGTACTAGACCTGGTCGGCGAAGTAAAATGATTGCTGATTGGTTGCGAAAACAATTATCTCAAAGTACGACTGTTGAATTTAATGAGATTGATCTGAAGACAATGGATTTGCCATTCCTTGATGAAAGTAAAATACCAGCATTAGGCCAGTATGAACATAGCTATACTAAGGAATGGAGCAAGTTGATTGAAAGCTATGATGGATTCGTCTTTGTCTTTCCTCAATACAACTGGGGTTATCCAGCTGTATTGAAAAATGCGCTCGATTACTTAGCCAACGAATGGAAAGGTAAATTGGTAAGCCTCTTTTCCTTCGGTGCTCATGGTGGTTCACAAGCCCAAGTAGCAATGCGTTTAGTTGTTACTGGGTTTCATATGAAACAAATGGCCATTAATCCACAACTGGAGATTAGTCCGACCGCTAGTCCGGCAGAGGTAGAACGAATTTTACATGCTCATGATGATATTGCTCAACTTTTACGAGCAGAATTTGAAAAAGATTTAACAGGTAAATAATGAGAGTAACAGTCCAATGATCATGGTTAATCATTGGACTATTTAATAAGCCGTTAACGAAACAAATGATTAATAATGTTCCCTTATTAGACAACATTTCACAAATAATGATTGAAAACAACTTCACAATGCGCGATAATGAAAGCGAATACAATTGTTTGAGGAGGATGTTCGCATGAATAGACAATTCGATTTCTTAATGCCGAGTGTTAACTTTTTTGGTCCAGGTGTCATTGAGAAAATTGGAGACAGGGCAAAAATGTTACATATGCACAAAGTTCTAGTTGTTACACAAGAAAATTTAGTAGAAATCGACAATGGACCTGTTAAGCAAACTCTTGGTTCTTTGGAAAAAGCAGGTGTGGACTACACAGTCTTCACTGGTGTTGAACCAAACCCAAAGATTCGCAATATCAAAGCAGGGAAGAAGTTGTACGAAGATGAGGGATGTGACTCCATCATCACTGTCGGTGGGGGATCTGCTCACGACTGTGGTAAAGGAATCGGTATCATCTTGACAAACGGGGATGACATTACTAAGTTAGCGGGAATTGAAACTCTCAATAACCCACTTCCACCACTTATGGCCGTTAACACTACAGCAGGTACTGGTTCTGAATTGACCCGTCATGCCGTTATCACCAATGAAAAGACTCACCTTAAGTTCGTTGTCGTTTCATGGCGGAACATTCCATTGGTATCCTTCAACGACCCAATGTTAATGCTTGACGTTCCTCAATCAGTTACTGCTGCTACTGGTTGTGATGCCTTTGTTCAAGCAATTGAACCATACGTTTCCGTGGACCACAACCCAATTACCGATAGTCAATGTAAAGAAGCTATTCAATTAATCCAAACTGCCTTACCAGAAGTAGTAGCAAACGGTCATAATATTGAAGCACGGACAGAAATGGTAGAAGCAGAAATGCTTGCTGGGATGGCATTTAATAATGCAAACTTAGGCTATGTTCATGCGATGGCTCATCAATTGGGTGGACAATATGATGCTCCACATGGTGTTTGCTGTGCTTTATTGTTAACAACTGTTGAAGAGTACAATTTAATTGCTTGTCCAGAACGGTTTGCTGAATTGGCAGAAGTGATGGGCTTTGACACCACAGGCCTAACACTTTATGAAGCTGCTCAAAAGTCAATTGATGGTATGCGTGAGATGTGCAAGCTAGTTGGTATTCCATCTTCCATTAAGGAAATTGGTGCTAAGCCAGAAGACTTCCCATTGATGGCAGAAAATGCCTTGAAGGATGGGAATGCATTCTCCAACCCTCGTAAGGGTACGAAACAAGATATCATTGATCTTTATCAAAAGGCATATGATGGTATTTACTAATTAGTTAGAATTAAAAACATAATGACAACTCCTAATAAATACTAAAGAGGTTAGAGTCATTTCAGACAGACTCAACCTCTTTAAGATTTTAAAATAGGATTGTTAGGATCTCCTGAATATATGATATATTTGACGTTGACATGTATAATAGAAACTGGTATTAATTTTACGTAATTAAAAGCCAAGTAAGAAGGAAATGGAGAGAGATAAATTGGGAAAGAATAATCAAAGGGAAAGAGAGTATAAAACTGTTAACCAACGACAGCGATTTGGTTTTCGGAAGTTAAGTGTAGGGGTTGCCTCTGTAATGCTAGGAGTAACCTTTTTAGCAGGACAGGAATTAGTTGCCCATGCTGATATTACAGGTAGTGAAAGTAATAGTAGTTCTGTAATGACAGAAGAAAGTAATAAGCAATCGACTGAGAAAGCAAATGGAGGAATAGATAGCCAAGCTAATCAGCAAAGCGATGCTAGTCATATGGTTAATGCAGGAGCTAATAGTGGAGAGAAAGAACAGGATAGCCAGGCTAGTGGAAACAGTTTGAGTAGCACAAATGCTACAACGCCAAGTGAAAACAGTTCAGCTACCGCTACGACTCAATCTGATAACCAGTACCATCCAGCCGAAGTAACATTTACTTACTATGATAAATTCACAGGAAAGTCACTGGGATATATTAGTAGCAGTAAGGGAAAGTATAGAGAAAGTGATTATTTCCGCTTTTTCCCTGAATACCGCGGCCGCACCATTGGTGAATTCTTGAATGAACAGGGAATGGTTTACATTCAGAATATCATTAAACAAATTCCAGGTTACAAGTATTCTGGTGATTTGAATGAATTGATGCAGACCGTGATTACTGGTGATAATCAGACTCTAAAGTTAGAGTACACTCGATTGTCTCCAATCTATGTTCGCTACATTGACCAGACTGATGGTCATGTTTTAGCAAAGTTAAATTTCCATGTTGCAGAAATTGGTTTACCAAAGAATTATGAGGGACCTAAGGCAGCTCCGGCTGATACTTTTATTGGGTACCCGGTTGATCCATCTACATATACGGAAATTGGCGATAACTACCAGGCTAACATTCCTGGCTACACTTATACGAGTACACATAGTCCAGTTACTTCTGGTGAAATTAGTCAGACTTGGAATTCACCAACAGATCCTAATCCGATATATATCGACTTTTACTATAAAGTAGATAATCCGGAGATAGCTAAGTATACGCGCGAACACCCACAATTAGGACGGGCACCAAGATTTGATGTGGGGCCTGTTGCTACATATATTACAGATAAGTTTAATTATGACCTAGCTAACAGAAATCTAAAGAAATATCTTACTGACAATGGTGTTGCCTACGTTGGCGGAATTGCTACTTATGATAGTTATCTCTACTACACCCAGAATGACCCTTATTTCTTTTTCTTAGGTAATCAGGATGTAAAGGTTAATTATATTAATGAAGCAACTGGCGAAGTAATGGAGTCAGTTAGCGCTACCCCATCCCGTAAGACTACTGTGAAAAATAAAAATCCATACTTTGGTGATTGGACATCTGAACAAAAGAGTTTTGATAACTTGTACTTTGATAGAGTTGATCGGCCGACTTCTGGGAAGTACGGAATCTTTGCCCAAGAGGTTAATTACTATTACTTGCCAGTAGTAAGTCAAAGAACTGAGAAGAAGACTGTTAAGCGAATTATTCACTTTGTAGCAGATAATGCTAACTTTGATCAATTACAGGATAATCAAATACAGAATGTAACATATAGCACAACTTATTTCTCTGATCAAAATGGAAACATCGTAAATGTTAAAAGGGTTCAAGACAAAGATGGAAAATGGGTTTATATCGCAGATCCATCTAATACAAATATTCCCCAAAAAGTATGGACAGTTAGTCTAGAGGATGAACATCCAGGAGTTGCAGTAAATAATGGACAGGGAAATTACGATAAGGTTCAACAAGATCAAATTGACATTCCTAATGGGGCACTTAAAGGTACATGGAAAATTAATCGGGCAACATTTAGCGAGGTTAATGGCCCGAAACTAATTTCAAAATATGCTCCACAAGAACTGATTAGTAATGATATTCCAGATGGAACAGTAGAAAATGTGTACTTGATTTATAACCTTGAGCAATCGCATGAAGTAACTCCACCAACCCCAGAGAATCCAGGAGAAGATCAATCGCATGAAGTAACTCCATCAACTCCAGAGAATCCAGGAGAAGATCAATCACATGAAGTAACTCCACCAACCCCAGATAATCCGGGAGAAGATCAACCGCATGAAGTAACTCCATCAACTCCAAAGAATCCTGAAAAAGAAACACCTCGAGAAGAAACCTCAGCAGGTTTAGAAAATGTCCAAGTTCAGAATAAGAAGAGCAAGCAAACTCTAAAGAGTGAAGGACAAAGTACTATAGTATTGACTACAACGAGAGAAAACAATGAATCAGTTCAGACAAAGTTACCTCAAACAGGATCTAAGTCTGGAATAGGAGGACTTGTAGGATTAGGATTGGCTAGTTTTGCAACCATGTGGACGTTTGGTACGAGAAAAAAGAAGTATTAATAATAGTCATTTAAGCAAATGATTATTTAAATTAAGAAAGAGTGGGACTGGGAAAACTCTCAGTCCAAAATGAAAGCCGGACGATGAATCAAATCTTGGTTCATCGTCCGGCTTCTTATGTACGCAGGAAATCGTTCCTGATATGATGTAATTACCCCTAAAAAACAAACAAAAAGGAGCGATTTCATGTATCAAAATTATATCATGGGACGAACAGAATTCATACTAAATTATGACTACAACGTACCACAAAACCATCTTGTGCGGTTAATTGATGCTTTTGTCGACTCGATTCCACAAGAAGTATTGTTAGAAGAGAACGTGGCCGTCACTGGTCGCCCACTTTCACACCCTGCATTGATGTTGAAAAATCTGTTATTTGCGTACTCTCGTCAAACTTATTCTGGTCGGAAAATTGAAACTTTATTGGAAGAAAACTTGCCAATGCGATGGCTTACCCGTGATCATTCTTATAACTACCATACCATCAATAACTTTCGACGTAGTGAACATGCCAGAAACCTGATTAAGCGCACCTTTGTTTACTTCACCATGGCCCTTACTGACCATGGGCTGATTCAAAATGATGCAGTCTTTATTGATGGGACTAAAGTTGAAGCAGACGCCAATAAGTACTCGTTTACTTGGCGTCGGGCGATAGAAAAGTATCACACTAAGTTGAGAGAAAAGACGGCTAATATTTACGATGAGTTAGTAGAAAAGCAAGTCATCAAAGAGATGAAACCAGAGATCGTTGAATCTATCGATGGTATGGAATTAATGGCTGAACAGGTGGAAAAAGAAGTCGCTGACCTAGACGAAGCCATTAATAAGGAGCCGAAAATAATTAAAGGCGGTTCAGTTAGAAAACGCCGCCGACGTTTTCTAAAAAAAGCTTCGTCGTCAACTGAGAGGAGATTTAATCCCACGGGCTATAAAATACGAACAAGCTGAAGAGATTTTTCAGGGACGAAATAGCTTTTCAAAGACAGATCACGCCGCTACTTTTATGTGCATGAAGGAAGATCCAATGATGAATCGGGAGCTCAACCCCGGCTATAATCTTCAGATCGCCACGCATAATCAGTTTGTCCTTGATTATGTACTGTTTCCTAATCCAACTGATAC
>JBCLSJ010000016.1:0-34823 GCA_041225415.1 Lactobacillaceae bacterium 24-114
ATAGGGCACAGCAGATGTCCTTTTTTGCGTACAAAAAACTGGCATTGATTTTCATCAATACCAGATAGTGTAGACCCGTAAAAAATAAGGTTGGTGGAAAGCAAATGCTTTTCATCAACCTTATTTTCATTATAGAATCTAATAACTATTACTCTAAAGCAATCCCAATTACCGTTAGAATAATCTCACTCACTAAGATTAACTGGAGACTAATCAAAACATTAAAGAAGGTCGTAGCTTTATCAGGATGAGTAACGAAAATTTTAATTCGTTGGTAAACAAGAGGAATGGTTAATAAACTAAGCAGAGTGACAAGAGGCAGATAGCCTAAAATAACTGCAATGACAATCATAAGGTAGCTAATGATATAGCACCAGATTAGAACTTGCATCGCAGCGGGACGATCGATATAGTGAACGAGAGTCTTTTTGCCAATTGCATCATCCTCTTTACTATCACAAATATTATTACCAAGCATTACATTACTTATAACTAAGATAGCAGGAAAGGCGACTACCAGTCCTTTGAGCCAGAAATAATAGTCAAAATGTGGCATGTTATAGATGTTGATATAAATAGCTAGGAGCGTGATGTTATATCCCATTGTGATTCCTGAAGCCGGCTCTCCTAATGGAGTTTTCAAAATTGGGAGTGGACCGCCAGAATAAGCGTAGCCGATTGTAAAACTGCAAAGACCAATCAAAAGAAGAATCCAGCTAGTTTTGATAGTAAGATAAATACCGATAATAGCAGCAATACTAGCCAGACCACCAATTATTAACCGCGCCCAGGGAAGCTTGATCCTAAAATTCGCAATAATGTTATTGTGACTGTGGGCAACTGATTGGTTGGCGTTAAAACGTCGATAGTCAGTATATTGATTGTGACCGTTAACGGCTAAATGGAAACTAACGACGGCTACAAATAGTAATATCGTGTCACTAAGGTTAAAATGTTGGTAGTAATAATATGCGAAGGCACATCCTAAGAGATAGGGAAGTGCAGAAATAACTGTTGTTTGCGCTTGAACCAGCGCTTTAAATTGTTGACGATGTGTTGGAATATCCATATAAAACTCCTTTGCTGCCCCCCCTTAAGTATCATACTATGATTGAGTAAAATTAGTAGGAGAAATTAAAAAAAATTACGATAAAGGTTGAACTTTTGCTTGTATTCTCCGTAAAGACTTGATAAAATACTTTTTGTTGTGATATTCATGGCCCGTTAGTCAAGCGGTTAAGACACCAGCCTTTCACGCTGGTATCGTGGGTTCGAATCCCGCACGGGTCACTTTATTGGGCTATAGCCAAGCGGTAAGGCAACGGTTTTTGGTACCGTCATGCGCTGGTTCGAATCCAGCTAGCCCAACTATATAAAAAGGATCTGCAAAACATTCATAGTTTTGCAGATCCTTTTTATTATACAAACAACGACCTTCGCGTTACCATAAAGGTAGGTAAGAGAGACTAGTCATTTGCAGAAACGGGGTGAAAGTATGAAAAAGTCAACACGCTGGGCACTACTCTCAACCTTAGCTTTAGGTACTATTGCTTTAACAACATTAGGCGCTAAGCCACATGCACTTGAGAGCGCTGCTAAGAAAGCAGAAAAAGATACAGACACAACTACCACTACAACAAATTAAACAGTAAGTATTAGACTGCAATGAACGTTAAATTACAACTGAAAAAACTCACTACAACGGTGAGGTTCAATGTCCAGTAAAACCTAGACAATGAACCTCACCGTTATTTATAAAATTATTATTTGGAGTGAAAGGGGCGTTTGTTGGCTTATTAATTACAACTAATATTCAGCTAATTAAATGTAGGGTGACAACTAATGCTGATTCAATTAAAAATGTCCTTTAACGTCCTTGTCAGAAAATGAGTTTGGGTCTGGAATAAAGGAAATATCAACGTCCACAATCCCAAATTTCTTCCGTAGTATTCGTTCGATTTTCTCTGATAATTGATAGCTCTCTAAAATAGTCATTTTGGCATTAACGAGTATAGTAGCATCTAATGAGACCACATTACCGTTATAGTGAGCCTTTAATTCTGCAATTTGACGTACTTTTTTGATCTTACTGATAGCTTCCCGGTATTCTTGCTCTGCTTTCGGGTCAAAGTAATCGGCAAGATTAAGGCTTGTCTCAAAAAAGATCCGGAGTCCGGAATAAAGGATGAAGAAACCAACGACGATACTGGTGGCGCCATCAAGCCAGGAAAGATTAAAGAGATAGGCACCCGCGATAGCAATCATAGTTCCAATACTAGTAAAGGCATCGGCAAGACTATCTTGAGCAGATGCTAATAAAGCCGCATTTTGTAACTTTTTTCCGGTACGTCGATTCATTTGCCAAACTACTAACATAATAATGGAAGCAATTCCTGCCCCAACTAAGGCAATTGGTTGAGGAACCACTCGACTAGCTGGATTTAAAAGAGCCTTAATTCCATCAAAAATAACACTAAAGGCAATGATAATCATGACAACAGCTGTTACTAGAGAAAAGACAGTCTCATACCGCCAACGGATAAATTGGTTTCGTTGGTCACCGCCTAGGATTTTTGGATTTTCATTGGGAAGCTTGATACCAGCAATGTCAGAATCATCAATATCTTGGGCAATATGGAGGCCCATCATCAGTAAGAAGGTTGAGATGATCCCAGAAAGATTGTTAAAGGCATCCGCGCGTAAGGTTTGAGATTTACTAATAGCGGCTAACCAATATTCAATAATTGAGATTGAAACGTAAGCAAGCAGGTTATAAATTAGGTGTCGTTGAGAAGCACGAATCTTTGCTAATTCATGAGCTTGATTATGTTCCCATACAGTCATCTCTTGACTAATATGTTTTTTTAATTTACTCACTTTTTACATAATCTCCTTCTAAAATAATTGCTTGCAATTGATAAAAGCATGATATATAGTTAGTTACATAAGTAATTAACCGCAAAACTAATAAGCGTTAAAGAGTGGGTAAAAAATATTAACTTTTTTCCCATTCTTACCCTTATTTTACCGCATAGAAAATAACAAAAAATACTAGTTATTTTGAAATTGGACATGATAATATTTTATCTGGTGTTAGATACTCATGAGGAGAATTAAAATTAACGGAGGAAGATTGTGAAGAGAGAGAAGAAAAGCCGAAAAGGTCTACGTTTATTAGCAGGAAAGAAACGTAGACGATTAATAATTATTGGGAGCATTTTAGGAATTTTAGTGGTTGGCGGAATTTTTTTAGCGATCACCAACCGAAATCAGGAGAATAAACCAACTTACAATACTCTTAAGGTCAGTCAGCAGGCCGATTTTGTAATTACAGGGAAGGTTGAATCGGTACAGAAGCAGGTTTTGAGTTTACCATCTGGAAAGGTCCAACAGATCAATGTGAAAAACGGCGACCACGTTGTTAGTGGAGAGGCTCTTTTAACTACCCATAATGATGAGACCCAGGATAACGTTGCAGAATTGCAGGGGGATTTGCAAAAGAGTCAACAAACAATGCAAGCTCAACAACAGACAATTAATAGTATTCGTCAGCAACTGAATGGGATGTCTTCTGGTGATGAAGGCTATTCCGAGTTGCAAAGTCAATTAAGCGAAGCGCAAAGTGCCTATTCAGATGCTCAAGCCAGTGTTAATGCCACGCAAACACGGTTAAATAACAGTGCTAATAAAGTCAATCAAACCTTGACAGCACCATATTCGGGCTATGTAATGATTGATAATACAAAACAGGGCGACCCAGTTCTTACCTTATATTCAGATAGTTTACAATTTAGCGGTGAGGTTTCCGAATATGACTATGCTAAATTGCATAATGGAACAGATCTACATGTTAAGGCGTTGGCGACTAACCGTGAAGAAACAACTCCTGTTTCATATCTGGCAGGAATTCCGACAAAGGATAGTAGCAACAATAATGCTAAGTATCAGGTAACGGCTAACTTAAATGCCAATAAATTTATGAATGGGCAGACAGCGAAGGCTTCAATTGCTCAGGAAGGCGTGCGGATTCCTAAATCAGCAGTTAAGGATGGCAAAGCTTTTGTGGTTGACAGTAAAGGTTATACGCGGGAAACAAAAGTTACTGGTCATACAGTCAACAGTTACTACGTAGTTACCGATGGCGTGGATGAAGGTGACCGCATTGTTACCAACCCAAATTCAAAGTTGAAAAATAATATGAAGGTAGACAAAGATGATTAAGTTAAAAAACATCAATAAGTACTACCAACAAGGTGATAAGCAATTCCATGTCCTCCACGATATTAACTTGGATGTTAACCAGGGCGAATTGCTGGCAATTATTGGGGAATCAGGATCAGGAAAGTCGACATTGATTAATATTATTGGCTTCCTTGATGATAAATTTGAGGGAGAGTATTTCTACGAGGGGCATCCAATTCATGACTATACCCGAAAAGATTTTTCAAAGTTGCGGAACAAAAATGTTGGCTTTGTCTTTCAGAATTTTAAATTAATTCGGGAAGTTAGCGTTGCTGAAAATGTGGCTCTTCCGTTATTGTATGCAGGAAAAAGCCGGGCTGAAATTAAGGAACGAGTGAGCGAAGTCCTAGACCAGGTTGGCCTCCATGGATACGAGGACCAATTACCGAAAAATATGTCTGGGGGACAACAACAGCGGGTATCTATTGCGCGTGCGATTGCTTCTCACCCACATTTTTTGATTGCGGATGAGCCTACAGGAGCCTTAGATACAGAAACTAGTCAAGAAATCATGGACCTATTTAAATCGTTAAACCAAAATGAGGGGACAACGATTATTATGGTAACTCATGATCCACGAGTAGCTGCCCAGTGTGAGCGAGTGGTTCAAATTCTTGATGGCCGGATCACCAGTGATAGCGGGAGAAAGTGATATGCAGGTAATTGAATTAATTAAGACGGCACTCCAGTCGTTGCGTACAAATAAAAAAAGAAGCTTTCTGACAATTATCGGGATCATGATCGGGATTGCGGCTGTTATTACGATTTTGGGAATCGGTGATGGGATTACCAAGACAATGTATGATAAGTATGGAAATAACAACAAACAAGGCCAGCAATCAACCGAGATTTACTACACACCGGATAACGAAACTTCGACTATTCAAGGCTTTACTCAAGAGGATTTGACAAATATTGATAGTCAATTCGGGGGTCAGATCAAAAGTGTCAAAATTGAACACGAAACCGATAATTTGAATAGCCGGGTTCAGGTCGGAAATGATAGTAAAAATGTTAGTTTGACGCTATTAAAGAAGAAAAACGACACCATTAAAATTCTGGCGGGCCGTAACATCACAAGCAATGAGTTAAAAACTGGGCAGTCAGTTGCGTTGATGAAAGAGTCAATGGCCAAGAAACAGTATGGAACAATCCAAAATGCTGTGGGTACCTCCGTCTCGGTTGGTAATAACGATTATGAAGTGGTGGGCGTCTATAAGTCAGAAGCGGAATATAGCGGTGATGGGATGCCTAATCCAAATGGGGTCGATTTACTGTTGCCGAAGAGCCTTTATTATCAGGGTGACACCGCAACTCAAGGGAATTCAATCAAATTGACCTTCAATCAAGGTGCCAATGCCGGGAAGATTTCTGAAAAGGTTGCCAAGTATCTCCAAAAGAACGGAACAGCGACGAACCAAGGAACGTATCAATACAATGATATGGAAAAGGCCTTGAAGCAATTCTCCTCAACCATGAAGATTTTGACTGGATTTATCAGCTTAATTGCGGCTATTTCTCTCTTCATTGCCGGAATCGGGGTAATGAATATGATGTATATCTCAGTGTCAGAAAGAACGCAAGAGATTGGGATTCGGCTCGCGGTTGGGGCTACCCCAGGCAATATTATGATGCAATTCTTGTTAGAAGCGATTGTGTTAACGGTTAGTGGGGGACTCCTTGGGTTCCTTATGGGAGCAGGGTTGGCTCATTTGATTGCGCCACTCTTGTCCCACTCAATCGGAGGAGGGATCCATATCCATGCCCATGTAACCTTTGGGGCATTTATGCTGGCCTTTGGTACTTCAGCAGCGGTTGGTTTGATCTTTGGTATCTTGCCAGCACGCCAAGCTGCGAATAAGAACCTGATTGATATTTTAAGATAATAAATTTGCTGGTAAGCACTTCTCATGAGTTGGTCGTGGAGGTGGCTTACTGGCTTTTTGTTTCGGTATAATTAGAGAAAACGGGAAAGAAGGATTTTAATGAAGCTTATTGTTCTGGGCAGTATTAACGTCGATTCAATTTACCAAGTTGACCGCTTTCCGCAACCAGGAGAAACAATTTCAGTGAAGAACAAGCAAACCGCTCCGGGTGGTAAAGGTGCAAATCAGGCAGTCGCTGCAGTGCGTTCCGGTGCGAACGTTCGCTTTGTGGGAGCAGTCGGAAACGACAGTGATGGCCAGCGAATGGTTGAGATTCTACAAAAAGAGGGAATTGAGACTGAAAATATTCAAGTCGATGACCAAAATGGTACGGGTAGTGCGGTCATTACCTTAGATGCGAGTGGGCAAAATGACATCATGGTTTACGGTGGGGCCAATCAGGCGATGAAGGAAGCTGATTGGGATAAGGTATTGTGTAACGGTGATTTTATTGTTGCGCAGTTAGAAACACCCCAGGAAGTAACGCTGGCTGCCTTTAAACAGGCGAAGGAATCAGGCTTGGTAACTGTTTTAAATCCAGCGCCTGCCACAAAGCTCCTACCAGATCTATTAGCTTATACTGATATCATTATTCCGAACGAAACAGAAGCAGAAAAGTTAACGGGAATTTCAGCAGATAATGAAGATAATTTGGCAAAGATTAGCGCTACCTTTGCTAAAGAAGGCGTAGCGACAACAATCATCACGCTGGGAGAGGCCGGAGTATATTATTCAACTAGTCGTGAAAAGGGAAGCGTATCGGCATTTAAAGTGAAGGCAGTCGACACCACGGCTGCGGGCGATACCTTTATCGGCGCGTTGATTTCCCAGCTGGATCCTAGCTTAGCCAATATAAAAACTGCAATTACTTATGCGCAAAAAGCATCAAGTATTGCAGTTCAAAAGATGGGTGCAATGCCGTCAATTCCGGATGGTGAGGAGGTTAACCGGGCATTTAGATAAAAATTAAGGGATAATAGTTATCTAAATTGCATACTTATAGAATCTTAATTATATGTTGTTTGGGACGTTTAGAAACGACCTCAATTGCACCAAGCTTTGCGAGATTTTCAATAGCAGAGTGAGTCTTTGTCATAGGATAGCGATACTTACTTTTCTTTCAACTCTCAATGATATCATTATCCTTAATTCCTAGACTTTGCTGATTAGTAAATAGCTTTGATTGAGCAAGAAGATATAAAATTTCACAATACAATTGAAGAGAAGGTGACGAACTTGTCTGGAGTTGATTTTGGTGCTCATCAACCCAATTTTTAATTTTGTCCTTGGCCTTTTCAAGGTCGTTGCGGGAGTGGTTTAAAATATTAATAACTGTTTCTGAATAAAGAAAGTTAAATCAGCTCTATTTTCAGCATTATCAGCTTCTTTAAAGACTTTATAGTATTGTTGAACGTTATTATGAATACCAGTGGCAACTGAAAATCCTGTAAACCGATCAAATTTATTAGCAATGTATGATGATAAAAGATACCTTCCCATTCGACCGTTACCATCAAGGAAAGGGTGAGTGTTTTCAAAGAAAAAGTGAGTGACAAGTACGTTATAGATTGAAGGTGTTTCATCATTATTCATATATTCAATTAAGGCAGTAAGATCTATTTGAATTGCGGACGCCGTAGTTGGTGGCCGGTGAACAGTTATAATACCATGGCCAATAGAAAGGACTTCATTATTAGGAAGTTGGGCGCGGAAGGATCGTCCGAGTTTTTATTAATAAAATACTTAAATTTAGATAATGGAAGATATTTCATTAGTTTCAACTCATTTTAAATTTAAAAAATCCTGTTTTTACAATAATTTTGATTAGTTTTAACACAATAACCCCCGAAAATAGATTTTCGGGGGTTATTATTCAAAATGAATATATTTTAAATTAGTGAAAATGGATTTTCGGATATTAATTATCCGCAATCACAATCTTAGTTCCCACAGGAAGGTTTTGTGACATCCATTTGGCATCGGGTACTGACAAACGGATACAACCATGGGAACCGGTTGCCTTGCCTAATTTCTTGGCTTCCTTCGTATTGTATGTTCCATCAGCTTTTGTAGGCACACTGTGGAAGAGATATTCCCCGTGATTGAGCCAGAAAACCCAATAATTGGCTCCTTCACCTAAAGAATTATTAAAGAAACTATCCCCACGCTCAGATTGAGCATAGAAGGTACCAGTAGGGGTAGTGCTGACCATCTTTCCAGTTTTCTTGTCGCGTTTATAAACACCACCGGTACTGTACATGGTGTAAATTAATTTTTTACCATCATATAAGTAAGTCCGATTTTTCTTCAAGCTAACCTTAATCCAAAAGTTTTTCGTCTTTGATAAATCAGGATAATCAACTGTTTCGGATGACTTTTGCCAGTCAATGGGTGTCCGCATGTGGCTACTCTTGGTGCTAGTGGTTGTTGATTGTTTCTTATTTTTAGTAGTGGTTTTGCTATTAGATTGTTGGTCAGCCTGTACGTGGGAATGATAAATTGCAGGTCCCACACCAATTAAAGCAACACAAATACATAAAAAGCAATAAACTAAATTCTTCTTTGTTATTTTCACGAGATCAAATGCTCCTCCGCTGTCATTATCAATAATATTTTACTCTAAAAATTAATGATTAGTTTACTTTCTTTCCCATATTTGTCCCATTTTCTTAATGAGAGGAGAAAGTGAGTCTTCCTGGTCTTTCAAATAATTAACATAAAAAGTCATTGTGGCAGCTTCATCAGTGATCTTGAGGGTTACTCGATCACTGTCAGCTGTCTTTGCGCTTTGCAAGTTCTGAGTAATATCGGTGCTAAAATACGGAAAGTTAGAATAACGGGTAATTTCCTGCAGGGCCGTTCGTCCTTCTTGGTAAAAGAATTTAGCGTCAGGAATATTATCTTGGATAACCTTTTTCCAAGGACCGATATTATTAATGACGACAAAACTTAATCCAGCGAGGTCGTTGAAGTTAACCTTCCGTGAGTTGGCGAGGTAGGTAAATTTGTCAATGTTAACGAATAAGCTCTCAGTACCGACAAACCGGGACTCAATTTGGTCGGTTTGAATTTCCTGGTTACTGATGACGAGAGAAAATTCGTTATTGTGGAGGGCCGATTGAATCTGATCTGGACTTAACCAATCTTCAGCAAGTTCAACGGGGAATGGTAAGTCTTTCTGGTAGTGATTAAGAATAAGAAGGGGTCCAGGTGCGGTTGATGCAATCTTAACAACTTGTTGGTGAGCTGCAAAGTTTCGGAGCTGTTGGATAAATTCCTGTTGATTTTGTAACAACTGAGAAGCCTTTTTTGCCGCCAATTCTCCCGTTTCCGTTAAGGTAATCCGATTAGGCTGGCGGTCAAATAGTTTAACTCCAAGTTCATCTTCCAACTTCTGCATCCCTCTCGTTACAGTAGGTTGGGTAACGTTGAGCTGGGCAGCCGTTTTTGCTAAAGTCCTTTCCTTAGCGAATATCACAAGTTCTTCTAATAAGTAATTATCAATCACGAGACCTTCTCCTTTGAAGTATACGTTAATTGTATGCTACCATGCCAATAAGGTAATTTTCAAATTTAAATTCGCCTGTTAACATATACTAAACAATTAATTACGTAACAGGAAGGAAGAGTTAATAATGGCTAAAGTACCATCAATCACATTAAACAACGGAGTAGAAATGCCGACTCTTGGATTTGGTGTTTTCCAAGTTCCAGATTTGAGTCAAGCAGAACAAGCAGTTACTGAAGCTTTGGAAGTTGGTTACCGTTTAATTGATACCGCTGCTGCTTACCAAAACGAAGAAGCAGTTGGTAAGGCAATTAAAAATAGTAGTGTAAATCGTGAAGACATTTTTGTAACTTCTAAGTTATGGGTATCTGATTTTAGTTATAAGCGTGCTAAGGCCGGAATTGATACTTCACTCCAAAAGCTTGGTCTAGATTATATGGACCTTTACTTGCTTCACCAACCATATGGTGACACGATGGGAGCTTGGCGTGCTCTTCAAGAGGCACAAAAGGAAGGCAAGATTCGTGCAATCGGGGTTTCAAACTTCTACGCTGATCAAATTAAAAACCTTGAATTGACTATGTCTGTAAAGCCAGCAGTCAACCAAATCGAAGTTAATCCCTGGTACCAACAAGATCAAGAAGTTAAGTTTAACCAAAGTGAAGATATTCGTGTGGAAGCTTGGGCACCATATGCTGAAGGTAAGCACAATATCTTCACTAACGAAACAATTGCAGAAATTGGTGCTAAGTACGGCAAGAGCAATGGTCAAGTTATTCTTCGTTGGTTACTCCAACGAGGCATCACTGTTATTCCAAAATCTGTTCACAAGAACCGGATGGAAGAAAACATTGATGTCTTTGATTTTGAACTTTCCGATGAAGATATGGCGAAGATGGCAAGCCTCGACAAGAACGAAAGTCAATTCTTTGACCACCGTGATCCTGTCGCAATTGAACAAATCTTTGGCTCTAGTTTGAAGAATGTTCAAGAAGATGAAAAGTAAAATAAATTAATTGCACTTAGCAGGCTGGAACGCTGTGCAAGTGCGAGAGGCCAAAAACAACAGAGAGTAAGATTGATGAAGAGTTAAAATTTCATCGACCTCACTCTCTGTTGTTTTTTGCTTACATGGGAGTTGACTATTACTCAACCCCTCGTGTCGAAACTAGCAATTTTTTCGTTATAAGTTAAAGATTATACTTTTGGGAATACCAACTGTACTCTCAAGATAGTTGCCTTACGTAGTCCATAGGTAGGGAGTCAACGCTGTGACATACTGTAGCGATTCTGGACTCATTTTTCCTTGTAAATGAACTCAAAGATATTATGGAATTTTGCTATCAAAAATGATGTGTATTGCGAACAGCTGATATATAATTAGACTGCTAATTATGTAAAGATTCCGATCGAAATATGAGGGAGTAGGAGGTAACTCATGGAATACTTCATTGGCGTTGATATTGGCACGACAAGTACTAAAGCGGTCCTTTATGATCGCCAGGCGACAGTAATTGATTCATTTAATAAGGGTTATTCCCTTTATCGAAATCCAGATGGAATGGCTGAGCAAGAACCAGAAGATATTGTCCATGCGGTTGAACAGGTAATTCATGATGCTGGTTCCCAACTTGATTTCACTAAGGACCAGCTTTTAGCGGTGTCATTTTCCTGTGCGAATCAGAATCTTCTTTTGTTAGATCGGGATTTTCAACCACAGTCAAGGATAATGACCTGGGCAGACACACGTGCTCGGGATATTGCAGAACAATTGAAAAAGTCACCGCTCGGAAAGCAACTTTATTTTGAGACAGGGACACCTATTCATCCCATGTCACCATTGACTAAACTGATGTGGATTAAGCAAAATATGCCAGGAAAGGTTACTAAGGATACGTACATCAGTGGGATCAAGGCTTATATTTTTTACCGCTTCTTTCATGTTCATAAGGTCGATGTGTCAATTGCTAGTTGTACGGGAATGATGGACCTAAAATCGCGCCATTGGGATCCACTTGCTCTAAATTTAACTGGGGTAACTAAAGAGCAGATGCCCAAAATAGTTGATGGTACAACTCAAGAATGTGGATTAATTCCAGAAGCGCAAGAAGCAATGAAGATTCCCGCTACTACACCATTCATTTACGGGGCATTTGATGGGGCGTTGTCGAACCTTGGTGTGGGGGGCGCTGGATCAAGATACAATTGCCATTACCATTGGGACTTCTGCAGCCGTCCGGGTAACCACTGACCACCCAGTGATCGACCCTCAAGAACGATTATTTTGTTATGCAATTGATAACGAATCATGGGTAGTAGGTGGCTCGCTGAATAATGGTGGTGCGGTTTACCAATGGGCTGTTAACCACTTTGTCGATACGGCTGCAGCCAAAAACGCCAACCAAAATCCTTATACTTTAGCAAATGAGGTAATTGAGAATACACCAGCGGGAGCGCACGGATTGATCTTTTTACCCTTCTTAGGGGGTGAACGTGCTCCATTATGGAATGCGGATGCCCGGGGTAGCTTTTTCGGTCTGAATTACCTGCATACGCGTTCTGATATGCTTCGGTCCGTGATGGAAGGGATCAACTTAAATATTGAAACAGTTTTTGAAGCCTTGACTGACCTAATTGGAAAGCCGAAGACGATTACTGCAACGGGTGGTTTTGCTCGTTCAAAGGTATGGCGACAAATGTTAGCCGATATATTAAATATGACCATTAATATTCCCCAGTTATTTGAATCCGGATGTCTCGGGGCTGTGCTCATGGCGATGAAAAGTCTGGGAATAATTGAGGACTATGGTGACATCAAAAAGCTGATGGGTAAACATTTAGTTTATTACCCAAATTCAGAAAGCGCTGCTGTTTATCAACGGTACTTACCATTGTTTAAGCGAGTTGAACAGACTCTAGAGCCTCTTTTCCCAGCTGTTGCAGATTTGCAGGAAAAAAATAATCTTAATTAGGATAAGAACCTTCTTAAGCAAACCGTAAGTCTTTTTTGTCTACAGTAGTAATTATTCTTGGAAAGACTTTTATGAAAAGTTAAGGGAGTAATTTAAAGTGCTAAAGTAAATGGGGTCTTGTACTCGATTATCGAGTACAAGACCCCATTGGTCGTTTTAAATTATTGAAAGCTGAATCAGTGTAAAAACTAATATGTAGTGGGTTAATTAGTTATCATCTTCGCTTGTTTCACTAACTTTCTTGGCATGACCTAATGATTGGATTTGGAATCCGTTACTACTGCTATTATTGTTATTTGTTTTAACAAGAGTAGCGGTGTACTTAAATACTTGAATCTTCTTTGTTTCCCCATCATCACCATTTTTATTGTAAAAAACAAATTTAACTTGGTAATTAACCTTAAACTTTTTATCACTGATTGGAGTAACGTTGTTGACATTAACATTAGCTTGGAAACTATTAATATCATCATCATGGTTAAAACCATTAAACATTTTAACTAGTTGCTTATAATCGGTATTATTTTGTCCGTTAACAAAAGATTCGTCTTGATCGTCAACATTACTTTGGAATACATTGCTAAGAATGCTTTGAGCAGTATCATTGGAGATACCATTATTCATAGTAATATTGGTATCTGAACTAGTTACCGTTGCCTTGATTTGATGTTTACCGATATTTTTGGTACCTACAAAAGTATGGAGACCGGGAAGATATGGACCAAAGGAACGTGAATATGCTGTTGAACTTGTAGTTTGGTTTACGTCGCTTGTACTATTATCACTAGTATTAGTATTAGAAGTGACCTTTCCAAGTGTTTCGCCGTCCATTTTAATATTCATACCTTTTTGGTCAGTATTGATTGTAAAATATGTTGGTTCGGCTTGGATTTTGTATCGAGGCCAAATTAACCAGGCACGACCTTTTTGTACAAATTGGTAACTTGACCATTTATTACCCACTTGGAAGTCTTGCTTCATTGTAGATAAATCGCCAGGGTATTTTTGGAAATATTTTTGAATAGGCTTAACTGTTTTATTCGTAATTTTTACCTCAGATGAAGTAGAAGTAACATATTTAGCAGCATTTTTAGATGGATCCCCAATTGCAGTAGTAGCACGATTTAGTTGGTTATCCACTGTATAGTAGAAATGTCCCCAAACTAAGAAAATAATAATAGCAACAACTATTCCTAAAATTGAATAATTTCGTTTTTTATTTTGGTTCCACTTCTTTACAAACGAATCGAAATTAGCAGAAGCAGATTCTTTTACGCTATTTTTATTAGAGTTGTTAGCTTCCGATCTGCTAGAAACCGAGTCACTTTTTGACTGAACGTTACTAACATTAGCTCCACAGTTAGAGCAAAATTTAGTTCCAGCCTTTAGTTTAGTCCCACAATTAGGACAGAAAAAATCTTTCATTAATAAAACCCTCCCAAAATAGTAGTAACAAAAACCTTTACATTATATCATAGAGCTTCGTTAAGAGAGGAGTTAAATTAAACATTACAAAATATGGACTATAACCTTATTGCTAAAGTTCTAGTCCATTTCTAAGGAGTATTTTCATTAATGTGTTTATTATTTTTTATCTATAATGGCAAAGGCACGAACGGGGAAACCAGGAGCTTTTTCTGCCTTGGGAACCGAAATAAAGATGGCAGATCCAGTTTCAGGAACTTGGTCAAGATTATCAAGTAATTCAATTTGGTAATGACCATGGGAGAGGACATAATATTCGCCAACAAGGCCTTCTCCTTGTTCTGTTGCCGTATCCGTATCAAAGGTTTCATGTCCATTGGCAACTGCATGACGAGTCTCATAGATATATTTGAGGGCGTCTAGAGACCAGCCAGGATAATGATCTTGGCCATTTGCGTCTTTATTTTCAAATTTCTCCTGCGAAGGCCACCGCTTTCCCCAATCAGTTCGTAGTGCAACGAAGGATCCTGCAGGGATAGGGCCGTTCTTTTTTTCCCACTTTTTAATATCGGCTGCTGTTAAGCTACGATCGGGATTGGCATTTGCTTCTTTATGGAAATCAATCACGACTAAAGGTAACACCAAATCTTTTAGTTCTAAATCTTCAACATAGCGATCATCATCTTTGTAAAAATGAACAGGTGGGTCGATATGAGTTCCGTATTGTCCCGGAAAGGTATATTCTTTAACGAAATAACCATCGCTATGAGTGGCAATCGTTTTAAAATTAGCTGGTTTAAATTCTGGGAAACGAGGACTTTCTGGCCCAAAGGAGTGGGTAAGGTCCACCCAATGCTGTTCTTTTAATTGGTTTAATAAAGAAACTGTTTTAGAGGGCACGCTCATATGGTTTTTCCTCCTTTTGACTGTCTTCCCAAACTTCACTGGTAATGTCTTTAATAAAGTTGATTTTTTTCCATTGCTGTTCTTCGGTTAGAATATTACCTTCCTCTGTAGAAGCAAAACCACATTGAGAACTCAAGCAAAGGTGGTCAAGGGGATGATAATTGGCTGCTTCTTTAATTCGGTCAATAATCGCTTGTTTATCTTCTAATTCCCCCGTTTTAGAAGTGACCAGGCCAAGGACGATGTATTTATCATCAGGAACTTTTTTAAGAGGCTCAAAACCACCAGCACGTTCTGAATCGTATTCAAGATAAAAGGCATTGACGTTTTCTTGGGCAAAGAGAGTGTCAGCGACTGGACCGTAGCCACCGGAAGCTGCCCAAGTTGACCGATAATTCCCCCGGCAGACATGAGTATTGATTGTTAAGTCATCGGGGAGATTCTGGATAGCTGCATTATTAACGCGGAGGAAATGTTCCTGAAGCTCCTTTAATTGAGAAGTATCAGCGTTTGGATCCTTCTTTTTCAAGTTAGCAAAGTTGTTCACTGAAATTCCCCAGGTACAGTCATCAATTTGGAGGGTCCGACAGCCAGCAGCATAAAGGTCTTGGATAACTTGATGGTAGGCAGCTGCGACATCTCGATCTAAATCATCCGTATTGGAATAAATATTTTTGACGCTTGCTTGGTTTTCTGGACGGATGAATTCTTCTAGTAACTGGGCTGGAGCAGGAATTGTCTGTTTGACTTGGGCATCCTCCCCAGCATGTTCCTTGACAAATTTGAAATGTTCAACGAAAGGATGATTATTACCAGTAATTTTACCAACAACTTGGGCAGAATCGCGTCGAGTTTCTAAGTTATGGAAAAAGTAACCGTGATCCAGAATCACATGTTGAATTCCTTGTAGACCCCAGAAAAAGTCAAGGTGCCAATAGCTACGCCGGAATTCTCCATCTGTCACAGCGTGTAAACCAGCTGCTTTTTCTTTTTTAATTAAGTCAATAATGGCCTTGTTTTCTATTTCTGTTAATTCTTTGCGACTAATATTCCCAGCAGTGAAATTTTCTCGCGCTTCCTTTAATTCTTTTGGTCGTAAAAATGACCCAACAATATCGTAACGGAATGGTGAAGTAGTGCGTTGTGTAAATTCAGTCATAGTTTTGTCCTCCTAATGATTAAAAAAATCTAATAAAAAATCCCTAGCTAAACCAAAAATGGTCTAACTAGGGACGTTAAATACGTGTTACCACCCAAATTCAGGAAAACCTCACAGCCTTCCCCTCAACAAGTGCGCTCCAGCAAGTCGCTAGAGGATACTCTGACGCTATACCGGGCGCACCCGCGACTCATTTACATTTAAGCTCATAAGTCTAGAGACATAAGAACCATCTTCTTTGATTTTTGCCAACCGTGTTCTCATCATCCACGGATCTCTGTGGTGGCTCACATCAAATACTCATTCTTTACTAATTTATTTTTAATTTTTGATTGACATTAATACTAACGTGTTGATTTGAGAATGTCAACAGGAATTTTGAAATATAATTTGAGGGTGCGATATTTATTCCTTATCTTTCGCTAATAAATAAGGCCTAAGAGTGGGAGAAATATTTTCAAAAATTACAGTGGTAACGTCGTCAATTGACTGGGTACACTCTTCTTTAATCCAGTCAATAGTGACAGCCAAGCCACCATTAGCAGTGTAACGAATAGACTCCTCATAAAAGAAATTCCACTCAATATTTTTAGCATTCTCTTGTACGGTTTCACGAGTAAAATCAATGCAAAAGTGGAGGAGATATTTGCGTAATGAATTTTGCCCATCAATATCGATAATGTTATTAAAGTAGCGGTAATGGGCCTGCAAGTAAGTGAGAAGTTCATGAATCATTTCCTTCCAGGAGTCTTTACCAGCTTGAAAATTCAACTCTTCAAAATGTCGCTTAAAGCCATAGGGCATCAGCTCATATTTATCTTGAAAGTGGCGGTAGAAAGTCGAGCGAGAAACATCGCTAGTTGCTAAAATATCCGAAACAGTGATGTTATCGAAACCTTTCTTCTCGACTAATTCATAAAATGATTGGTAAAGAATTTGGCTTAGGTCCATAGTAATTTTCTCCCATACATTTTTGGTGATTTGTGTCTTTTGAAACTTTTAGTATTTCTTGTCTCTTATTTTACATAATCTATGTGGGTAAGATAAGGACATAGAAAAGAATTTGACAAAAGGACAAGGAGGAAACTGTCATGAAACTAGTAGACAAAGTTGCGATTATTACTGGAGCTGCCCAAGGGATTGGTTACGCTACGGCGGAAAAACTGATTGATGAAGGTGCAACTGTTGTTATTGCTGACTTTAACGAGGAAAAAGGACTCCAATCAGCGAAAAAATTAGGCGGCCATGTTTCTTTCCAAAAGTTAAATGTGGCGGATGAAGATAACTGGGAACGGGTCTTTAAGGCAGTTGTTGATCAATTTGGTTACGTGGATATTCTGGTTAATTCAGCTGGAATCACTGGTGGATCGGCCGATGTGGAACATGAAACATTGGATGACTGGGATAAAGTGTTTGACGTTAACGCTAAGGGGTCCTTCTTAGGGGTTAAGCATGCGATGTTAAACATGAAAAACGGCGGCGCAATCGTCAATGTCGTATCAATGGCGGGTGCATATGCAGAGCCGGTAGCAGTAGCTTACAGTGCTTCTAAAGGTGCAGAGCGGATGCTTACCAAGTCCGCTGCCTTGTATGGGGCGACTAAAGAAAAGCCAGTAAGAGTTAATTCAGTTTTGCCAGCCGCAACGAATACTGAAATGGTTAAGGAAATTTCTTCATTGCAACCAGAAGTTATGCAAAAACAACTAGAAAAGATCCCATTGAAGAAATTTGCTGAACCAGAAGATATGGCAAATATGATCGCCTTTTTGGTTTCTGATGAAGCTAAGTTTATTACTGGTGGGGACTTTATGATTGATGGCGGCCAATCAGCTGGATTTTAAAATTAAAAAATAATGAGAAAAAATTCTTGACGAATTAAAATCTGTCCTGTAAGATTAAAAATCAAATAAGTGATCAAGAAAAATAACCACTGAGAATAGGAGATTAGGTTTCTGTTTGTTAGTCAGCGAACCCGGGTTAGTGAGAGCGGGGATAACGAGCGTAAACTGAAAGTAGCCTAGGAGTGGCTAGGGCGACATTATGAAGTTCTAGCCGGGTGCGCCCGTTACAGCGTCAACGTATCTAGGTTGACCTACGTACGGGGTGAGGTTCTGTCAGTGATGGCAGTATAAATAAAGGTGGTAACACGCAAAGGCGTCCTTTTAAGCATTTAGCTTAGAAAGGCGCCTTTTTTGATTACTTAGAAATTATATAGAAAGAGTGGTAAGAACAATGGAAGGGACAAAAAATACAAATACAATTCGTAAATCATTAATCATCGCATCGCTCATTTTTGGGATGTTATTTGGGGCCGGAAACTTAATCTTCCCTGTTTATTTAGGACAGTTAGCCGGGTCACATTGGTTAGCGGCGAGTAGCGGCTTCTTAATCTCTGGGGTTTTAATTCCGCTATTAGCCTTATTAGCAATTAGTATTACGCGGCCAAATGGTATTTATGATCTTGCCCGGCCTAATGGTCACTACTATGCTCTTATTTTCCTGATTTTGATTCATGCAACGCTGGGGCCACTATTTGCGACGCCGCGGACCGCTACAGTTTCATATGAAATTGGGATCGCCTCTCACCTTTCAACGGGAGCAAATACATTAGGATTATTAATCTATTCTGCCATTTTCTTTTACTTGGTATACTTCTTCTCTGCTCGTGAATCAAAAATTACTACACTGATTGGGAAAATTCTGAATCCACTCTTTCTCTTAATGTTATTTATTATTTTTATGTTAGCGTTCATTAGTCCGCTTGGTAGTGCCAGTACAGCAAGCTCAACCGCTGCATATACCCAAAACGCCTTTAGCAATGGTTTCTTGCAGGGATACAATACGATGGACGGGCTCGCTGCTTTAGCCTTTGGGATTACAGTTATTACTTCGATTAAGGCCCTTGGTATCAAACGTCAACGGGATATTTCTTTGGCAACAGCTAAAAGTGGAATGATTGGGATTGCTGGGGTTGCGATTATTTACATCGGCCTGATTTGGTTAGGAGCTACCAGCTTACATCACTTTAAGCTAGCTGATAATGGGGGAACAACTTTAGCACAGATTGCTCATTACTATCTTGGGACGGCAGGAGACGCCATCTTGGCGACCCTAGCGACTACTACCTGCTTGACGTCAGCGATGGGCTTGGTTATTGCCTTTGCCCAAGATTTCCACCGTCGTTTTCCCCGGATTTCATACAAGACTTTTCTTAAATTCAATTGTGGGTTATCATTCCTCTTCGCTAACCTTGGTTTGAACCAAATTATCACCTGGTCAACCCCATTCTTAATGCTGGCATACCCATTGGCAATTACGCTGATTATTTTGGGAACTACGTCGCCGCTATTTAATAATGACGCCAAAGTGTATAGAATTACGACTGGTTTTACACTGATTCCAGCATTTTTCGATATGATTAATGCATTGCCGTCGCCATTGAGTAAATTAGATGTAGTTCAAGCGATGATTGGATTTGCTGGTAAATATTTCCCATTCTTTAATTTGGGCTTTGGCTGGTTAACCTTTGGAATTGCCGGTTTTGGCCTTGGCTTAATAATTCACTTTGCTAAGCCAAGAAGGTCTTTGGCACCGGTAGAAAATGAATAGAAAGTTTCCCATAAGCCTAAAAAATTCTCCTAAGTATCGCTATAATTAAATGCAAAGCTTAAAAGGAGATTGACATGGAATTTAAGTTAACGGAACTTCTACCAGAGGACGTCGAGCAGTTTGAAAAGGACATGCAAGAAGCCTTTAATAAGGGTGTTGAATATTATTCGGGTAAAAAAGAAGATGTTTTACCAGTAAAGGATATTGAAGACTCGCTAAAAGATAAAGGAGCGGTAGCCTATAAAGCCTATGGAATGGTAAAATGGTCGGTGGGGCGATTGTAAATATTGAGAAAGAAACGGGTCATAACCATCTGGACTTTCTGTATGTGAAAGACGGTAATCAGGGTAGGGGGATTGGCCAATTAATCTGGCAGGCCATTGAGGATTACTATCCCAAAACCAGAATGTGGGAAACAGTTACCCCATACTTTGACCAGCGGAATATTCATTTCTATATTAATCGACTAGGTTTCCATGCAGTTGAATTTTATAACCAGTACCACCAGGATCCAGACGAATCAGCCGATTATGCTGGTGGTAACCAGATAGGAATGTTCAGGCTTGAGAAAATAATGGGGAGGAATAATGATGAGGATTAACGTTTTACAACATACACCAAATGAGGGACCAGGATTGATTCAACGGTGGTCACAGGATCAGGGTCATGAAATGTACATTTACCATCCATACATCTTTGGCAACTTACCAACGGCCGACCAAACCGACATGCTAGTTATTCTGGGCGGCCCAATGAGTCCTAATGATAACTTACCCTGGATTGCGCAGGAGCGAGAATTGATCAAACAGTTACTTGCCACGGGAAAGCCAATCTTAGGCGTGTGCTATGGGGCTCAACAGATTGCTAAAACATTAGGATATGAAGTGAAAACAGCACCACATAAGGAAGTTGGTTGGGCGCCCGTTTACCTGCAAAGTAACATTATCCCAGAATTGCCCGAAAGAATGACTGTCCTTCACTGGCACCAGGATATGTTTGAAGTTCCAGATGAAGCAGAATTATTATTTAGCAGTGACCTTGTTAAGAATCAGGCGTTTGTTCTGAATAACAACGTAATTGGTTTTCAGTTTCACGTGGAACAAGAACCGGATAGTTTACGCGAAATCGTACTCAACGATACTGAATACCCGTTAGCCCATAACGAGCTCCATCAGACTGGGACGGATATTTTACAGCATGGTGTTCCACGTGAAAATAAAGAGATCGTGTATCAGTTGTTGGACTATCTAGCTAAAAGAGAATAAATGATATGAACTCAAGAAAAAACAAAAACATTATCAAAAAGGGTAGAGTAATTCCTCAACAAGTGGCTAATTTGAAATTACGTGAAGTATCGAAAGTAGTACCAGTTCGTAAAATAAGAACAAGAAAGGAATTTGAGGAATTATTTAACGAAGATTAATGAGTGTCATGCGACTACCTTAAACATCGATATAACTCTTATAAGAAAAATTAATTTTACTAAAAAAGCGATTGGCAAAAATCTTGTCAATCGCTTTTTTCTTTAAATTTTTATGGGTTCAACCGGTTAAGCATCCGTGGGAATGGAATAGTTTCTCGAATATGATCTTGAAGGGCAATCCAAGCGATGAATCGTTCAAGTCCCATACCAAATCCGGAGTGAGGGACAGAACCGTACTTCCGCAAATCAGCGTACCAACCGTAATCTTCAATGTTCAAGTTGTTTTCCTTGAACTTTTCAATAATATGATTGTAGTCAACGGAACGTTCGGAACCACCAATGATTTCACCATATCCTTCAGGAGCCAATAAATCAGCACAGACAACTTGGCGACTGTCTTCTGGATCTTCTGGCATGTAGAAGGCCTTGATTTCCTTAGGGTAGTTCATGATGAACACAGGTTTTTGGAATTGGTCAGCCAAGTAAGTTTCTTCTGGAGAACCAAAGTCAACGCCGTATTCAACATCGAAGCCGCCCTTTTGGAGCATTTCGATAGCTTCCTTGTAGGTAATCCGTGGGTATGGCAATTGGGTAAATGGCTTCAAGCTTTCAATGCTCCGACCAACCATTTCCAATTCAGTAGCCCGGTTATCGATCAAGCTTTGGACCAAGTAAGCGATGTATTCTTCTTGAATTTTCAAGCTTTCTTCTTGGCGCATCCAAGCCATTTCTGGTTCAATCATCCAGAATTCCATCAAGTGACGACGGGTCTTTGACTTTTCAGCCCGGAAAGTAGGTCCCATGGTGTAAACACGACCAAGTGCCATTGCCCCAGCTTCTGCATATAATTGACCGGATTGGGAAAGGTAGGCAGAACGGTCGAAGTAGTCAGTCTCGAATAATTCAGTTGTTCCTTCAGGAGCACTACCAGTAAGTTCAGGAGCATCAAATTGGGTAAAACCGTGCTTGTCGAAGAATTCCATGGTAGCCAACTTTACTTGACTCCGAATTCGCATTAATGCCCATGGCTTACGGGAACGAAGCCATAAGTGACGGTGGTCAAGCAAGAAATCAATCCCGTGTTCCTTGTTACCAATTGGGTATTCATCACTTTCACCAACGATTTGGAAATCTTTGATGTGGATTTCGTAACCAAACTTAGAACGGGTATCTTCAGCAATTTCACCGATTACCCAAAAACTTGTTTCTTGGTGTAAATCATGCTTTGCGGAATCAAACTTTTCTTCGTCAACATCATTTTTCCGAATAATTCCTTGGAAAAATCCTGTCCCATCACGTAATTGAAGGAAGGCAATCTTCCCACTTGAACGCTTATCAGTTAACCAAACACCGATTTGAACGGTTTCCCCAACGTGTTGTGGGGCTTCACTAATTGTAATAGTTTCCACTGTATAAACTCTCCCTTAATTAAATTATAAAATCTGAATGTTGTGTGCAGCACATTCTTTGAGCATGTCTTCAGGCCAAATGCTTGCTTGTACTTCGCCGACATGGGCTTTCCCCAGTAAAAGCATGCAGAGGCGTGATTGACCGATTCCTCCACCAATTGTATATGGTAATTGACCATCTAGCAACATTTTATGGAAAGGCAGTTTTTCTCGGTCAGTTGCTCCAGCTTGTTCCAGTTGGTACTTCATGGATTCCGAACTTACCCTGATTCCCATGCTTGAAATTTCAATCCGGCGTTGTAGTGGTTCATACCAGAAGATGATATCACCGTTTAGGCTCCAGTCATCGTAATCTGGTGCACGGCCATCATGAGGCTTACCGCTACGCTTCAACTTGTCACCAATCTTCATTACGAAGACGGCGCCCATTTCTTTAGCTATCTTGTCTTCGCGTTCCATTGGAGTTAAGTCTGGCCAACGATCCTCAAGCTCTTGGGTAGTGACAAAATGAATATCATCGGGAAGGTGGTAGACAGCATTAGGGTACTTGTACCACACCTCGTCTTCCATATGCTTGATTACCTTGAAGATTTGACGAACAGTATCCTTAAGTGTATCTTCTGTCCGTTCTTCCTTGCTGATAACTTTTTCCCAGTCCCATTGGTCAACGTAAATGGAGTGGTAGTTATCTAAATCTTCATCTTTACGGATAGCGTTCATGTTGGTGTAGAGTCCTTCGTGAAGGCCAAACCCATATTTCTTTAAGGCCATTCGTTTCCACTTAGCTAGTGAGTGGACCACTTCAATATCATCGGCAGGCATATCTTTCATAGTGAAGGCCACCGGTTGCTCAACACCGTTTAAGTTATCATTTAGCCCCGTGCTCTTCTCGACAAACATTGGGGCAGACATCCGTTGTAAGTTTAGTTGCTTTCCAAATTCATCTTGGAAGGTTTCCCGAATGTAACGGATGGCAGCCTCTGTATCGCGGATTGATAATTTTGGATCATAGTCTTGTGGAATAATTAAACTCATAATTACAACTCCTTTATATGTTTAGACTCGGAGACAAATAAAAAAGCCTTCATCCCCAACATGCAAGGGACGAAAGGCTTTATTCCGCGGTACCACCCAAATTGTCTAAAATATAATTAGACCATCTTATTGAGTACATCAATACTCTTCCGGCGTGATAACGTACCGGTGACGACTAAGCCTACTTTAAACGAGGTTATTTGGGTTAGTAGCATGGACAAAGGGTTTTTCAACAATCCAGGTGCTATCGGTCTCCCACTATCACCGACTCACTGTTAGACTGAAGATTGTTTACTCGTCTTTCTCATCGCTTTTTTATTTTATTAATTGTATTTTAACCTAAAACTTTTAAATTGCAACTCTTTTTTAAATGAATTTACCGACGCCATTCCATACGGACTTCATCATCAGTTTGAGAAATAATGGAAAAACCATTCCTTTGGTAGAAATTAATGGCTCCTTGGTTCTTAGTATAGGCATGCAAATGGAGGTGATTATGATTTGTCTTCACATAATCGAGCAGTTTTTTTCCAATTCCCTGATTTCGGTAATTTTTATCTACAAATAACCCAGCAATATAATTATGGTCTAAGCCAATAAAGGCAATTACATCTGGATCGTTAAAGCAGTAGACTTCGGCGGCCTTAATTGCATCCTTGACTGCAGGAAGTTGGGATTTCCAATAATTAGGATCAATAAATGAGTGAGCCTCCAAATTACTAGACAACCAAATATCCATCACTTGATTTAATTGGTGAGGAGATAACTGATCAATCATTTTTACTCACCAGTATTTTTTAGTAGGGTTGCGATTCCCATCCCACCTCCAACACACAGAGAAGCAATTCCCGTTTGCTTATGGAGGTCAAGCATTTCATGAACGAGGGTCACCACAATCCGTGCGCCTGAACAACCAACTGGATGACCAAGAGCAATTGCGCCACCACGAGGATTAACTTTATTGTCGTCCAGTCCAAGAAGTTGTTCGCAGGCGATTGATTGGCCAGCGAAAGCCTCATTGAGTTCAAAAAGGTCGATTTGATCTTTATCTAGCCCGCTATGTTTAAAGAGCCTTTTGATGGCATAGTAGGGCCCAAGTCCCATTAGTGCAGGATCAAGGCCAATAATTGTGCTTGCCTGCCATTCAGCTAATGGTCTAAGTTGCAATTCTTTAACCATTGATTCACTTGCTAGAACAAGGGCAGCCGCACCATCATTAATTCCCGAAGCATTTCCAGCAGTTACTGAACCGTCTGCTTTAAAAACAGGTTTTAATTTTTGTAGTGAATCTAGTGAGGTATCGGCCCGTGGAGCTTCATCTTTAGTGATTTTGAATTCTTCCCGACGAGTTTTGACGTTGATTGGTGTAATTTCGTTATCAAAAGCACCATTTTCTTGGGCCCGAACTGCCTTTTGGTGACTGTGCAAAGAAAATTCGTCTTGGGCTTGGCGAGTGATTTCGTATTTTTCATTAACGTTCTCGGCGGTGATTCCCATTGCGTAACCGCCCCAGGCATCCTGGAGGGCATCATGCTGCATAGAATCTACTAATTCGCCATTACCAAACTTATAGCCTTGGCGTGCCTTTGGTAAAACATAGGGTGCTTGAGTCATGCTTTCCATTCCTCCAGCAACCACGATGTTAGCTTGACCAGATTGAATTAATGAGGCAGCAAGATTAAGACTGCTTAAACCGGATCCGCAAACATCATTAATTGTGATGGCGGGAGTTGATTGGTCAAGACCAGCACCAATTGAAGCTTGTCGAGCGGGGTTTTGGCCGGATCCAGCTTGAAGGACATTTCCCATCAAGACCTGGTCGATAAGGTTGGCAGGTACCTTAGAATTTGCGACTGCAGCCTTAATTGCGGCTGCTCCAAGCTCACTAGCAGATTTAGCTGAAAGAGCGCCCATGAACTTACCAATTGGTGTTCGTTGAGCAGCGACAATGTAAACTTTTTCCATGAAAATTACCTCTCCGTCAAGAAAATTCGGTTAGACTAAGTAATTTTAGCGACTAATTTTAATAAGTGCAAGCGGTTAACTTAAATCTGTTTCTGATGAACCTTATAAATAGCAATCGCCACCCAGGTAGCAATTAAGGCGGGAAAAAGAACGAGGATTAGGTCTTCAGGGACTAACATTCCTCGAGAGCTAATATTAGCAACTAGTTGTTTTGATGATTTAAACAGGTCATCAAACATTGCTTGATAAATAGTAACGTAAATCAGAGTCCACTGAATGTAATATTCCATCATCGTGATTGAAGTCATACTAAAGTGAAAATGATTTTGGAATGTTTTTAGGAAATAATGCATGATAATTCCAGTAAAGACAGTGAGGAAGATTATCTGACTAAAAAGAAGGTTATCATGAATAGAATGGAACATGACTTCGATGGTGAGAACAGAAAGAAACATCAAGATAAAGATAATAAGACTAAGTAGGAGCATGAGGGTAATCAGAATTAAGGAATGAATAAAAATCATGCTGCTCGTGTGTCGCTTATTGATCATCATTGAAATCAATAGTAAACAAATTAAGAAAAACCAGTAAATAGTAGCCACCTCCCTATATATAGTTAGTTTAATAATAGCGTGGAAGGAGAGAGAAAGTCCACATGACCACAAAAAGGAGGTTGATTTTCATCAGTCTCCTTTTTACTGTTATGAATTTGAATTAGTTTTAATGTAAATGAGTGGAATTGCAGACTTTCCAGCTTGATTTTAATAATCTCCAATTTCTGTCGTAACATCACTCAAAGCAGTGTCAATTGGTGTATCACCAGCTCGCATCTTGATAATCTTACCAATCGTATTATCAAATTTCAATGTATCGGCTAAGGCCTTGCCAACATCAGGAATTGAAATTGTGGTATCTGGACCGTCCCCAACTGTAATGTTACCTGTTGCTTCAGTTTCAGTTAAGGAAGCTGGTTGGATGATAGTATAGCTAAGTTCAGTGTTGTGAATAAGGTAGTTATCAGCAAAAAACTTTGCTATGTTGTAATCGGTAATGTCAGCCAAAGCTTTGTACTTTGACCACATCTCAGGCTGAAGGGCATACATCGAACTAAGCATGATATAACGTTCAATGCCGTCCCGTTCAGCAGCCATCATTGTCTTAACGGCACCGAAAGCGTCAGTTTGTAGCAAATCTTTACCACGTGAACCAGCAACAAAGTAAACTGCATCTACTCCGTTAATTATCTTGGCAATTTCTTCCATTTCAAGGTGAAGGTCAAGTGATACAGGGTTTACGCCATCTAACTTAATAATTTTTTCGGGGTTACGTGAACCAGCAACGACTTCATGGCCATTATTTACTAGGTTTTTAATTAGTTCAGTTGCAACACGGCCTGAACCACCGACGACAAATACTTTGCTCATTATAATTCCTCCTTTATCTCATTGTCTTTAGTTTAACGGGAAAATTGGTTCTAAGGAAGCGATAACACTTGTAGTCGATTATTAGGCGGAAAACAAGAAGTGAGTTATCATTAAAGTATAGGAATATAAAAAGTCTAGGGAATAAAGAAGGGATTATAGTGACAGAGGAAAAGCATTTAACTGCAGAAATGATTAAAAAGTATCAAAAAGAGTTCCATAATCGTCGTGACGCTGAAGTAATTGCCCGTGCAGTTCAAACAAACGGGATTAAGAAGGCCAGTGAAGATCCAACTGCTAGTCAACGCCTTCACCGCGCATTTTCTTATGAAATTAAGACCGGTAAGCCAAGCAATCAACGTCATAGTGGACGTTGTTGGTCATTTGCCACATTGAACACGTTACGGCATAAGTTTGCCCAAAAATACAACTTTAAAGACTTTGAGCTTTCTCAAAATTATCTATTTTTCTGGGACCGTATTGAACGAGCTAACATGTTCTTCCAAAAAATTATTGAGACTGCCAATAAGCCATTGCATGACCGGACAGTTGATTTCTACTTGAGCTTTGCCCTAAATGATGGTGGGCAGTGGGCCAATGCTGCCTCCATTATTGAAAAATATGGGGTTGTACCTGAATATGCTATGCCAGATACCTTTAATACTAAGGATACTACCGGAGTAGCTGAAGTTATGAACTACTTGATGCGCAAGGATGCCTTAGAATTACGTGATATGGTTGCCACGGGAGCAAGTGATGACGAAATAGCTAAAGCTCAAGAACGGATGATGGGTGATGTCTACAAGGTTGCTGCCTATTCATTTGGCGAACCTCCAACAAAGTTTGATTTGGAATTCCGGGATGACGACAAAAAGTTTCACCAGGTTTTGGGCTTAACTCCTTTGAAATTCTACCATGAATACTTTGAAACTAATCTTAATGATTATGTAGTGATTACGAATGCTCCCGACCACGAATACAATAAGGTTTATGCCATGCCAACGCAAGACAGTGTTGCTGGCGGTATTCCAATTAAATTTGTAAATGTTCCGTTTGATGTATTACAAGAAGCAAGTTTGAAGCAATTAAAGGATGGCGAAACTGTCTGGGTTGGAAATGACGTATTGCAACAAATGGATCGGAAGCGTGGCTTGATGGACGCCAAATTATACCAACGTGCTCAATTGCTAGATGTTGATTTCGTAATGGATAAACGGAACCGTTTGGCAACCAAACAAGCAATGGTTTCGCATGCGATGACACTGACTGGTTTTGACTTGCAAAACGACCAACCAACTCGATGGAAGATTGAAAATAGTTGGGGAAAGGACAACGGTGATAACGGCTATTTCGTTATGACCCAAGATTGGTTTGAAGAATATACCTATGAAGCCGTAATTAACAAGAAGTATCTTACTAACGACATTAAGAAGTTAGCTGAAAGCGAACCAGTAACGTTGACAGCTTGGGACTCCTTGCAATAAAAGGGAGCGGCGGAATCTAAATCAGATTACGTTCATAAGAAGCAAACAGAGAACAATAATGGCCACCAATGTCCGTAAAGCCGGACGTTAGTGGCCATTATTGCTTGAAGGGAGTTTAAAAATGAAATTATGGTTGGCTTCTGATTTACTTTCTTTAATGTTTCACATGGAACTTTTCTTTTCCGTTAAACGACTGTAATAATACGTAAGCGCTAATATAATAAGCATGGTACCGACAAGGACGATATGCGTTTCCATTAATGATAGGGTAAGGGAACTTTGATGACCGCTAAGGATGAATTTCCATTCTTTTGAATTAGTGAAAATGATTAAAGCACCCCAAAAGATAAATTGAATTATTAAACCGCCTAGTAAATTGAGGTAATAGGAGATAATAGTAGATGTTTGGTAATTCCTTGACAAAGCTTCGTAGGTGGAAATACTAATAGATTTTTGTGCACTGCCGAAAACACGGATAAAGAAAATTCCAATTAAATAAGTATAGAAATTAAAGGTTAAGAGTAATCCTAGGGAAATTCCAAAGAGATTAATGTGCAAGGGCGTGAGGGCAACGTTGCGATAAATAAATTGGGTAATCGGTTTAGCGAGCGTCATTGCTGCAATGTAAACTAATAGTGTCATCCCCATCATAAAATTCCCATAAAAAACAATGGTGAATAGTAACCAGAACATTACGCAGGAGCCATACATAATCAATTCAAACTGGAGTAAGCCAGAATTAGGCGTTAAGTGGAAGCTTCGTTTTGCAGTCAAAATAAGGTAAGCAAGGAAGATAGCGAGCAGGATGAGGCCAATTTGCAATGTTTTTTCGACTAATTCACTCTTACCTACACGGATATAAATAAGGGCGAGTAAGAGCAAGATACCCAGGAAGAAGGTATTAAGATGCAGATGAATGGGTATGGGTGAAAGACGGTGCCGATAAAGACTGATAAAGCTGAGGCTACTAACAAGAGCAACGACCGCTAAAAGGATAAATGCTAACGAGAATGAAAGGTAAGCAGCACCAGCAATTAAAAGTAAGAGGGTAAGAGTGGTAAATAGTATCCTTACCATACTTGAAGATTTGCCAGCTCTGTTTTGATCATGTTTCTTAATTTTGATGAATTGAGAATTCACCAGCGGATAGCAGCCGGCTCCAATACCGGTTCCAATTGCAGATAAGGTAAGCAGGAAGTCATGGTTAGCAAAAATGCCAAACAAGCACCCAATAATAGTTAGACTAATGCTACCAATTCCCAGTTCAAATAAGTGACGACGAAAATCCCCAAGGACAACTATACTGACTTTACGTAGTGCATAGAAAATTGCAAATGGAAGGATGCTACTTGCCGTGGCTCCAGTTTTACTCATTATAAGCATATAAATTAGGTAAGGACCGTAGTTGACCAGTTGATCGGTAATTAGTAAGACTGGATATCGCTTTCTTAGCCAGATTAAAGTCAATCGTTTCATTGTGTACGCTCCCTTTTATTCAATAATTTCATTATATGGCAAATGGTAAAAGACAGCAAAATGGCTAAGTCGCTACATAACAATAGTTCAATGATATAATTAAGGGTAAAGGAGGAGATATTATGTGGACAGCTTATAAAAATTACTGGATTAATACATTTAAATATCGTGCTCGTTCTACCCGAGCTGACTTTTGGTGGGTTGTATTAATGAATGTAATTATTTATGCCGTGTTAGGGATTCTAATGGTAATAGGGATTCAATCAACGAATTACTCGATTACTTTTGCCTCAAATTATCCGCAGATTTCTTGGATAACCTCACAAATGTCGTGGTGGATGGCGTTTGTTATTTGGGTAACCATTCTTTACTGTATAGCAACAATTTTGCCAAATCTTTCTCTTGCTGTACGTCGTTTCCGTGATGCTGGGTTAACAGGTTGGACGGTTTTAGCAATTTGGCTGCTAGAAATTATCTTTAGTAGTAGCAACAGCGCCGTTATGACGGCAATAGAGACTGTGTTAGGGATTCTTACATTTGTGGGTCTTTGCCTGCCAACTGGCTACATTAATAAAAAAGGCTGGTGGAGCCCAAATTACTCAGATGATGAGGCAGTGCCAACGCTACATCATTAGAGTTGAGCCAAAGTGAGGCCGGAAAAATACTTTATATTTTCCCCGCCTCTTATTTTATTTATGAATATTATAATATTGTAATCACGATAAGATTCGCGCCTAAATCTAAAGCGATAACCCGCTTCTTACTTATAACTTATTGTTCTACTTTTAGTCGAATCTTCTACATTGATATATTATTAAAAATAAAAGAAATTATTTAAGAGTCAACTTCAGATAAATAAGGTAAACTTTTAACGAATGGGGAAGAAAAGGTTATTATGTTTAATTAAATAAAAATTAGAATATAATTAGAAAAATTCATTGACACTCACATAATCTCGCGGTATCCTTTCAACAATAACTTATATAGTCGCTGTGAAGAGATGAGTAATTATTGAAGCATTTTGCAGAGAGCCGGGTGAGGTGAAAGCCGGTATTTGTGACAATAGTGAAGATGGTCTTGGAGCGAAGAAAGCTGTGAACGATTATTGTAAGCAGCTTACGTTTGGTACCCGATACCGTACCTGGGTTTTCCTAATTGGAGTACCTGTTGAGTGAACGTCACCTGTAATGGGTGATGTTAATTAGGGTGGTAACACGCTAGTCTAAGAATAAGATTAAGCGCCCCTGATGTTAGTTTAAAAGCTAACGTCAGGGGCTTTTTGTATAGGAGGAATTTATTATGACAGAATTTACTAAACGAACAGTTTCACCATTCCGCTACGATGTTGTTGGATCATTTTTACGACCCCAAGAGTTAAAAGATGCACGAGAAAAGTTCTCGAAGGGTGAACTTAGCCAAGATGAGTTAACAGAAGTAGAGAATCGCGCTATTATTAACCTCCTGAATAAAGAACAGAAGGTAGGTTTAAAAGCTGTAACTGATGGTGAATTTCGTCGTAGCTGGTGGCACCTCGACTTTATTTGGGGACTCCATGGAATTGAGAAGGCGCAGGCGACAGAGGGTTACGAATTCAATGATGAAACGACACGGGCTGAAACGGCCAAAGTTGTTGGCAAAGTAAGTGGCGAGAATCATCCTTTTGTGGATCATTTTAAGTTTGTTAAAAATCATGTGGAGCCAGGAACCCAGGTTAAGCAGACGATCCCATCACCAGCTCAAGCATTTTTTGAATTCTTCCGTCCAGAAAATATCAAGGGTGTTCAAGAAGTATATGGTTCGTTTGAAGCTTTTGGGGCGGACTTAGTTGAAGCTTACAAGCAAGTAATCAATGACTTTTATGAAGCCGGTTGTCGCACCTTACAATTTGATGATTGTACCTGGGGCGCCTACGCTGACTGGGCCGCTCATCCAGAACATATTGCATCATCTGGATTTGACGTAACAAAATTAGATGAGCTAAAAGAACAGTCTGTTGAACTAAATAACGCAGTCTTAGATGTTTTACCAGCTAATTTAACGGTCAATACCCATATTTGTCGGGGAAATTATCATTCTACTTGGGCTGCCACTGGTGGCTATGGCCCTGTGGCTGATCCACTATTTACCCGGGAAAATGTTAATGCCTTCTATCTTGAATATGATAATGAACGGGCGGGGGGCTTTGAACCACTAGCCGAAGTTCCTGATGACAAGTATGTTGTGCTAGGTTTAGTTACTTCAAAATCAGGAAAATTAGAGGATCGCAACACCATTATTGAACGGATTCAGGAAGCGTCTAAATTCCATCCATTAGATAAACTGTGTCTTAGTCCGCAATGTGGTTTTGCCTCTACGGAAGAAGGAAATATCCTGACTGAAGACCAACAGTGGGAGAAGATTAAATTTATTAAGAGTATTGCCGAAGAAGTTTGGGGATAGGACGAAAAAACCAGGTAATGAACGCCAACCGATAATGGTGGCAGATCATTGCCTGGTTTATTTTTAATTCATCAACCACCCAAATGGCCATTCAAACCATTCGAAAATTTTATCAACTTTTTGCTGGTTGATTTTCCTGTTTGTCGACATAACTTGGAAGGTGACCTCCTCTTCCTCAAACACTCGTTGAGTAGGGAAAAAACCATTCCGTTTATAGAAATTAAGCCGACGCAAACGTTGATGATTGTTAGCCGTAGTGGGATCCGGTTGTTCAATATCGAGGACAAGTGAATCTTCAGGGTAGAGGGCGCGGAGGTTATTAATAATTCGACTCCCGTATCCCTTTGAACGAACCTGATCATTTACGGCGAGGTATAAAATATAATGCATGGCATGACTATGAATGACGTAAGCAAAACCAACGAATTGTTGTTGGTCGTAGAAAGCCATGAAATCAGCTCGCTTGTACCTGCTTTTTAGCAAGAGCCAAGTCCAGGATTCCCGCTCATACTTCGGAAATGCACGCATATATAATTTCTTAACGTCTTTGTATTCTTTTAAACTCAACCTCACGGGCTGTATGTCTAAATCCAAAATATCACTCCTTATGAAACCATATTTTATCAAGAAAGTATCAGAGTAGGCAAATTTTGTGCTAGAAAGCAGATGATTAAAGACTTGGCGGCGGGAATGTTATACTTAAATTAATGGTGATACTAGTTTTAAAATTACAAAGGAGGATGTAGATGATGGCAGAACAAACATTTACTAAAGAAGAATTAGCAAAGTTTGATGGTCAGAACGGTAATCCCGCATATGTAGCGGTTAATGGCACCGTGTATGACGTGTCTGGCAAGAAAGCATGGACTGGTGGCAAACACCACGGTCACGTTGCGGGACAGGATTTAACTGACGCTCTTTTAAACGATTCTCCACATGGCGACAAGGTTTTGAAGAATTTACCGATTGTAGGTAAGTTAATCTAGAGACAATATGAGGTCGGGAAAATACTTTGTATTTTCGCTGACCTCTTTTTATTTCCGAATGCTACAGAGTCTAATCGCGGGAAACCTAGAAGGCTAGCTTTGCGTCGTAACTGCAAGGCTCGAATCTAAGCCCGAACGATAATCAACTCGTTCCTCGCTAATCATCGTTCTATCCTTAGCCCACCGCCTTGCAAATTTGTTATTTCCCAGCTTCCCGTTATTTTTTAGCAGCGGAAGTTGATGGTTAGTTGAAATAAGACTACACTAAGGAGGTCAATAAAGATTAGGAGGAATATTGGGGAAATGAAAAAGCTAATACTAGGTTTTATGGCAATGGGGGTAGCCTTAACGCTAAGTGCCTGTGGAAGTAAGGATTCGCAATCGAGTAGCTCATCTTCAACGACTAATCAAAGTAGTCAGGTAACAGCGAAGAATAGTTCTACACAAACGGCGACAACTTTGGACGCGGATAAGCTAACACCAGCGCAAACTGCATGTCTGGTTATGTATTACGGTAATAACCATATGCCCGGTGCGGATTCCAATAACTACACTGCAAATATGGCTAAGAGTGGGCAAGGGGCTACAGTTAAGATTTACGACAAGGATAATGTACCCAAGGGAGAGGGTCCTCTTTATAAGTCCTATCCTGATGGTGCCAGCGTTCTGTATAATGTGAAGTTAACTAATACTGACAGCGATAATGATGGTCATACAATCAACCAGATCTACTACACGATTGCTAATAACAAGTTCTACCTTGAAGATAGTGATGCTGGGATCCAGCCTGATGGCGTCACCGCTAGCAAAATGGTTGCTTATGCTAAGGAGAAGGGTGCCGAAAAGCAAATCCTGAATGTAGCGAAAAATACCAAGGTTGTTGACAAGCGAGGCAGTAGTTCATCAAGTTCGAACAGTAGCAGTAATTCCTCCAAGTTAAGCACCCAACAGTTAGGGACATTGGTTGCCATTTATCAAATGCCAGACTGGTTTAAGGATGGGGTAAGTAATGGCGATATGTACTATGGTAGCTACGATGATAGTGAATCAGGTCAAGTTGCTGGCTACAGTTACGTAACGGCTAATGGTGACCCAACCAGTTGGCTTTACTTCAAGCAAAACGGCAATGATGTCACGATTAAATATGTGGACGTTAAAGACGGTGAAACGGTTGCCGAGGCTTCAATGACCACTAAACACGTTACGGTTTCCGGCTTGCTCCGCGATTACTACACTAGCCAATCTCAAAAGGACGAAATTAACGGCTACGCTAATAAGTTGAAGCCAGAGTCGGACTTTGGGAATGATTAAGGCATAATTGAATAAGACCTCAACATGCGATCAATATTTGATGTTGAGGTCTTATTAATGTCTTTAGACCTAGTTGAGTGCGTGAGCAGAGCGAATGCACGAAACAAAAAACCACCTGCTATGCGGGT
>JBCLSJ010000017.1:0-32352 GCA_041225415.1 Lactobacillaceae bacterium 24-114
CTCGCAAAGTGTTAAATTATGATACCCCGTATGAAGTATTTTTTGACAAACCGTTGCACTTAGTTTGACAATTCGCCATTTAATATGATGAACTACGGTTGTTTAGGCAAAAGCAAAATAAATTTCTTTAAGAGAAGCGTCTTAGGAACAATAACACCTTGCTTTTCCTCAACTTAACTGATTATCGTTTAGCGCGTTTGGGTTATCCTGTAACACGACGGTCAATGAATGACATGCTTAAAGAAATTTGTCAACGAATCGGCATTAATAACGAGGACTTCCCTTTAAGCTGCTATACCTTGCGGAACGACGTGTGGTACTAGATTAGCGTCGATGTGGTAATATAAGTGACACTTTTTCGGTGTAATAAATAAGCTATCGGTGCAAAATTAGCTGATTTTGCACCGATAATTAATAAATTGCACTGGTAACTTACTATAAAGTTCATATAACAACTCTATTTGGACAAAGTTTCTGACCATAAGTTTAACGCAAAATTTAATGCATTTACAGTAGTATCGTTGTTTCCAGAGAATTAATTCATAACGAGTACCGTCCAAACTAGCTAAACGAATATAGGTTTTACGATAATCGTTTTTAACAATTTTAGTAAAACTCCAATTGTGACAACGCGCAATTGGAGAGGTTAATTTAGCGGTAATTTTTCTAACGGTTTCAAGACCAATTTGCTTGGTAGCAACAGTTTGAAGTTTAATATTAGGATCTTTAATTCCAAGGACATCTAAGATAAAATTATTTTGGGACATTTGCATCGCCTTCTTTACATATATTTGTGGTGAATTGATTGTACAACAGGGCACAGCAGATGTCCTTTTTGTGTACAAAAAACTGGCATTGATTTTCATCAATACCAGATAGTGTAGAGCTTAAATTGTTATGAACTTCTCCTTTTTCTCATAGAGATGTACTCAGAGAAATAACCATAATAGGTAAATAGAAGATCATGTGAGTTGAGTTATAAAAACGCTTCTTTCTTAGTCTGAAGATTATTTATCCCAGACTTTTTCAGCAATCTCTTTAATTAATTTGATCTTGGCCCACTGTTCTTCTTCAGTTAAGCTATTTCCTTCCTCACTCGAAGCAAAATCACACTGAGGACTAAGGGATAGTTGATCTAATGGGATATATTTACTTGCCTCTTTGATTCGGTTAATGATTGTAGTTGAATCTTCAAGTTGGGGCTTTTTAGAGGTAACCAGTCCTAGGACAACTTGTTTATTAGAACTAATATTATTAAGTGGGGCAAAACCACCAGAACGCTTGTCATCGTACTCAAGAAAGAAAGCATCAACACGGGGCTCCTTTTTAAAAAGGTACTTGGCAATTCTATCGTAGCCTCCCGTTGTTAGATATTCAGATTTGAAATTTCCTCGGCAAAAGTGCGATGAAATTAGCAGATCATCCGGCAGATTTTCGAGTGCAAGATTATTAACTGTCAGCAAATCTTTTGCTAATTGCTCGGACTCTTCGTTATCCTGTGGACTACCCCAGTAATCACTAGTGAGAAAGGCATCCCAAGAAGTATCATCAAGTTTAATGTCTCGACAGCCAGCCTCATATAGAGCAATAATTAAATCGTGGAAGGCAGTCCCTAAATCATTAATAAGGTCGTTATGATTAGGGTAGATTTGAGTTAATCTTTTCTTTAAGTTACCATTAACCCCTTGGAGAATTTCTAATGCTTGTCCAGGAGAAGGAATTGATTGACGAGCAGTGATCCCTTCTTTATCCTTCACCAATGAATTCAAGAACTTGAAGGCGACTAAATCAGGATGATTAGGAGAGAACTTTATTTTTCCAGTAAGAGCAGCACCTAATGCCTGCGTTTCTGTATCATTATGGAATTTAATACCATGGGGTAAATCAATTCGCTCGACACCTTCAAAGCCCCACACCGTATCATAGCTGTAAATAGTTCGTCTAAATTCACCATCGGTTACCACTTTTAAACCAGCATCAATTTCTTGATTGACTAGTTCTTTGATGGCAATGTCAGTAATTTGCTTTAATTCGTCAATACTAATTTGATTATTTTGATAATCTTGACGAGCTTTCTTTAACTTTGCGGGTCTGAGAAAACTCCCAACAGTATCGAAATGAGGTAATTTTTGAACTCGTTTTGCAATTGTAGTCATAAAAAATCCTTCCTTTCTTTGGTAGCGCAATTGGATAAGTTCAGGAAAAATAGCAAATAAAAAGTCCCTAGGAAAAGTTCTTGCTTCTCCTAGGGACGTCCTTTCAATAATTGGAAATTAACGTGTTACCACCCTAATTCAACTAGGTCTCACAACCTAGCCCTTAACAGGTACACCCAGAGATGGGTAAACCCAAGCGTTTTATCGGTCGCTGCTCGTGAGCCACTTACAGTTAACATGCTCGTAACTCATAATTGCTCCAAGACCATCTTCATTAGCGTCTTTCAGATCGCTTCTCACCTAACGCGACTCTCTTTGCTGATGTCAACTAATTACTCATCTCTTCTTCACAAATATTAATTTATTATTATTAGTATATTAGAGTTTTCTAATAAAAATGTCAATGCTATTTTTAAAAAAGTAAAAATGATAAATCTTCATACTTGTTTTATACTTAGCGACAAAGAGTGGACCAGTTTTATATAAGTGGGTATTATGATTTTTCCCTTCTCCTTAAAAACAATATCGTTTAGTAATATTATTACAAGCACTTTAACTAGTAGAGTAATCAGGGGTTTAGAATACGCTACTCTTGTAATAAAACCATATTATAAATAAAGCAAATTTTAATTGACTTCAATCACCCGCAGTGTCGTCTTCCATTGAGAAAAGAAATCCGTTACCTGCCATTCGTTCACTCGTTTATTCTTAACGCCAACAGCTTGGTTAAGGTAGATAACATTTTCGTGTTTTAGCGGAGGATGGATGCCATGAAGATGACCATAAAAGGCATATTTGACGATACCTGATTCTTCGAGCAATTTTCCTAAGCGGTCGCTTCCCATCATAGCATTAATCATTTGGTAGAAATATTCTCTTCGTGGCGAATTCACCGTGGCTGGTTTAGGGGCAAGTAATTCATGATGTGGCGCAAAATGGGTCAGAAAAATGACTTGCTTATCGGCACTCGCAGCTAAGGATAACTGCTGGTTAACATGGAATAGAACATTATACATTCGGTGTTTATCACTAATATTCTGGTCAACAGAACTATCCAACCAATAAACTTTTTTCCAGTTTTGGACCTTTTGTGGTTGGTCATGATATGTAGAAAATGAGTAGTCGTACCAACCGTTATTGCCAATAATTCGCCAATTCGTATTTGGCAAGTCAATAAATCGATTGTGAAGATATGAGGATGAGGCGGGATGTTCAATTTCATTAAAGGGAGCGTTATTGATCAAATCATGATTACCAAGGATATAGAGAACTGTGGTGTAGGGAAGCAACTTTTGGAGCTGGCTGAAATATTGCTTGGTTTTGGCTAAGTCATTAAACAAATCGCCACCATATAAGTAATAATCCACTTGATTTTGCTTCAGCCAAGTAGCCTGAAAATTAAGAGCATCGTTAATATTAATTCGATTTACATCCAGGTGATTATCGCTGCTAATCGCTAGTTTGATACTTACCATCCTCTTTTCTAATGCTTGTTGATTTTATATAAAATAATACAATAGTTAGTCTAATTACAGCTATATAAAGCACTTTTTTAATGTCTTAGAGTAGGTTAGATGCTAAAAATAAGAGATCGTTAGCAAGATAATCAGAAAGGACTGACGGAGGCAATCACAAACTTAACAGAAACTACTCTGTAGAATCAAAAGATCTACCAGAAGGGCGAAATAATAAACCGTTCTGGTAGATCTTTTTTACATTGGTTGACCAGTGGAAATTTCAAAACCTGCTGTTACGGGAATAACTTCACCGGTAATGGCACTTCCGGTGGCGCTGGCCACAAAGTAGATGGCTGCTGCGACCTCCTCTGGTTCAACGATTCGGTTGAGAGGACTGTTTTTAGCAAATTTTTGTTTATCCTGGTGGAAAAGAGGTGTGTTCGTAGGTCCGGGTGCCACAACATTAACGCGAATATTATTTTTGCCGTAGTCGATGGCCATTGCACGCGTCATATTGATGAGAGCACCCTTAGCAGCGTTGTAGGCAACCATAGCTCGATCTCCGGCCATTCCAGAAATCGAGGAAATATTAACAATACTCCCATGGTTCTGGTTAATCATGGTTGGTAAGAATGCCTTACTGACAAGATAAGTTCCTTTTACGTCAACTGAAAAGATTTTGTCCCAATCCTGTTCACTCGTTTCGTGAAGCTCGCCGTGGATGACAATACCAGCATTATTGACTAGGGCGTCTACTGTATTAAATTGGTCCAGGGTGATTTGCTTGGCTTTCTTAACATCATCAGCTTTACTAATATCTGCTTGTACAAACTTAACTTGTGTTGGAGAATAGTCCTCCCCTAATTGCTTTTCTACCTTAGTTCCATTTTCAAGATCTCGATCAATGATCATTACACTCCAACCGTGTTCCAGAAAAATTTTTGAGGTAGATAGTCCAATTCCCGAGGCTCCACCGGTAATAACAACTGTTTGCATGCAATCATGCTCCTTTCTATGATTTTTCTATCATTATGCCATTTCTCAGGTGATTTAGCTATTATTCCTGAAAAATCTCTTAATAAATAAAATCCAAAAATATGATCAAAAAATGGTTCATTTAAAATAAAGGGAACTATAATAGTAGATGAAAGGAAGCATAATCATGAATATTAATGAAGATGCTCTTAAGAACTTCCAAAACAGTAAGTTCGACTTTGTTGACGCGGATGGTAACGAGGTTGATTTTAGTAATTTGAGCGAAGACGTTAAGTATACTCTTCGTGACGGTGAAACAGTCGTTCAAGACAACATGACCTTTAAGGATGTCGTTGATACCATTAATGATGAATATGGGAAGACACTTAATGTTTAATACTAATATTTAGCTCTTCGTCAAGAAGTACTGATAGAATAATTGAATATTCTTTTTAATAGCTCATGCCAATTTATTGACATGGGCTATTTATTGTAGAAATGGGCCAGCACAGCTTTTAGATAAGATAATAGTTTGTTTATATAGTCTTTTTACCTATCTTGATGCTTGTTGGCTGATTATCACGAAATTGTTATTGATTGGGGGTGGTAAAGGAATTATTGCTACTTCTAGTCGTAAAGATTGCCAATAAGCAATTGATAAGAAGCATTTGTCAGAATGTTTATTTAACCAGGCTCTAGGAACAATTAAGGTCCGGTTTTAAAAGTGACAGCAGGGAGTTAAATGTTTTTGCCAGAAGCCGACGATTCGGCTTTGACCAAAGAAACCAACCAGTGTCCCGATATTTACAGCATAAATTGCATGATTCTTTAGACTGCAAGCCAGGATAATAATGATAGGTAAAAGAATGTTGAAGTACTTAGTGAACTTAATACTTGCGCGACGTTCCAAAAAGACATTTAACTTATCATGGGGATGAAAGCAGCAATTACAATGATTATAAAGGGCAAAGCCAGCAAGGGCAGTCACGATCCCGATGAGGTCAAAAGTAAACCGTAAAATAATATTTAGCTGATCAATCCCAAAGTACCGCCACAGGTCAGCAAAAAGCTGCATGAAAATACTGTACGGAACCAAGAAAACGAGTTCCCAGCCGACTTCTTTTGGAATAAATACCCCAACGAGGAGAATATTTATTCCAATGACGAAGATCCCTTCAGTAAAAATTGTTTCGGTCATTGTCCATCCCATTAGGTGCATAATGTTAACGATCGAGGCCGGCCATGGCATACTTCCCATGTTCGTTACAATCGTCATTGAGTGGCCAATAGAATTTAAAATAATCGCCAGTGCCAAAAAGCAATACCGACGCATGCTAATCATCCCATTTAATTTGAATTTCTACTCTTATATTTTAGCACTCTCTTTTTACTCGGGGCTTTTTCCCGAGGATTCTTCCTTCGACAAATAACTCTTGATAATTTTTTAGGAATGTGCATTCAACCTGTAAAAGTATCCAAATTTCTGCTATAATTTCTTAGAACATACGTACGATGAAGGGAGAGAAAAATGAATCAGCAAGCGCTAAAAGATTATGTATTTCATAAATATGGTTTGCAATTTCAATCTTCCTCTAACTCCGTGCCTGACCACCAAATATTAAGTCTAACTTCCCAACCTCCGTTTGCCGTGCTCTCCCTAACTAATGCTCGTCTAGCTGTTAAATGCCCTGACTTTGCTAAAACAATTAGCAGTCTGCCCAATATTGAGTTGTCCCGTTTAGTTGATGATGCCGACTGGGTTGAAGTTGGTCTGGAGGCTATTGAAGAGCAGGATCTCAAAAATTTACTGGATTATGCTTTTAAGACGACAACAAATGGAAACAATAACTTCGTCTCCCAGCAGCTAATCTACCTACCTGAAGAAGATGAATACTCACCTTATAGTTCCCAACAAATCCCACAACGCAAGCTCGTCTCACCGCAAAAACAGGTTCCGTCTCGTTTGCAAAAAATGCGAGAAAGCTATGACTATACGGTGTTTTCTGGTAATCAACAGGCCTATAATTTTTATCGACAAGGACAGTTGATGGCTGATTATGAGGAGGACTATGACCAGATTTACGAATTACGTCGCTATTATCCCGATTATCATGCGATGGATGTCCATCAATTGAGGACTTACTTTACGTGGCGGACACAATTGCGGCACGGAGATTTTACGGTTTCCAGCACCTCTTATGCTTACGTGTACTTGTACGAACTCCTTAATAATATCGGAGTTACTGATCCAGATGAGGGGTATGAAAAATTACAGGAGTTTCTGGATAAATATGCTGATGCATATGGTCAACGAATGAAAGATTACCTCCATCAATGGCTCCAAGATTATGTACTTTATTATGGCTTAGACAGAAAAAAGGCAAATACGGTATTCGCGGACAAGTTAGCGGTTGACCGCGATTACCACCTCTTACGTCATCCCCAAGAATATTCAGCAACGGAGATAACAGCCGTATTTGCCAAGCATTGCCCTTATTTGGCCAAATCCCGCTTATACAAAAAGAATCCAGAGAATTGGTCAAAGTTAGTTGCGACCATCTGGAGGCATGTTTATGAACAAGCACCGCAAATTTTTAACCAGTTAATTGCTAGTCCGGCCTTTACGAGTGGTTACCTGTTTCGGGGCGCCATTTTTTATTTTCATGGTGGGGCTAAATTGCGGGAATATGTAATTGATTCAGAACGAAAATATCAATTCAAACAGCAAAAATATTATTGTCAGGATTGGCAACCGGTAAAGGGACAGGCTAAGCTTTTGAATACCTTTTTCCATGAAATTGACCGACTAGTCCGGCAAAAGTTCCAGCTTGGTCACCCGCTTAAAGCCCGCTCACTCGATCTGCAATTACTGACCCTTATCAATGAGGGAATCATACAGTACCAAGAACGTCGCGAAGAGGAACAGCACCCACAGGTAGAAATTGATCTGAATGGTTTGGACCAAATTCGGCAAGATGCATCAACAACACGGGAGTCTCTCTTAACGGATGAGGAGAAACAAGCTGACCGTGAAGAAGAAGGGGCAGTGACACCATTGGCAGAAAAATCGACAATATCAGTGGAGCCCACAGAAGGATTGACGGAATTAAGCGCGGATGAAAATTACCTGTTGGAGGCCTTATTTAAGCAACAATCATATCAAGAATATTTGACGATCCACCACCTAATGGCCTCCATTCTTGTAGATAACATTAACGAAAAATTATTCGATGTTATCGGAGATGCTGTCATTAAATTTAACGAACAAGACCAACCGGTAATTGTTGAAGATTACCGGCAAGATATTCAAGAATTATTAGAAGGGAGAAATTAACAATGCTAGAAAAAAGACGCAAGGTGCCAAAACGAATTGCTCAAACTATTCTTAATTCACTTAAGGGTGGGGTTGTACCACGGATTGGCTTACCATATATTACTGTGGGACGGAAGGCTGAGATTGAGGCTCTCTTACATGACGTTGATGTTGTGGGTGAGGGTGGTGCGGCCTTTCATTTTATTGTTGGACGTTACGGTTCCGGGAAAAGCTTTCTCCTTCAAACAATTCGGAATTATGTCATGGATAAAAACTTTGTGGTTGTTGATGGGGACCTTTCTCCAGAACGCCGTCTTCAAGGAACAAAGGGACAAGGCCTAGCAACTTATCGCGAATTAATCCAGAATTTAGCCACCAAAACCAGGCCAGAGGGAGGCGCCCTTACCCTAATCCTAGACCGGTGGATCAACTCGGTGCAGACTCAGATTGCTGGTGAGACAGGACTTAGTGACGATGACCCAGCTTTTGCCAAAGAAGTGGATAAGAAGATTTATGGGGTGATTGCTTCATTAAATGAGCTAGTTCATGGCTTTGATTTTGCCAAACTCCTCAATATGTACTACCATGCTTATTTAAATAATGACGATGAATTAAAGGCCAAGGTTGTTAAATGGTTCCGGGGCGAATACACGCATAAGACAGAGGCTAAACAAGAACTCGGCGTTAATATTATTATTTCTGATGATGACTGGTATGAATATTTAAAGCTATTTGCCAGTTTCTTTCGCCAGGCGGGTTATGCTGGTCTGATTATTATGATTGATGAGCTAGTTAACATCTACAAGATTCCAAACAGCATTAGTCGCCAATATAACTACGAAAAGCTTTTGACAATGTACAATGATGCACTACAGGGGAAGGCTAAGTATTTAGGTATTTTAATGGGCGGAACACCGCAAGCGATAGAGGATCGACGGCGTGGCGTGTATAGCTATGAAGCCTTGCGCTCTCGCCTGGCCGAAGGAAAATTTGCTCAAGCGGGCGCTCGTGATATGTATGCGCCTGTGATTAAATTAGATCCTTTGACCCCTGAAGAAATGTTAGTGCTAACGGAAAAATTAGCTGATATTCATGCGGATCTTTATGGCTATGAACGTAAAGTAACACCTGATGAACTGGCTAAATTTATTCAGATCGAATATGCTCGCATCGGTGCCGATACCAACATCACCCCGCGGGAGGTTATTCGTGATTTTATTGAAATGTTGGATATTGTTTGGCAAAATCCATCAACGAGCATTCAAGACTTACTTGATTCGGACCAGTTCTCCTATACAGAACAAACGGCGGTAAGTGATAAGAAAACAAAGGATTATACTGAATTTACGATTTAAGAAAGGAGGGAGAGCAGATGGATGTATTTTCACGGTATGCCCCGTTTATCCAAGATTATATTTACCAAGAGAGCTGGCAAAGCCTTCGTCCAATCCAGGTTGCGGCAGCTGAAGAAATCTTCAGCACAGACCATAATGTCCTCCTCTCCGCCTCCACGGCTGCGGGTAAAACTGAAGCGGCCTTTTTCCCTATCTTGACTGAATTAAGCGAACATCCCGTTGACTCCATTGGTTGCTTATATATTGCTCCCCTCAAGGCATTAATTAACGACCAGTATCGGCGATTAACAGACCTATGCGTGGACCAGGACATTCCTGTTTGGCGGTGGCACGGAGATGTCTCTCAATCTCAAAAGCGGCGGATGCTAAAAAAACCACGGGGAATCTTACAAATTACTCCGGAATCCCTCGAATCGTTTATGATCAATAAGCATATGGATATTCCGAGTTTATTCCATAATTTGCAGTTTATTGTCATTGATGAGTTGCATTCATTCTTGCGTAGTGACCGGGGTGGGCAAACCTTTTGTCTGATTGAACGACTTTCTAAATTAGCTGATGTTGACCCGAGGCGAATCGGATTATCAGCCACGATTGGTAATATTGAAGCTGCTAGCACGTTCCTCGGTGCCGGCAGTTCGCATGCGACGGTCGCTCCAAAGGTACAAAATACGCGTCAAGTTTGGCGTCTATCTATGGAACATTTCTACAAAATGGGGGAGCAGGCTGGTGATCCGACAGCAGACAATGGAGAGTATCTTGTGGGACCAAAGACAGATACAGCCCCCAAACTGGCAGATCCAGGTATTGGTTATATTTTTGAACATACACGAGGAAAGAAGAGCTTAGTTTTTACAAATAGTCGCGAAGAATGCGAGGCCGTATGCCAGGCTCTCCGCAGTTACTGTGCATATCGTCATGAGCCTGATCGCTTTTTAATTCATCACGGTAACCTTTCTCCAGCATTACGGCAGACTGCCGAAGATGCTATGAAAGATGAGGATGCTTATATGACGACCTGTGCTACTGCTACATTAGAATTAGGAATTGACGTGGGAAAATTAGAAAGCGCCTTTCAGATTGACGCCCCATTTACCGTGTCTGGATTCCTTCAACGAATGGGTCGAACCGGTCGCCGGGGGATGCCGCCAGAAATGCATTTTGTCATACGTGAAGAACACCCAGAATCACGCGCAATGTTGCCGGACCTGATCCCTTGGCCCCTCCTTCAAGGGATTGCATTAGTTCAACTTTATTTGGAGAAACGGTGGGTGGAACCACCAGCACCTAATCGCTTGCCTTATAGTTTGTTGTACCATCAAACCATGAGTACGCTGGCATCGAGTGGGGAAATGACGCCAGCAGAATTGGCCTCCCGGGTCCTACCGCTTACTTACTTCCATAATGTGCATCAGGACGATTATAAAATTTTATTGCGGTACTTGATTAAGACTAATCAAATCCAACAAACCGAGAATGGCGGGTTAATCGTTGGACTAGCTGGGGAGCGAGTAACCAATAACTTCAAATTTTACGCAGTCTTCCAAGAAAATGTTGAATTCAGTGTCCATGCCGGAGCAGAAGAATTAGGGACAATTGTTAAACCGCCGCCGGTTGGAGATAAGATTGCTATTGCCGGACGCGTCTGGGTGGTTGAAGATGTTGATCGCCAACGCCACCAAGTTTATTGTCACGAGGTAAAGGGCCACATTCCTGCCTACTTTGGAGATGTACCAGGAGATATTCAACCGGAGATTTTGCACCGGATGCGCCAGGTATTAGCAGAAAAGACCATGTACCCTTACTTAATGAATAATGCCCAACCACGACTAACTCAGGCTCGCGATACCGCTAATGTTGCTGGACTCCCTGAGAAACAATTGATTAATTTAGGCGGGAAGATGTGGTGCCTATTTCCGTGGACAGGAAGTTATGCTTTCCTCGCTCTTGAACGCTTATTGCGGATTAAATGTGCAAAACGACTTAATCTGAGGGGCTTTAATTCATCGCGACCATATTTTATGGAGTTTGCGATGGATGCAACAACAGACGAATTTTTCCAAATCATTAGTGAAGAAGCGGCAAAAGACTTTGATCCGCTCGACCTCGTCTATCCTAATGAAGTACCGGTATTTGATAAATATGATGAGTACCTTCCTGATGAATTAGTCCGAAAAGAATTTGCGGAAAGTGTCCTCGATATTGCAGAAATGAAGAAGTGTGTCCGTCAAATGTGTGCTGAGCATCAAAGTTTATCGAACTAAGTATAAGTAAATTTTTTTGAAAAAAGTATTGCCTTATAGTTCACTTCAAGGATTAGGATAGAAATCGTTGAAAGGATATCGAAAATAATGAGGTGAAAATGATGGAAGAAACATTTACTTTGAACAATGGTATAAAGATGCCAGAAGTTGGTTTAGGAACTTTTCAAATGTCATCTAGTGGTGCTCAAAAAGCAGTGGAAGCAACCCTTATGGATGGCTATCATTTAATTGATACTGCCGAGGCTTACTACAACGAAGACGGTGTTGGTCAAGGAATTAAAAATTTAGGGATAAACCGTGATGACTTGTTTGTAAGTACTAAGCTCTGGACTACTTCATACAATGATCCAGATGCAGTTGATAATGCGCTGGACCGTTTAGGCCTTGATTACATCGACTTGTTATTTCTTCACCAACCTACTGGTGACTGGATGACAGCTTACCGGACATTGGAAAAAGCCTACAAAGATGGCAAAATTAAGGCAATTGGTATTTCTAACTTTGATCGAAGTGCTTCATTATTAAAAGACATCATGAACTTTGCGGAAATTAAGCCTCAAGTACTGCAAGCGGAAGCACATCCATACTTTCCCCAAACAGAAGCACGGGAAATCCTTGAACCATACGGCACTCGTCTGATGGCTTGGTATCCCCTTGGCTCAGGTGATCAGTCCTTAATTAATGAACCAATCTTCGCTAAACTGGCAGAAAAGTATGGGAAGTCCAACGTGCAAATTATCCTTCGTTGGCACACTCAAATGGGATTTATCGTAATTCCAGGTTCAACTAACCCTGCACATATTCATGATAACCACGATATCTTTGACTTTAAGTTAACCGATGAAGAAATGGCAGAAATTGCCAAGGTTAACAAGAACAAGCGTTACTATTAATCAAATTGATGTGGAGGAATAGAAATGAAATTAGCAATTTTAGCAGCAAACGGACAACTCGCTCGCATCGTTGAAAATCGTATCCTTAACGAAGACCAATTTAAGGATGTCGAATTGACCCTATTCTTGCGTAATAGCAGTCGACTCAATGACTTAGCTGATAATCCTCGCGTGACGATTATGGAGGGAGATTTAAATAACCCTGATGATGTTGAAAAAGCTGTTGAAGGACAAGATATGGTCTTCAATGCGGTGATTGATCATGATGATGCGGGACATAACCGTCCTACTCATAACATTATCAATGCAATGAAGAAGCACGGAGTTAATCGTCTAATCCTCACTAATTTATTGGGTATCTACGATGAAGTTCCTGGTGAATTTGGTCGATGGAATCGCGAAACCTGCTTTGGTGGGACTGTAACTGATGATAATGCAGCAGTTGTCTCAGACCGATTAGCAGCAGAATCAGGTCTTGATTACACTACTTTGCGTTTGCCATGGTTAAATGATCGCGATGAAATTAAGTACACGATTACTCACAAGGACGATGAATTTGTTGGTGTATCTGGTTCGCGTCAAAGTATTGCTGACGTTGTATTAAAGATTGTTGCTGATCCAGCATTTGGTAGCAATGATAGTTTAGGGATTGCTGATCCTGATACTCAAGGTAGCAATCGCCCAGTATATTAAGAATATTCCCTAATAAAAATCGGAGCTAGCTTATGACGGCTAACTCCGATTTTTTGATTATTGTACCTCCTGTTTTAGGCTTATTAACTTAATTGATATTAAGCATATATCAATAATTAATAAAAGTAATACCATGATTGCTAATCGTACCTTAATAAAAGGCAATACTAGGCCAAGAATGTTATAGAAAATTAGAAACAAGAAAATAAATAAGTCAGTTACAAGGATATGCTTTATAAAGTGTAAGTTTATTTGAGCCTTCATCCCTCTTTCCTCCTATTTAATAATTAGTTGGGTATTTTTAGGCAAGGTCTGTAACCATTTAGCATCAGGTTTAGACACTTCAATAGTGTTGGATACATATTGCTTACGTTTTATCCAATTCCCGTGGACTTGTTTACCATTGATGGAAACAGGAGACTCGATATAGCCAAGTTGAGCAAAACTGAGCCAATTAGTAGAGATGCTTTCTATACCATTATTGACATGATAAGTAAGTTCGCCACGAGAAGCATTAATTACAGTTGTTCTAGGCTTACAATTAATTTTAGCGTTTATAATATAGATGACGTTATTTTTATCAAGGACATATAGGAGAGATTGATTTCGTATAGCAATTAGTTTTATATTTTTTTGCTTTTTAATGGGGGGGGGTAACTTCCGATTTCTGATGAATGCTTAATATTGGGATGTTTTAATCTGTTTAGCATTCTAACTCGACTACTATATGTACCGACTGAGGCATAATCCTTATGACATAGAAAAAATATATTAATAATCACTAAAACTAGTATTACTAAGGTAAAGGCGATATACATCATTTTTTTCAGTTCGTTATTTATCATAATTCTACTTTCCTAAATTTGGTGTTTTTCTTACATCTTATTATTAGAACTATTAATGTTATCTGTCAAAGTGAATAATAAAATAGGAGCCTAACGAAAATATAGAGGCATTAAAATCTTCCTCTTCTCGTTGCCTGCTTAACTTTCCGCTTTTCCAATGCTGCTGTACTTATTAGTGGAGCACTTATTGATACCTTTGGCTTAGCATTAGGGGCGATTATTGGCATCCAACAAGGATACTGGCTGGGCGCGGCATTACCAATGGTTTTTATCGGTATCGGTCAGGGATTAATTATGAGTCCGTTGACAGTTGCTGGGGTTGCTGATACATCTGGTGATATTGCTGAGGCTGCTTCTGGAGTTGTTAATACAGTTCACCAAATTGGTGGAGCTGTGGGAGTATCTATTGTTTCTGAAATGGTTGCAGGAATTACTTCACCATCAGTAATAATTGATCGCGCGCAAGCATGGATGGTTGTGTTGGCCGTTATTATGCTTATTGCCGGTTTAAATATTTTGCGTGGTACCCATAAATAAAGTGCTTGCCTTAAAGTCGACTTTAAGGTTTAGAATACCAATGTTGAAAAATGGAGGGATATTTTTATGGAAACACGGACATTAGGAAACAATTTAAAAGTAACAGCAATTGGCCTTGGTTGTATGGGATTTTCTCATGGATATGGTAAACCAACTGATGTGGATGAAGCTGTGAAGACAATCCGTGCTGCTTATGACATGGGTTACCGCTTCTTTAATACTGCCGAGATTTATCAAGGCACAAATCCTGATGGGTCAACCAACTATAATGAAGAAATGGTTTAGTCCCGTTACTGATGAAGAATATTATAAATTAGGCAAATAAAGTGTAGGAGGGAAGTAGTTAATAATGGCTAAGAAACAAACTGCAGGACGTGACAACTTAGGAGATTTTGCTCCGAAGTTTGCGGAATTAAACGATGACGTATTATTTGGCGAAGTTTGGTTCCGGGAAAAGGAATTAAACCTTCGTGATCGGAGTATGGTAACCGTCTCAGCATTGATTACTAAGGGGGCATTTGCTCAACTTCCAGCACATATGAAATTGGCTAAAGAACACGGTGTTACTAAGGACGAGATTGTTGAAGTGATTACACAATTAGCCTTCTATGTTGGCTGGCCAAATGCTTGGTCTGCATTTAATATTGCAAAAGATATTTGGACCGATTAATTAATTGGTTAATTAAAAATAGGAGCCTAGGGGAAATTTCTGCCTTCCCTAGGCTTTTATTTTTGTTTGTATCGCTTGCCTTGAAGTAGACTATAAGGTCTATACTACTCACAATTAAAAATATAAATTTAGGAAGTGAGTAATTATGCGAATGCAGAACCGATGGATTATTTCCATCTTAACAACAGCCGTGACAGTTTTAGCAATGGGTATTGGTTTTGGACAAACTCAACAAGTTCGAGCTGATTCAAATAATCGAACATTGATTATTTACTTCTCAATGTCTGGAACAACTAAAGAAGCAGCGGAACAGATTCAACGTGATACAGGCGCTGATATTGTCCGGTTACAACGAGCTAAGGCTTATCCGAAGGGGTATGACAATTATGCCCGGGTAGCAGACCGGGAACGGCGGCGCAACATTCCTAACTTAGATCAATATGACACGGTTTTAATTGGTTTCCCGACATGGTGGCAACAACCACCAATGGTAATTCACTCCTTATTTGATACTTATGACTTCCGGGGAAAGACGATCATTCCTTTTACCACTAGCATGAGTACCCCCATGAAAGATTCGATGCCAACAATGCGTCGTTTAGCAAAGGCTGATGGTGCAACGATCAAGCCTGGGTTCCGCTATGATAATAACAATGCACAGTTACGGCGTTTCTTACAACGCAATGGTCTCCTTCAGAATAATAACTAGAAAGTAGGGAAGACTAATGTTTGCGAGACTCTCGAAAATGGTGCTAATTGTTGGAGGTGTTCTTGGATTAATGATTTTATTTAATTCAGATCATACTAAGGCTGCTTCGCGAACGGAAACGATTCGGTATCAGACTGAGTATCAAGGTCGTCAGTACAATAAGCAAGCCTTAGTCTATCTGCCAACAGACTATACCAATTCTAAAAAATATAACGTTGTTTACTTATTACACAGATCAACGGAAAGCAGCCAAGATTTCTTTAGGGATGGGCGATTTAAACGCCTATTAGACCGGTTAAATCAAAATAGACGCTTAAAGGATACGATTATCGTATTTCCTACCTACTATCCAGCGAGAAGTTTTGTTACTTCAAATTATTACCGTGATAACCGCTTAAATCGGGCTTTTGCGCAAAATGAATTAGTGGACGACCTCGTACCCGCCGTTGAAGGTCACTACAGTACTTATGCTGCTGGCACCAGCAAAGCAGAATTGAGAAATTCACGAAATCACCGGGCATTTGGCGGCTTTTCAATGGGGAGCATTACTACTTGGTATGTTTTCGAATACCAATTGCCATACTTTAGCAGCTTCCTCCCAATGGCAGGCGATAGTTGGACGATTGCTGATGATGGCGGGTCTACTGCAAGTATACGAACAGCATGGCAACTCGCAAAGGCAGTCCAGGCTAATCCTAATTTGTCATTTAAGGTCTTAGCTGGTGTTGGTGCTAATGATGGCACGTCTGGATCAATGACACCACAGATCAATGCAATGCGTCGCTTACCAGAATTTAATCGTCAAAATCTGAAATATTATCAAGCATCAAATGGTACCCATAGTCCGCAAACAATTGCGCAAATCTTTAATCACTATGCGAACCAAATATTTAATTAAGGAAAGAAGGAGTCCAATCATGAAGAAATTTTGGTCAATTATTACAGTGATTGTCACTGTCTTTTCCGCGATTGCTAGCTTTGCGTCGTAACCGTAAGACTTGAGGCTAAGAATAGAACGATAATCAGCCCGTACCGTTAATCTTCGTTCTATCCTTAGCTCACCGCCTTGTCGAGGAGGTTATCTTCCAGCTTCGTTTTTTCTAAAAAGGACTTGCCTTACAGCAAACTTTAAGGTTTATAGTACCTACATAATCATAATTAGAATCAATATAGAATCTGAGGAGGAAGGGACATGATGGTAAATCAATTAGTTGGACTTAGTATTTTATTTATAGTGCTTTTAATCACGATTGCTGGAACGCCAAATAGACGTTAGGAAGCAAATAAAAAATGGCAATTTTAAGCGTAATACCTAGATTAATGTCAGTTACTTCCATAATCAATAAACTGTCAAGTAAGGATGTAATGACGGACGTAGAAAAGGGGACAAAATAATGTCAAAAGTACTAATAGCGACTTACTCAAGATCAGGAAAAACGAAAAGTGTAGCACACGAGCTGAAGCAATTATTGAAGGAGGTTGATATGTATAAGATTGAAGTACCTGATAATACTTTTGATCCAGATATGTATAAAACTGACGAAATTGCGACTGCACAAATTAAAAATAATCAATATCCTGAATTAGTGAATGAAATTCCCAACACCGACCAATATGATCTTATCTTAGTTGGTAGTCCTGTATGGCGAGGGGCACCGGCCACGCCAGTTCACACCTTCTTGGCAGAAATTCAAGGTTATTCTGGTAAAGTAGGATCTTTTTATACTGATGCTGGAATGGCAAATGGGTATGAGGAAACATTGAAACAGTGGGCGGGTAAGCTGAACGTTCTACCCGCGCACGAAGGATCCGAAAATTTAGCAAAATGGCTTAAAGAATTAAACTAAAGGAGTACAACAATGAACATTCAACAAGTAGCAGAGAAACTTTCTATTTCTACCGATACAATTCGTCGGTGGGAACGTCTCGGAATGATTCCACCTGTTACACGTGATAGTAACGGATTAAGAACTTTTACTGGCGCGGATGTTCGATGGGTTAAATACGCTAAACTACTAAATATGATGAATATTTCTCCTGATTTTCAAATAGAATATGTCAAGTTAGTGAAGCTAGGTAAGGAGGCTCTTCCAGCACGACTAAGTCTCCTTAATGAGCAAGTTGACCAATTAAAGGAAGATCACCAATGCTTAGTTGACCAACTCACTCAAATGGAAAAGATGGTTGAAGAAGAGGAACTCGCTTAACGTGTTAGAATAGAAAATAAACTACGGGAGGAAGCTAGATGAATATTAAAGAAGCAAGTGAGCGTTTAAGTATTCCCAAAGAAACATTGCGTTACTGGGAAAATAGCGGACTGATTCCCAAGGTTCCTCGCAATAGTAGTGGATATCGGGATTATACTGAAAATGAAATTAAGTGGGCGCTTTTTATTAAGGCGATGCGCAATGCCGGCATGTCCGTAGAGTCCTTAATTGAATTTGTTGACCTATATAATGCACACCAGGATAGCAGGGATGCGCAAAAGTCGCTAGTAAAAGAACAATATGAAACCTTGTTAGCTAAGCGCAATGAGCTCGACAAGACCCTTAATTACCTATCATACAAGTTAGATCATTTTGAAGATCATGTCATGCCTTTCTTAGAGGAAGAAGAATACTATGAATTAAGAAAGAAAAAGATGCTTGACAATACGGATAAAGATGAATAAAGGATGTGAGGCTGGGAGAAAACTTTGTTTTTCTCTCAGCCTCAATGGTTTTCACGAATAATAGCAAGATAACGTGGAACTTAACCACAAGGATCGAGGTTAATTTCAAACGATAATCAGCCTATCCTATGCTAATCATCGTTTGGGCTTAGCCACCGCCTTGTCGAAAAAGTTAATTCCCACTCGCATTTTTAAATATTAAAGTAAAAAATTCTTGCCTTGTAGTCGACTCGAAGGTTTATATTGTATATTGTTAACTAAAAACGTAGAGGAGCGGAAATAAATGAAAGCAGCTGTATTTATGGAACCCGGCAAGATGGAAGTTCATGAAGTTGAAAAGCCAACTATCCAAAAGCCGACCGACGCGATTTTGAAGATTGTTCGTGCTTGTGTGTGTGGATCTGACCTTTGGTGGTACCGTGGCATTGCTGACCGTGAAAAAGGATCGTTAGTCGGTCACGAAGCAATTGCAATTGTGGAAGAGGTTGGCGCAGACGTTAAAGATGTTAAGCCTGGCGACTTTGTAATTGCACCATTTACTCATGGGTGTGGTCACTGTGCTGCTTGTTTAGCTGGCTTTGATGGTAATTGCATGAACCAAGAAGCTGGTGGCAATGGTGGTTACCAAGGAGAATACCTTCGTTTTACTAACGCTAACTGGGCATTGATAAAGATTCCTGGTCAACCAGCAGACTACACTGACGAACAATTAAACGACCTCTTAACTCTAGCTGACGTGATGGCAACTGGTTACCACGCTGCTGCAAGTGCAGAAGTTAAAGAAGGCGATACAGTTGCCGTGATTGGTGATGGTGCTGTTGGTCTTTGTGGGGTAATTGGTGCTAAATTACGTGGTGCTAAGCGGATTATTGCTTTAAGTCACCACGAAGATCGGGCAAAGCTTGCTAAGGAATTTGGTGCTACTGATATTGTTGCTGAACGTGGCGATGATGCAGTTAAGAAGGTTCTTGAATTAACTGATGGCAATGGTGTTGATGCTGTTCTTGAGTGTGTTGGTGCTGTATCTGCTAGTGAACAAGCGGGCAAGTTAGCTCGTCCAGGAGCAATTATTGGTCGGGTTGGTGTTCCGCAGACTGAACCCGCATCTAACAATCTTTTTTGGAAGAATATTGGCCTTCGTGGAGGCATCGCTTCTGTAACTACTTATGACCGTAACGTCCTACTTGATGCAGTATTAAAGGGTGAAATCCACCCCGGAAAAGTCTTCACTAAGCGCTTCAGTCTTGGTGAAATTCAGAAGGCATATGAAGCAATGGATAAGCGTGAAGCAATTAAGTCATTGGTAATCGTAAGTGAATAAATGCTAAAGCCTGAGACCGGTAAATGGCTCAGGCTTCTTGTAGTTTAAAGTTAATTTTTGATGAGGAAGACTTATGGAAAAAAAAGAAAAACTAATTAAGTGGGCAATGTGGTTTAATCGCCTGTCATTCGTCCAAATCTTTCGTGAGACAATGATAATGTTATTCCCGGTTGCTTTAATTGGAACCATTGTTTGGATTATTAGTGATAATCTTTTGGCGCGTAATGGTTTCTTGGCAAATGTTTTATATGTTCAACACTGGTTGCCACAACGTCAATTTTTTCGCCAACTTTTTAATGATGCAACCATGATAACAGTTGGCTGGTTGGCAGCTTATACGGCATTTGTCAGTGCAATTATGACTACGCGCCGATATAAAAAGAGCAATTTAATTGCTGGAGTATGTGCAATGATTTGTTATGTACTAGTCTTTTATCACAGCGTTCGTGGAGGTCAAACACTTGAAACGCGTTACTTTGGTGCAGGATGGTTAATTATTGGCAGTCTCGTAGGCTATTTTGTAGGAGTAACTTTTGTAAAATGGGGGTACCATTTTACGTTGAGTGACATTCGCTTAGGTAGCAGGAAGTTAATGGAAAGGGTCCTCAAAAATCTTAAGCCATTTACAATCTCCTTTACTAGTGCCTTCCTGCTCCATACCTTATATGCTATATGGCGGACATTTAACCTCGATGCTATTACAACGCAGTATATCTCATCACTAATTGGTCGTCATAGCAATTATTTCCTTAATATCACATTATCGTTTTTTAATACGCTTTTAGTTTGGTTAGGCTTTACAGAGCCAGCTAATATTACTATCAATGCGTATTCTAATGAGGTACAGAATAATTTAACTTATGCCTTAACTCATAAGTCATTTGCTGTCCCTTATCCTTTTACGCCGTCTTCTCTTTATAATGGTTTTGCCAATTTTGGCGGAATTGGGGTTACCTTAGCATTAGTAATTGGCATTTTATGGATTGGGCGTGAGAGAAATCAGCAGGAAATAGCGAAATTAAGTGTTTTTCCAGCAATTTTTAACCATGGATTACCGATTTTATTTGGCTCCCGTGTTTTCCTTAATCCAGTCTATGTTTTTCCTTTCATCCTATTACCGATTGCAAATATGGTAATTGCTAGTGTGTTTATTTTCATTCATGCAGTTCCTCCGGTGGTTTATCCTATTCCAAGTGGCACACCGGGAATACTAATTCCATTTATTGGAACTGGTGGAGATTGGCGAGCACTTTTTCTTTCGATCTTATTAGTGATTATGGATATAATAATTTACATTCCCTTTATCAAGTTAGCATTTGCAGTTGAGGAACGCTTAGTGAAGGAGCAGGAGGAATTTCAAAATGAAGATAAATAAGCGCCACAAAATAATTGTTATTTCTTCGATAATTATCCTTGTTCTTTTAACTATTGTTTCTTATTGCTGGTCTCGCGAGAGTGTTAGTATTCTTGAAAAGCGCCAGCAATCACAAATGTCACCGGTGATTATGATCCCAGGAAGTAGTGCGTCGGTTAACCGTTTTGATACGCTTGTGGCAAAAATTAACCAGCGAGACCGCCAAAATCATAGCTTGTTAAAAGTGAAGGTTTATAATAATGGCAAAATTACTTATAGTGGGCAGATAAGGCAGGGTGATAACGAACCTTTTATTGTTGTCGGTTTTGAAAATAATCATGACGGTTACAGTAACATCAAAAAGCAGGCCCGTATGTTTAATGCGGCCTTTAACCAGTTAAAAGCGCAGTACAATTTCAATAATTTTAAAGGAATCGGTCATTCGAATGGTGGCTTAATCTACACTTATTTCCTAGAACACTATTTCAATGAGCGGCAAATTCGCATCAAGAAGTTAATGACAATCGGGACGCCTTATAACTTTGCGGAACCTTCAAGTCGACGGACACAAATGCTGACGGATTTCATTAAAAACCGCAAAAATTTACCTAGTAATTTAACGATGTACTCAATTGCTGGGTCGGAAAATTATGTCGAAGATGGATTGGTACCATTAAGTAGTGTGCTTGCTGGAAAATATATTTATCAGGGAATTGTTAAGCACTACACTCAAATTACGGTTACGGGAAGATTAGCGCAACATTCAGCGCTACCACAAAATCAAGAAGTCTTAAGTTTGATTAGAAGGTATATTTTAAATTCACAATCTGAGCAGGCACGACCAAATAACTAATTTTCGATAATCTGGCCGAATGAATTACGGGAGAAATGTTTGAGGAAATCCCAAGAATAAGTTGCTTCGGCATGATGAACTATCTGGTCGGTATCCCCAATAAGGAGTTTGCCGATAATTGATTTTGAGATTTGCTTGGGACATCTGATTATAGCGGAATAATAAACGTATTGCAGAACGGCCATCCACACGAACCATTGGATGGCCGTTCTTTGTATACTCAGTGGCTTCGCGAGAACCTGAGATAAATTGAAATGGAATCGGATAGTTGGAAGATGATTTTTCTATATTAGAATGCGTAATACGTAAGCTAGTAAGACTTATAATTCGTAAAATAATATTTTACTAGCGTAGTCTCATCAATAACCGATAAAGTAATCTTTGAAGAAGGAATGTTGTAGAAACGTTGCCCTAGTGATGGATTAAAAATAGGAAGATCAGGAGAGAATACTAATTGTTCAAGGTTTTGTATCTGTGATTAATTTTAGATTGATCATCCGTTGTTTAATTAAGAAGTAAATTAAATAAAGTACCGCATAATTGTTAAACAAAGGTCTAACAATTATGCGGTACCTTATTACTAAAGCGGAGAGAGCCGTTATTGTCTTTTCTAATCAACCAGTTTACCAATCAATGGTAGCTTATTTATTGGAGAATATTTCTTAGCAGCTTCTTGATAATCAACGTCGGATAAATCGTGCCCAAAGAGATTGCCATGAACTTCAGCACCTTGCCATTCTGGGACCTCAGACACATCATAAACATTTCCGCGCACACCAATATAGGCAGGACGCCCTTCTAAACCATCATATGTAGCTAATTCGTTATGAGTAAAATTACGCATTATCGATGCCTCCTTAGCTTAACGACCTCTTCCTGTATCACCACTATAACACGGTTAAAGAATCAGGGTGAGCAGAACGTCCTCACAAAGAAAAATAAAAAATGCTTATCATTCAAGGATTCGCATGATATAATAATTTAGTAATTGTTATGGCGGTATTGGTGAAGGTTGGTTAACACACCGGTTTGTGGGTCCGGCACGCGTGGGTTCGAATCCCACATACCGCCCTGACCAAAAGAGAGGGAGCGTAGTAGAGGAATTATATCTTTACGTTATCTCCCTTATAAGTAACGATAGGGGTTCAGCGTTTGGTTATACCGAGCGTTGAGCCCCATTGTTGTACCGAAAATTTTTAAAAATATACTGAAAAGCTCATGAAGAAGGGAGTGGACAATATGAAAAAGGTTAAAATTGGTGGAACAGATTGGGAAGTTTCCAATGTTGCCCTGGGAATAATGCGGATGGGAACTTTGTCGGTTGATAAAGCTACGGCAGCGTTGATAGCCGCTCATGAAGCAGGAGTTAACTTTATTGATTCTGCTGATATTTATGGTCGTGACCCCAAATTAGGAAGAGGGTCTTCAGAAATCCATTTCGGCCAAGCTTTTCAGCAAAGTGGGCTCGGCAGGGAAGACTTCTATATTCAATCTAAGGCAGGTCTTTTTGCCGATGAAAGTGGCCAAATAACTCGCTACGATTCCTCAAAGAAACACCTTTTAGCTGCAGTTGATGGTATTTTGCAACGAATGAAAATTGACTACTTAGATTCCCTATTAATCCATCGACCAGATGCACTAATGGAAGTCGATGAGGTTGCGGCAGCTTTTGATGAACTACAAGCAGCGGGAAAAGTCCGCCACTTTGGGGTATCAAATTTTAGTCCTCGCCAAATTGACCTGCTTCAAGCTGCATGTGGCCAACGTCTCCTAGTTGACCAGGTTCAATTTGGATTGGGACATACAGGAATGGTTGACTTCGGTTTCCACACCAATATGACAGATGAAGAGTCAGTTGACCATGATGGGAGCTTGATTGAATATGCCCGTCTGAAAAGGATTACCCTTCAAACTTGGTCGCCATTCCAATACGGAACGTTTGCAGGCAGCTTTATAAATAATGAGAAATTTCCTCAATTAAATGCGCTCCTAGAAAAATTAGGAAAAAAGTATGGTGTTGGGAAAAATGGGATTGCGGTGGCATGGATTCTTCGTCATCCGGCCCACATGCAGGTCATTGTGGGGACAATGACATTAGAACATATTTTAGATAGTACACAGGGCAGCGAGATTAAATTAACCCGTCAGGAATGGTATGATCTCTACTTAGCTGCCGGAAATGAGTTACCTTAATGAAAAACTATCAGCATTTTTATGACTGCATTACAGCCCCTTTCCGCCAGTCAAAAGTAGCTATTAAAACAATACAGCTTTCCAACCAGATAATTGTTATGATAATGTATGTGGGATACATATTCATGTTGATTGCAGCCGGGATGAGTAGCTTGTATGAGCTTGGTAAATTTATTCTTATCCCAGCAGGAGGCTTTATCTTTCTTTCAATTTTGCGCCAGCTTCTTAATGCCCCCCGTCCTTATGAACGTTATGATATTTCACCCTTGATTTCCCGAAAAAAGACAGGCGATTCTTTTCCTAGTCGCCATATGTATTCTGCTACGGTGATTGCAATGTGTGGCCTACTATTAAATTCTTACTTAGGGATTTTTCTCCTGTTTTTGGCAATAGCCCTAGGTGTTTTACGAGTAATTGGAGGAGTGCATTTTCCTCGAGATGTAATTGCTGGATTTATTTGGGGAATGGTATGTGGGATGCTGTTATTTATCATTTAAACTAAAATAAAAACCACTTATTTCATGGGCTGATCAGAGCTCGGGGATAAGTGGTCTTTAAATTAAACAACCTAAAGATTGGTATTAGGAATTATCAATTATTTGTCTTCTTCTGGGTGGTATTTACCACTCTTTTCAAGAATTTCCTTAGCCTTTTCGAGGTAGTGGTGTTCTGCCCGGAAGGCCTTGATCTTGTCACCTTCAGAGTCAGTAAGTTGTGCTAACTTTTCGTCAAGTTGCTTGAATTCTGTTTGAAGGTCCTTAATAACAGTCTCTTCGTCTTCCATGTAGATGTAGTGATTTTCAGCTGAGTCCTTGTGACCTTCACCGGCAGTTTCATCTAACTTGTCGGCATCTTTGTCAACTTTGTAGGCGTGCTTAAGAATTGATTTAATATCCTTAATTGTCTCGTGTTGAGCTGTCCGATGCTCTTTGTTATCGATACTGTCTTCAATCTTTGTAAGGTGCCCTTCAGCATCTGCAATCTTCTTAGCAATACGATCTAAAGCTTTAAGTTGGCGCTTTGCATAATCAGCCATAAAAATTACCTCCTATAATAATAGCCATAATTCCTAATCCACTTTCATTATATTTTTATAATTTGAATTATACAAACAAAACGCCTTGCGAATATTGTTTGGTCAAAATTGTACTGATAAAAGATAATATTTATTATTTTATTGCGGTGAATGGAAACGCCTTAAAATGATAGACTAGGAGTAAAATATCGAGGAGGAGAAAAATGGCGAAGTTACCTACTAAAATCGAAGTTCGTGGTGCCAAGGTACATAATTTAAAGAACGTTGATATTGATATTCCGTTAAATAAGTTTGTTGCAGTTTCCGGATTATCTGGTTCGGGAAAAAGCTCCTTAGCAATGGGGATATTATATGAAGAAGGATCACGTCGATATTTGGAAGCTTTGTCTACCTATACTCGTCGCCGGATTAAGCTTGGGGCCCAAGCCGACGTGACAAGCGTTAAGCATATTCCCTCGGCCTTAGCACTCAAACAACGTCCATCTATTCCTTCTGAACGGGCAACTGTTGGGACAATGAGCGAAATTTTTAATATGATTCGGTTAATTTTTTCACGGTTAGGATCACCGGTTTGTCCTAATGGTCACCGATTAAAACCAAGTTTAGATATTGCGGAAGCGATGAGTAAGTCGGGGGATGAAATGGGGGCATTGACTTGTCCAGAGTGTGAGACTCACTTTAAAGCTTTTGGTGCTGAAGATTTTGCCTTTAACTCAGACGGTGCTTGCCGAACATGTCAGGGTACAGGGAGGGTTCGGGAAATTGATGAAAGTAAGTTGGTGCCAAATGAAAATCTGAGTATTGCGGACGGCGCGGTGGCATCTTGGCATTTGCCTGGACGTAATTTTATGCCTGAAGTTGCTAAGCAAGCGGGCGTTCGCATTAATATTCCATACAAAAACCTTACTACTAAAGAAAAAGACTTTGTGATGAAGGGACCACAGAAAATCTTTACAATGGATTTCCATTCAGGAACTGGTCGGGTTTTTCATGACTTTAATGCTTTATATGAAAATGCTCATGCAGCCGTGTTGGAATCAGCCAAGTCCAGTAAAAGTGAACGGGCCCAAAAACGAATTAGTGAGTTTTTTCATTATTCGACGTGTCCAGTCTGTCATGGAACTCGGTTGAGGCCGAAGCTACTCAAGCAGTTGGCAGGTGGCTTGAATATTGCCCAAGTGAGTGACCTAACGCTAGGTGGTCTTAATCAATGGAAGAAGAATGTTATGGTAAAACTGCCGTCTAATATGCACAAGATGGCGAACAGCTTATTTAAAGAGTTTGACGACAACCTACGTCCACTCCTTGAATTAGGATTAGATTACCTAACACTTTCGCGGAACGGTAATACCTTATCAACTGGGGAATTACAACGAATTCAATTAGCGCGAACGTTACGGACAGAAACAACAGGAGTCCTTTATATTTTAGATGAACCCTCAATCGGTCTTCATCCAGACAACATTGCAGGGCTGTTGAATGTTTTTCGGGAGTTGATTGCTCAGGGTAACTCTTTGGTAGTAGTTGACCATAATGTGGATATTATTAAAGCGGCCGATTGGATCATTGAAATTGGTCCCGGATCTGGCAAACTCGGCGGACAAGTAGTCGCCCAAGGAACTATTGAAAAAATAAAAAAGGATAAAAACTCCAAGATTGGTCCCTATCTAAATGGGACTGCTGATTTAATGGTGCGCGATCCGATGAAGGTTCCTTCGAAGGATAAAATTGACTTCGAAGTTAAGAACTACTATAACTTGAAAGACGTTAAGGCAAAATTGCCAATTAATCGGATAAGTGCAATCACAGGTTTTTCCGGAGCCGGGAAGACTAGTCTGATTTTAGATAGCCTAATACCTGCAATTAAGGATCAAGCGGCAGGGAAGCCATTACCAAAGCAGATGAAGGTGTTAAAAACACCGCTAAAAGACGTGGTCAGTGTCGATGCGGCTCCAATTGGGAAGACACAGCGGTCAACGGTCGCTACTTACACTAGTATTATGGATAATTTGAGGAAATTATTCGCTGCTCAGCCGTTAGCAAAAGCAAGGCACTACACTCCAACCTACTTCTCTTACAATAATAAGCAAGGGGCCTGCCCTAACTGTGGTGGAGCAGGAGTGGTGACCCTCGATATTCAGTTCTTGCCGGATATGCAACAGGTATGCCCAGTATGTACTGGTAATCGTTACAATAAAGAGGTTCAACAAGTAGAGTGGCATGGATACTCAATCGTTGATATCTTAAAATTAGATATTCGAGAAGCATTACCGATTTTTGTTGACGAACCAAAAATTGAGCGTGAACTGGAATTACTGAAGGAAGTTGGTCTGGATTACCTCCATCTTGGCGAAAGTACCCCAAGTTTGTCAGGTGGAGAGGCACAGCGATTGAAGCTAGTCAAGCACCTAAACCATAATCAAAAGACGACATTATTTGTCTTTGATGAACCGACAATTGGTCTCCATCCACTAGATGTCAAAACTTTAGTGGGGGTTATGCAACAATTAATTGATCGAGGAGCGACAATTATTACGATTACTCACGATTTGAACCTGGTTATAAATGCAGATTACATATTAGATATGGGGCCACGGGGCGGTAAAAACGGTGGGCAAATCGTTGAAAAGGGATCGCCAGTTGACTTAATTAACCACCCAACAAGTTTAACCAGCAAGTATTTAGCGGAATATGCAAAGAGATTTAAATAGAAACTGAAAAGCTACAGTTATGTAGGGCGGTGGATTAAGAATGAGGCCAGAAAAACACGAAATTTTTCTGGCCTCATCTCTAATAATTAATTCTTATTCACTGAAATAATCTTCTTATCTAGTGCGTTAATTTTAACTATGCTTTTTTGTGAATTCTTGCGTACTGTCACTTTCCAAATGACTGTGTCATCCCTGCTTTCTAGCTGCCACTTAATTCCTTTACTATTTTTAACAACTTTTTCGGCAATATGGTTGGCTTCGGTTCGTCGAATAGTTTTGGTTAGGTCAAGTGAACCCTTGTTTTCAGAATTACGCCCCTTTTCGGAGACAGCAGATGTAACTTTACCGGTTTTGGCATCAATTTTGGCAACATAAGTTCTTTTACTGTTGAAACCCGAAATCTTATACTGGTACTTACCGTTAATGACTTTTAATGATATCTTGTTGATATTGGTATTAGGAAATTTCTGGTTAAATTTTTCCACCGCTTGATTTTCATTTAGTTTAATAGAAGTAGTTTTAACTTGGGTCGCAAAAGCAGTCGGTGGAGAAATAATCGTTGTGAAGCTAGCAAATCCTCCCAAACTGATGAAGGAGACAGCTAAAATAATGGTAAATTTAGTCTTGAAAGAAGTGGCTGACATAAGTACAATACCTTCCAACGATAATCAATTCTAGCTGATACTTTATTATCATTTTAGATGATGAGAAATCTGGAAACAAATCTTATACTTAAGAATTAATAGTTAGAGAGAAAAATATGGAGTTGAATTATGAAATATTGGCGAATGAATATTGGCGTGTATGCTGTCGTGTGGAGTTTAATTATCGGGATGCTGACGGCGGCGTATCTAAATCTAGTTAATTGGGTGATTCACCTTGTTTGGAAAATAGGACCTGCAGTTTTGGGGATTTCTAGTAAGTGGTATCCTTTTATCGCCTGTATCCCGCTTGGATTTTTAATTGGTTATTTGAACAAACGTCTTGGTGATTATCCACTGATTATTGAGGAAGTCCTTGTTGATGTAAGGATGAAAGGAAAAATCAATTATCAACAATGGTGGAAATCATTTGTTCTTGGTTTGCTTGTCCTGGGGGCTGGGGGAAGTGTTGGTCCGGAAGCTTCAACAACGGTCCTTACTAGTAGTATGGTTAATTGGCTGGGAGACCGGATACGCTGGTTTCATTTTCGACAACAAGCCGGTAAAAGAGGGAATATTTGGTGGGAGAAGATGACCAAGCAAGAATTAGCAGAGGCTCCACAATTTGGTAAACTATTTAAGGATAGAACACAAAAGAAAATGTTGCTTTTTTTCCTTATAGTAGTTGGTGTTATTGGTGCTACCATTATTTTTATTCTTTTTCCTGAAGAAGGAGTCTTTGGTATTCATCACCAAGTCATTCAGTGGCAATGGGTAAACTTATTAACAGCAATTCCTACCTTTTTAGTCGGTATGGGTTTTGGCTGGTTCTTCGTTCGTCTTGGTAATTGGACAAGCTTGCTAAATACTCATTTTGGTAAAGTCTGGCAAGGAGGGATTTTTGGACTAATTCTGGCAGCTAGTTCTCTTCTAACCGGCCTGGTACTTTTTTCTGGAGAATTTCAAATAGTCCCTTTTAGTGAAGAAGCGTTGAAAATGTCCATTCCTTTCTTGTTGATGGTTGCTTTTGGAAAATCAATCATCACTAATCTTGGCTTTTCCATGGGCTGGCGTGGAGGAACCATTTTTCCAGCAATTTTTGCGAGCTTAGCTTTAGGATCTGCCTGTGCGTTGCTTTTGCCAGGGGATCTACGAGTAAACGCGATTATTGTATTATCAGCTAGTTTAACGATGATTTTGGAACGATCAGTACTGACAATTATCATTATTTTATTGCTCGTACCGATTGAATTGGCGCCAGTAGTTATTCCTGCTTGCTTCGCGGTAAACTTCATTCTTAAGCATGTTCAGACAAAAAAGCAGGAATAAAGAGCAACTATAGACTATTTGGAACTAAAATACGGTCGGTAAATACTTTTTGGCATGAGGGCCTTTAGTATTTTTACCGACCGTATTTATATTTATATGTTTTCCAAGCTAGTCTTGGTAAACGTCTTCTAGCTTTCCAAGCTAGTCTTGGTAAACGTCTTCTAGCTTTCCACGTAAGTCAATTTTGTCGAGACCGTTATCAAGTTTGTAGTGGTCATCACTTAATTTTTCTTCACGGTAACCAGCTCGAACGAAGGCTGCCACAAGCTTCTTCATGAACTTTTGTCCGGCTTGTGATGAGTCATAAATCATTTGGTCAAAGTACATTGGCAAATCGGGACTCTTACGGAGCAAGGAAACAAGGTAAACTTGCCGATCTGTCTTATTAATTTCTGCAGTATCTTGCATTAATGACATGAGAATTCCTCCTCTACTTTTAATATTATAATTATACCTACTATTGGTCGCTGATTCATTGAATTTACTAAATTTCTTAAAAAATAAATCTTTTGTCCGCCTTGACGAGGGTAGGAAGACTTGCTATTTTTAACTGTGAAAAACACGAGAGGATTGGTTATGTTGAACACTTCAAAATTAACAATGAGGCAGTCCTTGACAATTGCCTCGTTAATTTTTGGAATGCTTTTTGGGGCCGGAAACCTGATTTTCCCTGTCCATTTAGGTCAAATGGCGGGTTCACACTGGGTAAGTGCAAGCATGGGTTTCTTGGTTACAGGAGTCCTATTGCCGCTATTAGCGTTATTAGCAATTAGTATTACCCGTTCGGATGGAATTTACGATCTAACTAAACCGGTTGGTCACCATTATGCGTTAGTATTCCTAGTATTGATTTTGATTACCCTTGGACCTTTTTCAGCGGAACCTCGAACAGCTACCGTTCCCTATACGATTGGGGTGGCCACTCACTTGGCTACCGAGCACGTTCAAATTGGCTTGCTTATTTTTACCGCAATATTTTTTGCGTTAGTATATGCATTTTCTGTGCAAGAAGGTAAGATTACAGAAATGATTGGGAAGATCCTTAATCCTGTTTTCTTGGTTATGCTGTTTGTTATTTTCACGTTAGCATTTATCCATCCCCTAGGAAACTCACAAACAACAACGCCAACTACCGCATATATGCACCAGGCTTTTACTAATGGTTTCTTGCAGGGATACAATACAATGGATACATTAGCGATGTTGATGTTTGGGATTACCATTATTACTGCTATTCGTGAAATGGGAGTAAATGATTCAGTGAAGATTTCTTGGATGACCATTAAGAGTGGGACAATTGGGGTTGTTGGAATTGGAATTATCTACCTTGTATTAATCTGGTTAGGAGCAACGAGCCTTCATCAGTTTGCTATGGCTGATAATGGGGGAGTTACTTTGCAACAGATTGCTCATTATTATATGGGCTTGTTCGGGGATGTTCTACTTGCTGTCTTAACTACTGTTACTTGTTTGAGTACAGCGATGGGGATCGCAATTGCGTTTTCCCAAGAATTTCATCAGCTATTGCCTCAACTACCGTATAAAGTAATCTTGGGGCTTAATTGTCTTTTGTCATTCTTAGTTGCTAATCTTGGCCTTGACCAAATCATTACTTGGTCAACGCCAATCCTAACTTTCCTTTATCCATTAGCAATCATGTTAGTTATTCTTGGAATATTATCCCCCTTTTTTAGTGGGGACAGGATTATGTATCAAATTACTATGACGTTAATATTAATTCCCGCGGTCTTAGACCTAATTGTTAATTTACCAGCGCCACTTAGTCAAATGAACTTTGTTAAATTCATTGTTAGTTTCTCTACTAATTATATTCCGTTTTTCGCAGATGGCTTTGGCTGGTTGACATTTGGAATTGCTGGTTTAATTATTGGTGGTATTTGCCATATTGTTTTACAAAGTCAAAAATAGAGTGAGCCTGAGATAAAGTTAAGTATACTTAGCTTGTCTCAGGCTTTTTGTTGCTTTATAAACTATGACTTGCAATTAGATAGCTGAGGGTGTATAGTATTTTATCGTTGCTTGTAAATGTTTTTGAAATTAACTATACCAATTTTTCAAAATAATTAATTGCGGGAAAATTAGTTTAGTATTCACATATGAATAAATTATCATATATGAATATACACGAATGACTGGTCATCTAATGTTTTAGACTTTTTTGTAAAAAACTATTGACTCTACATTTACATCATGTTATTATAATTAAGTTGCTTGTTTAGGGAAAAACAAAAATAAATTTGAAATTATTTCAAAAAAGTTCTTGACATCTCAAATAAGCATCTGATATAATTAATTTGTTACTTAGCTGCTTATCGCTAAGTAAGGTAGACCTTTGAAAACTGAACAAAGTTTCGA
>JBCLSJ010000018.1:0-31597 GCA_041225415.1 Lactobacillaceae bacterium 24-114
ATTTGGTCGTTAAACATATTCTACCCGGTATGGGTTTATTTTTTTACTTTGTGTTGCACTTCAATTGTAAATTCGCCACTTAATAAAAAGGCCGGTTTTACTATTGACATAATTATCTTGAGCGTGTTACTCTATGAAAGGTGCTTTTTAGAGCAACGTCGGTGTCTGTCGTTGGGCAGGCTTGCGTCAACGAAGGCACATAATTTAATAACATCTAGAAACTTTTTTTATTCATAAAAAAGAACCACCTGGATGTGTGGACTTAAATAAGGAAGGGGAAAAATTATGCCAACCATTAACCAATTGGTACGTAAGGGCCGTAAGAGCCATAAGGACAAGTCAAAGTCACCAGCTCTTGGCTACGTTTACAACACTTTCAAGAAAGAAGAAATTAAGACTCCATCTCCACAAAAGCGTGGGGTTGCTACTCGTGTGGGTACTATGACACCAAAGAAGCCTAACTCAGCTTTACGTAAGTACGCCCGTGTACGTCTTTCTAACTTGATCGAAGTTACTGCTTACATTCCTGGTATCGGTCACAACCTCCAAGAACACTCTGTTGTTTTGATCCGTGGTGGTCGTGTTAAGGATTTACCTGGGGTTCGTTACCATATCATCCGTGGTACTCTTGATACTGCTGGTGTTGAAGGACGTATGCAATCACGTTCTAAGTACGGTACCAAGAAGCCAAAGGATAAGAAGTAATAGGAGGGATTAAGTAATGCCACGTAAAGGACATGTACAAAAGCGTGAAATTTTGCCAGATCCAATGTACAACTCAAAGTTGGTAACCAGCTTGATTGACCACTTGATGATCGATGGTAAGCGCGGAACTGCTACTAAGATTTTGTATGCAGCTTTTGATGAAATTAAGAACGAAACTGGTAATGATCCAGTAGAAGTATTTGAACAAGCTATGGAAAACGTTATGCCAGTTCTTGAAGTTAAGGCTCGCCGTATCGGTGGTTCTAACTACCAAGTTCCAATCGAAGTTCGTCCAGACCGTCGAACTACTTTGGGCCTTCGTTGGATTGTTCAATATGCACGGCTTCGTGGTGAACACACCATGGTTGAACGTCTTTCTCGTGAAATTATCGATGCTTCAAACAACACTGGTGCATCTGTTAAGAAGCGTGAAGATACTCACCGTATGGCTGAAGCCAACCGTGCATTCGCACACTACCGCTGGTAATAGTTGCGAATTGCAACTGGTTGCCTAACCAGTTAAAATATAGGGGTGACGCAATGAATTTATATACTCGTCATCCCTTTTTCTAAACAGAAACAAATTATTATAAACAATCTTATTTTGGAAGGAGATACACTTTTAAGATGGCTAACAAACGTGAATACCCTCTTGACAAGACCCGTAATATCGGTATCATGGCACACATCGACGCCGGTAAGACAACTGCCACTGAACGTATTCTTTACTACACTGGTAAGATTCACAAAATTGGTGAAACCCACGATGGTGCTTCACAAATGGACTGGATGGAAGAAGAAAAGGAACGTGGTATCACTATCACTTCTGCTGCCACTACAGCCGTTTGGAAGGACTACCGGATTAACATTATCGATACACCAGGACACGTGGACTTCACTGTCGAAGTTGAACGTGCTCTCCGTGTTCTTGATGGTGCCGTTACTGTTCTTGATGCTCAAGCTGGGGTAGAACCTCAAACTGAAACTGTTTGGCGTCAAGCGGATGACTTTAATGTTCCACGGATTGTCTTTGCTAACAAGATGGACAAGATTGGTGCGAACTTCGATTACTCAGTTCAAACTATCCGTGAACGGTTAAACGTTACTCCATTACCACTTCAAATGCCAATTGGTGCTGAAGATTCATTCGCTGGGGTTGTTGACTTAGTTAAGATGGTGGCTTATGTTTATGATGAAGATAAGCTTGGTACTAACTGGGATACTGTTGACATTCCTGATGACATGAAGGAAGAAGCCCAAAAGCGTCATGACGAAATGATTGAAACTTTGGCAGATATTGATGATAATTTGATGGAAAAATACCTTGAAGGTGGCGAAATTTCCGTTGACGAAATCAAGGCTGCTATCCGTAAAGGTACTCTTGAACAATCAATCTTCCCTGTATTAGCTGGTTCAGCTTACAAGGATAAGGGTATCCAAATGATGCTTGATGCAGTTATTGATTACTTACCATCACCACTTGATGTTAAGCCTTTCGTTGCTCATGATGCAGAAGGTAACGAAGTAGAATTAACTGCCGGGGATGACAAGCCATTTGCTGCTTTGGCATTTAAGATTGCTACTGACCCATTCGTTGGTCGTTTAACATTCTTACGTGTTTACACTGGTTCGCTTCAATCAGGTTCTTACGTTCTTAATGCTACTAAGGACAAGCGTGAACGTATTGGTCGTTTGCTTCAAATGCACTCAAACCAACAACAAGAAATTCCAGAAGTGTTCTCTGGTGATATCGCTGCTGCTATCGGTTTGAAGAACACCACTACTGGTGACTCTCTTACTGATCCAGATCACCCACTTCAACTTGAATCAATGGACTTCCCAGAACCAGTTATTCAAGTTTCTGTTGAACCTAAGTCAAAGGCTGACCAAGATAAGATGGATAAGGGTCTTCAAAAGCTTGCTGAAGAAGATCCAACCTTCAAGGCTGAAACTAACCCTGAAACTGGTGAAACTTTGATCGCCGGGATGGGTGAGCTTCACTTGGACATCATTGTTGAACGTTTACGTCGTGAATTCCACGCCGAAGTAACTGTTGGTAAGCCACAAGTTTCCTACCGTGAAGCATTTACGAAGACTGTTTCTGCTCAAGGTAAGTTCGTTCGTCAATCTGGTGGTAAAGGTCAATACGGGGATGTATGGATCGAATTTACTCCACTTGAAGAAGGTAAAGGGTTCGAATTCGAAGACGCTATCGTTGGTGGTGTTGTTCCTCGTGAATTTATCCCTGCCGTTGAACAAGGTTTGAAGGAAGCTATGCAAAATGGTGTATTAGCAGGCTACCCACTTGTTGATATGCACGCTAAGCTCTACGATGGTAGTTACCACGAAGTCGACTCTAGTGAAGCTGCCTTCAAGGTTGCTGCTTCTATCGCATTGAAGAACGCTGCTAAGACTGCAGATCCAGTTATCCTTGAACCAATCATGAAGGTTGACATCGTTGTTCCTGAAGAAAACATGGGTGATGTTATGGGTCAAGTTACTGCTCGTCGTGGTACCATTGATGGTATGGAAGAACGTGGTAACGCTCAACAAATCCACTCATTTGTTCCACTTTCAGAAATGTTCGGTTACGCAACTGCTCTTCGTTCAGCTACTCAAGGTCGTGGTACATTTACTATGACATTCGACCACTACTCAGCAGTTCCAAAGGCTGTTCAAGAACAAATCATTAAAGAAAGCGGCAATAACTAATTGTTGCTAAATAAAGACTTGAAGACGAATTATCTTCAGGTCTTTTTATTTTATTTTCGTTAAAAACGAATGATTTAGTATTTACTTATTTAATAGTTCGTGTTATTCTAATGATACTTTATTGAAAGGAGCACTTGTATGTATAAGTTAGTTATTCACGGTACTTATTTTAGTTCTGTGGATGAAAACCATGTACAGTCAATTGAAAATGCCTTAATTTGTATTGGTGACTCCGGGCAAGTTGAACTAGTGCTATCCTCTTCAGATCCATTGTTTGAGGAAGAATTAGCTAGGGCTCGAAAACAGGACATTCTTGAAGAATTAACAGATAGTCAATACTTACTACCGGGTTTTATTGATTTACATACGCATGCTCCACAGTGGGCGCAAGCGGGGTTAGCATTAGACTTACCCTTAGAGAAATGGTTGAATAACTATACTTTTCCTTTAGAGGCACATTTTGCTGATGAGGATGTTGCGAAAGCAGTATATGACGATTATGTGCAGAAATTACTGTCACTGGGAACGACAACTGCATTAATGTTTGGCACAATTCACTTAGAAGCGAATTTAATGTTAGCTAAAATAGCAGCAAAGTATGGGTTGCGCGCGTTTGTTGGACAGGTTGTGATGGATAATCCGGATCAAACACCGACTTACTATCGCAACGTAGATTATGGCTCTGCTCTCTCCTTGACTGAAAAGTTTATTAATTTTATGAGCGAGATGCAGGAAAAGACGGGAGCCACTCTCCAGCCAGTCATTACACCACGCTTTGTTCCTAGCTGTACTGATGAGGCGTTAGCGGGACTCGGTGAATTGGCTAAGAAATATGATTTGCCCATTCAATCCCATGTAAGTGAAAGTAACTGGGAACACCAGTATGCGATTAATCGTTTTGAAATGCATGATGCAGAGGTACTTGATAGTTTCAATTTATTGACTGATAAATCCGTGATGGCACACGGAACGCAATTGACAGTTGATGATTGCTCTCTTCTTTGCAAAAGACAAACAGCAATCGCTCATTGTCCAATTTCAAATATGTATTTTGGCAATGGTGTTTTACCAGTCAAGTCATTGATTAGTCATCATCATAAATTGGGTATTGGGTCTGATATTTCTGGTGGATATTCGCCAAGTATTTATCACAATCTGCGCCAAGCGGTAGGATCATCACAAATGCTTGAGGATGGTGTCGATAGTAGAATGAACCCTCAAGAACGTGGAAGAGACAATGCACGGATTACGATGGCAAATGCCTTTTATATGGCAACGGTTGGTGGGGGTGATGCTCTTCATTTGCCAGTGGGAAAAATCGAACCGGGCTACTTAGCTGATTTCCAAATTGTTAGGGATCATCCGCCAGTTATTGGTCAAAAAAGTTCCGATGATATTTTTCAACGATTGATGTATTCAACGGAAGAGAAAGACATTGAAAAAGTTTACGTAGGTGGAAAGTTAGTTTATAAGAAAGTAGGAGAATAAGGAGTATGGATGAAAAAGCAACATTATTGATTGGACCAGATGAAAAGGTTCCTACAAAAGAAGCGGTCTTTTTAGGATTGCAACATGTTTTAGCGATGGATGTCTATGTGCCACCGATTATCCTAGCAGGATTGCTAGCAATGGGATCTGCCGATTCAACAGGATTGTTGCAGGCAACCTTTCTTGCTTGTGGTATTGGAACAATTTTGCAAACACGCTACTTCATGAAAATGCCAGTTTCTCAAGGACCGTCATTCATCCCACTGACTGCGGCTGCTGGTGTGGTCCTTGCAAGTGGTGGTATCCATGGTGGAGGAATGGCTACGTTAATGGGTGCTTTGTTAGTTGGCGCCATCCTAATGATTTTACTTGGGTTAACTGGGGTCTTTCATAAAATTATTAATCGTCTGGTACCAGCAGTGGTTGGTGGAACCATTATTACTTGTGTGGGGCTTTCCCTGATTCCATCTGCCTTAAATGATAATATTTTTGAAGCCCAAGGGAATGTTTATCAAAATATCGAATTAGCAAGTATTACTGCAGTTATCTTAATGGTTTGTATTGCTATTAGTATTCGTTTCCCTCGCCTGCAAAAATTATTTAAAACTGGTTCAATTGTAATTGCTTTAATTGCCGGAACAGCAGTTAGTGCAGCTATGGGTCGTTTTGATGCTTCAACAATAGCAAGTGCTCCATGGTTTAGCCTTCCTCAACGAACTATTTTCCACTGGGGTGTTCACTTCGATTTAACTTCTATTTTTACCTTCATTATCATTTATGCTATCTTAACGACTGAAACAACCGGGACTTGGTTTGCAATGGGTGCTGTTACCAATCACGAAATAACGCCAAAACAATGGAACCGTGGTATTATCGGTGAAGGGGTGAGCTGTTTGGTAGCAACTATTACAGGGACTACTCCAGTTACGGGTTATTCGACTAATGCCGGTGTTATTTCAATTACCGGTGTTGCAAGTAAAACTGTTTTCATCGCAGCTGGTATTTGGTTTATGATTTTGGGCTTCTGTACTAAACTTTCAGCCTTCCTAGCAGCCATTCCATCTCCGGTTATTGGTGGGGTATTTGCGATTATTACCGTAACAATTATGCTAAATGGGTTAAATGTTATCCGTAATCTAAAGGTTCGTGAAAGTGACCTATATATCATTGGTTTACCAATTGTGATTACAATTGCACTTGTTCTGATTCCAGACAAGATTGTTAAGGGATCACCATTAATGCTTCAATATTTGCTTGGCTCACCGGTTGCGATGGCAGCTTTAACTGCAATCGTCCTTAACCTACTCATGCCACGTGAGGCAAAGATTTAATAGAGATTGGAAATAAAAAGAAACCGAGAAATAAATGAAAATAGAGCTATTGAAAAGCAACTTAGCTTTTCAATAGCTCTATTTTTGATTACAGAAGATGTTATTCTTTTTTCTTTCTCCGATAAAGAATGATAGAAAGCAGTCCGGCAAGCAATGTCCAGCCAATCCCAATAATTGTAATAATCCCACCAGCCTTAAATCCAGGCAATTGGTAGGTTAGGACGACATGGTGGGTTCCAGCATTAAGTGGAATTCCCAAGAATGCTTGGTTAGTCCGTAACGTCTTAACTTTTTTTCCGTTCACGGTTGCCGACCAACCAGTTGAGTAAGGGATGGATGAAGTTAAGATGCCTTTCCGATTAGTAGTGATTGAACCTTCAACCTTATTTTGCTTGAATTTCAGGTTATTGAGCGCATGCTTTTGAATCGTGGCTACCTGCTTGTTGTAATGGCTATCAAATTTTTCTGCCACAACTCGGTACTTAAGTTGGTAAGTCCCTAGCTTTGATGGACTAAATGATAGGTGATCGGGTAGATTCCCACTATAATAACCAATGTTGAGGGTAGTATTCTTAACCACCTTGAAGAAGGATAAGGTACTTTGTTTTGGTTGACTAATGGTAGAAGTACCAAATTTACTTCCAACATTCATTTTGAAACTAATATCCGGTGAACCGTTCAGAATATGGTAACGCCAGTACCGGTATTTATTGTAGCGATTGTTGACAACACTACCAGGGTTAATTGCCATTTGCTTTAGGTGGGCTAATTCGTAATTTATCTGATCTTTTAAGCTAAAAGGAGTGTATTTGATTTGATCAAATTCAATGTGAAGCTCAGATCCACGCAGCTTTTTCTTAAAGGACTTGTTCTCTAATTGGGGAAGTTTAATTTGATAGGTCTCCTCACTATCAGTGTAGGTTAACTTTTCAGGATTAACCTTATTTAACCTATTAGAAACCAGAACACTCTTTAATGTGTAAATGTGGTTATTAAGGTTAGCTTTTTTCATTCCCTTAGTTGACTCATTATTCTTGACAAGGACACCACTAGCTAAAGCACGTTCCTTTTCAGTAGAGGAAAGCTTATTATAGGTATTTTGACTAATGTAGGTATCCTGCCAATAAAGAAGAGGGAAGGCGTTGTTTGTCTTATAGCGGTTGGTTTGGGTTGGTATAAAATCATCTTTGCTTTCAGGATTGCTTGGCTGTCCGCTATCGTAGTTAATGATTGGATTAGTAGATTTATCTAAGAAATAGTTGGCCGGGATTTTAGTTGCGTTATCGCTGTTACTTTGGACAAAAAGGTATTTTACACCAAGAAAGTTATTCAACACAGTTCGGTCGTCCACTTGACGGAGAGGAACATTGGCCTGGTATTGATTGTTTTGCAAGCTATTGCTGAATTGTCCAAGATATTGATTTTGTAAGGAGTAGTATGAGTCAATATTATGCAATCCCGACGTTAAATCATTATCCAGAAGAGGGCCATCTATAATTTGATTATTACTAATTGTAGAGATACGGTATGAAGCTGAACGATCAAGTCCTTGGTCGAGGCCTCCATAACGCATCGCCATCATATCATTATATTGGCCCCGAGTAAGCATTTTTTCACTAAAACCACCATTATATGGGAAAGCAGCGTAAATAGCATTGAAACCGGCATTTAAAATAATTATTCCTAAAAGCCACCACTGGGGATGAGCTAATTGTTTAAAACTGATGAGCCAGAAGAGGAGCAAAGAGATAAGAAGAAAGATCATTGGAAGGAAAATGTCATCCTCATTTTCAAAAAGGAAGGTGAGAATTAAGACGACTGTATAAATTGCTGTAGCATAAGTCATTATTTTAAGTGACCGTGGCGAGATCTGGGGAGCATTTTCTACAAGAATACAAACAGCTGTTGCCAGTGGAAGGTAAATTAATAGAGTCCATCGGTTAGAGGCAGCCATCATTCCGTTAAAGGCAGCTCCAACAGCAGGAATTAGCAGCATGATTAAGGAAAGAGCAAGGCTAATAGTAATAAGGGGATATCGTTTAGCATGAATATAAACGTATACGAGGGCAATAAAGCCAATAGATACGATCCCCAGAGCACTCCAAAACATAAACGACCATTGTCCACCATTGATTAGTTGTTTAGGTAAGAGAATGTAATAGTAAGCCGGATAGAATTTAAGACCATTAGCAAACTCAGATCCAATTCGTGTGGAGTGACTGACAGCGATTAATTCTGGAACCCACATAATTGCTGATAGAAGCAAACTAGTAATAGTGGCAAAGGCGAGCTTAGTAAATGTTTTAAGATAGTTAAGCGTTTTACGATAATGAGTAAGGATACGTAATACTAGGTAGATTATTGAGCCAATACCAAGAATAAATGCTAGATAATAGTTACTAATTAACATCCATGTAAAGACACCAGCTAATGGCCAGCAGCTTCCCCCTTGAAGAAGTCGCTCGATCTGTACAACAATTAACGGAAATAGAATAAAGGGAGTTGTGAAAAAGGGTTGCGCTATTGCAGCATACAATAGGAAAGAATTAACAAGATATGCGGTTGTACCAGCTAGGATTGTTACGTTGCGGAAGTTAAAGTGTTGGGCAAAGTAAACGAAGGCGAGTCCAGTACAGTAGAGTCGAAGGACGCTGATGCATTGATAAGCCGTCGTAATTTTAGAAGCTGGAAACAGGAGTGCTAAATAAGAAAAAACATCTCCAATATTATAATAGGAAAAAACTTGAAAAGTATCTGAACCCAATCCAAATTGCCAGGACCAGAAATTAAGTTTACCGGGATGCTGTAAGAATTGAATTACGGCAGCTCGATATTTCGCTAGCAAAGGAAGATGTTGGTTCAGAGCATCCTTAGTCCAGATGAAGCTATGACCAGTTATCAAGTAGGTACCAAAAATACAAAGAGCTAAAAAGATAAAGAGAAGAGTATATTCAAGATACAGTTTTAAATGAGGCCTCTTCTTAAATGTAAATTCCATGAGTTACTCCTTAAAAATAAATACAATGACCATATTTTAGCATTTGTAGCAAAATCTCCCAAGAAAGTTACGAAGATTATTTTTTGAAATAAAATTGTAAAGTAATATAGAAAAATAATTTACGGAAAGAACTTGATATGACAATCATTCTTTAGTATTATGGATAGGTGCTTGAATTCAGATGAGAATTTAGCTACCCCTCTCTGGGTTCAAGTTGCGAAGCGATGATGCGGAAGGTTGCGACACACCCGGCCGCTTTGCCACAGGATGTGGCGGTAATTTCCGCTAAGCTAGTCAAATTTTAAATCTGACGAAGGAGGTAACATAATGGCAAATCAAAAGATTCGTATTCGGTTAAAGGCTTATGAACACCGTATTCTTGATCAATCAGCTGACAAGATTGTTGAAACTGCTAAGCGTACAGGTGCTCAAATTTCAGGTCCTATCCCGCTACCAACTGAACGGACTATCTACACTGTTCTCCGTTCACCACACAAGTTTAAGAAGTCTCGGGAACAATTTGAAATGCGTACTCACAAGCGTTTAATCGATATCATTGATCCAACACCAAAGACTGTTGATTCATTAATGAAACTCGATCTTCCAAGTGGTGTTGATATCGAAATTAAATTATAATTATTATTCTTATTAAATATATTAAATCAAAATAGGAGGTGTACTCATGGCCAAAGGAATCTTAGGTAAAAAAGTTGGTATGACTCAAGTTTTTACTGACAACGGTGAATTGGTACCAGTTACTGTTATTGATGTAACACCAAACGTTGTAATGCAAATCAAGACTGTTGAAAATGATGGTTACAATGCTATCCAATTAGGTTTTGATGACAAACGCGAAATCTTGAGCAACAAGCCAGAACAAGGTCATGCAGCAAAAGCAAACACGACCCCTAAGCGCTTCGTCGGTGAAATCCGTGACGCTGAATTAGGGGACGATATCAAAGTTGGGGACGAAGTTAAGGCTGATGTCTTCAATGAAGGTGAAACAGTTGACGTTACGGGTGTTACTAAAGGTCATGGTTACCAAGGTAATATTCACAAGGACAACCAATCACGTGGTCCTATGTCACACGGTTCACGTTACCACCGTCGTCCTGGTTCATTAGGACAAATCATCAACCGGGTCTTCAAAGGTATGAAGTTGCCTGGCCGTATGGGTGGTAAGACTGTTACTGTTCAACACCTTGAAGTTGTTAAGGTTGACCTTGATAACAACGTTCTTTTAATTAAGGGTAACGTTCCTGGTGCTAACAAGTCCTACGTTACAATTAAAGACTCTGTTAAGGCTAACACTAAGAAGAGCCTTAGCAAGCAACACAATAAATAATTAAGAAAGGAGGAAGTTAATAATGACTAGCGTTAATTTATATAAGCAAGATGGTAGCCAAAACGGTACTATCGATTTAAATGCTGAAATCTTCGGTATTGAACCAAATGAAAATGCTGTATTTGATGCTATTCTTCGTCAACGTGCTTCATTACGTCAAGGTACTCACGCCGTTAAGAACCGTTCAGCTGTTCGCGGTGGTGGTAAGAAGCCATGGCGTCAAAAGGGTACTGGACGTGCTCGTCAAGGTTCTATCCGCTCACCACAATTCCGTGGTGGTGGTGTTGTATTTGGACCTACTCCACGTTCATACAAATACAGCCTTCCTCGCAAGGTTCGTCAACTTGCAATCAAGTCAGCACTTTCTCAAAAAGTTCTTGATGATGCATTAGTTGTTGTTGATTCATTAAACTTTGATGCACCAAAGACTAAAGATTTTGCAGGTGTAATGGATAACCTTAAGGTTGCTGAAAAGGCATTAGTTGTTGTTAGTGATGATGACAAAAACGCTGCTTTATCTGCACGTAACTTAGCTAACACTACTGTTGTTAGTCCTGCAGGTGTAAACATCTTAAACGTTGTAGATAACAAGAAGTTAGTTATCACTAAGGCAGCTCTTTCTCAAGTAGAGGAGGTGCTCGCATAATGGAAGCACGCGAAGTTATTTTACGCCCAGTTGTTACAGAAGCTTCAATGGCTGGTATGGACAACAAGCGTTACACATTTGATGTTGATTTACGAGCAACTAAGACACAAGTTAAAAATGCTGTAGAAGAAATTTTTGACGTTAAGGTTGTTAAAGTAAACATTATGAACGTTAAAGGTAAGAAGAAGCGTCAAGGCCGTTACGTTGGTTACACTAAGCGTCGTCGTAAGGCTATTGTTACTTTGTCTGCCGATTCAAACGAAATCAAGTTGTTTAACGACAACGAAAACTAATCATTAGAAAAAGGAGGAAAACATAGTGGGAATTCGTAAATACAAACCTACTACTAACGGTCGCCGTAACATGAACGGTTATGACTTTGCTGAAATTACAAAGTCAACTCCAGAGAAGTCATTAGTTGCTCCTTTGAAGCACAAGGCTGGTCGTAACAGCTATGGTCATATCACTGTTCGTCACCGTGGTGGTGGTGTAAAGCGTCAATACCGGATTATTGACTTCAAGCGGATCAAGGATGATGTACCCGCAACTGTTAAAGCAATTGAATACGATCCAAACCGTACTGCAAACATTGCATTGCTTGGTTATGCTGATGGTACTAAGTCATACATCATTGCTCCAAAGGGACTTAAAGTTGGAATGACTGTTCAATCAGGTCCAGATGCAGATATCAAAGTTGGTAACGCTCTTCCATTGAAGAACATTCCAGTTGGTACTGTTATCCACAACATTGAATTAAAACCAGGTAAGGGTGGTCAATTGGCTCGTTCAGCTGGTACTTCTGCTCAATTACTTGGTAAGGAAGAAAAGTATGTTCTTGTACGTCTTTCATCTGGTGAAGTTCGTATGATCCTTGCAACTTGCCGTGCTACAATCGGTACTGTTGGTAATGATGAACATGCATTGCTTATTAAGGGTAAAGCTGGTCGTACTCGTTACGCTGGCCAACGTCCACACGTTCGTGGTTCTGTTATGAACCCTAATGATCACCCACATGGTGGTGGGGAAGGTAAGCAACCTGTTGGTTTGCCATCTCCAATGTCTCCATGGGGTAAGAAGACTGCTGGTAAGAAGACTCGTTCACACAAAGCTCGTTCAAACAAGTTTATTGTTCGTGGTCGGAAACGTGGTCCACATACTCGTTAAGATTGAATATCGCTTAATTGCCCGAGAGGAGGTACACTAAATGGGTCGTAGTTTGAAGAAGGGACCTTTCGCCGATGCTTCATTATTGAAGAAGGTTAAAGAACAAGAAGGTTCTGAAAAGAAGACTGTCATTAAGACTTGGTCACGTCGTTCAACAATTTTCCCAAGCTTTATCGGTTATACTTTTGCCGTTTATGATGGTCGTAAGCACGTGCCAGTTTACGTACAAGAAGATATGGTTGGTCACAAGTTAGGTGAATTTGTTCCAACTCGTACATTCCATGGTCATGCTGCTGATGATAAGAAGACTAAGTAAGGAGGGTGAATAAAGATATGGCTGAAAACATTACGTCAGCTAAGGCAACTGCCAAGATGGTACGTGTATCATCACGTAAAGTTCGTCTTGTTTTAGACGCTATTCGTGGTAAGAGTGTTGCTGAAGCATTTGCTATTCTGAAGTTCACTTCTCGTGGTGCTGCTTCAGATGTTGAAAAAGTATTAAAATCTGCTGTCGCAAACGCTGAAAATAATTTTGACTTAGACCGTGCTTCACTTGTTGTTAGCGAAGCCTACGCAAACGAAGGACCAACCCTTAAGCGGTTCCGTCCACGTGCCAAGGGTTCTGCTTCACCAATTAACAAGCGGACTAGTCACATTACAGTGGTTGTTACAGAACGATAGGAGGAATGAATAGTGGGTCAAAAGATTAATCCTAATGGTTTCCGTGTTGGGGTCATTCGCGACTGGACTGCTAAGTGGTACGCTGATAAAGAATACGCTAACTACTTAAACGAAGACCTTCGGATCCGTAAGTATATCGAAAAGCGACTTGCTGATGCCTCTGTATCAACCGTTGAAATTGAACGTGCTGCTAACCGGGTTAACGTTTCAATTCATACTGCCAAGCCAGGAATGGTAATTGGTAAGGGTGGTTCAGAAGTTGAAGCACTTCGTAAAGAATTAAATAATTTAACAGGCAAGCGTGTCCACATTAATATTGTGGAAATTAAGAAGCCTGATTTAGATGCTCACCTTGTAGGTGAAAGCATTGCTCGTCAATTAGAAGCTCGTATCGCATTCCGTCGTGCTATGCGTGGTGCAATGCAACGTGCTATGCGTGCTGGTGCAAAGGGTATTAAGACACAAGTTGCTGGTCGTTTGAACGGTGCTGATATGTCACGTATCGAATCATACTCTGATGGTACAGTTCCTTTGCATACTTTACGTGCAGATATTGACTACTCTTGGGACGAAGCTCACACTACATACGGTGTTCTTGGTATTAAGACTTGGATCTACCGTGGTGAAGTTTTGCCAACTAAGAAGAATAATGATGAACAAGGAGGGAAGTAAACATGCTAGTACCTAAGCGAGTTAAACACCGTAAGGTTCAACGTGGTCACATGCGTGGCGAAGCTAAGGGTGGCAAGACCGTTACTTTTGGTGAATTCGGTTTGCAAGCATTGGATTCCCACTGGATCAGTAACCGTCAAATTGAAGCTGCTCGTATTGCTATGACCCGTCATATGAAACGTGGTGGTAAGGTTTGGATTAAGATCTTCCCTCAACTTTCCTACACTAGCAAAGGTGTTGGTGTCCGGATGGGTAATGGTAAGGGTGCTCCTGAAGGATGGGTTGCACCTGTTAAACGTGGTAAGGTAATGTTCGAAGTGGCTGGTGTTTCTGAAGAAGTTGCTCGTGAAGCATTACGTCTTGCCGGTCACAAGTTGCCAGTTCGCACTAAGATTGTAAAACGTGAGGAAGTAGGTGGACAATCTAATGAAAAGTAAAGATTACGTACAAGAACTGAATGGATTAACCACTGAGAAGCTACTTGACCGTGAAAAGGAACTGAAGGAGCAATTATTTAACTTACGTTTCCAATTAGCAACCGGCCAATTGGAAAACACAGCAAGTCTTAAGCAAGTTCGCAAAGACATTGCTCGGGTTAAGACAGTTCTTCGTCAACAAGAATTAAACAAATAAGAATACGAAAAGGAGGATTAGCGCATGAGTGAAGAACGTAATGCACGTAAGGTTTACCAAGGCCGCGTTGTTTCCGATAAGATGGATAAGACAATCACTGTTGTAACCGATACTTACAAGAGTGCACCCATTTACGGTAAGCGTGTAAAGTACTCAAAGAAGTACTATGTTCATGATGAGAACAACGAAGCTAAGACTGGCGACACAGTACAAATTATGGAAACACGCCCATTATCTGCAAAGAAGCGTTTCCGTCTTGTAAAAATTGTCGAAAAGGCTGCTACTCTTTAATAAGCAGATAACTCTAAATTTCGTATTCTAATTCTTATTAAAAGATGGAAGGAGGACATTAACCGTGATTCAACAAGAAAGTCGGTTGAAGGTCGCTGATAACTCTGGTGCTCGTGAAATCTTAGTTATCAAGATTTTGGGTGGTTCCCGAGTAAAAACTGGTAACATTGGTGATATTATTGTTGCTACTGTAAAACAGGCAACACCAGGTGGCGTTGTCAAAAAAGGTGACGTTGTTAAGGCTGTTGTAGTACGGACTAAGCAAGGTTTACATCGTAAAGATGGTTCATACATCAAGTTCGATGAAAATGCTGCCGTTTTGATTAACAACGATAAGAGCCCTAAGGGTACCCGTATTTTTGGCCCAATTGCTCGTGAACTTCGTGGAGATGACTTCATGAAGATCGTTTCATTAGCTCCAGAAGTTCTATAAGATTACCCAAAAATAAGGAGGTGCACAATCAACATGTTCATTAAGTCAGGAGATAAAGTTCGCGTTATCGCCGGTAAGGATAAAGGCAAGGAAGGTACTGTTAAGAAGACCATTGCTGCAGATAACCGCGTGATCGTTGAAGGCATTAACATGGTTAAGAAACACCAAAAGCCAAGTAACTCAAACCCTAATGGTGGTGTGATCGATACTGAGGCTGCAATTAGTGCTTCAAATGTAATGCTGATTGATCCTTCTACTAACGAACCAACACGTGTAGGTTACAAGTTCGTTGATGGTAAGAAGGTTCGTTATGCTAAGAAATCAGGCAATAATATTGATTAATTTTTAAGGAAAGGAGGAACAACTACTAATGGAAAATCGTCTAAAAGCTAAGTACGAAAGTGAAATTCGTCCTTCATTGATCGAAAAGTTTAACTACTCATCAGTGATGCAAGCACCTAAAGTTGAAAAGATTGTTTTGAACATGGGTGTGGGTGACGCTATTAATAATTCTAAGAACCTTGATGAAGCCGTTGAAGAATTAGGTTTGATTTCTGGTCAAAAGCCATTAATTACTAAGGCTAAGAAGTCAATTGCCGGTTTCCGTCTTCGTGAAGGAATGTCAATTGGTGCCAAAGTTACTTTACGTGGCGAACGCATGTATGATTTCTTGGACAAATTAGTTAACGTTTCATTACCTCGTGTTCGTGACTTCCACGGTGTAAGCAACAAGTCATTTGACGGTCGTGGTAACTACACATTAGGTATCCGTGAACAATTAATTTTCCCTGAAATTGATTTTGATAAGGTTAACCGTGTTCGTGGTTTGGATATCGTAATTGTTACAACTGCAAATACTGATGAAGAATCACATGAATTATTGGCTCAACTTGGTATGCCATTCGCTAAATAAAGGAGGTTCCACAAATTGGCTAAAAAATCAATGATTGCTAAGTGCAACCGTCCAGCTAAGTTCTCAAGTCGTGAATACACACGCTGTGCACGTTGTGGACGTCCGCACTCAGTATACCGTAAATTCCACTTATGCCGGCTTTGCTTGCGAGAACTTGCCCACAAGGGACAAATTCCTGGTATGAAGAAGGCTAGCTGGTAAACAAATCACCGACAAAAGGAGGAAAACATCGATGTCTATGAGTGATCCAATCGCAGATTTCTTAACTCGTATTCGTAACGCTAACATGGCTCAACACGAATCAGTAGAGGCACCTGCATCAAAGATGAAGAAGGACATCGCCGAAATCTTAAAAAATGAAGGTTTCATTCGCGATGTTGAATACGTTGACGATAACAAGCAAGGCATCATCCGTGTCTTCTTAAAGTATGGTAACGATGGTCAACGGGTTATTTCCGGTTTGAAGCGGATTTCAAAGCCTGGTCTTCGTACTTACGTTAAGGCGGATGAAGTGCCAAAGGTTCTTAATGGATTGGGAATCGCAATCATCTCAACATCAGAAGGTGTTGTGACTGATAAGGTTGCTCGCGCCAAGAAAATTGGTGGCGAAGTTATCGCCTACATTTGGTAATTAATTAAATTAAGTTAGGAGGTGCAAGCATGAGTCGTATTGGTTACAAGGAAATTGATTTACCAGAAGGTGTTGAGATTTCTCAAGAAGGAGACGTTGTAACTGTTAAAGGACCTAAAGGTACTTTAAGTCGTGAAATCTCACCATTAATTAAGATGGTTGTAGATGGTAACGTTGTAAAATTTGAACGTGATAATGATTCTAGTCAATCAAAGATGGTTCACGGTACCACACGTGCCAACGTCAACAACATGGTTGAAGGTGTTGTTAATGGATTTAACAAGACTTTGAAACTTGTCGGTGTTGGTTACCGTGCTCAACTTAAGGGTGACAAGTTAATTTTAACTGTTGGTTACTCACAACCTGTTGAAATGGACAAGCCTGAAGATGTTGAAATCAAGGTTCCAGACAACACAACTATTGAATTAAGCTCAATCAACAAGCAACATCTTGGTGATTTTGCTGCACTTGTTCGTTCCGTACGTTCACCTGAACCATACAAGGGTAAGGGTATCCGTTACGAAAACGAACACATTATCCGTAAGGAAGGTAAGACTGGTAAGTAATCTATTGCTTAACTGTTTTGCTATAATATCTAGATTAAAAATTATATTAATAAGAGGTGACTATTGTGATTTCTAAACCAGACAAGAATAAGATCCGTCAACGTCGTCATATGCGCGTTCGCGGTAAGATTTCTGGTACTGCGGAGCGCCCACGCTTAAGTGTTTACCGTTCAAACAAAAACATTTACGCTCAATTAATTGATGACGTAAAGGGTGTGACGCTCGCAAGTGCCTCCACAGTAGACAGTGAAGTTAGTGGTAAAACTAAGAGTGAACAAGCAAGTGGCGTTGGTGAATTAATCGCTAAGCGTGCTGCTGAAAAGAACATTACTAATGTTGTTTTTGATCGTGGAGGATACCTTTACCATGGTCGTGTTCAAGCACTAGCCGAAGCTGCTCGTGAAAACGGATTGAAATTTTAATAAAAAGGAGGAATAACCTGCAATGGCATCATCAGAATTTATTGATCCAGCAAAGTTGGACTTAGACGATCAAGTTGTAGCCATCAACCGTATTACTAAGGTTGTTAAGGGTGGTCGTCGGTTACGTTTCGCTGCACTTGTTGTAGTTGGTGATCGTAACGGTCATGTTGGCTTTGGTACTGGTAAAGCTCAAGAAGTTCCAGAAGCTATTCGTAAAGCTCAAGCTGCTGCTGAACGGAACTTAATCACAGTTCCTATCGTTGGTACTACTATTCCACATGAAGTTATTGGTACTTACGGTGGTGGTAAGATTATGATCAAGCCAGCCGTTGAAGGTTCTGGAGTTGCAGCCGGTGGTGCGGTTCGTAACGTTATGGACCTTGCTGGTATTGCCGATGTTACTTCAAAGCGTCTTGGTTCAAACACTCCTGTAAATGTTGTTCGTGCAACATTTGAAGGGTTGAAGCAATTGAAGAGTGCTGAAGAAGTTTCTAAGTTACGTGGTGTTTCAGTAGACCACTTAGCAGAATAAGGAGGGCACTAAAAATGGCTCAAGTTAAAGTTACTTTAATCCACAGTGTTGCCCACCGTCAGCCAACTCAACGCCGTACTGTTAAGGCTTTGGGTCTTGGTAAGATTAACAGTTCTGTTATCTTGCCAGATAACGCTGCAACACGTGGTCAAATCTTTAAGATTGCGCACTTAGTTTCTGTTGAAGAAGTTAAGTAATTACAACTAAATAATAAGGAGGTGCCTACTAAATGAATTTAAACGAATTAAAGCCAGCTGCTGGTTCTCGTTCAAAGCGTCTTCGTAAGGGTCGTGGTCTTTCTTCAGGTCACGGATTTACTTCCGGACGTGGTACTAAAGGTCAAAAAGCTCATGGTAAGACCCGTTTAGGTTTTGAAGGGGGTCAAATGCCACTCTACCGGCAAATTCCAAAGCGTGGATTTACCAACATCAATCGTAAGGAATATGCTATTGTTAACCTAACTACATTAGATCGCTTTGAAGACGGTACTGAAGTTACTCCACAATTATTAGGGGAAACTGGTATTGTTAAGAACCTCAAGAGCGGTGTTAAGATTCTTGGTAATGGTAAGCTTACTAAGAAGTTAACTGTTAAGGCTAACAAGTTTTCTGCATCAGCAGTTTCAGCTATCGAAGCTGCTGGCGGTAAAACTGAGGTGATGTAATTGTTTACAGCCGTCAAAGGTGCTTTTAAGGTCAAGGATATCCGTAAAAAAATATTCTTTACCTTATTTGTACTTATTGTTTACCGAATTGGGGCGGCGATCACAGTTCCTGGTGTTAATGCTGCGGCTTTGCAGGAGATTTCATCAACTGGGTTAGCTTCAATTCTGAATACTTTTAGTGGTGGTGGATTGGAAAACTACTCTGTCTTTGCAATGGGAGTTTCACCGTACATCACTGCGCAAATTGTTGTTCAATTATTACAAATGGATATTGTTCCGCGATTTGTTGAATGGAGTAAACAAGGTGAAGTTGGTCGGAGAAAATTGAATCAAGCCACTCGATGGTTAACCATTGTGCTTGGCTTTATTCAATCTATCGGTATTACAGCAGGTTTTAACGCTCTAAGTTCTATTAAACTTGTTAACCATCCAACAGTAACAACATATTTGACTATTGGTTTAATTTTAACTGCTGGTACAATGTTTGCTACGTGGATGGGAGACATGATTACTGAACGAGGATTAGGAAATGGTGTTTCAATGTTAATTTTTGCTGGTATTGTTGCTCAAATGCCAGGGGGAATTTATCAATTGTGGCAAGACCAAATTGCTGGTGAAACTGGTACTGCGTTATGGATGGGTATTGGTTTTGTGGCTTTGGTCGTCATTGCTATCGTTATTGTTGTTGCCTTTGTTACATGGGTACAACAAGCGGAACGACGTTTACCAATTCAGTATACGCGACGGACCACAACTTCACCTGCTAGTAGTTACTTACCATTAAAGATTAATGTTTCCGGTGTTATTCCTGTTATTTTTGCGGGATCATTTATTTCAACACCGCAAACTATCTTAATGGCATTCCAACAAAGTCATGGTGGAGATGACTGGTACCAAGTTTTGTCTACAATATTTAATATGCAATCTGGTCCAGGAATTACATTATATATTTTCTTAATTGTTGTATTTACCTTCTTCTATGCCTTTGTTCAAGTTAATCCAGAAAAGTTAGCTGAAAATTTGCAAAAACAAGGAAGTTATATTTCTGGCGTTCGTCCAGGTAAAGGCACTCAACAGTATATTTCTGGACTATTGATGCGGTTAAGTACTGTTGGGGCACTTTTCTTAGGATTAGTTTCACTTATACCACTTGTTGCAAGTAATGTATGGAACCTAAGTCAATCAATTGGGTTAGGTGGTACCAGCTTACTGATTATTGTTCAAATTGCTCTTGATCTGGTACGTCAATTAACCGGATTAACAATGAAACGTGAATATATTGGATTTATTCGTGAACCTCAGCCTGAAGGAGGAAAATAACAAATGACAATGAATTTAGTTCTTATGGGATTACCTGGTGCTGGTAAAGGAACCCAGGCACAAAAGATTGTTGAGGATTATAAAATTCCTCACATCTCAACTGGTGATATATTCCGTGCGGCCATTAAAAACGAGACGCCAATGGGAATCGAAGCAAAAAAGTACATCGATAAAGGTGAACTTGTTCCTGATGAAGTAACCAATGGTATTGTTAAAGAACGTCTTGCAAATGACGATACTTTGCAAGGGTTCATGTTGGATGGTTTCCCACGTAATCTTAACCAAGCTGCGGCTTTGGATGAGATGTTGGCTGAAAATAATCGTAAACTAGATGCGGTTATCAATATTCACGTCGAACCAGATGTATTGGTAGAACGACTAAGTGGTCGATTTATCTGTCGTAATTGTGGTGCAACTTATCATCGACTTTACAACCCACCAAAGGTTGAAGGCACTTGTGATGTTTGTGGCCATCACGAATTTTACCAACGTGATGATGACAAACCTGAAACAGTGAAGAACCGATTAGATGTTAACATCAAGTTAAATACACCACTGGTAGATTACTACCAAAAACAAGGTATTTTGCACACAATCGATGGCCAACAAGATATCGACAAGGTTTATGAAGATGTTAAAAAGGTATTAGATACCCTTTAAGCTGTTAAGCCTTGCGAAGTTTACGTACTTGTGCTAAACTTTGTAAGGTTTATATAGTTTACAGTGGAAAATAATGTCATTTTCCACCGTTTTTACGTCATTTCTTGGTAATGCAAGGAGGAACCAATTGTGGCAAAAGCCGATGTGATTGAAGTAGAAGGTAAGATTACCGAAACCTTACCTAATGCGATGTTTAAAGTTGAATTGGAAAATGGAGCCGAAATTTTAGCACATGTCTCCGGTAAAATTCGTATGCATTACATTAAAATTTTACCTGGTGACCGTGTTAAGGTTGAAATGTCTCCATATGATTTGACAAAGGGTCGAATCACTTTCCGGTTTAAATAAAACAGTAACTCTCTAGGAGGATTAATAATATGAAAGTAAGACCATCAGTCAAGCGGATGTGTGAGCACTGCAAGATCGTAAAACGTAATGGACGTGTTATGGTTATTTGCTCTGCTAACCCTAAGCACAAACAACGTCAAGGCAAGTAATTAATTATAATAAGAATGGAGGTGTAAATAATGGCTCGTATTGCAGGTGTCGATTTACCTCGTGACAAGCGAATCGTAATCGGCTTAACATACATTTACGGAATTGGTAACTCTAGTGCACAAAAGATCTTAAAGGATGCTGGTGTGTCAGAGGATATCCGTGTTCGTGATTTGACTCCAGAACAAGAAGAACAAATTCGTTCACAAGTTGACCAATACCAAGTTGAAGGTGATTTACGTCGGAAGGTTACTTTAGACATTAAGCGTCTTCAAGAAATTGGTTCATACCGTGGAATGCGTCATCGTCGTGGCCTTCCTGTTCGTGGTCAACACACTAAGAACAATGCTCGTACTCGTAAGGGTAAGGCAGTAGCTATCGCTAACAAGAAGAAATAATTAATAAAGGAGGTTAGTACTTAGTATGGCAACAAAAAAGGGTACACGTAAACGTCGTGCAAAAAAGAATGTTGAAACTGGTGTTGCTCACATTCATTCAACATTCAACAACACTTTGATCATGATTACCGATGTTCAAGGTAATGCTGTGGCTTGGTCATCAGCTGGTGTGTTGGGCTTCAAGGGTTCACGTAAGTCAACTCCATTCGCTGCTCAAATGGCATCTGAAGCTGCCGCAAAGCAAGCTATGGAACATGGTATGAAGACTGTTGAAGTTGAAGTTAAGGGTCCAGGTTCTGGCCGTGAATCAGCTATCCGTGCTCTCCAAGCTACTGGTTTGGAAGTTACTGCTATTCGCGATGTAACTCCAGTTCCTCATAACGGTTCTCGTCCTCCAAAGCGTCGTCGTGTTTAATTGACATTGCTGGAGTTACGAATCCATCAATGGCCTTTTAGTCTAAAATACGAACTGCGTTTGAAAGGGGTATAAAGTTAGAATGATCGAATTTGAAAAACCAAACATTCATAAAGTTGAAGAAAATGATAGCTACGGTAAGTTCGTTGTTGAACCATTAGAACGTGGCTATGGAACGACTCTTGGTAATTCATTGAGACGGGTTTTGCTTGCATCTTTACCTGGTGCAGCAATCACTAGTATTCAAATTGATGGGGTTTTACATGAGTTTAGTACTGTAAAAGGTGTTACTGAAGATGTTACCCAAATCATTTTGAACTTGAAGAAAGTTTCACTAAAACTTGATTCAGAAGAACCTAAGGACCTTGAAATTGATGTTAAGGGTCCAGCAGAAGTAACTGCCGGTGATATTATGGGCGATGGCGAAGTAACTATTCTTAATCCTGACCTCTATATTGCAACTGTTGCAGATGGAGCAGAATTACACATTAAAATGACCGCTGATAAGGGTCGTGGTTACTTATCCGCAAACGACAATAAAGCTCGTATGGATGATCTTGCAATTGGTGTGTTGCCAATTGATTCCATTTATACTCCGATTGAACGTGTTAATTACACAGTTGAAAACGCTCGGGTTGGTCAACGTAATGATTACGACAAACTAACTCTGGATGTATGGACTGATGGTTCATTAACACCTACTGAGGCAGTCAGCTTGGGTGCTAAGATTTTGACTGAACACTTGGCAATGTTTGTTAACCTTACTGAGGAAGCACAAAATGCTCAAGTGATGGTTGAAAAGGAAGAAACCCACAAAGAAAAGATGCTTGAAATGACTATTGAAGAACTTGATCTTTCAGTACGTTCATACAACTGTCTTAAGCGTGCAGGTATTAACACTGTAAAGGAATTAACAGATCGCACAGAAGCTGACATGATGAAGGTGCGGAACTTAGGCCAAAAGTCGCTTGAAGAAATTAAGTTGAAATTAAACGATCTCGGCGTTTCATTCCGTCAAGATGATTAATTAATCAAACCAATGGAAAAGGAGGGAACCAGTTCATGAGTTACCGTAAATTAGGACGTACTAGTTCACAACGTAAGGCTTTATTACGTGATTTAACTACTGATTTAATCGTTAATGGTCGTATTACTACTACTGAAGCACGTGCCAAGGAAGTACGTAAGACTGCTGACCAAATGATTACTCTTGCAAAGCGTGGAGATTTAGCTTCACGTCGTAAGGCAGCTGCTTTCGTTCGTAATGTTGTTGCTGATGTTAAGGAAGATGGCGATGATATTCGTATCCAATCAGCACTTCAAAGCTTATTCGAAGATTTAGCACCTAAGTTTGCTGACCGCAACGGTGGTTACACACGGATTTTAAAGACTATGCCTCGTCGTGGTGACGGCGCACAAATGGTTGTCTTAGAATTCGTTGATTAATATTTTTAATACGTAATAAAGAATCACTATCATTGTTAGTATAGAGCGTTACGATGGTGAGAGAAATCTCTAGTCTAGCTCGAATGCAGGAAACTGTGCACTACTTTGGTAAGTGATTTTTTATTTTAAATTTTTTTGCAATTGTTTGATAAAATAGGAAAGTATAAAAAGAAGAAAAGGAATTGGATTAATGATAAGCTTTACCAATGTTACTTTTAAATATTCTGGAGAAAAGAAAGCACTCCTGAACAACCTATCTTTTTCTTTACCGGATAATAAGTGGATTGCAATTATCGGTAACAATGGAAGTGGGAAAAGTACAATTATTCGATTACTTGACGGATTATTAATGCCCCAAGCAGGTCAGATAAAAATTGGTGATTTGCTAGTAGATGAAAAAAACATCGATAATGTTCATCAAGAAATTGGTTTAGTTTTTCAGAATCCAGAAAACCAATTTGTCGGTTCTACTGTTGCTGAGGACATTGCTTTTGGTCTCGAAAATCGTAATGTTTCTCCAAAAAAGATGCCTGAGATAATCAAAGAGGCCCTTCATGAGGTAAACATGGAAGGGTACAGCGATCGTCTATTAAATGATTTATCTGGAGGACAGAAACAACGGATTGCAATTGCTGGACTCTTGGCGGTTAAACCTCATATACTTATTTTCGATGAGTCGACTAGCATGCTTGATCCGATTGGTAGAAAGAAGATTATCGAACTTCTACAGCAACTGCATCAGCAGAAAAAATATACAATTATCACAATTACTCACAATTTAAATGAGGCAGAGTTGGCCGAACATATTTTAGCAATTGATGATGGCAAAATTTTAGCTAACGGCGATAAAAGAGAAGTTTTAGCTAACTCTCAATTAATCAAAGAGTTAAGGCTAATTCCTGCGACTGGACAACAGATTAAGGATGCTCTAAAGGAGCGAGGTTTAGTGGTTGAAAAAGAATATCAGACAACAGGAGAAATGGTGGAATGGCTAAAGCAAAAATTGAATTTAAAGATGTAAGTTATATTTACCAGTCATCAACGCCATTGGCGACAACAGCTTTAAACCACCTTAATTTAAAAATTGATGCAGGATCATTTACCGGTTTAGTGGGTGCAACTGGGAGTGGAAAATCTACCCTGGTTAATCTTATTGATGGTCTAATCCAGCCTACCAGTGGTCAGCTAATAATTAATAATCACATTATTAGTAACAAAACTAGTCAGAAGCTATTAGACGAATATCGAAAAGATGTCGGCTTTGTTTTTCAATTTCCAGAACGACAATTATTTGCTCAAACTGTTCGAGAAGATATTAGTTTTGGTCCCGAGAATTTAGGTTGGTCTGTAGATAAAGTAAACGAAGCAGTAAGACAAGCGGCACAAACGATGTTAATTGAGCCAGCTTTACTGGACAAGTCTCCCTTTTCCTTGTCGGGGGGACAACAGAGAAGAGTTGCGATTGCCGGTGTTTTAGCAATGCAACCGGATATTTTAATTTTGGATGAACCAACAGTCGGTCTTGATTCAGCAAGTATTAAACAGCTAATGGAAATTCTAAAGCAATTAAATAAAGAGGGCATCACAATCATTATGATTACGCACTACCTTGAATTACTTGTCCCTCTTGCATCTCAAATTGTTGCTCTTCATGATGGGAGCTTGATTTTCCAAGGAAAGGCCCAAGAATTTTTTGCGAATGAGCAACTATTGAAGGGAAGTCAGCTTTTTCCGCCCGAAAGTGTTCAGGTAGCACGGGAATTACGATTAAAAGAAACTCCTCTTTCAATTCAAGGGCTTGTAAATGAAATTGCAGACAGATTAAGGAAGGGAGGCTAATTATGAATGGACTCGTAGTTTTTGGAAGTTATGTTCCTGTTAAATCTCCCATTCATCATCTTGATGCTCGAGCAAAGCTAACCCTGTGTATTTTATACGTTATCAGCGTCTTTTTTGCTAATAAGCTATGGTCGGCCTTATTTGTCACGACTGTGTTACTTGCGACTATTTTTCTTAGTCGAGTTCCGCTAAAAATGTACTGGAAAGGGTTACGACCCTTTTTCCTGATTATTTTATTAACCGTTGTACTTCAAATCCTTTTTAGCAGTGGCGGATACTTATATTGGCACTATGGTTGGCTACAGATAACAAGTGATGGGCTCAAAAGTGGTCTCCTTATCCTTTACCGATTTACGGTTATTATTATGGCTTCGACGGTATTAACAGCAACAACCCCAACTCTACAACTAGCAAATGCCTTTAGCTGGCTGATTTATCCTCTAAAATGGTTGCATGTACCAGTAGACAAGTTATCTTTGATGCTGTCTTTAGCATTAAGGTTTGTACCGACGATTATGAATGACGTGCAGGCAATTACAAATGCACAAAAGTCTCGTGGAATCAACTTTCATCAGGGAGGGCCGATAACTCGTCTTAAAAATCTTTTGCCAATTGTTATCCCTCTTTTCGTTAACTCGGTGCAGCATTCGGAAGATTTGGCTCTTGCAATGGAATCACGAGGATATTCTCTTGACGAGTCACGCACACAGTATGTACAGCTTAAATGGGGTAGAAGGGATACCTTAGCAATCATCCTGATGGGCCTTGTAGCTGTTGGAATCGCAATTTTAAACTATTTATAACATAGAAAGGACAATAAAATGTATCGGTATAAAATAGTTTTTGCTTATGATGGGGCTAATTTTTCTGGCTTTCAAATTCAACCGAATAAGCGAACGGTGGAGCAGATACTAAAAAATGCAGTTAATAAAATTGCTAAGCATCCTGAACCGGCCATTTCAGTAATCGGATCGGGTCGGACTGATGCAGGGGTGCATGCCTTAAATCAAGTCGCTCATTTTGATCTTCCTTATAAACTTAGTAATGAATCAATGAGAAAAGCACTTAATAGTATGCTACCTCTTGATATTCTGGTGAAAAGTGCGGAATTAGTAAGTCCCGACTTTCATGCTCGGTATAATGCTCACCGGAAAACATACCGTTATCGAGTAGATCAGGGGGAATTTGTTAATCCCTTTAAGCGGAACTATACCGCGCATTTTAAATATCCGCTCGACATTAATTTAATGAAAAAGGCAGCTAAGGACTTAATTGGTGAACATGACTTTACTAGCTTCGTTGCCTCGGGTAGTCAGGCTAAAAGCAATGTTCGGACAATTTATAAGATTGAAATTAATTGGGATGAACTCAATAATGAAGTAGTATTCGAGTTTACCGGAAATGGATTTTTATATAACCAGGTACGAATAATGGTAGCATTTTTATTGGAAATTGGGAGTAAGCAACGTCCTGTATCAGATGTGGAGCGAGTATTAGCTGCAAAAGACCGAACTGAGGCACGGATGACAGCACCGGCCAGTGGTTTATATTTAGTGAACGTTGAGTATGGAAATGATTAGGAAAGTGATTGACGGAATGCCAATAACAGGTTATACTAGCACTTGGTATTTCTTTTCCATCTAATAACTCGGTACACTATTACATGTAAAAGAAAAACAAAATTGGAGGACTTAATCGTGAGAACGACATACATGGCAAAACCTGGTGAAGTTGATCGCAAATGGTACATTGTCGATGCAAAGGATGTCCCAATGGGTCGTCTTTCTGCAGTTGTAGCATCCATTTTGCGTGGTAAGAACAAGCCAACATTTACTCCACACGTTGATACTGGTGACAATGTTATTGTTATCAACGCTGCGCAAGTTAAGTTAACTGGTAAGAAAGCTACTAACAAGATTTACTACCGTCACTCAAACTACCCTGGTGGTTTGAAGCAACGGACTGCTGGTGACTTCCGTGCTAATGATCCTGAAAAGTTATTGGAACACTCAATTAAGGGTATGCTTCCACATAACTCTCTCGGTCACAAGATGGGTATGAAGCTTCATGTTTACGCTGGTGAAGACCACAAGCATGCTGCCCAAAAGCCTGAAGTACTTGATATTACTAACTTAATTTAAGGAGGGAATGGAATTGGCTCAACAAGTTCAATACAGCGGTACTGGTCGTCGTAAGGACGCTACAGCGCGTGTTCGCTTAGTACCAGGTTCTGGTAAGATTATTATGAACGGTAAGGCAATTGAAGACTACATTCCATTTGCCAACTTACGTGCTATCGTTAATCAACCATTTAACGTAACTAAAACTGAAGGTCAATACGATGTTTTAGCTAACGTTAATGGTGGTGGATTCTCTGGTCAAGCTGGTGCAGTTCGTCACGGTATCGCCCGTGCATTGCTCGCAGTTGACCCTGACTTCCGTGACGTTTTGAAGAAGGCCGGTCTTTTGACTCGTGACCCTCGTATGAAGGAACGTCGTAAGCCAGGTCTTAAGAAGGCTCGTAAGGCTGCTCAATTCAGTAAGCGTTAATATACGATTTATCGCTTCAACAAAAAACACCAGTTATTTGCTGGTGTTTTTTTGTTTAAAAATTTTTCTAGTCTCTTCATTATTACTATTTTTATAAAATAATTATTTGAGATATAATATAAATGTAATTATTTTATAAGGAGGCACTAGCTATGAGTAAAAAAGTAGCGTTAGTAACTGGTGGTAGTCAGGGAATTGGAGAGGCCATTGCAAAGCGTTTGGCTAAAGATGGCTTTGCTGTGGGTCTGGTTGCTTTAGACGAAGAGAAGTTACAAAAGGTTGCCACTGAAATTGAAAATGCGGGCGGAGAAGCCTTACCATTAGTGGCTGATGTTTCAGATCGTGATGCGGTCTTTACAGCAGTTGCCAAAACAGTGGAACAATTCGGTGATTTTAACGTTATTGTAAACAATGCTGGCTTAGGCCCTACAACTCCAATTGATTCAATTACACCTGAACAATTCGAAAAAGTTTATGGTGTTAACGTTGCCGGAGTTCTTTGGGGCATCCAAGCTGCTCACCAAGCATTTAATCAATTAGGTCATGGTGGAAAGATTATCAATGCTACTTCTCAAGCTGGTGTCGTAGGTAACCCTAACCTGGCTCTTTATTCTGGTACAAAGTTTGCCATTCGCGGAATTACTCAAGTAGTTGCGCGTGATCTAGCTGAAGAAGGGATTACAGTTAACGCCTATGCTCCTGGAATCGTGAAAACACCAATGATGTATGATATTGCTCACCAGGTTGGGCAAAATGCTGGCAAGAGTGACGAATGGGGAATGGAAACATTTGCCAAGAATATTGCTTTGAAGCGTCTCTCCGACCCAGAAGACGTAGCTAATGTTGTTAGTTTCTTGGCTGGTCCAGACTCTAATTACGTTACTGGTCAAACAATTATTGTTGATGGTGGTATGCAGTTCCACTAAAAGTTCTATTTAAAAAAACTAATATTACGATCTCTCGTGGTTCTTCTTTTGCCTCTAGAGATCGTTTCCTGTCTCCGGCCCTATTTCTTCTTATTAACTTATTTTTAAAAATCCAACATAAATTCCCTGAAACTACAAAGAGTTTGCTACAATTAATAGCTAGTAGTGAATTGTGGAGGGATGAAAATTTGGCAAAGCGTCGACGTCGGACAAGAAGAGGGAGAAAAGGTGGTAACCGCCTGCTTACATGGATATTAGTGGTAATCATTATTTTCCTATGTGTATATGCTGGTCATCACTTTTATCGGATCTGGAATCAACACCGGATTGAACAAGCAGCACTGGAAAAGGACCGCAAAGCTAAGCAATTATTTATTAAACAAGTAGCTCCTGAGGCTCAGGCTATGCAAAATACCTATCATGTCTATGCCTCCATCACAATTGCTCAGGCCATTCTTGAATCTAATTGGGGAACAAGTAAATTAGCCAGTGAGTATCATAATCTTTTCGGCATAAAAGGTACTGGTACTAATTCTAAAGTCATGACAACCAAGGAGTATGTAGGAGGAAAGTGGATCGTAATTAAAGATCGTTTCCGTGTTTATAACTCTTGGGATGATTCAATTAAGGATCACACTAAGCTGATGCTCAACGGAACTGACGATAATGAGCAAAATTATCAAAAAGTGGTTCAGGCAACTACTTACGAGGATGCTGCAAAGGCTCTTCAAGAAGCCGGTTATGCAACTGATCCAGATTACGCTAAAAAACTGATTACAGTAATTCAAACATATAAGTTATATAATTATGATAAATAAGAATCGGAGAGTGGAATGCATGAGAGAACTAGAAGAGAAAATCAAGCAATTCGGTACAGTCCTTCCTGGGAACGTGTTAAAAGTTGATGCCTTTTTGAACCACCAGGTCGATCCTAATTTAATGCTAAAAATTGGTCAGGAATTTGCTAAGCTCTTTGCCGATAATGGTGTAACTAAAATCTGGACAGTTGAATCATCTGGGATTGCTCCTGCAGTGATGACGGGTTTAGCAATGAATCTTCCCGTGATTTTTGCCCGCAAACATAAGAGTTTAACGCTTAACCAAAACCTCTATACGGCAGACGTATATTCTTATACGAAAAAAACAACTAATCGCATTTCAATTTCTAAGAAATACGTCGATCCTAATGACAAAGTCTTGATGATTGATGACTTTTTGGCTAATGGACAAGCAATTGAGGGGATGCTAGAAATTGCTGATCAAGCCAATATTAAAGTTGCTGGTGCCGGAGTTGTGATTGAAAAGAGCTTTCAGTCGGGTGCAGACGAGTTAAAAGCACGTGGAATTCGCGTCGAGTCATTAGCACGAGTCAAGTCTCTAGCTAATGGTCAGGTTACGTTTATGGAAGACTAAGACAAGAATAGAGAGGAATAATATGAGTAAGACATTTTTTCCTGGAAGTACGTTAGGTTTTATTGGAATTAATCGGAATGGTGGGGCGATGATTGCCACTGCCAAAAAGGCCGGTTTTAATGTTGGTGTTTATGTTAACCATTCCCAGCCAAATATTACCAAGATGGCTGATTTTACTATCGATGGGGCTTTTAATGACAAACAAAAGTTAATTCAATTTGGTGAAGCATGCGATGCTATTATTTACCAAACGCCTAATATCGACTCATCAATCATCCGCTTTCTTGGTCAATATGCCACTATTCCTCAAGGCATCAATGGCTTAGAAGTTGTGCAAGACCGGTTAATGGAACGAGCATTTTTGGATCAAATTAATATTAATATTGCCCCTTATGTTACCGTCATTGGTCTAGATGATGTATACCAATCAATTGACTCCATTGGTTACCCAGCTATTTTGAAACCAATTCAACGTGGCTTAGGGGAAGAATCAATGTTTATTAAAAGACAGTCAGATATTACAAGAGCTGCTGATTTTATTGATACTGGTACTTATCTTCTTGAATCATGGATTGAACACGCAAAGGAATATACTTTAACGGCAGTTTATGCTAATAATGATATTAAGATGTTCCCTCTGTCTGAATTGGAATACAATGAGGACCGCCAACTGATCTCGGTTGCCTCTCCTGCGCAAGTTAATGATGATGTTCTTCAAGAAATGCAGCGGATTGTAAAGAGTGTTGCTAAATCACTGCAATACACCGGGGTTTTCTCCATTAACTTTTACGTTACTTCTGGTGGGAGTTTGTATGTTAAAAATATCGAATTGGGACTTACTTCGATTGCTAATGTCTATGACAATACGACCAATGTTGACCAGTACGAAGAACATTTACGAGCTGTTGTGGGGATGCCGTTGCATGAAATTAGTCAGTTGCAAACGGGCTTGTTAATGATTATCCGTAACTACCAATCAACGGATATTAAGCGTCAGTGGTTATTGAAGGATAACTGGAAGTTCCGCTTCTTTACCGATAACGAAAACGATCCGATGGCTATTTTGGGCTTCGTTTGGGTAACAGGGCAAAATGATCTGCAGGCATTGCAAAATCAAGTAAATAATACGGAAGTCTGGAGCAAGCAATTGCCGACCCCAAATTCTGAGGTCAGTGATAATTCTGGACAGGAAAGAGAAAATTAAATAATAAAAAGATTAAGATCGGAGAAGTGAACTGCCTTAAAATTGTTAGACAAATCTGACAATTTTAAGGCGGTTTTTTTATGGCAAAATACTCAACTCAATTC
>JBCLSJ010000019.1:0-29366 GCA_041225415.1 Lactobacillaceae bacterium 24-114
TGTTTGCATAAAAAAACACCTCCCACATTTACGTGAGAGGTGTCGGCATCCATCAATACCATTTGACAGATACCCGTTTTTAATTTAGTTAAAATGTTGGTTCGATTTTGAGATTTTCCTGAACAGTTAAATCGGCATCAGGATATTTATTATGGAGAGCAGTCAACAACAGATGTTTAGCAATTTCACCGTTACGAGTAAGAATAGGACCGTGGAAGTAGGAACAGTAAACTTCCTTATAAATAGCACCTTCAGTTCCATCATCGCCGTTATTACCGTGACCAGAAACAACTTTACCAAGAGGGCGTTCACCCTCTCCTAAGAAGGTTCTCCCGTTATGATTTTCAAATCCATGGTACTCATCACCAGTTTCTTCATTTTTGATGGTTATATCACCAATAAAACGGTTATTATCTTGACTCAATGTATAGTGAGGAAGAACGCTCAACCCAGGAATTTTTTCACCATTAGCACCAATGTAATATTGCCCTAACAACTGGTAACCACCGCAAATAGCGAGCATTGGTTTGCCAGCATTAATATACTCTTGAAAGGCTGATTTCTTCTTAGGAAGGTCTTTTGAGATAACGAATTGTTCATAGTCCTGACCACCACCGAAAAGGGCAATGTCGTATTTATTAGGATCAAAGCTCTGATCAATACTAATGACTTCTGTTTCGATGTCAGTGTTCATTTGCTTTGCATAATATTGAAGGGCGATGATATTACCAACATCGCTATAGGTGTTCAGTAGATTGCCGTATAGGTGGACTAACTTTAGATGGAATTGAGCCATTAATCCATTCCTCCTTTAATATAGCCTTTTTCTGCAAGCTGCTTCCGGAGTTGAAGGACAGCTGTATATGAAGCAAGAATATAAACATGTTTTGTTGGCATTTCCTTAACCTTATCAATGACGTTTGTAAGGTCGGCTTCGTGCCAAATATCTTTAACACCGGCCATCTTCAACCGAGTAGTAATATCTTTATATCGTTCACCACCGGTCATATATTGGCCAATATTGTGGGTTGTTAACTTTTCGAAGTTTCCATCCCAAATCCAGCTTGTATCAATTCCATCCGCATAATTGGCGTTCAGGAGGAAGATAAAACTGAAAGGTTCTGGATCCGTCTCAATCATGTCGAGAACTTGGTTAAGACCAACTGGATTCTTAACTAGAATTAGGGTGACTTCTTTGCCATCAATGTTAATCACTTCCTGGCGGCCAAAGACACGTTCATCAGATTCAAACGCGTTCTTGATTTGACTTGGGCTAACTCCTAAAAAGCGACCGAGTGAATAGGCAGCCAGGGCATTATATATATTGTACAAACCGCCAATACTAATTTTGAATTGGTCGCCATTAATATCAAAGGTGGAACTTGTTGGGGTAAGCTCATCAATTTTGGTAACGGCATAAGTTAACTTAGGACGGTGAAAACCACAATGAGGGCAGAAATACTCGCCTAGGTTAGCATAAGTTAACATGTGGTATTTTAAGATGTGCTGACACTTAGGACAGAGTAATCCATCGGTGTTGGCTGGAGCATCAAAAGCTTCCTTATGTTCATGAGCAAAGCCGTAGTAAATAATAGGATTAGGTAAGTTTTGCGTATTAAAGATTTGTTCGTCTCCATTAGCAATAATGGTTGCTTTTGGTGCAAGCTTTACACCATCAATAATTTTTTTATAAGTAGTATAGATTTCTCCATACCGGTCCATTTGGTCACGGAAGATATTGGTAAAGACAAAAGCGATTGGGGTAATAAATTTTGTGACCTTTACGACATTTGCTTCATCGACTTCTAAGACTGCTAGTCCCTTTTTCTTTGGCCGGGGAGCAGTAATAAAAGTAGTAACAATTCCTTGTTCCATATTTGAACCAGTGGGGTTAGTAAGAACTTGATCGTATTTTTCACGAAGAACACGGACACTTAGGGCAGTTGTCAGTGTTTTTCCGTTAGTTCCTGTAACAATGATCAGGTCATATTTCTTACTGAACGCTTTTAAGATATTGGGATCTAATTTTAAAGTTAATTTCCCGGGTAATGAACTACCACCATTCATAAAGGTATGAAGGAACCAGTAACTTGACCGACCGGTAGCTTCTGCAACAAGGCTACGTATTGACATATTAAAAATCCTTTCACCGAAATTATAGTATGACTAATTTTAATCTTTAATCTCGGAAAAGAAAAGAGTTTAGGATGCATTATTAGAAAGTATTAGTATCTGTCAAAGTATTTAAATGAAATATAGTTTCGGATATAATTGTAATATCTATGGAATTTAAAGGAGAAGGTCTCGTGGCACAACTATTTTTTAAATACGGTGCAATGAACTCAGGAAAATCAATTGATATTCTTAAGGTTGCCCACAACTATGAGGAACAAGGGAAAAAAGTTGTTTTGATGACAAGTGGGATTGATGACCGGGCAGGGACAGGAGTAATTGCCAGTCGAATCGGTCTTTCGCGAAAAGTTGAACCCGTGATGAGCGATACTGATATTTACAAATATGTGTACGAGCAGCAAGAAAATGAGCAAATCTACTGTGTCTTAATCGACGAAGCTCAGTTTTTAATGAAGAGACATGTACTTCAATTAATCAAAATTGTAGATGAATTGCATATACCGGTCATGACATTTGGATTGAAAAATGACTTTAAGAATGAACTTTTTGAGGGATCAAAATATTTGTTAATATATGCAGATAAGATTGAAGAAATGAAGACTATTTGCTGGTTCTGTGGTAGAAAGGCTTTGATGAATTTAAGGGTTCACGATGGAGAGCCATTTTATACGGGTGAGCAAATCCAAATTGGTGGGAATGAGTCTTATTATCCAGTATGTCGCTATCATTATTTCCACCCAAAGTTAAACGATAAAGGAGAGTAATAGCTGATGGAAATGTCAGAAATTTTTGATAAGTTACAGGCTGTAGCAGATCGTTACGATGAACTAAATGAATTAATTAGTGATCCGGAAGTAATTGCCGATTCACAAAGATTTATGGAGTTATCAAAAGAAGAAGGGGGTCTGCGGGAAACTGTAGAAAAGTACAACGAATACAAGAAAGTTACCCAAACTATCAGTGACGATCAGGAAATGTTAAAGGAAATTGACGACCCTGACTTAACTGCAATGACTAAAGATGAATTAGAAGAAGCCAAAGAAATCCAAACTAAGTTAGAAAAAGAATTGGAAATTCTCTTAATTCCTAAGGATCCAAATGATGACAAGAACATCATCATGGAGATCCGTGGAGCTGCTGGTGGGGATGAGGCGAGTTTGTTTGCTGCTGACCTTTATGGAATGTATCTTCGTTATGCTGAAAAGCAAGGATGGAAGGTCGAAGTGGTTGATAAGAGTGAAACCGAAGTTGGTGGATTTAAGGAAATTGCCCTTATGATTACTGGGAATAATGTATATTCTAAGCTTAAATTTGAAAATGGAGCTCACCGGGTACAACGGGTTCCTGTTACTGAATCAGCTGGACGGGTTCATACTTCAACTGCGACAGTCGGGGTAATGCCAGAAGCGGAAGATGTTGATGTTGACATTGATCCAAAAGATATTCGTGTCGATGTTTACCGGGCTAGTGGTGCCGGTGGACAGCACGTTAACAAGACTTCTTCTGCTGTGCGGATGACTCACTTGCCGACAGGAATTGTTGTTGCAATGCAAGATGAACGTTCCCAACAACAAAACCGTGCAAAGGCAATGCGGATTCTTAAATCCCGTGTTTATGATTATTATCAACAGCAAGAGCAAAGTGCATATGATGCCAAGCGAAAAGATGCTATTGGTACTGGTGACCGTTCAGAACGGATTCGGACATATAATTATCCACAAAACCGAGTTACTGACCACCGAATTGGTCTAACTTTGAATAAGTTGGATAAGATTATGTCCGGGGAGTTAGAAGAAATCATTGAAGCGCTAATCGTTGCAGACCAAACGAAAAAACTTGAACAATTGCGAGACGAGTAGCATTGGAAAGTAGAACTTATTTTGAGGCGCAAAAATGGGCGCGAAAAGAATTAAAGGATTCTGATATTGACCCTTTTTCCCCCCAATTTTTACTGAAATCTTACAAAAATTGGGATGATACGCATTTATTACTTCACAATCAGGAACAAATGAGTGAGGAAGAATGGAGCTGGTTCAAAGGAGCTGTTGCGCGTTTACTTAACCATGAACCCGCTCAATATATTGTCGGGCAAGCACCGTTTTATGGTCGAATATTTAAGGTAAATCATAACGTGTTAATTCCAGAGGCAGAGACAGAAGAACTGATAGAATGGGTACTGGAAAGTTTTTCGTCAGATCAACCATTAAGGGTGCTTGACTTAGGAACTGGGAGTGGAGTGATTGGAATCACTTTGGCACTTGAAAGGCCTAAATGGAAAGTGACTTTAAGTGATATTTCCAGCAACGCATTGCGAGTGGCGGAGGAAAATCTCAATGTCTTCAACTTGAATTTGCGAACAGTTGAGAGTGACCTTTTTCAAGAATTTACTGGAGAACGATTCGATCTTATCGTTACGAATCCGCCCTATATTTCACGTGCTGATGTTGCTTTAATGGATCAATCGGTGCTTAAATTTGAACCAGAGATTGCCCTATTCGCAAAGGAGAATGGTCTAGGTCTATACCGACGAATTTTCTCGGAGGCTCATGATTATCTCAGTGCCGATGGTGCAATTTATGGTGAAACAGGTTTTGACCAGGAAAAAACTATTCAGAAGCTTTTGCATCAGGTTGATGCGAAAGCTAAAATCGAAATAAAACATGACATCGCAAATAAAATGAGGATGGTACATGCATGGAATTTTTCAAGCGTAGGAGGAAATTAGAAAGAATGGATACAAGGATTTTTCATTTAGATGAAATTAATCAGGCAGCTACATCCATTCAAAATGGTGAATTAGTAGCCTTTCCCACAGAAACAGTTTATGGGTTAGGTGCTGATGCTACTAATGAAACTGCCGTAAAAAATGTATATCGAGCTAAGGGAAGACCCAGTGATAATCCTTTAATTGTCCACGTTTCTTCAATTAAAATGGTAGAAAAGTATGCAGAGGAAATTCCGGACAAAGCTGCCCAATTGATGAAGGCGTTTTGGCCCGGTTCCTTAACCATTATTTTAAAGATTAAGAAACATGCCCTCCCTAAGCCGGTAACAGGAGGCTTAAGTACTGTAGCTTTCCGTTTTCCAGATAGTAAACCAACACTGGAATTAATCAATAAAGCACAAAGGCCCATTGTTGGACCGTCTGCTAATACTTCGGGGAAACCAAGTCCAACAACCGCTCAGCATGTTTTTCATGATCTTCATGGAAAAATTGCAGGCATCATCGATAATGGTCCGACGAGGGTTGGTGTTGAATCAACGGTGCTAGATATGTCCACAGAAGAACCTGTAATCCTCCGTCCGGGGGCGGTTACGAAACAACAAATTGAAGATATTATCGGTCCAATTGAGTTGAATAAACACCGTGTGGGGAAGAATGAAACACCTAAAGCACCGGGAATGAAATATAAACACTACGCCCCAACTGCCCAGGTCTATATTGTGAGAACCGATACTGACTGGCAAGATGTTATCGATTGGATTGGGAAACAAGAAGATGATGTTGGATTAATGGCTGAGGAAAAAGTGTTACAAAAGTACGTTCTTCCAATGAACACTATCCAATTTTCGCTAGGGAAAAACGTTAACCAGGCTAGTGCCCGACTATTCGATGGATTACGTCAATTTGATCAGCAACCCAATGTGAAGTCAATTGTGACTCAAGCCTTTCCATTAGACGGACTTGGTCAGGCGTATATGAATCGACTTAATAAATCAGCCGGTGGAACATATTTTGGCGATAAATAACTTTGATGGTTATCATTTACTGTAATTTTTGTTAAAATAGGGTAGAAATTTAAAGGAGTGTATTTGGCATGGGTAAATTTGAAGTATTGGATCATCCTCTGATTCAACATAAGTTAACAATGATCCGCGATAAGAACGTGGGAACTAAATTTTTCCGGGAAACTGTAAAAGAAATTTCAACATTAATGGCATATGAAGTAGCTCGCGATATGCCATTAAAAGACGTTGAAGTTGAGACGCCAATCGCTAAGACGACCAAGAAGGAATTAGCGGGTAAAAAAGTCGCTATTATTCCTATTCTTCGTGCTGGGATAGGTATGGTTGATGGAATGACGGATTTGATTCCTGCAGCTAAGATTGGTTTTATTGGTATGTATCGTGATGAAGAAACATTGAAGCCACACGAATACTTTGTAAAGCTTCCAAATGATATTACAGAACGTCAATTATTCATTGTTGACCCAATGTTAGCTACTGGTGGTTCCGCAATTATGGCAATCGAAGCTTTGAAGAACCGTGGTTGCTCTGAGAAGAATATGAAGTTTGCTTGTTTAGTAGCGGCTCCAGAGGGTGTTAAGGCAGTTCGGGAAGCATATCCTGATGTCGATATCTACACAGCTGGTCTTGATGATCACTTGAATAGTGACGGTTACATTGTTCCTGGTTTAGGGGATGCTGGTGATCGTCTATTTGGTACAAAATAGTTTTTTGATGATAAAAGACTACTTAATAATAATGAATGGTCCCTAGTATTCAATATAAATGAATGTTAGGGGCCACTTTTGTAAATAAAAGTGGAAAAGATCATAAGAGGTTAGGAAGATGGCATTAGAATTAAGAGGCAGAGCAGCTAGTAACGGAATTGGAATAGCTCCCGTTTATGTAGTTGACAAACCTGATTTAAGCTTTGAAAAGCAACGGATTAGTGATCCTGCTGGCGAGGTAAAACGATTTAGAAATAGCTTATTGGCGGTTAAAAACGAACTGCTTGATTTGCGTAAAGAAGCTGCTGCTAAGCTTTCAAATGATGAATTAGCAATTTTTGATGTACATATCGAAATATTAGATGATCCTGAACTGATTAACCAGGTTGTTACGCGTATTCGAAGTCAACGAATTAATGCTGAAAGTGCCTTTGATGAAGTTATTTCCCGGGTAATAAAGGAATTTCAGGAAATGACGGGAAATAAGTATATGCAGGAGCGAGCGACAGACTTTGCTAGTATTAAGGACCAAGTGTTAGCAAAGTTAGAGGGGAAAAAGTTACCCAATATTGCGGCAATCAATCATCCTGTCATAATTGTTGCCCATATGATTGGTCCATCTGACACCTCGCGCATGAATACAAAATACGTTAAGGGAATCGTAACGGAGGTTGGGGGCCAAACAAGCCATGCCGCTATTATGGCCCGTGCATTACAAATTCCTGCAATAGTCGGAGGTAAAAACGTAGTAAGTCGTGTTACCAATAATGAACGAATGATCGTGGACGGTTTTTCTGGAATTGCTATTGGTGAACCTTCAGAAAACCAAATTAAGTCTTATAGGGAATTAGCTGCTAAATATGCTAATGAAAAGGCAAATTGGGAAAGATTATTAAACAGTCCGTCAGTTACGGCAGATGGCAAGCAATTTGCTATTTCTGCTAACATCGGTACCCCGAATGATATTTCTTCGGCTGTAAAAAATGGAACAGATGGGGTTGGGCTCTTTAGAACCGAATTTTTATATATGAAGAGTGAACATCTGCCATCAGAAGAGGAACAACTAGAGGCATATAAAGAAGCAATTCAGCAATTAGGTGACAATGGGATGGTTGTCCGGACACTTGACATTGGTGGGGATAAACCATTAACATACATGCCATTACCTCAAGAACGAAATCCATTCTTAGGTTACCGGGCAATTCGTATTTCTTTAGACCGTTCTGAAATGTTTCGGACACAACTTCGTGCTTTGATTAGGGCTTCCCAATATGGAAAAATTAACATCATGTTCCCAATGGTCACAACTTTGGATGAATTGCAAAAAGCTAAAAAGGTTTATTATGAAGAATTAGCCAAGGTACAAAAGGATGAGCCGACGCTTGGTCAAGACATTAAATTAGGAATTATGATTGAAGTTCCAATGGCAGCTCTGGGAGCAAAGTATTTGGCTAAGGAAGTTGACTTTTTTAGCATTGGGACTAATGACCTAATTCAGTATTGCTTTGCGGCTGATCGAGGAAATGAAGCGGTATCGTATCTTTATCAACCATTGGACCCTTCTTTCCTGCGCTTGCTTAATCATATTATTAAATCTGGTCATGAAAACGGGACGACTGTTGCAATGTGTGGTGAAATGGCCGGGGATAGATTAGCGTTGCCACTCTTGATCGGAATGGGACTGGATGAATATTCGATGAATTCTTCATCTATCTTACGAACAAGGTCGATGATGAAGAATTTAGATGTAAAAAAGTGCCAAGAGCTATACAAAGATGTTGTCAGCAAATGTGAGACAGCAGAAGAAGTTCACGAGTTTGTTGAAGAATGGCTAACAAAAAGCAAAGTTCAGGGTTAATCATAGTTTATAATTAAGAAGGGAATGAAGAAGTGACTATGAACTGGTCACAAAAGAACGTTTGGCTATTGGTTGGTTTTATCCTCATCGGAATTTTTATTGTTGTTTTTACAACAAATGATCAGAGGTTTTACCATGAACCGATTGCTAAAATAAATACTGTTAAGAAGGTCAGCTCGACAAAGGTTGAAGACGAATTTAATAATGTTGACTACCAAACGGTGCAACAATTAACAGCGACTATCTTAAACGGTGAACATAAGGGAGAAAAAGTTTCCATTCAAAACACTTATAGTAAATCGCAGGCAATGGACCAAAAGTATCGGCAGGGAGATCAGGTTTTTCTTACCCAAATGAAGAAACATGATGGAAAGTTAACGGCTTCGATCAAGGGATACAAACGTGATACTGTGGTAGCCTTCCTAGGATGGCTAGTTGTTTTTGTATTAATTATGTCGATGGGACGTGCAGGATTTTTTGCTTTGATTAGTGTCATTATTAACACGATCCTTTTTGTTGTAGCAATTTTTCTGGATTTAAGAATGCAGGGGAACAACATCATCCTCCTTTTTTCTTGCTTAGCCGTCATTTTTGTCTTTATTAGTTTAATGCTGATTCTAGGGATTTCTAAGAAAATGTTGGCAACGTTTGCTGCAACGGTAATTGGGACACTACTAGCAACTTTGATTGGAATTTTAGTTCTCAATATGACCCATAATAAAGATGTGTATTATGAATCAATGGAATATGTAACTCAAGTTCCACGTTCCCTATTTATTATTGAAATTATTCTGGGAGCGCTGGGTGCAATCATGGATGAAGCAACTGATATTGTGGCTACATTATTTGAACTGAAGGAATTGGATCCTAATGTGAGTCGTGGTCAATTATTTATGGCTGGTAGAAATATTGGTCGATCGATTATGGGGCCACTAGTCAATGTCTTATTTTTAATCTTTATAGCTGATACCTTTACTTCCACCTTGCTCTATTTAAAGAACGGTAATTCATGGGGATATACATTTAATATGAATATGAGTCTAGGTATGGTGCAGAGTCTAATCAGTGGAATCGGTATTGTTTTGACTGTTCCGGTGGTCAGTTTATTCGGTGCGTTACTTTTAGGAAGGAGGGATAGTAACAATTGAGTTCAATAAATGCTCTTGGGTTAATCCTCCTCATTTTAATGGTTCTAGTCGGTGGTAAACAGGGATGGCGATCGTTCTTGAGTTTGATTTTGAACTTCTGTTTTCTCTTTTTTGCGATTATTTTGATTGAATTTCAGGTTCCACCGTTATTTGTGACCATTACGACTAGTGTCATCATTTTAGCAATAACGATTTTCATGGGGGAGGATGATTTACGAACCACTATCCCAGCCTTTTATGCTTCATTAATAGTTTTATTTGTTTTAATGATTGTCATTATTATTGTTAGTCATTTTGGGATGACACAGGGATTCGGAATTGAAGATAGCGACGATCTGGAAGGAATGTCAATTTTAATCGGAATCAACTATTTGAAAGTATCTATTGCTGTCATCGTCTTCAGTACATTAGGAGCGATTGCCGAGGCTGCGATGGCGATTGCCGCGGGACTAACAGAAATCCTTGAAAACTTTCCTGATATTTCTGAAAAACGTCTTTTCCAAAGCGGAATATCAATTGGTCAACAGATTATAGGGACAGCTCTAAATACACTTTTCTTTGGTTTCTTTGGTGGCTTTTTATCCTTATTTATTTGGTTTGCTGGTCTCCACTACTCTTTCGGTGACATTATTAACAATAAAATATTTGTCGCTGAATTAATTGAGATTTTTATTTCTTTTCTTGGAGTGCTATTTAGTGTTCCAATCACAACGCTTGTAATGTCTAAACAGCGGAATGTCGTTATTGACAAGAGCAAAAAAGAAAAGTAGAATAAATTAAAATTTAAAACCTTTAAGAGAAGTCCTGTGAGGCTTCAAAGGTGCGTGGGAAAATACTATTATAATAGTACAAAGCAACTTTGAGACGAGGGCTCTCAAGGTTGCTTTTAATTTTTTAGGAGGAAAATTCAATGGCTCGTCGTGAAGGAATTGTCCTGGATGTCAATGAAAAACCAAAACCTGGTCAATGGTTCGGCCTTTCAATCCAGCACATGTTCTCAATGTTCGGTTCAACCGTTTTGGTGCCAATCTTAGTCGGTTTAAATCCTGGGATTGCGCTCTTTAGTTCTGGGGTAGGTACTTTAATGTATCTATTAATCACTAAAAACAAGATCCCGGCTTATATGGGATCAAGCTTCTCATTCATTGTGCCCATGATGGCATTAATGAAATCAACAGGTTATCCTGGGATTGCGCAAGGGACAATTGCGGTTGGGTGTGTTTACTTAATCGTTTCTCTCGTGGTAATGATGATTGGTTCTGATTGGATTGATAGAATCTTACCACCAATTATCGTTGGACCTGTCGTTGTGGTAATTGGTCTTTCCTTGGCCAGCACTGCTGCTAAGGATGCCACGATTAATTCTGTAACGGGAAAATATGATCTGAAATTCTTTGCAGTTGCAATGATTACGATGTTATTAACAGTTGCCTTTAATATGTACTTCAAAGGATTTTTAGGTTTAATTCCTATTTTAATGGGGATTGTATGTGGATATATTGTAGCTTGTCTTTTTGGTATTGTTGACTTTAGTCCAGTAATGAAGGCACACTGGTTTAGCTTACCTGCCTTCGAAATACCATTCGTAACCTACCACCCTTCATTTTATTGGGGTGCTATTTTAAGTATGGCCCCGATTGCCTTCGTCACAATGACTGAGCACTTGGGTCATATCATGGTTTTGAATGAGCTAACTGAACGAAACTTCTTTAAGGATCCCGGACTAAATCGTACTTTAGCTGGTGACGGTACTGCATCAATTATTGCCGGGTTTGTTGGTGGTCCTCCTGTAACAAGTTACGGTGAAAATATCGGTGTTATTGCAATTACAAAGGTTCAATCAGTCTTTGTAATTGGGGGAGCCGCAGTATTTGCAATCTTCTTTAGTTTTGTTGGAAAACTAAGTGCCTTAATTGAAACCATCCCAATGCCTGTTATTGGGGGGATTTCTTTCTTGCTCTTTGGTGTTATTGCTTCAAGTGGTTTACGGGTAATGATCGAAGACCAGATTGACTTTAACAAGAAGCGGAACTTGATGATTGCATCTGCTATTTTAGTTATTGGGATTGGTAATGCTTACTTACAATTAGGTCAATACCAATTCTCCGGACTTGCAGTTGCCGCGGTCTTGGGAATTGCCCTAAATCTTATCTTGCCTCAAGAAGCCCGCAGTGAAAAAGAAGTTGCAGAAAAAGCACAACAAAAGTAAAAATAATAAAGCAAATTGGAATTCTCCCTCTAATTTGCTTTTTTTGTTTGAAATGAGAAAAAAGATTAAAAAAATATGAGATTATGGAGCCTCAAGATGTTATCAGTCGATAGATAATGACTTATATTCCTTGATTTAACGCGAAATAATTTTGAATGTTACTTTAAATGATGATATATTTATATTCGTAACATTGGGCTAGTTCGTAATGAATTCGACGTCTATCCAATTTACAGCCAAATTATTGTTATAAGGAAAGAGGTGAAATATGAATGGGCGGTGATGCGTTAACTTTTAAGTTTCTTGGATTAACCTTTAACGCAACTAACATTATTTCGGGGCTTATCATTTATGCAATTGTTTTCTTTGTACTATTTGGCATGTCTAGAAAGATTAAGATGAAGCCAACCGGAGCGCAAAATGTTCTTGAATGGTTGATTGACTTTACAAACGGAATTGTTCGAAGTCAAATGCCAGATGAAGAAACAGGACACTACAGCTTTTTTGCTTTTGTCTTGTTTGTTTTTATCTTTTTTGCCAACCAGTTTGGATTGATTTTTAACCTTAGTTGGAACGGTGAAGAGATCCTTAGAAGTCCAACCGCGGATCCAGTTGTTACATTGACATTCTCTTTAATGGTAATTGCCTTAGCTCACTTTGCTGGAATTGCGCATAACGGTTTTGGTAACTACCTAAAGGGGTACGTTAAACCCTTCGCTTTGATGTTACCAGTTAACATTATTGAAGAGTTGGCTAACTTTTTAACACTAGGTTTGCGGATCTTCGGTAACATTTTTGCTGGTGAATTGCTATTAAAATTAGTGGCTCAAGTAGCTTTTTCACACGGCGCTTTAACTATTGTTCCCGGATTCTTACTTGAACTAATTTGGCAAGGCTTCTCTGTCTTTATTGGTTCAATTCAGGCTTATGTTTTTGTAACATTAACGACAGTTTATATTTCTCGGAAGATTTCCGAATAATAATCTATCTCTTAAGGAGGAATTTTATAATGGCATTAGGTGCAATTGCTGCAGGACTCGCTGCTATGGGTGCCGCTATCGGTGGTGGTATCGGTGATGGTATTTTGATTGGACACACTGTTGACAGTATCGCTCGTCAACCAGAACTTCAAGGTCGTTTACAAGCAACTATGTTTATCGGTGTTGGTTTGATTGAAGCCATGCCTATCATTGCTATTGTTATTGGCTTCCTTGTTATGAATAAGTAATCTATTTATTAGATATAATAAAAAACAAGGAGGTGTCAATAGATGTTTGTAAACAGTGTTATAGCAGAATCTAACAGTTTATATATTGGTGACTTAGTCTTTTACATTGTTACCTTTATTATTTTAATGTTACTTATCAAGCATTTTGCTTGGAAACCAGTAACTGAAATGATGAAGAAGCGTGCAGATAAGATCGCTAATGATATCGACATTGCTGCTAAATCACGTGAAAGTGCTGAAAAAATGGCTGCTAAGCGACAAACCGAGTTACAAAATTCTCGTCAGGAAGCGGCAGAGATCATTAACAATGCCAAAAAGTCTGGTGAGGCTCAACGTACTCAGATTGTTGAAAGTGCACAAAATGATGCACAAGCACTTAAGCAACGGGCGCAAGAAGATGCTAATCAAGCCCGTCGCGATGCATTAAATAGTGCAAAGGATGACGTTGCAAACTTATCTATTGAGATTGCTTCTAAACTCATCCAAAAGGAATTAAATGCGGACGATCAAAAAGCATTGATTGATTCGTATATTGAAGGGTTGGTAGATCATGAGTCTTGATAAGCAAACAGTTGCCAATCGTTATTCAAAGGCACTGTTCGAGTTGGTTGATGAAGATAACAAACTCGATCAAACTTATCAAGAATTAACAGCTTTACGTCAAGTGTTCAATGAAAATAGAGACTTAGCTTCAATATTGAGTGGCGTTCAGTTGTCTGTGAACGAAAAGAAATCCCTTATTGATGATTTGAAAAAAGGGTTTTCACAACCTGTTTCAAATCTAATTCAGATGACTTTTGATTACGGCCGTATTGAAAATTTGGTCGCAATTATTGATGAGTTTGAACGGCGGTATGAAGAAAAAAATAAATTACTTCATGCCGAGGTTGTTACAGCAATCCAACTTGATAAACAACAACGTGATCAACTTAAAGCTAAGTTAGCTAAGATGTTTGATGCTAATGAGGTTAGCTTAGATGAAAAAGTTGATCCTGAAATTTTGGGTGGCGCTATTGTCCGGGTAAATAATAAGACCTTAGATGGTAGTTTGAGCTCAAAAATTAAGCAGATTCGTCGTTTACTAGTTAGAGAATAATCTTATTTCAAAGAGGTGAGACCTTTATGAGCATTAAAACTGAGGAAATCAGTTCACTCATCAAGAAGCAACTTGCCAACTATCAAGATAAGGTTTCTGTAGAAGAAACTGGTACTGTCACTTATGTTGGTGATGGTGTTGCTCGTGCTGATGGTTTGGAAAATGCCATGGCGGGTGAGTTGCTCGAATTTAGTAACGGTGTTTACGGGATGGCACAAAACCTCGAAAATAACGATGTTGGTATTGTTATTTTGGGAGATTTTGCAGGTATTCGTGAAGGTGACACCGTTAAACGGACGGGTCGAATCATGGAAGTACCCGTCGGTGATGCATTATTAGGACGGGTTGTTGATTCCCTAGGGCGTCCAATTGATGGACTTGGGGAAATCAAAACTGACAAGACACGCCCAATCGAAAGAAAAGCTCCAGGTGTTATGGAGCGAAAGAGTGTTAGCGTACCACTCCAAACAGGGATTAAAGTTATTGATGCCTTAGTTCCAATTGGACGTGGACAGCGTGAATTGATTATCGGGGACCGTAAGACAGGTAAGACGGCTATTGCCTTAGATACAATCATCAATCAAAAGGGTAAAGATGTTATTTGTATTTATGTTGCAATTGGTCAAAAAGAATCAACCGTTCGTGGAAATGTGGAAACATTGCGGCAATATGGAGCACTTGATTATACGATTGTAGTATCTGCGAGTGCTTCAAATCCTGCTCCGATGCTGTACATTGCTCCATATGCTGGGGCAGCTATGGGTGAAGAATTTATGTATGGTGGCAAAGATGTTTTGATCGTTTATGATGATCTTTCAAAACAAGCTGATGCTTATCGTGAACTTTCATTAATTCTTCGCCGTCCGCCTGGTCGTGAAGCATATCCTGGTGATATTTTCTATACTCACTCACGGCTTCTTGAAAGGGCTGCCCGTTTATCTGATGATCTTGGTGGCGGTTCAATGACGGCATTACCAATTATTCAAACTCAAGCTGGTGACGTTTCCGCCTACATTCCAACCAACGTTATTTCAATTACTGATGGACAGATCTTCTTGAATTCTGATGAATTTTATGCTGGTCAACGTCCTGCCATTGATGCCGGGACATCAGTTTCCCGTGTTGGTGGGGATGCTCAGATTAAGGCGATGAAGAAAGTTGCTGGTACTTTACGTTTGGATATTGCGTCATATAATGAATTGGCATCATTTGCTCAATTTGGTTCAGACTTGGATGAAGCAACCCAGGCTAAATTATCTCGTGGGAAGCATACTATGGAAATCTTAAAGCAAGGATTACACCAACCGCAACCTGTTGAGCAACAAGTTGTAACGTTATTTGCCTTATCTCGTGGATTTGTTGATAAAATCCCTGTAGATGATGTTTTACGTTATGAAAGCGAATTAGCCACATTTATGCATGCTAATCACCAAGACCTTTATGACACTATTAAGTCAACTGGTAAATTACCAGAGGGTGACGACTTGTTAAATGCTGTTGCTGAGTTTACAAAGAATTTTCAAACCAGTGATGACAAAAAGAGCGCCACACAAGAAAAATAATAATGACTAGTCGAAAGGACGGTGAGATTTAGTGCCAGCTTCACTTGCTGCTGTTAAGCATAAGATTGATTCCACAAAGAGTACACGGCAGATTACTTCTGCTATGCAAATGGTTTCAACCGCAAAATTAAATCAAATTCAACGCCACACTCAGACATACGAAGTATATGCTGATAAGGTTAAGAATATGTTGTCCGATCTGGTTAAATCTCACAACGCATCTGCAGCTAATGCCGGTCATGGTGCTTATGCTGCGTTGTTTGAGAAACGTCCAGTTAAAAAGACTGGAATTTTAGTAATTACATCTGATCGTGGTTTAGTTGGAAGCTACAATAATAATATTATTAAGCAAACCCTTCAACTCTTGAAGGATAAGAACTTAACAAAAGATAATACTGTATTTTTAACTGTTGGTAAAACAGGAACTGAATTCTTTAAGAAACGTGGAATGAACGTTATTTACGAATATTCTGGAATCAGTGATGTACCAACTTATCGTGAAGTTCACCAAATTGTAAAGACCGCTGTTCAAATGTATGACGATGGTGTATTTGATGAAATGTATTTGGCTTATAGTCATTATGTAAATCGAATTACATCCCGAGTACAAATTCATGATGTTTTGCCAATTACTGAAGAATCATTGCTTGAGAATGCTCACCCTATTGAGAATTCAAAGGATACTTCTCCGGTAACAGCAGAATATGAATTTGAACCTTCGGACACGGAAATAATTGCTGAATTAACATCTCAATACGCTGAAAGTTTAATTTACGGTGCTATTTTGGATGCAAAAACATCGGAACATTCTTCCAGTGCAAATGCAATGAGTTCTGCGACAGATAATGCGGATGACATTATTTCGTCTCTTGAATTACAATATAACCGTGCTCGTCAAGCTGCCATTACCACAGAAATTACGGAAATTACTGGTGGGATGACAGCACAAGAATCAAACTAACTGAGGAGGAAACAACATGAGTTCTGGTAAAGTTGTCCAAGTTGTCGGACCAGTTGTTGACATTGAGTTCCCCTTAGATGAAAAGCTGCCAGAGATTAATGATGCTTTGAAGATTAAAACAGGCAATGACAAGACTTTGACTACAGAAGTTGCATTGGAATTAGGTGACGGTGTAGTTCGAACAATTGCCATGGATGGGACTGATGGTCTTCAACGTGGAATGGAAGTCGAAAATACAGGTGCACCAATTAGTGTTCCCGTTGGCGACGACACTCTGGGACGTGTTTTCAATGTGTTAGGTGAACCAGTTGACAATGGTCCTAAATTTGGACCGGATGCAAAGCGGATGCCAATTCACCGTGATGCACCAAAATACGACGAATTAAATAATAATACCGAAATCCTTGAAACTGGGATTAAGGTTATTGATTTGCTTGCCCCATATGTGCGTGGTGGTAAGATTGGATTGTTCGGGGGTGCCGGTGTTGGTAAGACCGTTTTAATCCAAGAATTAATTCATAATATTGCTCAAGGTCATAATGGTATTTCTGTCTTCACAGGGGTTGGTGAACGTACCCGTGAAGGTAACGATATGTATTATGAAATGAAGGCATCTGGCGTTTTGGAAAAGACTGCCATGGTTTATGGACAGATGAATGAACCTCCTGGTGCCCGTATGCGGGTAGCCTTAACTGGTTTAACAATTGCGGAATACTTCCGTGATGTTAAGGGGCAAGACGTTTTGCTCTTTATTGATAATATCTTCCGGTTTACCCAAGCTGGTTCAGAAGTTTCTGCTCTTCTTGGACGAATTCCTTCTGCCGTTGGTTATCAACCAACATTGGCTACAGAAATGGGTCAATTGCAAGAAAGAATTACTTCTACTAAGAAGGGTTCTATTACTTCAATTCAAGCTGTTTATGTGCCAGCCGATGACTATACCGATCCTGCGCCAGCAACTACTTTTGCTCACTTGGATGCGACTACTAACCTTGAACGTCGCTTGACGCAAATTGGTATCTATCCAGCTGTGGATCCTTTGGCGTCTACTTCAACTGCCTTAACACCAGAAATTGTTGGTAAGGAACACTATGAAGTAGCTACCGAAGTTCAACACGTATTACAACGATACAATGAATTACAAGATATTATTTCTATCTTAGGGATGGATGAATTATCTGATGATGAAAAAGTTATCGTTGCACGTGCACGTCGAATTCAAAACTTCTTGTCACAAAGCTTTAGTGTTGCTGAACAATTTACTGGTACCCCTGGTAAGTATGTTCCATTGAAGGACACAATTAAGGGCTTTAAGGCAATTCTTGATGGTAAGTATGATGATTTACCTGAAGAAGCATTCCGTTTAGTCGGTACAATTGATGATGTTGTTGAAAAAGCAAAGAAAATGAAAGCTGATACCGCTGAAGAAGCTAAAGCATAGGAGGGATAATTATGGCTGATACTGAATTTAAAGTCACCATTATTACTCCTGACGGTACAGTTTATGATCGTGATAATGCTACAATGATAATCATGAATACTTCAGGTGGTCAAATGGGAATTATGGCTAACCATGTTCCTGTATTGGCAGCTCTAACAATTAACCAACTACGAATCAAACACGGAAACGCGGATGATGAAGTAATTGCGGTAAATGGTGGAATTATGCAGTTTGATGGAAAAGCTGCTTTAATTACTGCTGATAGTGCAGAATTGCCTGAAAAAATTGATGTTGAGCGGGCTGAACACGCTAAGGCACGCGCTGAAAGTGAAATTAAACAAGCAAAAGAAAAGAACGAAGATAATGATCTTTCTCGAGCTGAGGTTCACCTTAAGCGTGCGATTAATCGTCTGAATGTTTCAAAGTTCAACAAAAATTAATAATAAGTGAGAAGCGTGGCAGAAGATACTTGTACTTTTGTATTTCACGCCTATCCAAGCAACAATAGGCCTCCAACGTTCGGTTCTAACCGTGCGATGGAGGCCTATTGTTGTACTGGGGTCGTTCTGTTTACTTTTTATGAATAGTAAGTTAACTTATGTCACCGCTCTTTTTAGTTTCTCATATTATATAGTTAGCTCGCAGAAACCAATAGTAAGACTCAACACTTAGTCAACTGCATTGCCACCAGGGTATTTTCCAGGTCTATTGCTTTAAAATAGTATAAAGATTTTAAGAGATGACTGAACGACAAATTCTTGATATGATAACATTGAAATTGATTTAAGAAGGTGACATAGTGCAAATAACAGGATTAAAAGCGCTAGTAGAGATAGTAATCCAATTACTAATGGTATGGTTAGCCTTTATGGCAATTCAAGGATTTCATATTGAGCGACTTTTTAGGCATCCGCCAAGAACATTGCCATTAGCGATAGTTCTATTAGCAACTGCAATTGGTTATTTATGCGCTAATTTTTTTATTGGGATCATCACAGCAATTGGTCAGTTGCCTAACCTTATCCGGTAATCAAAATAAGGAGTAAGTGTGAATTATGGAAAAGATTATTATTAAAGGTGGTCGTCGTCTTAGTGGGAAAGTAACAATTGAAGGAGCAAAAAACGCGGTTCTGCCTCTTCAAGCTGCTTCCTTACTTGCATCAACAGGAATAATGCGGTTAACCAATGTTCCAGTATTGTCAGATGTGAAAATCATGAATGAGTTATTAGCCTTTTTAAATGTTCGTGTTAAATTTAATCCAGAAACTCATACCGTTGATTTTGATGCAAGTCAAGAATTATCATCTGAAGCACCTTTCCAATATGTTAGTAAGATGCGAGCATCAATGGTAGTAATGGGACCTTTACTGGCACGTACTGGTTACGTAAAGATTGCGTTGCCAGGAGGCTGTGCTATCGGATCTCGACCAATTGATTTGCATTTAAAAGGTTTACGCCAATTAGGAGCGATAATTGAACAGCACGATGGCTATATTGAAGCAAAGGCAGACCAACTAATTGGGAGTAATGTTTATCTTGATTTTCCAAGTGTCGGTGCTACCCAAAATATAATGATGGCCGCGACTCTTGCTCAGGGTATTACTACTATCGAGAATTGTGCACGTGAACCAGAAATTGTTGATCTCGCTAATGCCCTCAATAAGATGGGAGCACGAGTTCATGGGGCTGGAACTGATGTTATTCGGATTCAAGGTGTTAATTTCTTACATGGTTGTGACTATCAAGTCATGTCTGATCGAATTGAAGCTGGAACATATATGATTGCAGCTGCAGCGACTAACGGTGATGTGTTAGTTGAAAATACAGAAAGGAAGTATAATGAACCCTTGATCGCTAAGCTTGAGGAAATGGGGGTTACGGTCATTCAACAGGATGATGGAATTAGGGTGATTGGGACATCAGTTCTTTTACCTACTGATGCTCAAACAGCTCCTTATCCTGGTTTCCCAACTGACTTGCAACCGCAGTTAACTGTCCTCCAACTGTTAGCGAATGGGACTAGCACGATGAATGAAACAGTCTTTGAGAAACGGTTTATGCACTTGGAAGAATTGAGGCGGATGAATGCTGAATTCCAAACAAATGGTTCTATTGCTGTATTAAATGGACCTACTCATTTTAGCGGTGCTGAGGTTGCTGCTACTGATTTACGCGCAGGGGCTGCCCTAGTGATTGCTGGTCTGGCAGCTGACGGGATTACTCAAGTATGTAAGCTTAAATATATTGATCGTGGTTATTACCACCTTCATCAAAAGTTAGCTAGTTTAGGAGCACAGATTGATCGAGTTGATATTGATGACTCGTTTGAGATTAATCCTGAACAAATGGCTGAACAAGCAGAACAAGGATAATTCAAGCAAAAAGATTATTGTGGTATAATTACCAACGTTATTATAAAGAATCGGCCGGAAGGAGAATACATTAATGGCAAAGGATATTGGTATTGATTTAGGAACGGCAAACGTATTGATCTATGTTCAGGGAAAGGGTGTCGTTCTTAATGAACCTTCAGTTGTTGCGATTGATACGCAAACAAACAAGGTATTGGCTGTTGGATCAGAGGCATATCGGATGGTTGGTCGTACACCAAGTAATATCCGTGCAATTCGTCCATTAAAAGATGGTGTTATTTCAGACTTCGATATTACCCAGGAAATGCTCTCTTACTTCATCGGGAAGTTGAGTGTTAAGGGCTTCATGTCTAAGCCAGATATTATGATTTGTGCGCCAACAAATATTACGGAAATTGAACGTAAAGCAATTATTCAAGCTGCCGAACAATCTGGTGGTGGTAAGGCATATTTAGAATATGAACCTAAAGTTGCTGCTATCGGTGCGGGCTTAGATATCTTTAAGCCTCGAGGAAGCATGGTTATTGATATGGGTGGTGGAACCAGTGATATCGCCGTTCTTTCATTAGGTGATATTGTTACTAGCCAATCAATTCGGATGGCTGGGGACAAGTTGAACAATGACATTACAGCCTATATTAAGGAACATCATGGTCTTGTTATCGGTGAACATACAGCCGAAAAGATTAAGATGGAAATCGGAACGGCTCTTCCTGTCGATGAACCACAAACAATGGATGTGCGTGGTCGTGATGTTGCTACTGGAATGCCTAAGCAAATTACCACGAATGAAAACGAAATTGAAGAAGCCCTTCACGATACGCTTGAACAAATTGTTAAGGCAGCGATTAGCGTATTGGAAACAATCCCACCTGAGCTTGCCAGTGACATTATTGATCGTGGTGTGATGCTTACAGGAGGTACTTCCCTCCTAAAGGGAATTGACCAACTCTTCAGTGATCACTTAAAAGTACCCGTAGTAGTTTCACAAGACCCGTTAGATAATGTTGCAAAGGGTGCTGGGGAAATGCTTGAACGGATGCAAAAGAACGATAGCAATGCAAGACAACGAAATAAGAAATAATGGTTAATTTTCTTAGCTGTTTAATTCGTTGGTATCAACGAACAATTTCGGCAAAAAGACCATTTAGAGTATGTCGGTATTACCCTTCTTGTTCCCAATATATGTTGGAGTCCATCCAAAAATTTGGAATGAGAGGGGTACTGCTTGGAATTTGGCGATTACTTCGTTGCCATCCTTTTGCTAAGGGTGGTTACGACCCTGTTCCACAAAGATTTACTCTTCATCGCAATTTGAAATAGTAAAAGGTGAAAAAGTGACGAAAAAAGATAAAAAAATTGAAGTTAGTGTAAAAGATATTGAACGGCGCAACCAACCGGTTCAACAGGTTTTTATTGGAAAACGTTTGATCGGTGAAGTTTTAACTGATGGAAATCGGTTTAAGGCTATTATGATGGCTGATGAGAGCGAATTTTATGTTCGTTCACAAGAAGAAGGACTTGAAATAGTCTTACAACAGTACCACCTCCATCAAGGCTAATAAATAATCCGCGTTGTAATTAAAATTTCAAAAAAGGAGTTAGAAAATGCAGCGTTCACGAAATGATGAGGAAAGTCGAATTGACTGGGGAATCATTTTTTGTGTGTTGTTGTTAGCATTGATTGGATTAGCTTCGATTTATGTAGCAGCGATTCATGATACGGGTGGTTCCACTAGTGTAACGAGACAAGTGGTAAGCCAACTTATATGGTATATTATCGGAACAATTTTGGTTATTGTTATTATGCAGTTTGATTCAGAACAACTGTGGAAGGTAGCTCCAATTGTTTATTGGGTTGGGATTTTTCTGATGTATGCAATTTTGGTATTCTACAGCCGGTCTTATTATGCTAGTACAGGTGCTAAGAGTTGGTTTGCTGTCGGTCCATTTACTTTTCAACCATCAGAAGTAATGAAACCCGCTTATATTTTAATGATGGGGCGGGTGATCACAACCCATAATAATCGCTATCCAGTTCATACTGTTCGGACAGACTGGCGTTTAATCGGAACCATGGCACTATGGCTACTACCAATTCTAGTTTCGTTAAAGCTTCAAAACGATTTCGGTACAGGATTAGTGTTTTTCGCGATCTTCTGTGGAATGATTTTAGTTTCGGGGGTTACCTGGAAGATTTTAGCCCCTGTAGCTGCTGGTTTAATAATCGTGGGTGGTTCGGCCTTAGCAATGGTGACTAGTTCGGTAGGACGGACAATCTTGGAACATGTTGGTTTCCAATCTTACCAATTTGAACGGGTCGACACATGGCTCCATCCAGAACAAGATACCTCTAATCAGGGTTATCAACTTTGGCAAAGTATCAAGGCAGTTGGATCCGGTGGAATAACTGGTACTGGATTTAATAATTCTAAAGTGTATGTTCCCGTTCGTGAGTCTGATATGATTTTCTCAGTAATCGGAGAAAACTTTGGATTTATTGGTAGTATCTTACTGATTTTGTTATATTTACTACTGATTTACTTGATGATTCGGGTAACCTTTGATACTCGTAATGAATTTTACGCATATATCTCTACGGGAGTTGTTATGATGATCTTGTTCCATGTTTTTGAAAATATTGGAATGAACATTGGACTGCTTCCATTAACTGGTATTCCACTCCCATTCATTAGTGCGGGGGGATCTTCTTTAATTGGTAACCTAATTGGGATTGGACTGGTAATGTCGATGAGGTACCATCACCATTCATATATGTTTAGTAATAAAAAAGAATTTAGATAGAGTGGGTGAGAAAAATGACAGAAGAAGGATACTTTTGGCTTGAAAAACAAGATAATAATACTGTAACTGTTGGAATGAACGATCAGGGACGCGATGAATTAGGACAAGTTAGTTTTATTGATGTTCCAGCTGTTGGCGCCGTTTTGAAGAAGGGCGACAAGTTTATCGCTGTTGAAGCAGAGAAGGCTGTCACAGATATTGATAGTCCTGTAGATGGAAAAATTCTTGCGGTTAATGAAGCGGCTATTGATCAACCAGAATTATTAGGAACAACGGATACTGATAAAAATTGGATTATTAAAGTTAAAAACGCATAATTTTATAAAAAGGGAGTAAGTTCCCATCAGTAATAGTGGCCTCTAATGTTTGGTTCTTACCGAGCAATAGAGGTCTTTGTTTTAGTGTTTTGCTGTGTCTTACTCCTCTATAATTTCTTTTTCGAGGGATAAACATAGGAAAAAGATATGATGGAATTAAGTATTTTTTCGAAAAAGTGTTGACAGAGGAAAATTAAGTTAGTATTATAATGACAACATAAATATTAAAATAACATTTGAAAAGATGAGTAAATATTAATTAATTACTCAGAGAGTTCCCGTTTGGTGAGAGGGAGCTAGTTAATAATATTGAAGATGGTCTTGGATTAAAGTGAACTGGTGAATCTTATTGATAAACCAGGGATGGTTACTACCCATTATCGTAGTGAGTGTTAGTTGACACTTAATAAGGTAACTATTGTGAGATAGTTATGAAGTGCGGTGGTACCACGAAAGCCTTTCGTCCGCTTAGTAATTATAGAATTGCTAAGTTGGGTGGAAGGCTTTTTATATAAAGGAGGAAGGAAAAGTGATTCAGTTTAAGGACGTTTCAAAAACGTATGAAACCAAAAAGGGTCCCGTAACTGCTTTGAAGGACGTAAATCTGGAAATTCCCGATGGTAAGATTTACGGAATTATCGGTTATTCTGGAGCAGGGAAGAGTACTTTAATTCGGATGTTAAATGGATTGGAAACACCCACAACCGGATCTGTTACGGTTGATGGAAAAGAAATCAGTAAGCTTAGCGGAGCGCAACTGAGAGATGAACGAAGAAAAATAGGGATGATTTTTCAACATTTCGATCTCCTTTGGTCAAGAACAGTTTTGGAAAATGTTGAATTTCCCTTAGAGATATCAAAGAAAGGCGATAAAAAAGAACGCCGTCAAAAAGCCTTAGAACTCATAAAATTGGTTGGCTTGCAAGGTCGAGAAAATGCCTATCCATCAGAATTATCTGGTGGGCAAAAGCAGCGAGTTGGGATTGCCAGAGCGCTAGCGAACGATCCCCAGATACTATTATCTGATGAAGCAACAAGCGCTCTTGACCCGAAGACGACCGACGAAGTTTTAGACTTGTTAGTTGATATTAACCGTCGTCTTGGTTTAACAATTGTTATTATTACGCATGAGATGCATGTAATTCGGAAAATTTGTGACCATGTTGCTGTGTTAGATGCCGGAAAAATTGTTGAAGAAGGTCCTGTCTTAGATGTCTTCAAACGACCACAACAGGCAATTACAAAGCGCTTTGTTAGTCAGGAAACATCAACGACATCGGAAGACGATACCCGAGTTGTTGTTAAACAATTATTAGAATCTCATCCAGAGGGAACAATTGTGAGATTGACATTCCATGGTGACCAAGCGAAGTTACCTATTGTATCGGAAATGTTACGCCAATTTCCTGAAGCTGATATGAGTATTATTGAAGGAAATATTCACCAAACTCAGGAAGGCTCGATTGGTTCGTTGTATATCCAATTGACAACTAGCGAAGGAAATCAGGACCAGATTCAAGGTGCCTTGAATTATTTGAGAACGATGAGAGTAGAGACGGAGGTGGTAAGTCATGGATAATAGTACAGGTTTTCTCTCATTCTTTGAATTTAATAACGTTGATTGGCCAAAAATGTGGGAGGCCACTTGGGAAACATTGTGGATGACAGTCGTCTCCATGATTGCGGTGGCGATTTTAGGACTTATCCTTGGTTTGATTTTATTTGAAACACAAAATCGCTCAACAATCGGGGCCAAGATTATAAATTGGATTGTAGCAGCATTTGTTAATATTTTTCGATCAATTCCATTTATTATCTTAATCGTCCTTTTGTTACCAGCTACTCAAGTCCTTGTTGGTACTATTATTGGACCACGGGCAGCCTTACCATCATTAATTATTTCAGCCGCGCCGTTCTATGCCCGACTTGTCCAAATTGCCTTTGATGACTTGGACCATGGTGTCATTGAAGCGGCAAAGGCAATGGGAGCAACAAGGTGGCAAATTGTTACCAAGGTATTAATTCCTGAAAGTTCACCCGCATTGGTATCAGGCATTACCGTAACTACAATTTCATTGATTGGTTACACTGCAATGGCCGGTGCAATTGGTGCGGGTGGTTTAGGGAACCTCGCTTACTTAGATGGTTTCCAAGCTAGTAACAACGCCGTGACTATGATGGCCACAATCATTATTGTTATTATTGTCTTTATTTTCCAATATATTGGAGATTTTACTGTTAAGACGCTGGATAAGCGTTAATTTGGGAGGTATTTATTATGAAGAAAAAATGGTTAGCAGCAATAGCAACATTAGCATTAGGTGCTTTAGTATTAACTGGTTGTGGGAAGCAAAAGGAAACAACAATTACTGTTGGTGCTTCTTCTACTCCCCATGCGGAAATTTTGAAACATGTTCAACCTCAATTGAAAAAAGAAGGGGTTAACTTGAAGATTAAGACATTCCAAGATTATGTACTTCCTAACAAGGAATTAGCAAGTGGAGACCTAGATGCCAATTATTTCCAACACCAACCATTTCTAGACAACTGGAATAAGAAGAATAAAGGGACATTGGTAAGTGTGGGTAAGGTTCACTTAGAACCAATCGGTATTTACTCCAAAAAATACAAGAAGCTTTCTGACTTGCCAAACGGTGCTACTATTCTTGTTTCTAACAATGTTTCTGACTATGGACGTGTTCTTCAAATTTTGAAGGATGCTGGCTTAATCACCTTAAAGCCGGGTACGAAGATTGAGACCGCTACATTTAAGGATATTCAGACTAACAAGAAGAATTTGAAGTTCAAGACTGATTTGGAACCTAAATTGATGACTCAATTCTACAAGCGTGGTGAAGGGGATGCAGTTGTAATCAATGCTAACTACGCTGTTCAAGCAAAACTTAATCCAAAGAAGGATGCGATTGCGCTTGAAAAAACAAGTTCACCATATGCTAACATTATCGCTGTTCGGAAGAGTGACAAGAACAAAGCTGCCATCAAGAAACTTGTTAAGGCTCTTCAATCTAAGTCAACCCAAGAATGGATTAGTAAACATTACAATGGTGGGGTAATCCCTGTATATCCAAATGGTAAATAAGTAATATAGAGAGTGATGGAAAGTTTTAGACCTTCATTATCACGCTCTAGCAAACCACAATAGGGTTTCAGCATTCAACTTTACTGAGTGCTGGAGCCCTATTTTAGTACTGGTTGTATCTCTTTCAGGTAGGTAACTTGAATTATTTTTGAGTAAAAAATAAATTTATAATCTTATAAAAATCTTTTATGATGAGGTATTGGCGATTGGAAATTAGCATGTTATACTGAAGATTCTAGATATGCGGTTTTATAAATAGATAAGGTGGTATTAAAAGATGACCAAAAAACTAAGTATTGCATTATTGTTCGGTGGAAATTCTTCAGAACATGACGTTTCCAAGCGTTCTGCCCATAATATTTACGATGCTTTAGATAAGGATAAATATGATGTAAGCATCTTTATGTTTACTAAAGATGGCATTCTCCTTGGCAATAATGCTTCTCAGCGGATTTTCGATGGCGAAGATGAAGATATCGTGGTTCAGGATGAATACCAAAAGATGGACCTTACAAAGCCATTGGCATCAATTATGGCGCTTAATGAGCTCCAAAGCATTGATCTATTCTTCCCAGTTATCCATGGTAATTTAGGGGAAGACGGGACAATTCAAGGCCTTTTTAAGCTCTTAAACAAGCCATACGTTGGTTCTAATATTGCTGCAAGTGCGATGGCTTTTGATAAGGATCTTACTAAAAAGATCTTAACTCAAGAGGGAATACGTAATACTAACTATGTTCTCGTTACGCCTGAAAACAGAGCTGAATACCCATGGGATAAGATAGAAGAACAAATTGGTGATTTGGCCTTCGTTAAGCCAGCTAAGCAAGGTTCTTCAGTTGGTATTCACCGAGTAAAGAATGCTGAAGAGTACGAACAGGCCTTAGATGATGCCTTTAAATATGACTACAAAGTATTAGTTGAACAGGGAATTGACCGACCTCAAGAAGTTGAAATTTCAATTCTTGGAAATGAACATCCTGTTGCCTCAAAATTAGGAGCAGTTCGGGTTCCTGCAGACGATGCCTTCTACAGCTATGAGAATAAGTTTGTGGATGCTAGTGGGGTTGTTTTTGAGCTACCTGTTAAGTTGCCACAATACCTCACTGAAGAGATCACTGAGATGGCACTTAAAGCATATAAGGCATTAGGCATGAGTGGATTAGCTCGGTTAGACTTCTTGGTAGACGCTAATAATGTCCCTTATCTTGGTGAACCTAACACGTTGCCTGGTTTTACTAACATTAGTTTATATCCTCAAATGTGGGAAGTATCAGGGATTAGCTATTCTGAATTAATTGATCGTCTAATTCAGTTAGGGTTGGAAGAATTTGAAAGAAACAGTCAAATCAAGTATGACTTCCAGAAACTTGGGGAAGAAAAAGTCGGAACTAAAAAATATAACGAAGACTAGTTGCTTATTTGACAGATTGAAGCTGGATATCTAGCTTCTTTTTTATATTAGTAGGAATTATTTATATTTATGATATAATATGCAAATGTTAAGACATGAGTTGTGGAAACAAACGTCTCTATTATAAAATTAAAATTTTACTTATATACCACAATAAAATAGGAGAGGAAAATGATGAAACTTCGAGGAGATGTCCTAAAAAATATCCGCCGTAAAAGAGGTTTATCTCAGACTGCTTTGGCTGAAGGTATCTGTACTCAAGCAACCATTAGTTTAATGGAAAAGAGAAACCAATTGCCTAAAATGAATATTTTGACAGCTATCTGTGAACGATTGAATATCTCAATAGATAAGATTGTTGAAAACACTGGCAGTGGCATTGGTGAACAGTTTAATACTGTTATAGATGACTTATTAGCTCATCAGTATGAACAAGCCGAAGCAGACTTACGTAAAATTAACGTTAAAGATCTGGAAAGTGATTTTGATAAGCAACGTTATTACTATCTGTTAGGGATTTCTCAAGTTAGTCTTGACGAAATTGATGAAGCTATTTTCAATTTTGAACTTGTTTTAACTCAATTTGCAACAACAAGCGCTAACATTTATTTAGCGATGACTACAGTTGGAATGGCCATTGCTTATTACAAGCGAGACGATCCTGAACGTTCCAAGCGACTTACTGATCGGGCAGTACGTTTGATTGATAATAAGCAATTGATTGGAAGTTTGCGGCAATGGACAACAATTTATAACCAGTTGGCTCAACTATATTTCTCATTGGGCGAATACATTGAAGCTAAAGAAGTGGCTCAACGGGGAATTGATCTGTGTCGTCGTCATGATTCATTATTCATTTTAGATGAACTTTACTTGTTACTTGGTAAAAGTGAACGAGCATTAAACCAGGTAAATCAAGCTAAAGAAACTTTGGCAATTGCAAAGAGTATTAGCTTAGCGCGAAATGAATCTATGGTACAAAAAGAGATTTTAGATGAGCTTGCAAATTTAGATTAAGTTATCGAATAAAAAGAAGCGGGGCTATGACATAAGTCCCTAATAATAAACGAGGTCGGGAAAATACTTTGTATTTTCGCCGACCTCTTATTATTTCCAAATGCTGTAGAGTCTAATCGCGGGAGACCTAGAAGGCTAGCTTTGCGTCGTAACCGCAAGGCTCGAGTCTAAATTCAAACGATAATCAACTCGTTCCTCGCTAATCATCGTTCTATCCTTAGCCCACCGCCTTGCAAATTGGTTATTTCCCA
>JBCLSJ010000020.1:0-28203 GCA_041225415.1 Lactobacillaceae bacterium 24-114
GCGCCTTGAGACGCCGGCTTTTATTATCGGCTTATAGCCGATGTGCAAACCACCCGTTTGACGGGTGGTTATGATTTTCAAGAGCTCCGCTAGCTAATTATGGAAACGAGATAGATTATTTTTTAGAAATCACCTAATCCAATTCAGTATCTCAACTTGTCAAGACAAGCAGTGATATAATTTATTGAAGATATAAGAAATGAGGGAAATTTATGGCTGATAAATTAAGTGAAATTTTAGATCAAATAAAGAAATACAATAAAATAATTATTCATCGGCACCAGCGTCCTGATCCGGATGCAATTGGTTCACAAATTGGTCTGGCCGAAATTATTAAGGCTTCCTTTCCCTATAAGCAGGTATATGTAGTTGGTAAAGATATTCCCGGATTAGATTGGATTGGAACAATGGATGATATTGATGGGGAGACTTTTAACGATGCATTAGTGATTGTTACGGATACAGCGAACGCCCCCAGAATTGATGACCGGCGATTTGATAATGGAGATGAACTAATCAAGATCGATCATCACCCTAATGATGAGCCTTACGGAGATATCATGTGGGTTGAGCCTAATGCGTCCAGTTGTTCTGAAATGATTTATAGTTTCTACCAACACTTTGCTAATGAATTAACCCTCCCAAAGAAGGCTGCTTCTGCGATGTATGCAGGTATTATTGGTGATACTGGTCGGTTCCTCTACCCAGCAACTACCCCTAAGACACTATTAGTTGCCGGAGCTCTAATGGCAAATGGTGCCAATGCGGCTGCTATTAGTCGAAGAGAGAATGAAATTTCTGAGACTGTTGCTCGTCTTTCTGCGTTCGTTTATGAGAATCTAACAATTGATAAGAATGGAGCAGCTACGATTGTTATCAATAAAGAAATACTAAATAAATTTGGATTAACAGAGGCAGAAACATCAGCGATTGTTTCCCTTCCTGGTAGAATTAATACGGTCCTCACTTGGGCTATCTTTGTTGAACAAGAGGATGGCGGATATCGGATTCGCTTACGCTCTAAGGGTCCTGTTATTAATGAATTGGCTAAGATGCATGAGGGTGGTGGTCACCCGTTAGCTAGTGGGGCAAAGGCAAAGGACGAAGAAGAGATTAAGCAAGTAACTAAGGAATTAACAGAAATTGCCTCTGATTATCAGGAAGATAAAGGAGTTTAACAATGGCAAGTACAAAAACTTTTGCAGATTTAAATTTACCATCTTACCTTTTGAAAGCTATTGATGAGATTAACTTTCGCCAGCCAACACCGGTTCAAGAAAAAGTTATTCCGTTAGTCATGAAGGGAAAGAGTGTTGTTGGCCAGTCAGCCACGGGTAGTGGAAAGACACATGCATTTCTTTTACCAATTTTTGCTCGAATTCATCCTAACAAACAAGAAGTGCAAGCTGTTATTACTACCCCTAGTCGAGAATTGGCTTATCAAATATATGCAGCGGCTAAACAACTAAACAAGTTTTTACCGCAACCAATTACTATCCATAATTATGTAGGTGGGACGGATAAGCAACATCAGATTGATCAGCTTAAGCGACAACAGCCACAACTAGTTATTGGGACCCCAGGACGCGTACTCGATTTAATCAATAGCCAAGCATTGGATATCCATACAGCCCATACGTTTGTAGTTGATGAAGCTGATATGACCCTTGATATGGGATTTTTGGACCAAGTTGACCAAATCGCTAGTCATTTCCCAGATGACCTACAAATGCTAGTCTTTTCTGCCACTATTCCACAGAAGTTACGGCCATTTCTTAAGAAGTATATGGAGAATCCAGTGATGGAAGAGATTCCAACAGAAACAGTCATCAATCCTGATGTAAAGAACTGGTTGATGTCAACAAAGGGTCATGATAAGAATCAAATGATTTATGAATTGTTGACATTGGGTGATCCATATTTAGCACTGATTTTTGCTAATACTAAGGAACGGGCAATCGAATTGGCGAAGTATCTGAATGAACAGGGACTAAAGGTAGCATTGATCCACGGGGGAATGGAAGCCAGAACTCGGAAACGAACAATGCGGCAAATTCGTGATCTTGATTTTCAATATGTTGTAGCTACTGATTTAGCGGCTCGGGGAATCGACATTGACGGTGTTTCTCTAGTGATTAATGACGATATTCCAAATGATCTAGAATACTTTATTCACCGTGTTGGACGGACAGGGAGAAATGGATTGGAAGGAACTGCTATTACCCTCTATGCACCAGCTGAGGATGAACTGATTGAAAAACTTGAAGAACGGGGGATTGAGTTTATACCAAAAGAAATTCGTCAAGGACGAATTGTAACTACTCATGACCGTAACCGCCGGAAAAAATATAGTCGTCGTCAGGCGGAATTAGCTCCTGAAATGAAGGGCTTTGTCAAGAAGACCAAGCGTAAGGTTAAGCCAGGATACAAGAAGCGAATTAAACGAGCAATTAAGGAAGATGAACAGCAAAAGAGAAAACTAGAAATGCGACATAAAATGCGTAAAGCAAAGCGAGCACGGCAAAAGCAACATCGTCAAGAACGAAATAGTCGTTGATTTAAAAATTTTAATTCGTTATAATATGGTTCGTCTGGGATATGCCGAGATTAGTTAACATTTCAGAAACGGTTGGGTCGCTGTGACAACCGATGGTACTTTTCTCGGTGCTCCCCATTCATACATGTTAGATATAAAACTTACTATACGTGAGAAATAAAGAGGTATACGAAATCCATCGTTGCAATCAGAGTGGTACCGCGTCGTTCGGCGTCTCTGTTAGCAGGGATGGATTTTGTGCTTGAAAGGGAGATATTATGAAGCAATTAAAGAAGTTAGATAGTGCTCAAATACGGCGCATGTATTTAAAATTTTTTGAAGAGCATGGACATAAAATCATGCCCAGTGCTTCATTAGTACCAGTTGATGATCCAACTTTGCTCTGGATTAACTCTGGTGTAGCCACAATGAAAAAATACTTTGATGGTCAAGTGGTACCTGATAATCCACGGATGACTAGTTCGCAAAAGAGTATTCGGACTAACGATATTGAAAATGTAGGGAAGACTGCACGTCACCACACTATGTTTGAAATGCTCGGAAACTTCTCCGTTGGTGATTACTTTAAAAATGAAGTTATTCCTTGGGCTTGGGAATTATTAACCAGTGATGAATGGTTTGGCTTCGATCCTGCACGCCTCTACATTACTTACTACCCAAAGGATCATGATGCATATAATCGTTGGCGTGAAGTTGGTGTAGCGGAAGACCACTTAATTGCTGATGAAGATAATTTTTGGGATATTGGTCAAGGTCCATCTGGCCCAGATACAGAAATTTTCTATGACCGCGGTCAAGAATTTAATAATCTGGCAGAAGATGATCCAGAAAACTATCCTGGGGGCGAAAATGAACGGTATCTTGAAATTTGGAATATTGTTTTCAGTCAATTTAACCACACGCCAGAAGATACGTACGAACCACTTCCGCATAAAAACATCGATACTGGGATGGGACTTGAACGGGTGGTATCCATCTTTGAAAATGCGCCAACCAATTTTGAAACCGACTTATTTATGCCATTAATTAAGCAAACAGAAGAATTTAGTGGTACAAAGAAGTATGGCGAAAATAAGGAAGATGACATTCAGTTTAAGATTATTGCTGACCATATTCGAACCATTACTTTTGCTATTGGTGACGGAGCTCTCCCATCAAATATAGGTCGTGGCTACGTTATTCGTCGTCTCTTACGTCGGGCAGTTGTTGCCGGTAAGAAACTAGGAATTAACGAAACATTCCTTGCCAAGATGGTACCAACTGTTGGTAACATTATGGAAGATTACTATCCAGATGTCCTAAAGAATAGCGACTATATTGCTTCTGTAATCGAATCAGAAGAAGACCGTTTTAGCGCAACCCTTAATGGTGGATTAAATCTCTTGAATAATGTGATTGAGGAAGCTAAAGAAAATAAAACAAGTGAAATTGATGGTAAGACTGCCTTCAAGCTTTACGATACTTATGGTTTCCCAATTGAATTAACTAAAGAATACGCAGAAGATGAAGGCTTGAGCGTTGATGTTGAAGGCTTCCAGGCTGCTATGACGGAGCAACAAAATCGGGCTCGGAATGCCCGTGACATGGACAACGGAATGGGTGTACAAACTGACCTCTGGACTGACTTTAAGGAGGAAAGTAAGTATGTTGGTTACACCGACCTAATTGTAGATGACGCTAAGATAATTGGACTTGCTCATGATGGTCAGCAGGCTGATGAAGCCCAAGCTGGCGACAAAAACATCGAGGTAATCTTTGATGTTACACCATTTTATGCAGAAATGGGTGGCCAGGTGGCTGACACTGGTGATATTATTGACAATTATGGAAAGAAGGTTGGTCGGGTTGTTGATGTTCAACACGCGCCTAACCAACAAAATCTCCATAAGGTCGAATTGGCTGCTCCACTTCGAAAGGGCGCTCGTTATAAGTTGGTTGTAGACCGAATTCGTCACTTGAAGATTGAAAAGAACCATACAGCAACTCACCTGCTTGATCAAGCTCTCAGAAATGTCTTAGGTGGACATACCCAACAAGCTGGCTCTTTAGTTGAAGAACATTACTTACGGTTTGACTTTAACCACTTTGGCCAAGTAACTCCAGAAGATCTTAAGGCCGTTGAAAAAATGGTTAATGAACAGATTTGGAAGGAAATTCCTGTTAAAACAGTAGAAACAGATATCGATTCGGCTAAGGAAATGGGTGCAATTGCCCTCTTCTCTGATAAGTATGGTGATAAGGTCCGGGTCGTAAAGATTGGCGATTTCAACACTGAATTCTGCGGTGGTGATCATGTTAAGAACACTAATGAAATTGGTCTTTTCAAGATTGTTTCTGAAGGAGGGGTAGGTGCTGGAGTACGGCGGATTGAAGCCGTTACTGCTAGTGATGCCTTCAAGTTCTTAGAAGATCGTGATAGCCTTTTAAATGAAGTTGCTGACAATCTTAAAGTTTCTCAAATTAAAGAAGTTCCTCACCAAGCGACTCTCCTTCAAGATGAATTGAAGAAGACTCAAAAACAAAATGAAAGTCTTCAAGCCAAAATTGCTGCTCAACAAGCAAATAGTGTCTTTGAAAATGTTCAAGAAACTACCAAAGGAAGCTTGATTGCCGCTGAAGTTCAGGTTGCAGGTATGGGACAATTACGACAATTAGCCGATAGCTGGCGTGACAAGAATCTATCCGATGTTCTTGTTTTAGCAACTGCTAATGGCGATAAGGCTAACTTGCTAGTAGCAGTTAGGGATGAAAAGATTAAAGATGGGATCAAGGCTGGTGACTTAATTAAGAGTATTGCCCCTGCTATCAATGGAGGCGGTGGAGGTCGCCCAAATCTTGCCCAAGCTGGTGGTAAGAATCCAGCTGGTATTCAAAAAGCTCTTAAGTTAGCTGAAGAATATTTAAATAATTAAATTAAAGGTAAATTGGAAATATCCCGTTTGCATGACAGTAATTTCCACGATTAGATTAAATAACAATTGGGGTCCAGCGTTCAGCTTGTTGAGCGATGGGCCCCGTTGTCCTCATTTCTTTAGTTTTCTTGCTAATATTCTTCAGCTTAATTCTGAGAAATATTTAGGATAATTGTGCTTTGCGAGGGAATATAGTAAAATTGATTCAGAAAACGCTGGCGGAGGTGACTTTCATGTCAGAAAATAATGATAAGACAATGTTCTTTGATTTCGGTCAAAACCGTAAAGAAGATATCCAAAGAACATTAAAAACAGTTTATGGTGCCCTAGAGGAAAAAGGGTACAACCCAATTAACCAGATTGTAGGTTACTTACTTTCAGGGGATCCGGCTTATATTCCTCGTTTAAATGATGCACGTAACTTGATTCGCCAACACGAACGGGATGAAATCATTGAGGAACTTGTTCGCTTTTACCTAAAGAGCAATGGTGATAATTAATGAGATTATTAGGGTTAGATGTTGGATCAAGAACGGTTGGCGTGTCAGTTAGTGATCCGCTTGGTTGGACAGCGCAGGCAGTCGAAATTATACCAATTAATGAAGAAGAGGAAGTCTTTGGGATTGACCGTATCGCTGAGATCGTAAAAGAAAAACAAGTTGGTGGTTTTGTGATTGGTTTACCCAAAAACATGAATAATACCGAGGGACCGCGTGCAGAAGCATCTCAGCATTATGGCGAACTTCTTAAAGAACGATTTCCTGAGGTTCCAATTGACTTTCAAGATGAGCGTTTAACCACGGTGGAAGCTCACCGGATGTTAGTAGAAGAAGCAGATATTTCTCGTGCAAAACAGAAAAAGGTAATTGATGAGGTCGCCGCAACGTTTATTTTGCAAAGTTACCTAGATCGACACGGAAAGCTTGTTCAAAAATTGAAATGAGGTTGAAAGAATGAGTAAGGAACAAAATACAGACGAGCAAATGATCACATTGATTGATGAAGATGGTAATGAACAGCTCTATAAAGAATTATTTACATTTGATTCTGATGATTGGGGCAAGTCATACATCTTTATTTATCCAGCTGAACAGGAAAATGATGATTCGGTAGATATTCAGGCTTATATTATTGCTGAAAATGAGGACGGTGATGGTGAGGATTTAGTGCCTATCGAAGACGATAAGGAATGGGACATGGTAGAAGAAGTCCTTAATACGTTCCTTGATAACGATGGTAATTTTCAAGCTTAACTTAAGGTTGCTACCAAAAAATAACAAAAGCTGAGTTTAGCTTTAAAACTAAAAGAATAGATTTCGAGGCTGGGGGAAACTCAGCCTTTCGCATTTTTAAATAATACTGTTGGGGAAAAGAGTAAATATTAAGCGACAGGAGAAATACAAGTGATACTATCAACTATTATTATCTTAATTTTTATAGCAAGCCTTATTCATGGGTATCGTCGGGGCTTTATTTCAATGGTGGTGTCTATTTTTACGTACTTCTTTGCGTTTGTTGGTGCAAAGATTATTTCACCCATTTTTGCTAGTGGACTAGTACGTTTTTTCCCGACCATTGAGCATGGAACCCCGTACACAAGCATTGGAACAAGTAATTTAACCACGTTTTTTTATAATGGAATTTCCTTTATTATTTGTTTTGCCATTTTAACAATAATAATTAGAATGGTGTTAAGAAGGTTAAATTGGTTTAGCAAGCTCCCCATTTTAGGAACAATTGACCGGTGGATAGGGGCGCTCTTAAACTTTTTAGTTGTTTATATTCTAATTTACATTTTACTTGTGGTTTTTCAACTATATCCAGCAGAATGGTGGCAATTACAGTTCGCTAATTCTGAGATTGCCCAATTAATAATCAAAAATACTCCAACATGGGCTCAATTAATAGTTAATAGTTTGTAGAAAGGGAGGTTTGTTGTGGAACAAAAAACTCTTACAACAATGGAATTTGATAAGGTCAAAGCGGGATTAAACAAATATTTAGTTTCAGCAGCAGGCAAGCGGGAACTAGCTGATTTGTTACCTAGCTCTGACCGTCAACAGATTCAATATTGGATTAATGAGACTGCTGATGGGGCAGATATTTTACGTTTAAATGGCGGTATTCCTATTCCTCAATTGAAAAATATTCAGCCACAATTAAAGCGATTAAAGATTAATGCTAACCTAAACGGAACCGAACTAGCACAAATAACCCGAGTATTGCAGACAAGTTCGAATATTAAAAATTTTTTTGAAGAATTTAATGAATCACAAAAATTTGACTTGCGCGTAATAATGAATTCGGTTAATCGACTAACCACTATTCCAACTATTACAAGAAGACTAGTTCAATCCATTGATCTTGATGGTCGGGTAACTGATGAGGCCTCACCAAAGCTTCACCGAATCCGTCAACAGTTAGTCAAGGCTGAAGATGATATTCATCATCAAATGGAACAATATACTCGGGGGAAGAATGCAAAATACTTAAGTGATCCGATTGTGACTGTACGTAACGACCGCTATGTTATCCCCGTCTTAGCAAGAGAGCGGTCACGGTTTGGTGGAGTTGTCCATGACCAGAGTGCGAGTGGACAAACCTTATATATTGAACCAGCGGCTGTTGTGGGACTGAATAACCAATTACGGCAAGCACAAATTGAAGAGCGGCAAACAATTTTAGAAGTACTAGCTGATCTTTCTTCGTTGATTGCACCTTATCGGCAAGAAATTGGTAATAATGAAAACGTTCTGGGACACCTTGACCTAATTAATGCTAAAGCACGCTTTGCCCACGAAAATAAGCATACATTACCAATTATTAGTTCAGAGAATATTGTTTCTCTAAGGAAGGCACGCCATCCTCTGATTAACGCTAATAAGGTTGTGGCAAATAATATCGAAATTGGTGAGGAGTATAAGACAATTGTCATTACTGGACCGAACACTGGTGGTAAAACTATTACTCTTAAAACCCTTGGATTAATTCAATTAATGGGACAAACGGGAATGTTCATTCCAGCGGCTGAAGGAAGTACCATTGCTGTATTTGATAATATTTTTGCTGATATTGGGGATGAACAATCTTTGGAGCAGAACCTAAGTACCTTTTCTGGCCATATGGAAAATGTGAAGAGTATTTTAGAGAAAATTACTTCTCACAGCTTAGTGGTTCTTGATGAATTAGGGGCTGGAACTGATCCCAAAGAAGGGGCTGCTCTCGCAATGTCGATTTTAGATTATATCGCTAGTCAAGGGAGCATGGTGGTTATCACTACTCACTATCCAGAGCTAAAAATTTATGGTTACGATAGAGCAGAAACAATTAATGCTAGCATGGAATTCGATCATGAAACATTGAAGCCAACATATCACTTACTGTTGGGGATTCCCGGTCGGTCAAACGGAATTGAGATTGCTCAACGTTTAGGGATTAACGAAACAATTATTGCTGAATCTAAATCCCTAGTGAGTGACGATAGCCAAGAACTCAACAAGATGATTGGTGACTTGGTGGAACAGCGAAAAACAGCGCGGGAGGAACGCGAAAAGCTAGAAAAATTAGTAGCTAATAATAAGCAGATTCAAGACGAATTAAATACTAAATTAGATCGTTTTAACGAACAGCGTGACAGCATGTTAGAAAAGGCCCGCAATGAAGCTAACCACCAAGTAGCCGATGCCAAACGGAAAGCTGATAAAATTATCCACCACTTGCGACAGATGGAAGTTAAGCAGGGCGGCAATGTCAAAGAAAACGAACTGATTAATGCACAGGGTCAACTAAATGCCCTTCATCAAGATAATCCACGTTTGAAAGACAATGCAGTTTTACGGCGCGCAAAGCAAAAGCATGACTTACATGTTGGGGATGCAGTTCTTGTTAAATCGTATGGTCAGCAAGGACAGTTATTAGCAAAACGTGGACATCATAAGTGGGAAGTTCAAATTGGCATCTTACGAATGGAAATTGATGAAAATAACCTTGAAAAAATCAGTAAGAATCAACTGAAGAAGAATGAACGTTCCCAGGAAAAGAGGACTTCTGATGTACGAACCACTCAAACCAGGAAAACAAGTGCTCGCTTAGATCTACGTGGTCACCGCTATGAACAGGCAATGAGTGAGTTAGCCGACTTTATTGACCATGCCTTACTAAATAACTTATCTACGGTAACGGTTATTCATGGGAAGGGAACCGGGGCGTTGCGTAAAGGGACTCAACAATACCTTCAATCCAATCCACGAGTAAAATCATTTTCTTATGCTGCTCCAAATAATGGTGGAGATGGAGCAACAATTGTTAATTTTTAACTTACTATAAAAAAGTAAGCAAAATCTCTGACTTTTTTGTTAATCTCTGTTAAACTTATAGTAAGAAAGATGAAGGAGGCATTTAACTATGGCAGTTAAGACAACAACTGATCAAACATTTCAACAAGATACCGATAATGGTGTTTCATTAACTGATTTTTGGGCAACCTGGTGTGGTCCATGTCGAATGCAATCACCTGTGATTGAACAACTTTCTGAAGAAATGCCCAATGTTCACTTCACAAAGATGGACGTTGATCAAAACAAAGAAGTTCCTCAAGAATTCCAAATTATGAGTATTCCGACTTTAGTAATTAAAAAAGATGGGAAGGTAGTAGACAAGGTTGTTGGCTACCACTCTAAGGAACAATTAAAGAGTTTATTAGACCAATATTTAAACAACTAAAACAAAAAGAGACGGGGCTGTGAAATAAGCTCCGTCTCTTTTTGTTTTAAATGTTATATAAGTTAGCTGTGCGTTGTAAGAGTGAGGCTAGAGGTTAAAGTCAAAAATAATCAACTTGTTCCTCGCTACTTATCGTTTTACCCGTAGTTTACCGACTTGCGACTAGGTTATTTTCTAGCTTCATTTTTAGTATAGTGCAGTTTTACTTACTACTTTTTTTCTTTCCTCTTTTATTTCTATTTGCAGAAACTTCCTCATCCACAGTTGGTATTTCAGGTTCAATAAATTGAATTAATTCGGTCCTTTCATCATTAGCGTTAGACTTTGGGTCATTTTTAACTTCAATTACGATATGATCCTTCTTCCTTTCGGTAATTGTTGCTTCAGTAATTGTCAGTAATTGAAATTCAATTTCCTGAGCCAAGAAGCCAGTTTCCAAGCCAAAAGATGTTAATTCACCATTTTGAGCAATCCGTTCCTTGACGATAGGACCGCCTAATTTCCAAACCTGGCTAGTAGCATTTTTCTTAAGTAGTGATAAGTCGCCAAAGCCAAGTTGCTTTCCTAAGAGAATAATTTTCTCGTCAGCGTCAACAGGAAATTGACGAGCAACATCTTTGCCAATCCAATACAGCATTTCATCCGTTTCTTTACCTAAAATGCTGGGAATAATGACATCGCGTAATGTCCCGTTTACTAAACCACGTTGGCTGTGTAGTAGTGTGTCGTAGAGAGAGTGACCCATAGCTTGCATACTCCTTTAATTGATCTCAATACTACCATTATACTTAAAAATAATTTAGAACGGAAAAGTTATTCAAAAACTTGCAAAAAAACTGAGAAAACTAAATAATATAGTTTTAAGGAAAGTAATTAAATGAGGTGCTAAGAATGGATAATCGACCAATTGGAGTAATGGATTCAGGGCTAGGAGGGTTATCTGTTGTCCGCGTTTTACGACAAGAGTTGCCAGAGGAATCTGTTATTTTTGTGGGAGATGAAGGACATTTCCCGTATGGCACAAAAAGCCAAGATGAAATTAAACGGTTTGTGGTTAGAATTGGCCAATTTTTAGAAGATCAAGATGCCAAATTAATGGTTATTGCCTGCAATACTGCCACGGCAGCTGCCTTAACAACTGTACAAAAGGAACTAACTATTCCGGTAATTGGGGTAATTCATCCGGGAGCAGTTGCAGCAAGTAAGAATGCTAAAGAACGAGTAGGAATTATTGCTACTGAATCAACAACATCTGATGGTGCATATGTGCGTGAATTGAATCAGTTAGCGCCGACTCTTCAGGTTATTTCTAAGGCGACCCAACCTTTAGTAAGTATTGTTGAACATGGGAAAACGGGGAAGCCAGAAGCCCAAGAGACTGTTCATGAACAGTTGGCTATCTTTAAAGATAATCCTGTCGATACGCTTATCCTTGGCTGTACACACTTTCCGTTCTTATCTGCTGAAATAGAGAAAGAGTTAGGCAAGAATGTTACATTAATTGATCCCGCTTTAGAAACAGTGGAAGAGGTCAAAAGTCTATTGACTGAAAATGATCAACTAAGCAATAAACCGGCAACAGTCAATCTCTATTCAACTGGTAATCGGAATGATTTGCTTAATGGAGTAGAAAAGTGGTTAGATGGAAAATACGATAAGTGTGATAGTTTAGAGTTATAGGATTGGAGAAGAAGAATGTCAACTTTAGTAATAGCAACTAACAATAGGGGGAAAGCAACGGAATATGAAGAAATGCTATCTCCTTATGGTATCAAAATAAAGACTCTTGGTGACTTTGATGTTGACTTTGAAATAAATGAAAATGGCCAAACGTTTACGGAAAATGCTAGTATCAAGGCGAAAACGGTAATGAGGAAGCTAGACCTGCCCGTAATGGCAGATGATTCGGGATTAGTGGTAGATGTGTTGGAGGGAGAACCTGGTGTGCACTCTGCGCGGTATGCAGGAGATCATGATGATGACGCAAATAACAAAAAATTATTGGCTGAATTAAAGGGGGTCCCGGAAGAAAAAAGAACGGCTCACTTCCATACAACGATTGTAGCCCTTAAGCCAAATGGGCAAGAACTGGTAACTAATGGTCGTGTTGATGGGCGGATTCTTTTAGCGCCAAGGGGAAAAAATGGATTTGGCTATGATCCACTTTTCTTTGTTGATTCATTTGGGCGTTCCATGGCGGAACTGACATCAGAAGAAAAAAATTCAATTAGCCATCGTGGTCAGGCCTTACGCAAGTTCATGGAGCATTTTGAAGAATGGTGGGCAGCAGAGTGAAAGCTTTAATCATTAGTGACAGTCATCGTGATCAAGCGATTTTAGAACAGCTTACTACCAAATTTGCTGGTCAAGTGGATATTATGATTCATTGTGGTGATTCCGAATTACCGAGTGATCAAGTTAAAAACATGGGATTAATCAGTGTTCGAGGAAATAATGACGATGATAAAATCTATCCATTTGAAGAGGTTATTGAAAAAGATAAGGTTAAGTTTTTAGTGGTGCATGGCCATTTAGATCAGGTTGTTAGCTCGTTGACCCCGTTAATGTTAAAAGCGCAATCAATTGGTGCGAACATTGTGTGCTACGGTCATACTCATCAGTTAGCAGTTACCGTAGAGAAAGGGATTTTATTCATTAATCCTGGGAGTATAACTCTTCCTCGTGGAGAATATACTAGCTTGGGTGGTACAATGGCAATCGTAGAGGTAAGGCCGACAGAATTTATTGTTGATTATTATAAGCGTAATGGGGATTCCATTCCTGAGTTGCACTTTGAATTTTCACGTAAATAGAAAGGATGAACGATCATCATTGAACACCATATTGAGCAGATGCTACTTCATCGTCGGGACAAATTTCTTATTCCGGCTAGTTTGGTAGCAACTGTCAATGTTGAGAACAATTTGGCACATGCATTTCTTGTTCTAACAAAAAACCGCTATGCAAAAATAATTGTAGTGGATAATGATAATTATTATTGTGGGCAAATTTCACTAGCCATGATAACAGAACAATTGTTGGATACTGAGGAAATCAACGTAGATAAGTTAAATACGCTTAAGGTAGGGGATGTAATGCAAACCGCTACTCCGGTCATCCATGATCCTTTTAACATTGAGGAAAACCTTCATTTATTGGTTGACCATTCTTTCCTAACGGTAACAGATTTATCAGGCCACTTTGAAGGGATTGTCACACGGCGAGAAGTCCTCAAAGCAGTGAATTATATGGCTCATGAATTTGGTAAGCAATATAATATTGAAAATAAATAGACTAGAAACTATTTACCACAATAATAATGGGGTGCAACATTCGGCTTTGTCGAGTGTTGCACCCCATTCTCATGTTTTTATAAATTTACTATTTGGCAAGCTACCTATTCTAATCGGTGGTAACCTGAGGGCTTGTTCCATCCAATGGAATATTTTGTGCACGTAATGCCTTGAGATAGTCTGCAAGAAATTTACTAGCGATTTTGTCTTGGACTCCATTTTCAGTGGTAATGGTTACTCGGAAGATTAAGCGACCGTTACTATTTACTGGACCGACAATTGTTGGTTGGGAACGGAGCTCAGGAGTTGTTTTAACTAACTTTTGATTTTCTTCTTTGATAATCTCTGCAACTTTATCGAGCGGTGTTTTTGGTGTAATACGAATATCAACATTAGCCACCATATTGTTACGGGAATAATTTTGAACGGTTGTAATATTTCGGTTTGGAATATAATTTAAGGTTCCATCACTACTTGTAATCTGAGTTGTCCGTAATCCTAATGCGGTAACAGTTCCCTTAATTGAGTCAATTTTGACGACATCACCAACATCTAATTGTTGCTCCAATAAAATAAAGAAGCCAGTCACCATATCGCTAACAAACCCTTGCGCACCAAGCCCAAGAGCAATACTAAAAATACCTGCACCAGCAATTAATGTACCAACTGGAACGCCAATTTCTGAAAGAATTGCATAAAGTAGGAAAAAATAGCAGGTGTAACGATAAATATTGAGCGTCAAGGCATGGATAGTAGCCACGCGATTACTTGAACGAATAAATTTAGAATAGTTAGCATCAATAAAAATATGATTGATGATTATTCTCCCTAACCACAATAGAAAAAAGAAAATAATCATTGTAATGACAATTAATAGCAACTTACTAAAAAATTGCTGGGAAATTTTGTGCCAAGAAAGGTCGGTAAAGACGCGGGTTACTTGAGTTATTTGCTTGTTGAGCATAGAATTCATTACTTTCCTCCTTAAAATACTAATTTTATTGTACAAGGCATTGGATTGATTGTCGAATTAGAGTTAATTATGCTATTCTATTGGTAGTATCTATTTCACTTTAAGGCAAAAGGAGGGCATCACCTAATGACAATTGGGGAATTAGCTGCTATCATAGCGGCAGTCGCATTTGTTGTCTTGGTAATCTTTGCATGTATTTCCTTAGTGCATGTAAGTCGAAACTTAAAAGAAACTAATGAGACAATTAAGGTATTATCCAAGGATCTTGATTCTTTAAGTAAGCAGACTGAGGAATTATTGAGCAGTACTAATGAGCTTCTTGATGATATTAACAAGAAGGCTGTTGAGCTTGACCCAGCTGTAAAAGCAGTTGCTGATGTTGGTGAAAGTGTTTCTAATGCTAACGCGGCGCTTAATAATATGATTATCCGCCATGAAGAACGGAAGAATGACTTTTCACTGAATTTAATAAAATCAGCTGGCAAGGCAATTGCTTTTAGTGCTTGGACACGAATGTTAAGTCGGCGAAAAGCACGGAAAGCAAAATAGACAAGGAGATGGAGTTACAATGAGTAAGAACTTATTAATTGGTGCACTTTTAGGTGGTACCGCAACCTATGTAGCTTGGAAGCTATTATCAGAAGAACAACGAGAAAAGATTAAGGCAAATTTGAGTGAATGCACAACTGAAGTAGTTGATAATGCAACTGATTACGCCTTAAATGCTTTAGATATTGTTGATGAAAAGTTAGCAGAACGGGAAGCACAAACTGACGAACAACTTGATAACTTAAGTGCTCGTTTTAATAAGGCAACCGATAAAGTTAAGGACAAGGCTGGTAAAATGGTAGACCGTTTTACCAACGATGACTTTGACAAGCAAACCGAAAATATTCGTCAACAGTTGGCTAAGAATAAGAAAGACGAAGATATTATTATTGATGCAACTAATAGTGCGGCGGAAAATGATAATTCAGAAAAAGAAGACTAGAAATTATATAAGTTAATTCATGAAAGCATACGTCCCAAATTTCCAAAAGGTGGTCGAGGGGTGTAATGCTTTTTTTATTCAAATGTAAGTTTGAAAAATTGAAATTAATCTGATATATTGTTATGGTTATGAAAGAATATGAAAACAAATAGGAACAGTAAAGAAAGGGCTGTCAACATGGAAAAACAAGCAGTTACTATCTATACGGTTGCTCGTGAAGCGCAAGTTTCAATGGCTACCGTATCACGAGTAGTTAACGGTAACCCAAACGTAAAACCAGAAACACGACAAAAAGTTTTAGACGTTATTAAAAAGCTAAATTATCGGCCAAATGCTGTTGCAAGGGGATTAGCTTCTAAGAAAACAACAACAGTTGGAGTAATTATCCCTAGTGTTACTAATCCTTATTTTGCTGAATTAGCATTGGGAATTGATGATATTGCTACGATGTATAAATATAACATTATTTTGACTAATTCCGACTTTGATGATGATAGAATCTTAAAGGTAACCCGTGGATTGTTGGCAAAACAAGTAGATGGGATTATTTTTATGGGTCACGATATGTCAGCAGAGTTACAAGAAGAGTTTGCGGTTTCTAATACCCCAGTGGTTGTTGCGGGTTCAATCGTCAACGATGATAAGTTACCAGCTGTAAGAATTGACTATCGGAGTGCCGCTAAGGAAGCTACTAACAGACTTCTAGAGCATAATAAAGGGAAAGTTGCATTCATGGTTAGTTCACTGGACTATTCAATTAATTCAAAGTATCGTTTAGCTGGTTACCAAGAAGCACTTATCGAACATCAGGTAAAATTTGATCCTAATTGCGTAGTTGAAACTAATGGGGATTATAACCGAGCTTATAAGCAAGCCATTAATATGATTGATCGAGGAATTAAAGCCGCTTATGTTAGTGATGATGATTTGGCTGCCGGTCTTTTGAATGGTTTAACTGATCACGGAATTAAAGTGCCAGAAGATTTTGAGATCATTACTTCTAATGATACAAAATATGCAAAAATTACCCGTCCAACTCTTACATCTATTACCCAACCATTGTATGACATTGGGGCCATTTCAATGCGGTTGTTAACCAAGATGATGGACGGAGAAGTGACAGATAATGAAGATGTAATTTTGGCACACGGTTTAGTCGAACGTGAATCAACTCGTAAGGAATAATCGTATTTTGAAAAGTAGAAGTGAAATTCATCAACAAAATAACATTAGTTATCCAAAAAAGAGGCTTAATCCGTTAGCAATAGTATTTGACGCGATAATTATTACTTTTTTATTTGCGTCTCTTATCTTGAGCCACACACTTCTAAGTGAGCGTTTTGCCAAAAATGAGGTTGCTAATTCTACCCTTTCATCCGTAATGGTCAATCTAGTTAGTCAAAACTTATCCCAATATGGCATTCCAACAAGTCAGATTCCTGAAAGCCAAGTAAATAAGCTTCTTAAAGAAGCAGTGGGGGATATCTATGAAGGAAAGTCAATTGAATTGAATTTGGAACCGATATTAATGAGGACTGAGAGTACAATTACTAAACAGGCTGCTCAGTATGGAATAAATGCCACTGTAGAATCGGATACCCTTCAGTCAGCAAATAAAACAGCTTCAGATACATTAAATAGTCAGCTTAATACGCCACAAGTGAGCGCATTTATTACAGGACTAGGAGTTGCCAAAACCATTAATTGGATTGTATTAATAGTGAGCGGTATTATCACTGGATTAATAATAATCAGGTCTATTTTAAAACGCCAAATTTTTGCTAAATTCTTTTGGATTTGCTTAATAAGTTCTATCATAGTCTACATATTAATTATTGGACTTGTTACAGGAATAACAGAGGTGGGTAGTTCGTATTCTGATTTTGTTTCATTTACAAGTCAACTATCAACAGATTTTCAAACGTCAGCTCAGGAAATTTGGTATATTCTCCCTGCGATGACAGGTATATTTGGCCTAGGAGCAATCGCAAAATTTCTTCTTGGTAGACGCTAGCCTTGAATTTATAAGGGGAATCTGCTAAAATCAACCTGTTTATCACATTAATTAAAGAAAAGAGGAGTCAGTAATGTCAGGACATTCAAAATGGCATAACATTCAGGGACGGAAAAACGCCCAAGATGCTAAGCGTGGTAAGATTTTCCAAAAAATCTCACGTGATTTGTACCAAGCAGCAAAAGCAGGTGACCCAGATCCAGCTAACAATGCCCAATTACGGTTAGTTATTGACAAGGCCCATGCTGCAAATATGCCTAAGAAAAACATTGATCGGGCAATTGCTAAGGCTTCTGGTGCTGGTGGCGCTAAGTTTGAAGAAGTTACCTACGAAGGATACGGTCCTGGTGGGGTTGCAGTAATGGTTTACGCCTTAACTGATAATAAGAACCGGACGGCTGCTGCAGTTCGTTCAGCTTTCACCCATTCTGGAGGTTCACTTGGTGCAAGTGGTTCCGTTTCTTACATGTTCGATCGTAAAGGATTAATCGAAATTCTTCGCGATGGTTTAGATAAGAGTGAAGATGACATGTTAATGGATGCATTGGATGCAGGTGCTGATGACATGCAAGCAGACGAAGAAAAATTCCAAATCTTTACTGATCCAAGTAACATGACAGCTGTTCGGGATGCTCTTCAAGAAGCCGGCTATGAACTTGATACTGCCGAAGTAACAATGATTCCACAAAACCGGACTGCAGTTCCTGAAGATAAGGTAAAGCAATACCAACGTTTAATTGACGAATTGACAGAAAATGATGATGTTGCCGATATCTACGAAGCTGGTCAATTGCCAGAAGATGGCGAAGAATAATAAGGAGTGTGGGCGATTTTGCTCCATCTCTGTAAATAAAAGGATTCATCACTCAACTTCAATGAAGGATGGATCCTTTTATCTTTTATGTAAAATTCTATAGGAAAATGCAAAAGCTGATGAAAATTTCATTTTTCATCGGCTTTTTTAGTTGGATTTGTTTATTTTATCGTTCTATTAAATTAGGAGATGAAATAGGAAAATGGAAAAATTTAATGAATTAATTAAAATGGCAATTCATAAAAGATGTTCAGATATATTTATTCTTCCCTTTAACGACAAATTTAGAATTTTACTATGTATAAATGGCAAGAAGAAAATATATAAAAAGGTTACAAAGGAAGAAGGACAAAGATTAATTGGTTACCTGAAATATCGTGGAAACATGACTGTTAGTGAGCATCGCCGTCCACAAACTGGAGCGATTCAATGGATAAGTGAGAATGGCAATGTCGATTTAAGGCTTTCATCAGTGGGAAACTATCAAGGACAAGAATCACTAGTGGTGAGATTTATTTATCCTTTGAAAATCATTAATTACAATATCTTAATCAAAGAACAATGGAAGAGAATACGGGAACTGACAAAGCAACGTGGATTGATTCTATTTGCTGGGCCAATGGGATCAGGGAAAACAACGACCATGTACCGACTTTTACGTCGGGAAGCCGAACAAAAAGTAGTAATGACAATTGAAGATCCAGTAGAAATTGAGGAACCTAATTTTATTCAACTGCAGGTCAATGAGCAAGCAAAAATGGGATACCAGGAACTACTTCGGGTGGGATTGAGACATCGTCCAGATAGCTTTATTATTGGCGAAATTCGCGATAGTCAAACAGCGCAAATGGCTGTTCAGGCAGCCTTAAGTGGGCACTTAGTGTTAGCTACAGTTCATGCTAAAAATGCGCGCGGTGCGGTAACCCGTTTAAAACAATTGGGTATTGAAAACTACTATTTATATCAAGTGTTAACGGGAATTTGTTACCAGCGCTTGTTACCGACGATTGATGGGCCTGGTGTCCTGTTTGAAATATTAGAGGGGCAGACTCTTGAAAATTGTATTGGTTCTCAAGGAAAGAGAGGAATCAGCGATGAATGGCAAAAGCAATTACGAGACTTATTTAGCACCCAGCAAATATCGGCAGAAACTATTAATACGTACAAAAATGGTTAAATTTAAGAAAAAGGATCAGGTACAGTGGTTACTCCTACTGTCAGATTTATTGAAATCAGGATTTTCATTGCAGCATGCAATTACATTTTCAGAAACAATTTTTCCTAAATATCAGTTATTATTCCGCCAAATAAACGAATCCTTAGGTGAAGGAAAAATTTTTGCTGAATGCTTACGTCCCTACGTTAAGACTAATTATTACTATCAGTTTATGATTGCAGAACAACATGGAAACTTGGAAGAATGTCTCAGCAATATCGGAAAGTTGATGGATACGCAGGAAAGGCAACGGCAAAAATTAGGAACTCTCCTTCAATACCCTTTTATTTTGATTGGATTATTATTGTTAATCCTGGTGGGGTTAAAAGTATTTATTTTTCCTGAAATTTCTCAATGGAATAATGGGTCATTAGGAACACCCATTTTACAGAGAGTAGGGCCAATTTTAGTATGTACTGTTGGAGGAGGATTGGCTTACATTATAAGAATTCTAGTTGTTTGGCAGCGATTGGACTCTCTAGGTAGAGTAAATACTCTTTGTCGTTTGCCAATGGTGGGTAAATGTTACGAATTGTATTATGGCTATTATGTTGTTACTAATCTGTCAATGATGGTACGCCATGGCTTGAGTCTAAAGGAAATTTGCGGTCTAATGCAGACTTTTCCTAGTCAAAGCTTTTTATATTTGTTGGGTAGAGAGGTTTATGAGAAAGTTCAAAATGGCGAGCCGTTAGATAAATTATTTCAGAAGTTGAAATTTCTTCCTCAAGAATTACTGTTGACTAGTAAAAAAGGTTCGACGTTAAACGACTTAGGGGAAGATCTCTCTGCATTAGCCAATATTTTATTTACTAGACTGATTACGAGAATTGAACGTTTATTAGGACTGGTTCAGCCTACCATCTTTGGCATCATTGCCATAGTAATAGTTGCTTTATATTTAAGTTTATTGTTACCAATTTATTTTTCAATGCAAGGAGTAATGTGAAATGTTGAAGAAAAAACACGCTTTTACTTTATTGGAAATGTCAATTGTGTTGTTCATTATCAGCTTACTGATCTTAATTGTTTTACCAAATCTAACAGCACAGAGAAAGAATGCAAAAAATATTCATGGAAATGCGATGGTGTCAGTGATTCAGACTCAAGCTGATGAATATGTGAATGATGGAGGAAAAGAAAATATGAGCTTGGAGGACTTGCGCCAGGCCAAATATTTAACGTCTGCACAGGTTAAAAAGGCCAAAGAACAACACATAGTAATTGTGGATGGCAAGGTAGTTAAACGGTGAAAGTAAAAGCATTTACAATGTTAGAAAGTATCATTGTATTGGGAATCACAGTTTTAATTATCACTTTTTCGTTTCCTAATTTAAAGAAGAGCCAGCAGGTAGCAACAGAGAATGCTTTTTGGAGTAGTTTTCAACAAAATTGGCGGAATGCACAATTAAGGGCAAAGATTAATCACATTGAGACTGGAGTGACATTTAAGCGAGAAACCTACCAAGTAGAGTTTACATGGTACGAAAATAGTCAATTTCAAAAGCAACTACTGGATATCCCCGCTACATTGAGAGTGAATGAGTTTTCTAACTTTAGGATGCACGAAAATGGCTATACTAAACCGCGGACCCAGGAGTTTGAATCATCAATTACCCACCGCAAATATTTTATGAAAATTCAATTGGCCTGGGGAGGTTACCATATTGAAACAAAATAAATTTACTGGATTTGTCCTGGCAGATAGTTTGATCGCTTTGTCAGTTATTACTATTAGCATTACTTTTATTTTCATCAACCGCCAAGCACTGATTAGGCAACGGGAGGATAAGGTGGTAAAGCTAGAAGCAAGTCGCCTCGCAAAGGAATGTAGTGATGAATTAAGGGTGGACCATGGCAAAGGGAGCGTTCAGATACATAGGAATGGATATGTGGCATCCGCAAATCGACAACGAGTGAAAGTAACATGGCAGGGGAAAGAAGTGATAAATGTTGAGTAGAACTAGCAAGGACGCCTTTATGCTAATTGAATGTGTAATAACCCTTAGTATATTGGCGGTGATTGTTCTCCTTCTTTCATTTGAGATGAGAGTTTTAAAAACATCATCTATTAAGCAATACGATCAACCCTTAGATTGGTATATTTGTCTTCAGGAATTAGAATCAAGTGATCACCGCTTTAAATTAAAGGGTGTCAGCAGACAGCAAGTGAATTTAGAGAGCCTAAATACTGGAATATGTTATGAACTACAGGGGAGGGATAGACTGTATTTAAGTCGCGAGCATTATGGTGGCTATATGTTACTCTTTAGTGGCTTACGACCTGGGACAGTCAGCTTTCAAAAGCTTTCAGGCGGGAGAGTGAAAATTAATTGTGAAAGAGCAAATGGTAAAAAAATCGAAGGGATTGTGAAATTTGCTGAATAAAATTAAATGTAGGCATCCAGGTTATGCGTTAATTACAAGTTTATTAATGCTTATAATCAGCACCAGCGTAATAATCTTTGAAATTCAATACGCTGCTCATCAATCTAAACTATATGATAATTTAAGTCATAATTTAATTGAGCAAACTCGTGACAATTTAGTTAATCTCAAGTAGAATAACAAGTACGATTTAGTGAATAAGGTTAATTAAAGATAGCAAAATTGGAAAATTGTTCGGATCGAAAGCGTTACCTTGAATTTAATTGACATTATCGTTAAACTTAAAGAAAGGTATATCAAAATGGAGGTGACCTAAACTGTCACAGCAATCAATTCAAAAATTGTTTGAATTATTTGATGAAGGAACGGAAATTTTGCAATCTGCATTGAACTCTTCATATTTGGATGCAGTGCTAGAAAATGCAGAAAATATTATTGACAATAACCAGGTTCATGTAGAAAATGGTGTACCAAATAAGGCAGATCAAGAAAAATTGCAAAAAATATACCGAGAACTGGATTTAGGAAAAGCTAACGCTGAGGTTATTCGCCAACTAATTCAGTTAAGCTTTTTGAAGGTGATTCGTAAAGATGCTATTCAGGCCAACCATCAAATGACTCCGGATACAATTGGACTAATTATAGCTTTCTTGATTGAAAAAATTACTAAATCTGATAAGCCAAAGACTGTATTTGATCCTGCGGTAGGAACTGCAAACTTACTTACTACGATTATCAACCAGCTAGATAAGGATGAGCACGAAGATATTCAAGGGTATGGAATTGACAATGATGAATCGTTATTAGGAGTTGCTAGTGTAAATGTTGCGCTTCAACATGCTAAGGTGGACCTATATCACCAAGATTCTGTCAGCTCGTTAGATATTCCACAATGTGATTTAGCAGTAAGTGATTTACCAATTGGCTATTATCCGTTAGATGAAAATGCACGTGATTACCAGACGCGGGCAAAAGAAGGCCATTCATATATTCATCATTTACTGATTGAGCAATCATTAAATTATCTGAAGCTAGGTAAGTTTGGGGTGTTTTTAGTTCCAAGTACCCTGTTTCAAACCAGTGAAGCGGAGAGTTTAATTAAATGGATCCATTCTGTTTCTTATCTTCAGGGATTTATTAACCTACCTAGTGAATTGTTTACTAATCCTAGTTCACAAAAAGCAATTTTAATTTTGCAAAAGCATGGTGGAGATAGTAAACAAGCTGAGAAAGTTCTTCTTGGGGAATTTCCCTCATTCAAAGAAAAAGAAAAATTTGCAAACTTTATGGATGAAATCAGTGAATGGGTAGCAAAAAATATAGAAAACAAATAAAGGGGACGTTATTGAATGTCAAAGACAATTGCTGTTAATGCAGGTAGTTCAACATTAAAATTTAAGTTGTTTGATATGCCAAGCGAGAAAGTTGTCGCTGAGGGAACAATTGAACGGATTGGTGAAGAAAATGGTCATGCTAAGATTAAGTATAGTGATGGTCAAAAGCATGAAGAAGACCGAAAATTTGCCGATCATGGTGAAGCTGTGAAATACCTTCTCGATCAGTTAATTCAATTAGGAATTGTTAAGAGTTATGATGAAATTACTGCTGTTGGCCACCGAGTTGTAGCTGGGGGAGAATATTTTAAAGATTCAGCTGTAATTGATGATGATGTAATTGATAAAATTGATAAATTAGCTGAATATGCACCACTTCATGATCCTGCTGAATTAGTTGGTATTAAGGAATTTCGTAAGGTGCTGCCAGACGCATTTGCAGTGGCTGTGTTTGACACTTCATTCCATGCTAATATGCCTAAGAAGAATGCCTTATATAGTGTCCCTTACGAATGGTATGAAAAATACGGGGCTCGTAAATATGGTGCTCACGGGACTAGTCACCGTTATGTAGCTAGTCGAGCTGCCGAAATGTTAGGTAAGCCTTTAGAAAACTTGAAGCTAATCACTATGCATATTGGTGCAGGTGCTTCTATTACCGCCATTAAGAATGGCAAGTCATACGACACGTCGATGGGCTTCACTCCGTTAGCAGGGATTACAATGGCTACTCGTTCTGGTGATGTTGACCCTTCTCTAATTGCCTTTGTCCAAGAAAAACTTGGTAAGACATCAGAGGAAATGATTGATATTTTGAATCATGATTCTGGGGTTAAGGGAATTTCAGGAATTTCACCGGATATGCGTGATATTGAAGCAGCTGCCGAAAAAGGTGATAAACGCGCGCAACTTGCATTAGATATTTACGTAAACCGAATTGTACGCTATGTGGGTGCCTATCTTGCTGAACTTGGTGGTGCAGATGCATTGGTATTTACAGCTGGTGTTGGTGAAAATAGCGACATTATTCGTAAAGATGTAGCAGACCATCTTGCATACTTTGGCGTAAAGATCGACGATGAAAAGAATAAGGTACGGGGAGTGGAAGAAGATATTTCAGCTCCTGATGCTAAAATTAAGACTTTAGTTATTCCAACAAATGAAGAATTAATGATTGTTCGAGATATTGAACGATTAAAAAAGGAAAGTAAGTAATATACACTTGAAAAATAAGAAAATTTTTCAAGTGTAAGTACAGCAATAGAGTTCAACGCTCGGCAAAGCCGATTGTTGGGCTCTTTTCTTTGATTTGAGGAGGGATAAAATGCAGTTTGTAACGTCTGATACACATTTTCTCGATCATCATTTGTTAGGGATGAGTGACTTTGCATCACGTCCTTTTATGAATGTAGAGGAAATGGATAATAGGATAATTGAAAATTGGAATAAAAAAGTAAGACCTGAGGATACAGTTTACCATCTGGGTGATATTGCGGTTTACTTTAAGAAACCGCAGCAACAGGCCTATGAAGCAATTTTTAATGTTTTAAATCAACTGAACGGAAACTTGGTTTTAATCAAGGGAAATCATGATAGTAGAGGTCTATTTAAATATTTAGATAAACAAAACTATCAGCAAAATGGAAAAGCAAAATTTTCATTTGAAGACGTTGGTGTTCTATTAAAATATGATCATCGCCAATACTACCTTACTCACTATCCAATGATGCTCGGCATAGCTCCTCGAATAATTAATTTACATGGTCATATCCATCATTACGCAGTCCCAGCAAAAGAGAACTTGAATGTAGGTATTGATTCGCCTGAATTTGATTATCTGTTACCAAAGAAAATACTATTTGGAACTCCTTTAAGTTTTAGTGAAGTTGAAGAAATGGTAGAGGCTAAAAGAGATGATTTTGCAAAACGACAATAATCATAATATGATGGTAAGAGATATTTAAAGGAATCGGTGGTGAAGCGATGAATCGGGCAAAAATTCAGGATTATATTGGACTGAGAGAGGAACAACGAGCAGACCTATTCCATTTTGAAAAGCAAAACGATGATAATTTCTTATTAAATGGCCATCAATATAAGGTACTTGTAAATTACCGTGAAGCTTTTAACGGCGAAGAGTTTGCGAAAAGGTTCAGTGGAATTCTCAATAAGTATGATTATATCGTCGGTGATTGGGGATACGGGCAACTCAGATTAAAGGGCTTTTATTCTTCAGATAACCCTTTATATACTCCTACAGTAGGCTTTGAGACAATTGAAGATTATCTTTATGAGGACTGTAATTTTGGGTGTGCCTATTTTGTTGTACAAAACTATGAAGTGCAAGTACCAAAAAAATATTCTCGGCGTCGAAAGAAGAGACGGATGCCTTTTATAAGAGAAAAACGAAAAAAAATAAATCAAACACCTATAAAAGAGAGAAAAAAACAAGCAGCTAGCTCAGTTAAACAAGGAAAAGGGAAAAGAAAGTTTGTTATGCGAAAGCGAGTTAAAGAAGATGCCAAAGATTAAAGAGGATAAAGGTTATAAAGGCTATTTCATTGACCTTGATGGAACTGTATATAGGGGAAAACAACGGATCCCAGCAGCTTCAAGATTTATTGAACGACTGCAAAAAGAAAATAAGAAAATTCTCTTTTTAACGAATAACAGTACTCGGGAGCCGGCAAGTGTTGCCCAAAATTTAAGAGAAAACCACAATATTAATGTAGAAGTGAAAAATGTATACACAAGTGCACTTGCTACAGCTGATTATTTGGATCAATTGGCTGGAGTAAAAAGAAAAGTATATGTAGTGGGTGAAAAGGGATTAAAGCTTGCATTAAAACAGAAGGATTTCATTCTCACTAAAGAGCAGCCGGATTATGTAGTGGTAGGATTAGATAGTGACGTCACATACGAAAAATTAACAGCAGCCGTTCTTTTTATTCGTAATGGTGCCACCTTTATTGGTACTAATGCTGATAGTAATATTCCTAACCAGCGGGGGATGCTTCCTGGAGCTGGTTCCTTAATTAAACTAGTAGAGTATGCTACACAAAAGGCACCAATAATGATTGGTAAGCCAGAAAAAATTATTATGGAAATGGCACTAGAAAGGGAGAAATTAACCAAGGATCAGGTGCTAATGGTTGGAGATAATTATTTGACTGATATCAAGGGAGCGATGAATGCGGGAGTGGATAGTTTGCTCGTCTATACCGGCTTATCGACTCCAGAACAGGTAAGTTACTACGATCAACAGCCTACTTATCAGATTAATAGTTTAGATGAATGGGTGGTCAGATAAATGAGAGAGAGGTTTAACTGTTGGTTGTTATTAGTATTAATGTTAGTTGCTGCTTTAAGCACGAGTATATTTCTCACAACTAATTTATCAATTTTCTTTACTAGGTGGAAAGAAGAAGTAGGGATAAGTCTTACTTCTTTTTATTATGATTATTTTCACCTATTATTGTATCTTCAGTTTCCTCCCATCAAATTGCACCTTCAATTTATCAGAATAAGTATAAATGCAATGAGACATTTTGAAGATGTGAAAACCTGGTTGGTCATTAATGAAGTTATATGTATTAGTAGTTGGTTATTAATAAAAAATAGGTATAAAAAAATTGATAAGCAAAATCAACTATTTCAACTGATCTTACTTATCAATTATCTTTGTATAATTTTATTATCGCTTGGGGTAATCCTCTTTATTAACTTTAACTCATCTTTTCTACAGCTACATAGGATGCTTTTCCGCAATAGTTATTGGGTATTTAATCCAAAGACTGACCCAATAATTTATATATTAACACCGGAATTTTTTGGCTGGCTATTTGTTACCTTTGGGATAATAATCCTATTGATTTTATTGATTTTTAGAAAAAAGTTAAATAAGAGATTACTTATGGGCAAGTTTAGAACGTAGGTAGCCAACAATCGCAGGAATCAATGAGACAACGATGATTCCGATAATAATAAGTGAAAAGTGTTCTTGGACAAATGGAATATTACCAAAGAAGTAGCCAGCAGAACAACAGATCAAAACCCAAGATATACAACCAATAATGCTAAAACGGAAGAAGTGTTTGTAAGGAAAACCTGAGCCAGCAGCGGCAAATGGGGCAAAGGTTCGAATAATTGGCATGTAACGAGCAAGGATAATAGCTGGTGCGCCATGCTTTTCAAAAAATTTCTCTGTTTTAGCTAAACTTTCCTTATCTATTAGTTTGCCAAATAAAGAATGGTTAGAAAGGCTTTTGCCGATTCTTTGACCAATAAAGAAATTCAATGAGTCTCCTAACAGACACGCAATGAGGAAGGTTAATCCAAATACCCAAATACTCAAATGATACTTTGGATTAGCGGCAAGCGCACTTGCTGCAAAGAGAAGGGAATCACCTGGTAAAAAGGGGAGAATTACCGCTCCTGTTTCTATAAAGATGATAAGAAACAAGATGAAATAAGTAGAATCACCAAAATTATTTACAATTTGGATGAGGTGAGTATCAATATGTAATATAAAATCAATTAATGTTGAAAGCATTAATTTACTCCTTTTCTGATTTTTTAGGTATGATGCTAGTGTATCAACCCCGACAGGATTTGTGAAGAGGAGGTAAAAAGTGCTGGATGAATAATTTAGTCGAACAATAAATTTAGAAACGGTACTATTTATTGTGTATATTCCTAGAATCGATAAATATATAGGGTGATTTTTAATAAAATATTCGGATTCTAAAAAAGAATTACTTTTTTCTAAAATAAACGTTGACTTATATTTATGAACAGGGTATAGTAGTTATCGTTGTCAACGAGTGATGCAAAAAAATTAAAAAATTTGTTGACATACTTTTGACAGTGTGCTATATTAATTAAGCTGCTTGTTTGAAAGAAGCAAAACAAATTGAAATTATTTCAAAAAAGTTCTTGACATCTCAAATAAGCATCTGATATAATTAATTTGTTACTTAGCTGCTTATC
>JBCLSJ010000021.1:0-26983 GCA_041225415.1 Lactobacillaceae bacterium 24-114
GAATTGAGTTGAGTATTTTGCCATAAAAAAACCGCCTTAAAATTGTCAGATTTGTCTAACAATTTTAAGGCAGTTCATAGGTGTAATCTCCCTCCCTTGAGTTCTTTTTATTTAAGGAGATTATTATGCTAAATCATCAAATAGATTGGTTCCTGCTCGATCAAGTCAGGGAAAAGAATCCAATTGTCCTCAACGTAGCAAACTTAGTAACGATTGACAAAGTTGCAGATGCAGTCAGTGCAATTGGTGCATCGCCAATCATATCTTTTGAAAGTAATGAAGCCAAGAACATGGTGGAATTAGCAGATACCATCACAATTAACTTAGGAACAATCAATCAGGAACAAGTTAATCAAATTGAGAGTGTTTTACAATTAAATAACTCAAATAAACCAGTTGTTTTAGATCCTGTAGCAATTAGTGCCGTCCCCTATCGACTAAAATTTGTCCAATCTCTGTTTAATGACTTCCACTTTGATGTAATTCGTGGCAATGCCAGTGAAATTGCCGCCCTTGTTGGCGCTGATAACACTAGCCATGGAATTGATGCGGGATTGGTTAACCATCCTTTTCAAGTTGCTAAACTATGCGCTCAGCGTTCCAATTCCATTGTCGTTCTGACTGGAGAGACGGATATCATTACGGATGGACAATTTATTTACGAAAACTTTCTTTCTTCTACGATGCTGAAAATGAACATTGGAAGCGGTGATATTCTTTCCAGCATTATCGCTGCATTCCTTGGTATTACATCCAATACTCGAGATGCGTGTGTTGTGGCAACGATATTAGTAACGGTAGCAGGAATTATTGCCAGCCAAAAATCATTGGGCCTTGGTTCTTGGCAGGTGCAATTTTTTGACCAACTTTCGCAACTAAACGCGGAGAAACTCCTAGATTTTTTAAATGAAAGGGAGGAATATTTTCATGATTAATGATTATCCACAAGTTCTAACAATTGCTGGCACTGATAGCGGAGGTGGCGCCGGAATCCCGGCTGACGTTAAAACAATGCAGATGCGAAATGTCTTTGCTGCTATGGTAGTGGTGGCAGTAACAGCCCAAAATACACTTGGAGTCCAAGATGCCTTACCAATTCCAGAAAAACTAATTAACCAGCAATTTGCCTCGATTGCCGATGACTTAAAAATTCGGGCATGTAAAACAGGAATGCTGGCTGATCCCTTACGCGTTAAAACAGTGGTAGAAAATTTAAAGAAATACGATTTTGGTCCAATAGTTGTCGATCCAGTGATGGTAGCTAAGGGGGGTGCCAAATTACTGAGTGACGATGCAATTTCGGTGGTTCGTAATGAATTAATCCCTCTATCTAGCCTAATTACTCCTAATATTCCCGAAGCTTGTGAGCTGACCGGCATCACAATTAGCGATAAAAATGATGTTAAGAAGGCCGCAAGGGAGTTACAAAAGCAGGGTGCTAAAAACATATTGCTAAAAGGAGGGCATGCAGAAAGTTCGCCAGAATCGGCTGACTATGTATTACTAGAAGATGGTGAGGAAATGTGGCTCACCTCTCCACGAATTAGTACAAAAAACACTCACGGTACTGGTGATACCATCTCAGCTTGCATTACAGCAGAACTTGCCAAGGGGCACCCCATGAAAGAAGCGATTACTACAGGAAAAAGCTATGTGGAGGCAACAATCAGGGATAGCATCAATGTTGGTCATGGTCACGGGCCACTAAATCACTGGGCAAAAATTACAGGAGATGATCTAAATGGATTTTAACCCAGACATATTACATGTTTACCTAGTGGGTGGAACTCAAGACACCCAAAATGATGTTCACGTATTTCTTGAAAAAATTGAACTAGCTATGGCAAGTGGCATTACGGCCTTTCAATACCGAGAAAAGGGGTCTTCTAACCTTTCAACTAACCAGCGTGTTGAATTAGGTTTAAAGCTTAGAACTTTATGTTGGCAATATGCAATTCCATTGATTGTAGATGACGATTATGAACTCGCTCAGCAAATAGATGCAGATGGCGTTCATGTTGGCCAAAACGACAGCAAAATTAAAGACGTTTCGATTGCAGTTGGTAATCAAATGTTCATCGGCTATTCCTGCAATACCACTGCTGAAGTCAACAAATCAAATGCAATGAATTTTATCGACTATATTGGGAGTGGTCCAGTATTCCCGACTATTTCAAAGGCAGATGCTAATCCTACCATTGGTTTAGAAAATCTCGCTCAATTGAAACAACTTAGTAAGCACCCCCTTGTTGCAATTGGTGGAATCAATGAACAAAATATGGAAGCCGTCCATAATATGGGAGTGGACGGAATTGCCACCATTTCCTTAATTTTAAATAGTGATGATGTCGTGTCGACCGTGAAAAAAATGAAGGAACTCTATAAGTAATACAAATAGAGGCTATGGAAAATGCAAAAACATTTCCATAGCCTCTTTGGCGTTATTGTAGCATTGTTCCAAACATCAATGCTATCGCAATTAAATTATTTAACCCATGCAGTAACATGGAATTACGAATGTCGCCTGTTCGCCGATAAACGTAAGCCAAAACCATCCCCAACATGCAATAAATCAAGAAACTAATAACATTGGTACTAAGATGGTCCAAGGAAAATACGACACCGGATAAGATGACTTTAGGCCAAAAAGTACTAGGCTTAAAGAACATATTCATTAGGACACCACGAAAAATCAGTTCCTCTGCAATTGGCGTCAACGTAAATACAGAAATTGAAAAGACAACTGTAACTAAGGGATTGCCCCCTAATATTTGCATCAAGCTTTGGTTATTAGCTGTTTCTGTTTGATGATAAATTAAAATATTTAAGGTTCCGAGAATATACTCGGCTACCATAATAATTACATAACCTCCAAAGATAGTACTCCAACGAATGTTTTTCCGAATAGGTACTTGGTTATACTTTCGATAAAGTTGCCGCGCCCAAATAATAATTGCTATAAACAAGAGGATAAAGATTACCACTAAACAAATAGTGAGCCAAGTAATCTTTGAACTCCGGTTGGCTATTTGCATTGCTATTGATGGCAAACCAATACAAATAAATAAGGTTGCCATAATAACAATTCGTTTGAATAGCGAAAAAAACTTACTCATTTGTATCCTTCTTTTCTTCTTTATGCCGTTTATTTTTTTGACGTTCAATACTCCATTTGGCCGTTATTCGTGTAACAATTAAATTAGCCACAACGAAGCCAACAATCCAGACTAAATACATCGTCCAGCCCGTTATCACATTTTCAACCGTCAGCCAAACGATAATCGCAAAAATAATGACCGGTGGTATTGTTACCTTTAAAATAAATTCAGCTTTCACCTAATTTTCCTCCATTTACGAGATACTTAAAATTGATGAAACAAATCACTCATAATTTGCTTAGTAGTTTCCATCTGTGTGCCCCGAGCACGCACATAATTAATCTGTCTCAATAAAATATCATATGACCACATAGATGACAAATCATGCTCATTAATATAGTGCAGGTTAAGGGTAAATTCATTTAGATTATGAATCATTCCCGAAAAATCATCCCGGCCCTCAAACTTTTCCGTTCCAATTGTCACTGGAAAGTTATTTTCAGCAGAATCGCGTAAGATATTCATCAATAAATTACCTTGCGTTATCTCAGGATGGTCATCCAGGAATTTCTGAATTTTCCATATATCGAAATAATCAAAGCGATGGGCAACCTTTGTTTTCTCCGAAACAGTCATTAAATAATCCGTTTCATCTTTAATCTTATTAATGCTGTTAATTTTAATAACGATTAGACCATTGATTTTACCATCCCAATCAATACTAATCATAAGACAAAACTGATCGTTTAAGCCGACAACAAAGCCGACATTAAAATAAGAATCATCCTGTAGATTATGGACTTCTATTAATTTCCCCTGCTGTTTGGCAATCGCCAATTGTATCCGAATATCACGTTTATCTTGACGTTCCAATTTTTCTACCTCTTCTATAAATTCTTAGTTATTATATTCTAAATTCAAAGCTACTTACTTTTCAACAACTAAATTTTTAAATAGGAATCTCCCCTATTTTGTAGTAAGATTATCATTGTGTTTAAAATTAAAGTAAAGAGGGGCCAACATGGTGATAATTACTGCAGGAATGATTGGGGTAGGAAAAACTACTTTAACTGGGATGATTGCTGACCACTTAGGAACAAAAGCCTATTTCGAGCCAGTAGGTGAAAATCCCGTATTACCACTTTATTATAAGAATCCAAAACAGTATGGATTCTTATTACAAATTTACTTCCTTAACAAGCGATTTGCGATGATTAAAAAAGCATTGTCCGATGACAATAATGTCTTGGATCGTTCCATTTATGAAGATGCATTATTTACGCGGGAAAATAACGCAGAAGGAAACATCAGTGACACAGAACTAGAAGTTTACTTAAAACTTTTGGATAACATGATGGCTGATTTAGACCGCCTACCTAAAAAAGCTCCTGACTTAATGGTTTATTCAGAGACTGAATTTGATACAATCCTTTATCGCATCAAAAAGCGTGGTCGGGATTACGAACAAATCGATCAAAAACCTGAATTGAAAGATTATTATTACAAGATGTGGAGTGCATACAAAAAATGGTATGAGGAATATGATGCTAGTCCTAAGATGAAGATTGATTTGGATAAATATAATTTAGAAAATCCAGATAATGTGGCCGCCGTTTTGACATTGATCGACGAACACTTAAAGGAAATTCGTTAGTTTGGTTAGCCAGCTAATAATCTCTTAACGCCACTTGTCAATCCCACTGAAGCTCCCCCACCAATTACGGAAAGAATTGGGGTTGTCTTCCGGTGGCTTTTTTTATTTGCTGTTTTATGATTTTTTGGGGTGGAATTTAAATGAGCAACATGCTTTTTCACTCCGGTTAACCCTGCTTCTCCGCCTTCCTTTCTCACCTCATCATATTTAGTTAAATTATAATGCTCGATAATTTGGTTCAACTTTTTGTTGTATTCTGGATCGGTTGCATAAAACCCAACCAAGGCTTTCGTTGCCTGGCGATAATTGCTCGTTTGGGAACGATGAACATGCTCATAAAGCGGATCTGTTAGCGTCTCTGCATAATCAGTTAACGATTCTTTGTCACTCGGATAGGAACGGAAATAATCCTTAATCGTATGCTCTTTTCCATTATGAAATTCTGTTGTAGGCTTTAAAACCGACTTTCCCTGGTAGCTTCCTTTCACCCCAAATAAGTTGTGGTGAGGACTGCTTCCCAATTCACTTGTTCCCCAATCACTTTCTAAAGCCGCTTGAGCAATAATGATAGATGGATATAAGTCATAATCCTTCCCTACCTGCTGAGCCAATTTAGCTAATTTATGAATAAAACGGGCTTGTTCAATTGTCGGCGTTACTCGAGGATATTCTTTATCATCATCTTGGGTGCTTTTCTCTGCGTTAGAATAATTCGCGTCCTCTTGTCGTTGTTTATCCTCTGTTTGCCCTGTACTTTGCACAACCGAGGCCTCTTGGCAATAAGCTGCTCGATAACGTTGTGCTGCTTGATTAAATTGGATTAAGAATTCCCTCGTATACTCATCCCCTCTCTGTCTCAGAGCATGCGCATCAATAATTTGGTGGTTTACTACTGCATTTTCTGCATCTATACGGGCTTGTTCCGTTACTGTACTTGCAGATGCCCCAATGGATGAATTTACTGAAACCATTAACGTAACCGTCCCTAAAATAACTTTTTCTTTCATAACCTCTTCTCCCTTTTTAGTGGTCTATATATTTAATACGAAAAAATGACCAAGAAAAATTAATTTTCTTGGCCATTTACCAAATTATTTTTCAATTTTAATTGTCTTAATAATTACATCTTTCTTTGGCTTATCTGCACCATCACGGTCAACCTTACTGATTTTTTCTACAATGTCCATTTCAGAAATCACCTGACCAAATACTGTATGGTGGTTATCCAGCCATGGAGTTCCACCATGCTTTTCATAGTAGTCAATAATTTCTTCTGGGTACCCCACTAACTTCATTTCACGAATCATATTCTTCGCTACATGTTGGTTAGTAACAATAAAAAATTGACTACCATTTGTATCAGGACCAGCGTTGGCCATTGAGAGAGCACCCGTAAAGTTAAATAATTCTTCTGAAAATTCATCTTCAAAGGCATGACCATAGATACTTTCACCCCCGCGACCGGTGCCCGTTGGATCTCCACCTTGAATCATAAAGTCGGGAATAACCCGGTGGAAAATTACATTGTCATAATATTTCTTCTCAGCTAATTTCACAAAATTTTCAACCGTTTTCGGTGTCTGTTGAGGGAATAATTGAACTTTAATATCACCCATTGTTGTTTCAATGATAGCTTTTGGGCCTTTTACTTTGTCTAAATTTAATTGTGGATAATCCATTTATATTGCCTCTTTTCTCTTACTTTTACCTATATTCTATCAAGGATCATAAACCGCAATCAATTATTTCCGCTTTTCAAATATTATTTGACAAGTACTTTTCCGTTTGTTAGACTGCAATTGTAAAATAATAAATTGCTGATACTTAGTCCCCGGATTAAGTATCATTAACAAAGCACCAATCAATTCCTACTAGGGCCTGTCATTGTGACATGAAGGAATTGATTGGTGCTTTATATTTTCTAGGAGGTTTTTTAAATGTTAGAACAAATCAAAATCGCCGAAATAAATGATTTACCAGGCGTAATTTCACTTTACAAAGCTATCTGTGATCACCAAAGTCAGGACCAATATGGCGCTAACTGGACCTGGGGTGAATACCCAAGCGAAGAGAGCCTAACCGAAAATATTCAGAAGAAACAACTAGTGATTGGCTTGCAGGACGGAAAAGTCATTGCGGGCGGTGTAGTAACGATTGGCGAGGACTACCCGCAAGTCGATTGGCCAACCCCAGCAACAGAAAATGAAATCGGTGTTCTCCACTTATTAGGTGTCCACCCAGATTATCGTGGCACCGGAATTTCTTCTCAAATTGTTGGTGCCGTACAGAATCATGCCAAAAAACTTGGTTTAAAGGTCCTTCACCTCGATGTCTTGGCGAATAATGTGCCTGCAGAAAAGCTCTACCAAAAGAATGGCTTTAAGCTCGTCAAATCCTTAACCCTTCACTTTGATGATATTGGTGATCAATTAGCCAAAGTCATGGAATATTCAATCTAACTAAAAGGGAACACAGTAAGCAAACCTCTCGTTAGGTCTTACAGCTGTGTTCCCTTTATCATGACATCCTAAATTTCTGGATAACTGCTTTCTTTAATGTCCATCTTTTGATTGTCCATATTTGTCTTAACAACTGTAACATCGCAAGGTGCCTCACGGATAGTATAGGCAGCAGTTGAACCGACAATCAACCGGCCAATCGCATTGAGCCCAGTTGCTCCAATGACGATTAAGTCAATCTTATTATCTTTAGGGTACCGTTCGGCAAGTTCCACTTTAGCATTCCCAATCTTGACATCGGTATGAACCTCTTTAACGCCGGCATCTTCCGCTATCTTCTTATCCTTTTCCAAAAGATTGCTGAGCTTCTTTACTGTTGCGGTATAAAGATCTTGGTTAACAAAGCCATAACCACTACCAGAATAAGGCTCACCATTAATTACGCTCAATAAATACAATGCGGCATCATTTTCCTTTGCAGTTTCGATAGCCTTCTTAAAAGCCATTCCTGATTGCTTGGAAGTATCGAGACCGACCATAATTCTTTGATAACTCATATTCCCGCCTCCATTTTGTGATAACTAATTATTAATCTGTTACTAAATCGTTAATTGCTTCCATGTAAATTGCCATAGAAGTAATCAAATCCTTGACTGGTTGAAATTCATTAGCTTGGTGCATAGTATTTGGTGTTGTTGGCATCAAGGCACCAAAGGCAACTCCTCGCTTCATCAAACGACCATAAGTTCCTCCGCCAACGACTTCTGGCTTGGCATCTTCATCACCAGTTTGGTCAATGTAGGCCTTCATTAAGGTTTGAACTAACGGATCATTTGGGTCAACATAGTGTGGACCTTGTGCACCTGAATCCTGACGAACAGTAATCTTTAATGGTGTCGCCACTTTTTCTACCTTTTCTTGAATTTCTTCTGGAGTAATTCCTTTTGGATAACGGAAATTCATGTTAATATTTCCACCTTCTCCTTCATTGAAGTTCAAGATTCCGGCATTCATAGTCAAATCACCCATGACATCATCAGTGTAGGCTGAATCAAACTTCTTCATTCGAGTATCAAGGTGTAAGTAGTTTGCTAGAAAATTGATAAAGCTTAAAGCACCAGCACCAAAATTGTATTGAGACAAAAATTGAGCAAGGTAGGTTGCAGCATTGACACCTTTTTCTGGCTCCATCCCGTGAGCTGCCTTACCAATCACCGTTAAGCGAATTCCCTTCTCCGTTTCTTCGGCTTGACCACTAATTGGATTATCCTTAATAAATTGAGCAAAGTCAGACATAAACTCTTGCGGATCTGGTACTGAAACAACTGCTTCGGCCTCTCGTGGAACCATGTTGAACCGTAAACCTGATTCAAACTTCCGCAAGACAAAGTTGCCGTCATTTCCAGCCGGTGTGCTAAGGAGTAAGGAAAACTGACCTTTTTCACCGTTAATTACTGGGAATTCTGCGTCAGGAGAGAAGCCAAATGTTGGAGCTGGTTCTACTTCAAAGTAACGGTGCATCCCTGTCCAGTTACTTTCTTCGTCTGTTCCAACAATAAACCGCACCTTCTTGTTAAATTTCACTCCTTGGTCCTTCAGGTACTTCAAGGCGTAGTAGCAAGCCATTGCGGGTCCCTTATCATCAGAAGCTCCACGTGCATATAATTTGCCATCAATAATTTCTGGCTCGAATGGATTGGTATCCCACCCTTTACCGGCAGGCATAACGTCCAAATGGGCTAAAATCGCAAGAGTCTCGTCACCTTCACCCCATTCAGCATAACCAACAAGATTGTCAATATTCTTAGTCCGGAAGCCATCCTTTTGTGCCATATCTAAAAATGCCTGTAATGCTTTAGCAGGCATTGGTCCAAGAGGAAATTCATCTGTTGCTTTGTTGTCATCACGGACACTTGGAATCTTTAATAGTGTTGTTAAATCAGCTAGGTAGTCCTTCTCCTGAGTTTGGGCTGCTTTCATCCAATCAGTCATTAATAATTACCTCCATTCATTTTCCTAAATTAATGATAACATGAAAGTAGGAAATTGCTGCCATAAAACGATTGAGAAAAGGAGATCTTATTTATGGAAAAACTAACTGATCAAATTCTTTTTGATGTCATCAAGCCCCGTCCTGATGATAGTTTTAAAGGAACATATGGGAAAGTAACTCTAGTCGGCGGTAACCATAATTTTGGTGGAGCAATTATCATGGCCTCAACGGCGGCTGTTTGCGCCGGTGCCGGCCTTGTCACAACATTGACTGATCCACTTAATTCGGCCCCATTGCACGCTCAATTACCGGAAGCAATGTTTGGCGACTTTCATAATGCTAAAGAAGTTGCTTCATTAGTTGAAGCAGCCACAACTGTTGTACTTGGTCCTGGCCTCGGTGATACTGATGAAAGTTTGGCCATTTTAAATAACGTTTTTGCCCATACTCACAGTGAACAAAATGTGATAATCGATGGTTCAGCAATCACCCTAATGGCACGAGAAAATATTGAGCAACCCACAGGCAATATCATTTACACGCCGCACCAAATGGAATGGCAACGTCTATCTGGTATTAAGATTGCTGATCAAACAACAGAAAAGAATAAGCAAGTTCAACAAGAATTAGGTGCTACCGTTGTCCTTAAGAAGCACCATACCGAAATTTATACGGATGACGGCGATTACCAATTAACCATCGGAACACCCGCACAAGCCGTTGGAGGGATGGGAGATACGCTTGCAGGAATGGTTGGTGGTTTTGCTGCTGAATTCTCTAAGAATCCTACTAAAGCCACGCTGGCTGCAGTTTATGCCCACAGTGCAATTGCAGAACAGATTGCGAAGAACCAATATATCGTCCTTCCTCATCAAATTAGCCGCGCCCTCCCTGCCTTTATGAAGAAAATGGAAGGCGGCCGAGAAGAACACCGGATTGGCTTTTTCTAAAAAATCATAATTAAGCTATACAAAATAAAAGATCTAGGAAAGGGCAAAAACTTCCTAGATCTTTTATTTTAAATATCATTTTTAGTTAATCCGGAAAAGTCGACGGAGACGCTCAGCACGATTTCCTAGTAGGACATCTGCCAAACGGAAGTGAAGGGCTAAGTATCCATAAATGCTTGCCCCAATTACAACCCCAATTACCAAGGTAAAGAAGGCGGTGTATCGACCATAGGGACTAATAAAGGTTCCTAACAACAACATTACTGCCTTAGTAATCACGACCATCACTAAGGAGTAGGCCAAAATCTGGTTAGTTGGGAGTGCCATTTGCTCAAAGTTAAGCCGGAATTCCTGATTAAATGAATGAATAATCAAGTAATTAATAATCATCATCGCAATCCCCGTGGCTAACATTGGTCCAAGCCCTTGTGCTAACCAGATACATGGGAATTGAATCAGCATCTTAATTACCAACCCAATCGCTAGGTAACGCATCATCTTGCGGTTTTCTGAAATCCCCTGCATCATCGCTGCAGCAACAGTATATAGACCAAGTGGAATTGCCATGAATGCGGAGAACTCAAGAACAATAATCCCCGCTTCATTATACCGATAAAAAACCGTATAAATCTGTTGAGCAACCGCATAAAGACCTAGAACTGCTGGAATCATCACAAAGTAGAAGAGCAAAAGAACATTTTCAATTTGCTTTCTCATTCCTTGATAGTCATTTTGTGCCCTGGCCATCGCCAATAGAGGAATGGCCGTAACTGCCAAGGCGTTTGCCAAAGCTATAATGATCATGTAAAGCTTGTTAGCATTAAAGGCAAATAAAGCATATAGCACATCAATTTGATATTTGCTGAAGTGACCAACAAGTGGCATCATTCGCTTAAAACTGTACTGATCAACCAATTGGAAAAGGTTAATCCCAGATTCAATAATGATGAATGGGATGGATTGGTAAACAATTTTTAGTATCAGTTCAGTTGTCGAAACACTCTTTGATGGCTGAACAATGTCGGTTCCCCGCATCTTATCTCGGTACTTGACCCAAGCTAAGAAAAGAACAACACAGGCCCCCAGAGCACCAATAAAAGCGGCAAAAGTTGATTGACTAACAGCAGTTACCCAACTACCTTTGTGAATCTTCATGATCAGATATGTCGCCATTAACATATAAATAATTCGTAACAGTTGCTCCACAAACTGAGAAATAGCGGAAGGCGCCATCATGCTGTAACCTTGGAAAATACCCCGGCTAACTGCCATACATGGGATGACCAGAATGGCCCATGCTAGTGATCGGATAACTGGAATTAAGTTGGGATCGCCATTATTGATCAGCGGAAGGGATGCACCAAACATCATCACCGTGGAAAAAATAATTCCTGAAGCAACAGCCATGTACATTGCCGATCGGTTTAACTTCTGGCTGACCCCATACTCATTCAATCCATTATAATGGGCCACCAATTTGGAAATCGCCGATGGAATCCCTGCAGTAGAAATAGTGATAAAAAGACTATAAATATTGTATCCCTGGGCGTAAAGGGCATTCGCTTCATCACTATAGGCGCCAAGCCAGGTAACCCACGGAATAATATAAATAGCACCAAGAATTCGGGAAGTAATGTTCCCTGCCGTCATCCAAGCTGAACCAGTCAGCATTTTTGAGCGGGCCGAATCCTTTTGCTGTCCGTTACTCATAATTTAAGAATCCTACCTTTATTTCTAAACTCAATATTAACCATTCTATCCTTATTAGACTGTCCTCGCAATTAATTTTGTAAATCTTAACTAATATTCTTCCAAGTCAACTGTCACTATTTTGACAATGGCTTGGGGAAATTTAGCCCGTACAGCTGCCAAGTCACTTACTTCCGGTACAGTTTCAAAGTGGCCTAATCTATCGTTTAACGTGATTGCGAGACCCAATTTAGCCATTTCAATTGCCGCTTCCATATCTTTCCCTTGCGTAAATGCTTCCGGTACATCAGGAAAGTCAACCTCAACCTGGTCATCATGTTGCTGGAAAACAGCAGGATAACTATATAATTCCATTGTCTTTCTCCACTTCTTTTAATGAAAAGAGACTGAGAAATATTTGAATTTTCACCAGTCTCTTTTTATTTCCATATGTTACATAGTTGAACCGTGGTCCCCCGCCCTGAAGTGCCTTAGTAACTACCTATACACCTATACAGGATCTCAAGGGAACTGGCTTCCAGCTTAACTACTTAGCCACAATATTAACGATCTTGTTAGGAATAACAATAACTTTCTTAATGTCCTTGCCTTCTGTAAACTTCTTTACGTGTTCATTTTCAAAGGCAATCTTTTCTGCTTCTTCCTTATCAATATCCTTGGCCATCTTAATCTTAGCCCGGAGCTTACCGTTAACTTGAATGATCATCTCAACTTCATTTTCAACCAACGCCTTTGGATCATATGTTGGCCATGGTTCGTAAGCGATTGTCTCACTGTCTCCTAAATGGCTCCATAATTCTTCCGCAACATGTGGCATAATTGGTGAAATCATCTTAACGAAGCCTTGCATGTATTCGACTGGCAAATCATCCGCCTTGAAGGCTTCATTAACGAAGACCATCAATTGAGAAATTGCAGTATTAAAGTGCATCCGTTCGTAATCTTCAGTAACCTTCTTAACGGTTTGGTTGTAAACCTTAGTTAATTTACCATCGTTAAATGTAGATACCCGGTCACGAAGGTGATTATTTTCGTCCATTAACAGACGCCATACCCGTTGAATCCACTTGTATGAACCATGTAAACCTTCTTCATCCCAAGGAACAGATTCGGTTAATGGTCCCATGAACATTTCGTAAAGACGGAGGGTATCGGCACCGTACTTTTCAACGATTTCATCAGGATTGATAACGTTCCCCTTGGACTTAGACATCTTTTCGTGGTTAGAGCCAAGAATCATCCCTTGGTTAACCAACTTCATGAATGGTTCCTTCGTTGGAACTAATCCTAAATCATAGAGGAACTTGTGCCAGAAGCGGGCATAAAGCAAGTGGAGGACGGCATGTTCAGCCCCACCTACATAAAGGTCAACTGGTGACCAGTAGTTGAGCGCTTCTTGTGAGGCAAATTCTTCATTATTCTTTGGATCAGTGTAACGCAACCAGTACCATGCAGACCCAGCCCATTGAGGCATCGTGTTAGTTTCACGCAACCCATGACGCCCATTTTCATCGTAAACATTAACCCAATCCTTAACGTTAGCTAGTGGACTTTCACCTGTTCCGGATGGTTCAATATTATCTGTATCTGGCAATTCAAGTGGTAATTGGTCTTCAGGAACAAGTGAAGTTGTACCATCATCCCAGTGAATAACAGGAATTGGTTCACCCCAGTAACGTTGCCGGCTAAAGATCCAGTCACGTAATCGGTAATTAACCTTCTTGTGGCCGGCATTATGGTCTTCTAGCCAAGCAATCATCTTTTCCTTAGCATCAGCATTGTTTAAGCCATCTAAGAAACCTGAATTGATGTGCTTGCCGTCACCGGTAAATGGTCCTTCATCAAGCTTTGTTCCTTCAATCACTGGTGTAATTGGTAAGTCGAACTTCTTAGCAAATTCAAAGTCACGTTCGTCGCCTGATGGAACTGCCATTACTGCACCAGTACCATAGGAAGCCAAAACGTAATCACTAATCCAGATTGGTAACTTTTCACCGTTAACTGGGTTGATGACATAAGACCCAGTAAATACACCACTCTTCTCCTTGTTTAATTCAGTCCGTTCAAGGTCAGAACGACGAGAAGCTTCTTCCTTGTACTTAGCCACTTCTTCCTTGTGTTCAGGCATAGTTAATTGGTCAACTAATTCTTGTTCAGGAGCTAAAACGACGTAAGAAGCACCAAATAAGGTATCAGCACGAGTAGTAAAGACCTCAATCTTAGTGTCTTCATCGCCAACTACTGGGAAAAATACAGATGCCCCTTCTGAACGACCAATCCAGTTTCGTTGCATTTCTTTAACACTCTCTGGCCAGTCAACTAAGTCTAAATCATCGATTAAACGGTCAGCATAAGCAGTGATCTTTAATACCCATTGACGCATTGGCTTACGGTAAACTGGGTAACCTCCACGCTTGGTCTTACCGTCTTCAACCTCTTCGTTAGCAACAACTGTACCGCCCATAAAATCAGGGGCCCAATTAACCATAATTTCACTTTCATAGGCTAAGCCCTTCTTGTACAGTTGTTCAAAAATCCATTGAGTCCACTTGTAATAGTTAGGATCAGTCGTATTAATTTCCCGATCCCAGTCATAAGAGAAACCAAGAGATTGAATTTGGTCACGGAAATGGTCGATGTTTTGGTTAGTAAAACTCTTGGGATTATGACCAGTCTTCAAAGCATATTGTTCTGCCGGCAGACCGAAAGCATCCCACCCCATTGGATGAAGAACATTAAAGCCTTGCATTCGCTTCATCCGAGAGATAACATCAGTTGCGGTGTAACCTTCTGGGTGACCAACGTGAAGCCCTTGTCCAGATGGGTAAGGAAACATATCTAAGGCATAGTACTTTTTTTGGTCTTTATTTAAATTAGCCTTAAAGGTCTTATTTTTCTTCCAGTATCGTTGCCACTTTTTTTCGATTGAGTTATGATCGTAAGCCATACATTTCTCTCCTCGTTTAGTAAATTTGTCTGATCGTAATAAAAAAGTCCCGTAGAAATACCCTTCTACGAGACGAATCACTCCGCGTTACCACTCGAATTCTATGTAAAACATAGCACTCTTAGCCGATAACGGAGCTACCGTTGTCCCCTACTACCTTCAAGGACATCCTTTATTGAACGAGTTCGTCTTAAATTATCCGCGTGTTTACACCACCACACGCTCTCTGAAGGCTCATCTAAGACTACTAGTTTCAAACCGATCAAATATTAATGATATTCTATCAACCTGTCCTCTTAAATGCAAGCAAGATTGGTAATTTTCCTTGTCTTAATTAACCAAGGATTTCTTTTAATTTTTCTACTTTATCCGTGTGTTCCCATGGAAGATCAACATCAGTTCGGCCAAAGTGACCATATGCTGCTGTTGGTTCGTAAATTGGCCGCTTTAAATCAAGCATCTTAATAATTCCAGCAGGACGAAGATCAAACACCTTGCGAATAGCAGCAATTAACTCGTCCTCGGAACGCTTACCAGTTCCAAAAGTATCAATGGAAATTGAAACTGGTTCAGCGACACCAATAGCATAAGCCACTTGAATTTCAACCTTGTCTGCATAACCAGCTGCCACAATGTTCTTTGCAATGTAGCGAGCAGCGTAACTAGCGGAACGGTCAACCTTAGTGGCATCCTTTCCGGAGAAGGCACCTCCACCATGGTGAGCAGCACCACCATAAGTGTCCACAATAATTTTTCGACCAGTTAAACCAGCATCTCCTTGTGGCCCACCAATAACGAAACGGCCTGTTGGGTTGATAAAGTACTTGGTTTCTTCATCGAGATATTCTGCTGGAATAACTTCCTTGATTGCTCTATCCATCATATCCTTCTTAATTTGATCAAGGGAAACATCTGGATCATGTTGCGTGCTTAAAACAACAGTATCAACGCGAAGTGGTTTGTTATTTTCATCATACTCAACGGTAACTTCGGCTTTGGCATCCGGACGCAAGTAAGTAAGGATACCATCCTTCCGCAATTGGGCTACCCGATGAACTAGCTTATGACTAAGCATCAAGGTTAATGGCATGAATTCAGGTGTTTCATTAGTTGCGTACCCAAACATCAAACCTTGGTCACCAGCACCAATTTGGTCAAGTGGGTCGCCCCCTCCTTCTCGGGTTTCAAGAGAGTCATCAACACCTTGAGCAATATCTGGTGATTGTTCATCAATTGAAGTAATAACGGCACAGTTGTCAGCGTCAAAGCCATACTTACCGTCCGTATAACCAATTCGACGAATAGTATCGCGAACGATCTTTTGAATATTAACGTATGCTTTAGTTGTAACTTCACCAAATACTAAAACTAAGCCAGTAGTCACTGAAGTTTCCACTGCGACTCGTGAATCTGGGTCTTGTTCAAGCATTGCGTCTAAAATAGCATCACTGATTTGGTCTGCAATCTTATCCGGATGACCTTCAGAAACAGATTCTGAAGTAAATAAATGTTTTTCTACCATAGTAAATTAATTCCCCCATGTTATTAGTTATATTTGAAACATTTAGTGGTTACAAGGCATCTCCACGTAATCGTGAATCCTATCGGGAATTTGCTTCATAACGAAAGTAATATTAGCACAGTTTACGATCTATATTCAAACATAATTATTCTTCACGCGCATTCACAAGACCTACGCCAGTCATAAACGAATAAGCACAAACAGGACCAATAAATTGAAAGCCGTCCTTTTTCATATTTTTAGCCATTGCTTCAGATTCACTTGTTTTAGCCGGAAGCCGCTCCCCATTTAGGTGGAGCCGTTGCGGCTTGAAATCAACAAAAGACCAGATATAATGATCAAATGTTTCCCCACTATTAATAATCTTCTGCACCACCTTGGCATTATTAATCGTTGCCATGATTTTTCGACGGTTCCGAATAATTCCTTCGTCATTTAATAAGCGTTGATAATCCTTCTCATTAAAACTAGCTACCTTATCAATGTCAAAATTAGCAAATGCCTGCGTAAAATTTTCCTGCCGTTTCCAAATTGTTGTCCAAGACAGACCCGCTTGGAAGACCTCCAGCGTTAACATCTTAAAAAGCTCTTGATCATCATGTTCTGGTAATCCCCATTTTTGATCGTAATAATCCTGCATTAATTGAGAGCTTTCCGCCCATTCTGGTCTAACACTTTTCATTTCGTTCACCTCTCCTATATAAACAATACGAAAAATTTACTTAGCGGTATTTTTTAAAGCAAGGGCAATTCCCAATCCAATCACTTCAATAATAAGCATCCCTAAGAAAACATAGTGGTATCCCGTGAGTGAAGCTGCCAAATGATCCTTACCTAAGGATAGTTGTTGACTCGTTACTGCAGTTAAAATAATTGTAGAAAGGGATACACCAAGCGAGCCAAGTACCTGACGAACTGTTGTAATAACGGCTGTCCCATGGGGTACCAAGTCATCTGGCAATGAATTGGCTCCCAGTGTCACTGCTGGCATCATGACAAAGGCATTTCCTCCTTCAATTACCATAGCACAAATAATCATCAAAACGGGATTGAGTTGACTTGCAGAAAGGAAAGCCCCTACACATCCTAAAACGATCATTACCATCCCAGTCATCATGGTTGGCTTATAGCCAATCTTATCAGCCATTTTCCCTGTTAATGGATTTAATAGGCTCAAGAAAACAGCTCCTGGGACCAGGGCCATCCCGGATAAGAAGGGACTAAGTTTTAGGATGCCTTGGTAATAAAGAGGAAAAATAATCGTTGTGACAATCAAGGCTACATAGGAAATAGAGGTCAGAAGAATTGCCAAATCATAATTACTCGTCTTTAAAACCTTCAGATCCAACAATGGAATTGTTAAATTAAATTGACGATAGCTAAACCAAATCACTGCACAAACGCTAATTACCAGAACCCCTCCATTAACCAGCCAATTAACATCCTGTTTACCTAATTGATTAATAACATACATAATACCAATTAGACCAACTAATAAAATTGCAGAAAGCCAGTCGAGTTTTGATGGTTGTGGTTTCATTACATTACGAATCAAACCACAGTAAGCTATAGCGATAATACCGGTAATAATGAGCATAAAGAAGATAAACAAACTTTTCCAACTGAAGTAATTGAGCAGTATTCCTGAAATAATCGGGCCACATGCCAAGGCAGAGCCCATGACAAGGCCGGCCATTCCCATAGTTGAGCCCCGATTTTCTTCTGGAGTAATCTCTAGAAGAACAGATTGGTAGGATGGAAAAAGTGCACCGACCGCAAATGCTTCCATTGCCCGGCCAATCATCATAAACCAAAAACCACCTACTCCCCAATCAGCTGGGGTGAGAATAATTATTAACGACCCCAAATCAAATAATGCTAAAATGCTAATAAACATCTTACGAAAACTGAAGTTATTTAACATCCAGGGACTAATAGGCATGCTAACACACATAACTAGCATAAATCCTGTAGTTAACCATTGAACAGTAGATGCGGAAATCCCAAAAGCCCGCATTAAAGTTGGATAGGCCGTTGATAATGAAGATTGGCTAATTGACATTGTAAAAGTTCCCATCAAAAGAGTAAAAATAAACCAAAAACGACTGTATGGATGACCACTTTGATCAATAGATTTTTTCATCTTACTTCTTCCTTTCTTTAGAATTATTATTAACTAAATATAGTATTATAGTATTTGAAATTTAAATTGCAAATGCTATACTAAAAGTAAATTTACCCTATTAAATATCGTGAGGTGATTACAATGCCACAAGCAGAATTTGATCGAGCAGTAGAACACCTGCGTGAAAATCATGTTCGAATTACACCACAACGTAAAATTATTCTAAATTACCTCATTAATCATCACACTCATCCAAGCGTTGAAATGATTTACGAGGATTTAAAAGATAGCGTTGAAAACATCAGTATGGCCACTGTTTACAATACTTTGAAGCTGTTAACTGAATATGGATTAATCATTGAATTGAAAAATGGCGATGGCAGTACTCATTATGATTATTTTGGGCATCCCCACTACCATGTTGTGTGTGACAATTGTGGGAAGATTGCCGATGTATTTGATCCTCACTTTACCGCAATCAGTAAAGAATTGGCAGAAATGACTCGAGAAAAAACAAATTATCTTGTCACTGGTAATTCGATCGAAGTACACGGTATCTGTCCAGACTGTCAACGCAAACTTCATTTAAATCGATAATTTTAATGAGAAATAAAGAGCTGCGAGGCTGAGAAAATACTTTGTATTTTCGTCAGCCTCGTTTTACTTTCGAACTTTGCATGAAATAATCAACTTCTTTTTTAACATTATTCTAATTTCTTGTTCAAAAACAATCTATTCCTAGTGCTTGTTATAAAATAGGTGCTAGTTCATTCATAAAAAGGAGAGCACGAAAAATGATACATTGGATCCCTTTTATTATTTACTTCATATTAATCTTAGCTCTTACAGTTGACGCGATCACAAGATTTAAGGGAATAGGTCAACGAATCACCATCTTTGCCCTATTCTTTTACCTAGTTCTCTTACTACGTCTTTGTCTTACTCCAGTCCGCTTCAATTTTATGACTGCAAGCCGTCAGCTACATTATTTTCACGGAATTCCCTATAATCTCACTCCATTCCTGCAATTTGACCTCGAATGGTATCTCAATATACTCATGACTATCCCCTTGGGAGTCTTTCTCTACATTTGTTTTCACAAGATGCCATTAATTGGCGTGTTTCTCTCCTGCCTGGCTTTCACCTGTTTTATTGAAGGTAACCAATTTGTTTGTACCTATCTCTTCCATATTGGGCGCATTGCTGACATTGATGATATTATTACCAACACATTTGGTGGAGTTCTTGGCTTTTACTTTATGAAATTAATTGATCGGGGCCATTTCCGGCAAATTATTAGTCCTTTTTATCTGTAAAGCAATAAAAATTTGGTAAACTTATAGTAAATGAGGTGATTTTAATGATTTCAAATGAACAACGCGCACATGATATTGCGATTGCTTTAATGGAGGCTAATGCTAAGGGAAAGGATCCAGTAGAAGCCTACCATGAATATATCAATTATCTTTTACCTATTTTAAGAGAAATCGATAAAGATTTTGCAAATGGGATTAAGGAACACCTTTAATCAGCAATGTATCTGACTAGTGTAATAAAAATAGTGGGGATAGTGATTTAATTTGTCACATTCCCCTTTTTTATGCTATCGTTTAAAACAAATAAAGAAAGGAGGGGTAATGATGTCTAACTCTCATCATCGTTTTGACTGGTTTAGCTTAATTATCGGAATCCTATTCATTATTGGTGGATTTGTTTCGTTTGCTAAACCTGATAAAACCTTACAATTATTGGCAATTATTATTGGTGTTGTATTCTTATTTGATGGGGTATACGAGTTAACGATTCGTCGTCGCTTCTTACGATCACTCAATGATTCAACTGGTTGGGTTGTTTTCTTGGGAATTCTAAACATCATCTTAGGAATTATCTTTATCTTCCATCCAGAATTCGGTGCCTTATACATTGCTATTATTTTTGCTGTTTGGTTCATCGTCGACTCAATCATGGAATTTTCAATTGGAAACTTCTTCCGTGATTCAGACCATAAGGGTTACTACTGGTTAACTATTATCTTCAGCATCCTAGGTGTAATTTTAGGTGTTATTCTCTTGTTCAGCCCGCTTGTTTCAGCAATGACAGTTGTTTGGATTATTTCGATTTTCCTAATTGTTTTTGGTGTAATGAAAGTTGTACAAGCGTTCTAACCCAATTAAATTATCTAAGAAAAAAGATCGTTGAAATTTTTCAGCGATCTTTTTCATATCTATTCATTTTAAAGCAAGAGAACTAGATTACTCAATTTCAATGCGACTATTATCGTCACTTTCCTCTTGAATCTTTGGCAAACTAATTGTCAAAACCCCATCATTGTACTTAGCCTTAATCTCCTTGCGGTTAACCCCAGGAAGACGGTATTGCCGGCTCATTTGCCCATAAAGACGTTCACTATGAAGAATATGTCCTTCCTTGTCATCATGGTCATCAAAGGTATCACGGTCACCAGTTACCGTCAATACATTATTGGAATAGCTGATATGAATATTCTTTTTGTCGAAGCCAGGCATATCAATCTTAACTGTGTAGCCCTTATCATCACTTTCAACATCGGTCTTCATGTGATCTTCTACAGGAACAAAATCAGAGAACAAGTCATCTTTCATTACATTCCGCAAGTTCATCATGTTATCGAAAAAGTTATTACGACGTTCCAAATCATTTGCCATAAAGAAAAACTTCCTTCCTGTTTAATTCTTCTTAACTACACCTTAATCATAGCAAGCTAGCAGCAAATATCAAATGATTTGTCTCGTTATCAACTTTTATTTTATTAAATAAATTATTAAAAATGAACTCCTAAGGCCATTTTGGCAAAACGACTCATCTTATCTGGTGTCCAGACTGGTTCCCAAACCAAGTTAATCTCACATTCATTAATCCCATCGGCTGCTAGAACAGCCTTTTTAATCATCGAATACAGCACATCACTGATCGGACATCCCATTGTCGTAAGGGTCATGGTGACTACACATTTTCCCTGTTCATCTACCGATACCCCGTAAATCAAGCCAAGATTTACCAGATCAATTCCTAATTCTGGATCAATCACTGTTCGTAGCTGATCCATGACAACCTTTTTAATCACTGATAATTCTTCTTCCATCTTCATTCCCTCATTAGCCAATCGAGCCTTCCATTTCAAAACCAATTAAGCGATTTAACTCAACTGCATATTCCATCGGCAGTTTTTTCGTAAATGGTTCCACAAAGCCCATAATGATCATTTCGGTAGCCTTTTGCTCGCTAATTCCCCTACTCATTAAGTAATACAGTTTCTCTTCAGAGATCTTAGAAACCCGGGCCTCATGTTCCATCATAACATCAGCATTGTTAATTTCATTGATTGGAATCGTATCTGAGGAGGATTGGTCATCCATAATAATGGTGTCACATTCAACATGCGCCTTCGAACCGGCTGCATTTTCAGTAAAACGAATTGTACCTCGATAATCTGTGGATCCACCAGTCCGGGCAATTGACTTAGAAATAATTGAGCTTGACGTATTCGGTGCATTATGGATCATTCGAGCACCTGAATCTTGATGAATATTGTCACTGGCTACCGCAATTGACAGCATCGTTCCCTTGGCGTGTTCGCCGTTCAAATAGACACTCGGGTACTTCATTGTCACCTTCGATCCTAAATTACCGTCAATCCATTCCATGGTGGCATTTTCCGCTGCAGCTGCCCGCTTAGTTTCCAAACTATAGACATTTTTTGACCAATTTTGAATAGTAGTGTAGCGACAATAGGCATCCTTTAAGACATTGACCTCAACCACGGCTGCGTGTAGGCTGTCCGATGAGTAACTTGGTGCCGTGCAACCTTCAACATAATCGACACTTGCACCCTCATCAACGATTATCAAAGTACGCTCAAATTGTCCTGTGTTTTCGGCATTCAACCGAAAGTAAGCTTGGATTGGTGTCTTTACCTTTACACCCTTTGGTACGTAAATAAACGAGCCTCCAGACCAGACGGCCCCATTCAATGCCGCAAATTTATTATCTGCTGGCTTAACCAACTTGCCAAACCATTTTTTAAATAAGTCCGGGTACTTTTGTAAGGCCGTATCGGTGTCCGTAAATATAATTCCGAGCTTCTCAAATTGTTTTTTCATATTGTGATAAACTACTTCTGACTCATACTGAGCAGCTGATCCAGCCAAATACTTTCTTTCCGCCTCTGGCACTCCTAAACGGTCAAAGGTCCTTTTCAGCTCTTCTGGTACATCATCCCAGTCCCGGTACTTTTTATCTGTCATTTTTTGGTAGTACAACATATGTTCCAAATCCAACTTTGATAAATCGGGGCCAAATTTAGGTAATCCTAATTGTTGGTAGAGATGAAATGATTCCAAACGATAATTTAACATCCATTCGGGTTCATGCTTTTCAGCAGAAATTTTCCGTACCGTTTCTTCAGTTAATCCTCTTCCCGTCGAGTAGAGTGGGGTAATATCATCATGGAAACCAAATTCATAATCTTGGTCCCCTAAAATCTCATTTACATCAGTCAATTATTCCACCTCGTTTTCTTCTGGTAAAAAAGCCTCTTGAAATGCCCACCACGCTAAGGTTGCACATTTAATTCTGGCCGGGAATTCCATGATATTTGTTAAAACTTGGGCATCTCCTAACTTAGCCACATCCTCAGGGGAACGTTCAGAGCCCTTAGCAATATCAGAAAAGATTTTTACAAGTTCCAAGGCCTCATCTTTTTGCTTTCCTTGCATTGTGTCCGTTAAAATACTGGCCGACGCCTGGCTAATAGTACAGCCCTGGCCAACAAAGCCAATGTCAGTAATAATCCCCTCTGAATCCACATTAAAACTGATTTTTACCGTATCTCCACAACTCGTATTATGTAGGAGCTTCTTATTAGTGGGATGTGAAATCTCATAGTGGTGGTGAGAATTAGTCGCATGGTCAAGGATTACCAGCCGATAAAGTTGATTTAGCTTATTTAAGCTCACGGTGAAAGAACTCCTTTGTTTCAGTAATCGCGTGAATCAGTTGTTCGCAATCACTTTGATTATTATAAAATGCTAGACTAGCCCGCAATGTTGCCGGAACCCCGAATAAATGCATAAGTGGTTCTGCACAGTGGTGACCAGCCCGGACAGCAACTCCCTCTAAATCCAGAGCAGAAGCCGCATCATGTGCATGAATTCCGTCAATGTTAAAGGAAATCACCCCAACATTGGCTTGCTGAGGGCTATAAACTGTTAACCCTCTAATTGCCTCCATTCGCTTGAACAAAGATGATAATAACTCTTCATCACGTTTTTGAATATTCTCCATCCCAATTGCTTGTAGGTATTCAATAGCTGTCTTTAAGCCAACTACACCGGCAATATTTGGTGTTCCTGCCTCAAATTTATGAGGAAGGTCAGCCCAGCTGCTTCGGTTTAATTCAACATCCATAATCATTTCTCCGCCAAATTGGTAGGGGGACATTTTTTGCAAGATTTTTTCTTTGCCATATAAAACCCCAATACCAGTTGGCCCCAACATTTTATGCCCAGAAAAAGCATAAAAGTCCACATCAAGTTTCTGAACATTAACTGGCAAATGCATGACTGCCTGTGCGCCATCAGCCACGATAATCGCCCCATTTTCGTGGGCTAGCTTTGCCAAGCCTTTTAGGGGCATGATTGTCCCTAAAACATTGCTGACATGGGTGGCTATCACGATTTTCGTTTTCTTAGTGATCTTCCTTTTGGCATCTTCTAAGTCTAACTGCCCATCTTGAGTAAGCATGATGTATTTCAAATGAGCATTTCTCTTTAAGGCTAATTGTTGCCAAGGGACAAGGTTACTATGGTGTTCAGCAATTGTCAGAACAATTTCGTCTCCTTCATGTACATTTTCCTGACCGTATGTTGCAGCAACTAGGTTAAGACTATCGGTAGCACCATGAGTAAAAATGATCTCTTTAGGACTAGTAGCATGCAGAAATTTTTGGGTTTTTTCCCGTGCCAACTCATATTGCTCTGTAGCTGCAATGGACAATCCATATGTGCCTCGATGAACATTGGCATTCTCCTGACTATAAAACTTGGTTAAGGCTTCTATTACCTGAACCGGCTTTTGACTCGTAGCAGCATTATCCAAATAAGCCAGTTGCTCTCCATGCATTTGTTCTGTTAAGAGAGGGAAATCTTCCCGAACTGCTTTCCACTCAACCATTCTGCTTTAACTTCCCTTCTAAGGCATCAATCATCTTTTGGCGGATATTATCATCAGGAATAGTGGTAATCACTGAACTTAAAAATCCACGAATGACCATCCGCTGCGCCTGATGTTTTGGTATACCGCGACTTAATAGGTAATAGAGCTGGTTTTGGTCGATTTTACCAACACTCGCTGCATGACCTGCTTCTACATCATTTTCATCAATCAGTAAAATTGGATTGGCATCTCCACTAGCACCTGGCGACATCATTAACAAGCGATTTTCCTGTTCTGCGTGCGCCCCATGAGCACCGTGGATGATCTTACCAATACCATTTAAGACCAAGCGAGAGCCATTCATTGCCACCCCTCGTTGATTGATTGTTCCTTGAGTATGGGGAGCATTATTAATGAGCCGATTTTCAATGCCCATTTGCTGGTTTCCGGTCGTCATCGTTACCACATTTGAGGAAGATGTTGATCCCGCGCCAATTAAATGAGTGCTAAGTTTATTTACCGTATCACTTTCATTCATCAATCCCAGAGCCCAATTAACAGTCGTATTCCTTGCTGCCTGAGCGGAATATTGGTAATAACTGGGTCTTTTTTGATTGAGTTCATCAAATGATGAAAAGAGAACCTTGCTATTTTCCTTCGCAAAGATTTCCACAAAAGCCGTAATTGCAAAATGATTATTTTTTGCAGCATGTGCATGACTTACTACTTCAACATTGCTATCCGGCTCCGTCAGCAAAATTAAATGAAAATGGTTATTTGATTTAGTAAAATCAGTATTTAAGTTGATCATCAAATCCATATTTTGGGGCACATGGATAAAAAGGCCTGAGTTAATAAAAGCAGCATGGTAAGCCACCACCTTATTTTCCACCTGCTCTTCACTTTTCATTAAATACTGGTCAAGAATGGTCGGGTCATCTTTAACTGCGGTTAGTAGATCAGCCACAACTAATCCTGCTTCAACCTTCTCGACTGGTAATTCTACGCTTATTTTCTCGCGCTCTATCCTTACGTTTAGGTTGTCACTTTCCCCCTGTTCAGCCATTAACTTAACTTGGGAGAAATTCGCATCCTCTTCTGCCATAAATTGCCAGTCCTTGAAGCTAAATCGAGTCATCTTAGGTGCTGATAAAGAATCAATCATTTGAAGGTTATTTAAACGAAATTCTATTAACTGGGTGGGCTCATTTTGACGATTATGGATAATAATCTCTTTCATCTCTTCATAGTTCATAATCATCTACTCCTCATCGTCAGTTAGTTTAATATCCAGACCTAATTCATCCCTTAATTGTGCATACCCCTCTTTTTCTAGGTGCTTAGCTAAATCCGAACCACCAGTTTTAACGATCCGTCCACCCATCATTACATGAACAGTGTCAGGAACAATATAGTTCAATAAACGTTGATAATGAGTAATGATAAGCGAACCAAAATTATCGCTTCGCATCGAGTTAACTCCTTTAGCAACGACTTTTAAAGCATCAATATCTAGTCCTGAATCAATCTCGTCTAGGATGGCAAAACTTGGTTTAATCATTAGAAGCTGTAAGATTTCGTTCCTTTTCTTTTCCCCACCTGAAAATCCTTCATTAAGGTAGCGTTCCGTCATCTTTTCGTCCATATTAAGCAATGTCAGATTGTTATCCAATTCCTGAATAAAATCCATCACTGACATTTGATCGTCTTTAGGACGCCGAGCATTAATTGCTGCCCGTAAGAATTCCGCATTGGTTACCCCCGGAATTTCTGCAGGGTATTGCATTGCCAAAAAAAGGCCGCGACGAGCCCGCTCATCAACTGGCATACCCAAGATATTTTCGCCATTTAACAAAATTTCTCCCTGAAGCACTTTGTAATTTGGATTACTCATAATTGTCTGCGAAAGAGTGGACTTTCCCGTACCATTGGGACCCATGATGGCATGAATCTCTCCAGTCCTCATTTCCAGGTTAACTCCTTTTAAAATTTCTCTTTCTTGATGGCTTTCTCCATCCTTTACTGCAACATGAAGATCTTTAATCGTTAATGTAGCCATATATAGTACCTTCTTCCTTTCTACATACAAGATCCTGTTGTTTTCCTTTTTATTCTACCAGGTTCTCTACAGGCTGAAGGACTAAATTTAAGATAAATTAAAAACGACAATCAGCCATAATAGACTAATTGCCGTTTGATTTTAACTAACTGCCTTATTAAACAGATTGTTTAATTATTTTAGTACCAACCGTTTGCTTGCCAGAATGCTTGAGCAGCAGTCCATGAACCATAACGACTAGCTACGTAGCTATCAGCAACACGTTCTTGGTTTT
>JBCLSJ010000022.1:0-24764 GCA_041225415.1 Lactobacillaceae bacterium 24-114
AGGGTAAGTGTGGTGATGATGGCTTGAAGGATACACCTGTTCCCATGCCGAACACAGAAGTTAAGCTTCAACACGCCAAAAGTAGTTGGGGGATCGCTCCCTGCGAGGATAGGACGTTGCCACGCGTTATTCCGGCATAGCTCAGTTGGTAGAGCACCTGACTGTTAATCAGGTTGTCGTCAGTTCGAGTCTGACTGCCGGAGTTCTTTGAAAAGATGTTGACTGTTTTAAGTTAGCATCTTTTATTTTTATGCCAACTTAGCTCAGCTGGTAGAGCATCTCCCTCGTAAAGAGAAGGTCGGAGGTTCGACTCCTCTAGTTGGCACTAGTATTACTCACAGGATAAATGATGATATTTATTCTGTGAGTTTTTTGTATTGTAAGGAAAAAATATTATGAAATCATCTTTTGTCAATTAATGAGCCGCAATCGTAGTGATCTTGGTCGCAAGGTTGGAATTGTCGTCTTTGAAAAGGTATAATATCATGTTTTTCTTCTCCAAAAAACTCCTATATTAAAGTTACCTTTAGTATAGGAGAATGATATTAATAATATCTTGATGGATTATTAGACGCTTACTGTTTATTTTTAGATATCTTTGATCCTCTTGTATTAATTAGTTTATCAAAGTGTTCGTTAATTAGATAATTATTAAATAATTGAATAATTTCAGTTAATTGCTCTTTTTCTTCGGTGAGTTGATTTTCCCGAATGATTAATTGTGAATTTATGTAGACCCCGTGGAAATACTTATTTCTCAGGTACAAAGCATATAGCAAACTAAACCTAAGATAGTCAAATTGACAATAGGAAGAAATTAATTTTCAAAAAAATCAGCCCTGGAGCAAAGTACTCCAAGGCTGATTTTTTAAAGAATAAGGAAGGATCCCGTAAGACTAATTTCTATGTCGGTACTTACCGTGTTTAAACTAATGATCCAGCCGGCGTTCTGACCGGTTGAACTATGGAGATAATTGATCAGTCCCGGCAGGTGAGGAGAAATCTTACCAACGTTAATGGTGATACGTCCAGTAAACCGAAGTTCATCTAATTCTAAATTGGTTAAATGGTAGTCTCCATACTTTGCTAAGTCGCTTTGGACCTTCTTTATTTTCTCTGTTATTTTTCCTTGATATTTAGTCATAATAAAAGCCTCCTAATTTTTATTTCAAAGACTTTCCGCCCGGGAACCGGGCCTAAGCATAAATGTTGTTAGTAAGCAATATAAGATATTCAACTGATTGGCGTCAGGTAGCTAGGAATCAGATTACCAATTCAGCAACGATAATATTGAGGAATTTCTAATTTCTGAAAAAGAAAAGATTGACGAGCATCCTTAAATAATATATAATTATGCTCGTTGAGTTATTCCGGCATAGCTCAGTTGGTAGAGCACCTGACTGTTAATCAGGTTGTCGTCAGTTCGAGTCTGACTGCCGGAGTTGAATTCTGAATAAAGAGGTTGGGATCATCTCAGCCTCTTTATTAGTTTTAAATTGATAAGTGGAGAGGGGATTTTCCCTCTCCTTTATTTTAAGAAAATTCTCATTAATTAAGACTTCTTAACCATAATTGTAACTAGAGAAGAAGATTCACTTAACAAATTCAAGAATAATAGCTATAAATAATATTGTCTAGGAAATAAAACTAAGAATAATAAAGACAAAGGCTAAATTTTCTCATTGAAAATTTAGTTTTCAATTGACGCTTATGGAAGAGACGACTATAATAGTTATATTATGAAATTTTAATGTGAAAGTTATTATAAATTCCTATTTAAGATAATTTTCTTGTTGTTATAATTTGGAGGAACTGTCTATATGAGTAAAGAGAGAAATCTAGATACAGCCTTCTTCGGTCAGCCGCGTGGGCTTTCTACACTGTTCTTCACAGAAATGTGGGAACGGTTTAGTTACTACGGTATGCGGGCTATCCTGTTATTCTACATGTACTATGCAGTAACTAAGGGTGGGTTAGGCATGGATCAGGCCACTGCTGCCTCAATTATGTCTATCTATGGTTCGCTAGTTTATTTATCATCAGTTGTCGGTGGTTGGTTATCTGACCGTGTATGGGGATCACGTAAGACCGTCTTTATCGGTGGTGTCCTAATTATGTTTGGACATATTGCCTTATCCGTACCGGCTGGTGTTTCAGCATTATACATTTCAATTGCACTTATTGTTGCTGGTACCGGGCTCTTAAAGCCAAACGTTTCTGAAATGGTTGGTGGCTTATATAGTCCAGAAGATAAGCGTCGTGACTCCGGGTTTAGTATGTTTGTCTTTGGTATCAATTTGGGTGCTGCTGTAGCTCCTTGGGCTGTTCCTTGGGCTGCTAACGGCTTTGGTCTTCACCTTTTTGGTAATGAGATGAACTTCCATGCTGGTTTCTCACTAGCTGCTATCGGGATGTTCTTTGGATTAGTTCAATACTGGATCGATGGTCGCAAGTACCTTTCTAAAGATAGTCTCTATCCTAATGATCCAATTGAAAAGGACGATCTTCGCCCAGTTCTCATTTGGACTACTATTGTGGTAGCTGTTTTGGTAGTTATCCTTGGGCTTTTGGCTGCTATGGGTCAATTGAACATTACTAACATTATTAACATCATCACTATTGTTGCAATTGCATTGCCAATTTACTACTTTGTAATGATGCTTAACTCTAAGAAGGTGACTAAGCCTGAAAAGTCTCGAGTAATTGCTTACATTCCTCTTTTCATTGCTGCTGCCATCTTCTGGGCAATTGAAGAATCTGGATCAGTTGTTTTGGCATTATTTGCTGAACAACGGACTGTCCTTCATATTGGTAGCTGGCACTTTGCTGCTGCTAACTTCCAGACTTTAAACCCACTGTTTATTATGCTTCTGACTCCAGTCTTCGTTGCACTCTGGGATCACTGGAAGAAACAACCAAGTGCACCAGGTAAGTTCTCAGCTGGTTTGGTTTTTGCTGGGCTTTCATACTTACTTCTTACACTTCCAGGCCTTCTTTACGGTACTGACGGTCGGGTTAGTCCATTCTGGCTTGTTGGTTCATGGTTCATTGTTGAAATTGGTGAAATGTTGATTTCTCCAATTGGTTTGTCTGTAACTACCAAGTTGGCACCGGATGCCTTCAAGTCTCAAATGATGAGTATGTGGTTCTTGGCTGATGCTGCTGGTCAAGCGGTTAATGCTCAAATTGTTAAATACTACTCGTCAGCTACAGAAGTTCCTTACTTCATGGCTGTTGGTCTAGTAAGTATCGGATTCGGTATTATCTTAATGTTCTTTGTTAAGAAGATTCATTCCTTAATGGAAGGTGTCGAATAAAGAACTATTGAAATCAAAATAAAGGCTCTCGTGTTCGTGATAAACGTATCCGAGAGCCTTTTCTAAGTTTAAATTATCTTTTTTGTTTAACGAAAGTGAGCCAATAATAAATTCCCCACAATGTAAAGGTGAGCCACGAGAAAATACTTAACCCTAAAAGAAAATTAAACCAACCAGGAACGATAAAACTAAGAACAGCATGGTTATATCCTTGCTTTTGTGTAATAATAGGTGCCCCAATTAGACTGGTTTTAGGGTTAACGTTATGGCCATTTAAAGTTAACTTCGATTGATCATACATTACAATCGGTAACGTAACCTTTTGTGTTGCATTTGCTTGCCAATAAAGATTGAGCTTACCGTCTTCTACTTTATGGATATAGTTTGATGAAGGGTTAATAATCTCTTGTTCATAAAGTTTATTAATATTCTTCCAAGATAATTCATTGTTTTTAAGTGGGAGATAGTCGGGTTCGCTCCGATTGAGGAGAGTAAATATTTCCCCTAAGTTACTTGAGTGAAGAGCGTGCCAGAATTCGGCACGATGAGAAGTATTGTAGTAATAGGTACTTAAAATTGTGACCCGTTCTGAATCATTGTAATCAGCGGTATAATGCTGGTTAGTTCTGACCATCGAATAACCACCCTCGTAAATGGCACAACAAAGTAGGAGGTAGGTCAGAGTTCTCCATCCCTTTTTAGAAAGTAGTGAGAGGGTTATCCCAATACTAAGAAATAAAAGAGGGTAAGCAACGACCAATATCCGGTAAGGAAACTGGAAGGACCGTTCTAATACCGGAAAGTGGTGACCGAGTTGAACCCATGGGATTAAATTACTTGAAAGAATAAAGAAAAATAATCCAACAAAAGTTACCATATTATTTAATGAGGATTGATGCAGATGAAAACAAATATAGATAAGTTGACAAACAATTAAAATCAGAACAAATAAAGGAAGGTTTCCGTGTTCAGAGTGTAAGAAATTAAGATGAGTGGAATAGGTCAGAGTAAAAGTCTTGGGGGTGGCAATAGTATTTTTACTATACAAAAGGAGAAAACTTCCCCAGATATTAGCTGATAATGCAACAGTTCCAATAACCGCATATAGAGTATTAAGTAATGTGGTTTGTTTTTGGTTAGAATTGATTAGGGCGTATACAAAAAAAGGAATCAGTGAAATAGCAAGTAATAGGGTCGATAATACATGAATTTGGGCAACAAGAGCCATTATTAACATTAAACTAACCCAATGAATAGGCCTTTTTCTGTCTTGTACCATGTTAACAGCCTGCATCATCACATAAGGTGCAAGAGCCGCTCCCCACGCCATAAAATTACTAGCACGCAACCAACCAGGTAAAATACCAACACTTAAGTAAAGAAGTGAAAGGAGAATCGCCCCAACATATGGGGTTTTGACCTTACGGCATAAACGGAACATTGCCATTCCCGCAATTATATACAGGAGATAGTCACTGATAATCTGATACCGATACCAGGTTCGGCATACCAGTAATAATATGCCATTTAAATAAGCAAAAAATGGACCATAAAGAGCATTAATTACCCGTCCGCTCTGGAGAAAGGTAAAATTAGTTTGAAAGAAATTAAAGTTACCTGTTTGGATTTGCATGGCAGAATCATAAAAGCGGCTAAAGTGAAAGAAACGATCCGCAGTAATAAAGGTAGCATGACTAAGAAGTTGATCCCATAGAATTATTGTAGTAAAGCCAAAGATAGCCAGATAAGGAAGAATATAGGATAAAAATTTGCATCGATTAATAATTATTGATTTTGTTTTCATAAGCTCTCTTCATTATAGTGTAAATATTGTCTTCAATATTATTTTATAGATAAATTAAATTATTTACAAATGCGAACTTTTGAATTTTAATTGATTAAATTTAAAAAAAAGACTTGCAATTTGATTAGTAATTAGATATTATAATATACGTTGATTGTTAGTGAATAACAATTGCGTTAAATATGGAGGAGTAGCGAAGTCTGGCTAAACGCGACGGTCTGTAAAACCGTTCCTTCGGGTTCGGCGGTTCGAATCCACCCTCCTCCACTTTTATTGGGCTATAGCCAAGCGGTAAGGCAACGGTTTTTGGTACCGTCATGCGCTGGTTCGAATCCAGCTAGCCCAACTAATTAAGAGGTTGAGATTTCTCAGCCTCTTTTTTCTTTAAGAAAGAAGAGATGAGGATGCCAAAACAAGGTCATTTTGCTAAAAGCATTCGGCAAAAAAAGGTTAATCAATTAAAAGTAAGGCAGCCAAGAAAAAATTCTAACGTTATTAATGAGGATCAACTTACTGATTTCATGTTAGTTCGTTTTGCCTTAACAACAAAAAAACGGGTTGACCAACACAGTCAAGAAAGTATGCAACGATTATTGATAGAAATATTAAATAAACGTTCACAAGATTTATTGGATCTCTCCATGGTGATGCCAACTTTGATTAAGGAATTGAATAGTAAAGTTCCGTGGCAATTTTTTAGGCAAGTAAGTGATAATTGGATGATTTTTCAGAAATTTATTAGTCGCGAACTCCCAGCGGTTCCTGTTAAAAAACAGGTAAGAGTAGTAAATAATATTTCCCGGGAAATTCTAGACGAGATTATAATAACCAATTTGGCAAAAAAAGTAATTGGTATTACACTATTAAACAGTCCGGTTAATAACGGAATGAAAAAAATGATGGAGAATCAAATGAAAGAGGCTATCTGGTATGAGGGAAAAATTGATTGGGGAAAAGTTCGGTCACTTTTTAGCCCACTTCCATTTATTCTCGATAATTCTTTAGATCAACCAACAAAGGATTGGCTAACAGAACTAGCCAAAAGCTAATTAAGTTGGTAGAATGATATTATATGCTGTGGCGGAGTTGATCGCCATGGCTTTTTTTATTTTAAGTGAGGTGGAGAAAGTGATAACTAATAAAACGAAGGAGCCACGAGTATACGCAGCAATTTTTTCAATTGCCCTCTTAACATTTGTTTCGATTCTGAACGAGACAGCAATGAACGTTACGTATCCTGAACTTGTAAAAGTCTTTGGGGTGTCGCTAGATATCGTTCAATGGATTACTACAGGCTACTTATTGATGGTTACGATTATGATGGGAACAACAGCCTATCTTTTGCGCCAGTTCCCTGCCCAACGACTCCATTTACTAGGAGTAGGTTTGTTTGTATTTGGTGACATTATGGGTGCTTGTGCCATGAATTTTCCAAGTTTGCTGATAGCTCGATTAATTCAGGCAATGGCTACTGGTTTATCGACCCCGATTCTTTTTCATCTGATTTTTACTCAAATTCCAATTGAGAAAAAAGGGATGATGACGGGCTTTGCGGGGATGGTCATTTCATTTGCTCCTGCAATTGGTCCTACTTATGGTGGAGTTGTAGCTGAACTTCTTTCGTGGCGGATGATTTTTTGGCTTATTTTGCCTGTTGCTTTAATTAGTCTAGTTATTGGACAATTGACAATCCGAAGTAAACCAGTTGGAAACGATAAACCGTTTAGCTATCTAGGACTAATTCTGCTAGCAACAGCCTTGATCTTGGTTGTATATGCAACCTCTCTAATTGGTAAGCAAGGATTCTCTATTGCATTTTGGAGTTGGTTCTTGGCAGGGACGATGGTTTTTGCAATTTTTCTTTACGTTAACAATCACGGGGAATCACGCTTATTAGATTTTTCTATTTTCCGCCAAGTCCCATTACGTTTCTCGGCCCAAACCTACTTTAACCTTCAATTTATTAATATTGGGATTTCCTTAGTTATTCCTGTTTACATGCAGTATGTCCTCCATTCATCGGCCATGATCGCTGGTTTAGTACTTTTGCCCGGGTCAATTTGTGGGGCTTTAATTGCACCTCTTGCAGGTCGCTGGGCTGACCAGCAAGGCTTTGCTAAACCGGTTATTATGGGAGCTAGTCTTTTAACAATTGGTGGCTGCCTTTTTGTGTTCTTGCAAAATCAATTAAATATGTGGACTGCGATGTTATTTTTCCTGATCTTAAGACTTGGCTTTAATATTGCCTTTTCTAACACAATTTCAAATGCTTCAATGCTAGTAAAGGTAGAGAATAGTTCAGATGTAAATTCTATTTTTAACATGATTCAACAATTCGCTGGTTCAATGGGGACAGGACTGCTTGCCTCTATTATTGCTCTTTTCCAAAAATCAAATGTTGGTTCAATTGCTGAGCAAACCTTTGATGGGGGAAGAATTGATTATATTGTAATTCTTTGTTTAGCCGTTATTACCCTAGGAGCTACACTTATTAATTACCGCCTTCAACGTAAGGCTCAATAAATATCTGTTATGTGGTCTTCTAGGAGAGATAATGTTAAAATTAGGGACTGTATGAGAGAAAGTTCGTTGCAAGTAAACAAAGAAAGAGATTCTTTTTATGATTGATTCAATTGTTCATTTTATGGTAAACAATCAGGTATTTACATTATTCATTTGTATGGCATTAGGTTTTGCAATTGGTGAATATAAAATTGCTGGTAAATTTAGTGTTGGGGCAACGGTTGCCACTTTAGTTGTTACTTTAATTGTTGGTCAAATTGGGGCATTCCCTCGTGATGAAATGCTAGGAACGATTTTTTTCGATGCTTTTATGTTCTCGGTGGGCTATCGGATTGGACCACAAATGCTAACTAGCCTAAAAATTTTTGGGTCACGAATTTTAATTATTAGTGTATTTTGGCTAATAATGGCCTTCTTGGTTTCCTGGGGACTATTTGTTGCCTTCCATATTGGGCCGGGAATTGCTTCAGGCATTATTGCGGGTTCTTTAACACAATCTTCAACTGTGGCTAGTTCTTTGCGGACAATCAATTCTTTGCCGGTTAGTAGCTCAATGAAGTCCATCTATGAAGCCCAGTTACCGATTGCTTATGCGTTAACTTATGTTTTTGGAACGCTCGGAATTATTATTTTCTTACGCAATGTTGCACCAAAATTATTGGGAATTGATATTAGCAAACGAGGACCTCAAATGGCGCGGAAATACCACTTTCATGCGAAAAGTCCTAACCCAACATGGCGACGGACCTATAGGCTAGAAGAAGATTCTCCTCTAGTTGGGAAAACAATTGGTGAGTTCAATCAATGGTCTGATTACCACTTAATTGCCCTAGTTGCATTTCATGATGATAGAATGACCGATCACTTAGAATATGAATTGAAGCCGGGTGATCTTGTTACTGTGATTGGTTATGCAGTTTACTTCAAAAAAATGCACGCTATTAAAGGAATTGTGGAGGTTTTAACCCCAACAAATGCGCCACGAGAAAGAAAGTTTGTTTTAGGAAAGCATTTCAAACCAACCCAACTAGCAATTCTTCGCCAACATGGTGTCTTTATTAATATCCAAGATCCGGATACTGGAGATGAGCAGCTGTTTAATCAGCTTCACCCAGGTAGTGTTATTTCTATAACTGGGAATACATCTCGAACTAGTGGTATTTTGAAGAAAATGGGTCATTGGCATACCAGTGCGTTAGCCATTAACTATAGTCTCTTTTCTTTAGGAATTGCTGGTGCATCATTACTCGGAATTTTGGGAATAAAACTTAATGGAATTCCGCTTCAATTAGGTAATGGGGTTGCCGCATTGCTGATGGGATTAATGCTTAGTACATGGATTTCTCACCACAGGGATTACGATTCTATTCCTACAACAGTAACTGCATTTTTCCAAAGCCTTGGGTTGACTTTATTCGTAGGAACTGTTGGGTTACAGTCAGCGCAAGCATTCACTGGTGCTATTAAGTCGCTAGGAATCGGTGTCCTCTTTGTAGGTGCTGTTGTCTCCTTAGCTCCACACCTCTTAACCCTGCTTTTTGGACGTTATGTCTTGCATATGGAACCTTTGGCCTTGATTGGTGGTTTGACAGGATCGGGAACTTGTGCGGCTGTTATGTCTGAGATTGCGGAAGAAGCAGGAGCAGAAGGGGGAGCCTATTTTGCTGCTGCCTTGACACCGGCATATATTATGGGAAATATTGGGATCACTTTACTTGGTCCAATCTTTGTTGCCCTGTTATCATAAAAAGTATCAATCGAAGTTAAAGGAGAGAATAAGTTATGAAGAACTTTTTTACCATTCTTGGTGGAATGGGCACTTTAGCTACCGAGAGCTATGTACGGCTATTGGATCAGCGAACACCGACAGAAAAAGATCAGGATTACTTAGATTACCTTGTTGTTAACCATGCAACTGTTCCTGACCGGACAAGCTGGATATTAGATCACAGCAAACCAAGTCCAGCAGCTGCATTGATTGAAGACATTAAACAACAAAGCCTCTTAAAACCAGAATTCTTTGTTCTCATCTGCAATACTGCTCACTATTCATATAAAGAATTGCAGGCGGTTACAGATATTCCAATTTTAAATATGCTTCAGGAAACCGTTGATGAAATTAAACGGATTACTCCAAATGCAAAGCGTGTTGGCTTGCTTGGTACTGATGGAACGATGGTGTCTGGAATATATGATTCGTATATTAAGAATGCTGGGTATGAGGAAGTAAAGGCCACTCCAGAGATTCAGGAAATGACGGAAGACTTAATCTATCATGATATTAAAGAAAAAGGTCACTCTGATGGCAAAAAGTATCATGAACTCGTAAGAAAAATGATTGAAGAAGAACATTGTGATATTGTAATTCTTGGTTGCACGGAATTGTCATATGCCGAAGAAATGAACCCAGAAACTCAATATCCAATTGCGGATTCACAATCAATTATTGTTGACCGTTCATTAGAACGAGCAATGAAGTCACAAAAGAGTTAATATAAAGCTAGGAAAATGGGGTTTAGCGTTCGAAAGTTGATTGGGCGTTGAGTCCCGTTATTTTTATTCATTCTCGTTCTCATTAGCACAATAAATCACAAATTGGTCTACTGAGGATTGATAATGGTACAATTGTAGAAACTTATCCTTAGTATTTAAATGGTGTTAGGAGAAAGAGAAATGAGTTCACCTGTTTATATTAAGATTCATAATCAATTAAGAGAAAATATCGAGGATGGTAAATGGAAGGTTGGCGAAAAAATCCCTGCCGAACGTGAACTAGCTCGATACTTTAAAGTAAGTCGGATGACGCTTCGTCAGGCAATTCAAGAATTGGTTGATGAGGGCATCCTTGAACGTCGGGTTGGTGCGGGAACCTTTGTAGCCAACCGAAAAGTTCAAGAACGGATGTCTGGAATTACCAGTTTCACAGATTTAATGAAATCCTTAGGGAAAACTGCCTCCAGTGAAACAATTTCTTACCACTTAACGGTTCCTTCACAAGTTGAAATTGAAAAGTTACAGCTAGCTGAAGGCGATGAAGTTATCCGTATGGAGCGAATTCGTTCTGGTAATGATGTACCGATTTGTTATGAAATTGCGACAATCCCTGCTACTTTAGTCGAAGGATTGAGCAAGCAAGAAGTGACCAATTCGTTTTGGGAAACTCTTGAAAGAAAGGCACATCTATACCCCGGGCATGCTGTTCAACATATTTCAGCAACTAAGGCAACGGAAAAGATTGCAAACTTCTTGCAAATTAAACGTGGAGATCCCCTCTTACGAATGACCCAGTTATCTTATTTGCAGGATGGGACACCCTTTGAATATGTCCACACTCAGTATGCTGGCTCACGATTTGAGTTTGTGTTAGAAAAGTAAGCAACTAGATACCTAATTAAATTAACTAGAGGAGCTATATCAAGCTATGAAATTTAACTATCCAGATGACAGCATTGCACTGCATACCGATACCTACGAATTAAGTATGATGCAAACCTATTGGAAACAAGGGTGGAAAAATCGTCGTGCCGTTTTTGAAGCCTTTTTCCGGAAAATGCCCTTTGAGAATGGATATGCCATTTTTGCTGGATTGGATCACATTATTCGCTACCTTAAGAAACTTCACTTTACAGAAAGTGATTTGGAATATTTAAGGTCAACTGGGCAATTTGATCCAGAATTTTTGGAATATCTACGTAATTTTAAGTTTACTGGGTCCTTGCGAAGTTTTGAGGAGGGAGAGTTGGTATTTAACCATGAACCAATCATCCAAGTGGATGCCCCAATGCTAGAAGGCCAATTGATTGAAACGGCCCTTTTAAACATTATCAATTACCAAATAATGATTGCGACAAAGGCTTCCAGAATTAAATCTGTTGTGGGAGATCAACCAGTGATGGAATTTGGGACAAGAAGGGCGCAGGAATTCGATGCCTCTGTCTGGGGAACCCGAGCTGCATATATTGGTGGATTTGATTCTACAAGTAATGTCCGGGCTGGAAAGCTATTTGGAATTCCAATTACCGGTACACATGCACATGCTTTAGTACAGGCCTATATGAATGATTACGATGCCTTCAAAGCGTATGCTGAAACCCATGACAATTGCGTATTCTTGGTGGATACCTATGATACATTAAAGAGTGGGGTTCCTGCTGCGATTAAGGTGGCCAAAGAATTTGGTGACAAGATTAATTTCTTAGGTGTCCGGATTGACAGTGGTGACATGGCCTACTTATCAAAGCAGGTACGTAAGATGCTGGATGAAGCTGGCTTTAAAGATGCCAAAATTTACGCTTCTAATGGCCTCGACGAAAAGACTATTCTGAATCTAAAGATGCAGGGGGCAAAAATCGACGTCTGGGGAATTGGAACTAAGTTGATTACGGCCTATGACCAGCCAACTTTGGGGGCAGTCTATAAGTTGGTTTCCTTTGAAAATGAACAAGGGAAAATGGTTGATACAATTAAGCTTTCTAATAATGTTAGCAAGATGTCAACGCCGGGCAAAAAGCAGGTTTGGCGAATTAATGACAACAGCGATGGAAAAAGTGAGGGAGACTATATTACCCTCATTGGTGAGGATCCTCGCCAGCAAGAAACCTTAAATATGTTTAACCCTAATTTTCCTCTCCAACAAAAAGATGTGACTGATTTTAAGGCTCAGCCAATGCTGAAGGAAATTTGGCGTGATGGTGAATTTGTTTACCAAGAACCAAAATTAAAAGAGATTCGCAAACGGCGGCAAGAGAACTTGGACGCACTCTGGGATGAGTATAAGCGGGACCTTAATCCAGAAGTTTATCCAGTTGATCTTTCTCCTGAATGCTACAATAATAAGCAGAATATGATTCACCAGATTCACCAATATGTAAAATCATTAAATAACTAGGAGAGATCAAAGTGACTAGTTTACAAGAAGAAATAATAAATAAATTAGGAGTACAAGCAGAAATTAATCCTAAAGAAGAAATTGGTCGCCGCGTTGACTTTATGGTCGATTTCTTGAAGCAAACAGGGATGAAGTCATTAGTGCTTGGTATTTCCGGTGGTCAGGACTCATCGTTAGCTGGCCGATTAGCACAATTGGCAGTGGAGAAACTTCGAAAAGAGACAGGAAATGATGAATATCAGTTTATTGCTGTTCGGTTACCTTATGGTGAGCAAGCCGATGAAGAAGATGCAATGATGGCGATCGAACAATTTATTCATCCTGATGTTGTGAAATGGGTCAATATTAAGCCGGCAACAGATGGAATGGTAGCTGCTCTTGAAAAGGCTGATACATTTATTTCTGATTTTAATAAGGGCAATATCAAAGCACGGCAACGAATGATTGTTCAGTACGCAATTGCTGGTGAATGCAAGGGAGCTGTTATCGGCACTGACCACGCTGCAGAAGCGGTTACCGGATTTTATACAAAATTTGGTGATGGTGGTGCTGATATTACACCACTTTCTGGTTTAGATAAACGTCAAGGTAAAGCGTTGCTAAAAGCTTTAGGAGCACCAGCCCATTTATACGAGAAGACACCAACGGCTGATCTAGAAGAGGATAGGCCAATGCTGCCGGATGAAAAGGCCCTAGGTGTTACTTACCAAGAAATTGATGATTACCTGGAAGGAGAAACAGTGGCTCCAGTTGTGGCAGAAAAGATCGAATCTTGGTATAAGAGAACACAGCATAAGCGACATCAACCAATTACACCTTTTGATAATTGGTGGCGTTAAATTTACTGGAGGATTGTATGGACGAGAAAGCAATAAAATTAGTTAGCAAGCAACTGCCCGATTTGCGCGAAAAACAAATCGAAGCAGCTCTAAAATTAATGGATGAAGGGGACACGATTCCATTCATTGCCCGTTACCGAAAAGAGGCAACAGGAACTTTAGATGAAGTTCAACTACAGACAATTCACGATGAATACCGTCGTGCCAATAGTCTTTTGGACCGTCAGCAAACGGTTATTAATAAGATTAAAGAGGCAGGGAAGTTAACTGCTGCTTTAGAAAAGCAGATTTTACAGGTCACAGATCTTCAAACCGTGGAGGACCTTTATTTACCTTACAAACAAAAACGGCAAACAAAGGCACAGGTTGCTAAGGAAAATGGGTTAGCCCCATTGGCCAACTGGTTACTAACTTACCCTGATACTGATCCAAAAGAAGAAGCAACTAAATATTTAAACGATAAGGTAGCCACCGTTGAGGATGCCCTGGCAGGGGTTCACGAAATTTTAGCAGAAGCAATTAGCGAAATGTCCACCGTACGGGGATGGTTGCGTAACTTCTTAATTCAACATGGGGAATTGGTTACAAGTATCAAAAGAAATGGTGAGGAAAAGGATGAACTTAAGACTTATGCCCAATATTATGAATTTTCTAGTCCGGTCAACAAGCTAAATTCCTATCAAATTTTGGCAATTAATCGGGGAGAAAAAGAGGGCATTCTTAGCGTTAAGGTTAGTGGAAATGAAGATACTATCCTGAATTACCTTCACTTCCGATTAATTCGGACGAGTAAAGAAAATGAAGCCGTTAAGCTAATTGAAGGTGCTTATATAGACTCTTACAAGCGCTTCTTGGGTCCTTCAATTGAACGTGAGATTCGTCGTCAACTGACAGAACAAGCTGATCAACAAGCAATCAAGGTCTTTGGTGAAAATCTTTATAACCTGTTGATGCAAGCACCGATCAAAGGAAAGGTTGTTCTTGGATTTGATCCAGCCTACCGGACTGGATGTAAGCTGGCGATCCTAGACGAAAACGGTAAGTTCCTGGAAAAGGCAGTTATTTATCCTCATAAACCGGCTCCAGAAGAAGATCGTGCCAAAGCTGAAGGACAGCTGATTGACCTAATCGAAATGTATCATGTTGAGATGATTGCAATTGGCAACGGGACTGCTAGCCGAGAATCAGAACAATTTGTTGGGAATACCTTAAAGAAAATTGATCGCCCAGTTTATTATGTAATTGTTAACGAAGCTGGGGCCTCTGTATATTCTGCAAGTAAGGAAGCTCGGGACGAATTTCCAGACTTGCATGTTGAGCAACGAAGTGCAATTAGTATCGGTCGCCGTCTCCAAGATCCGTTAGCAGAATTGGTCAAAATTGAACCCCAAGCAATTGGTGTTGGTCAATACCAGCATGATTTACCAAAGAAGGAATTAGCAGGAGAGCTTGATGCAGTAGTTGAGCGTGCAGTTAATCGTGTGGGAGTTAACTTGAATACGGCTAGTTACCAACTATTGACACAAATTTCAGGTTTAACTAAGACAACTGCTAAAAATATTGTTAAGTATCGGGATGAGAATGGTCGGTATACAAACCGAAGTCAACTAAAGAAGGTTCCTCGTTTAGGACCAAAGGCTTATCAACAATCTGTCGGTTTCTTACGGATTGTGAATGGTGAAAATCCACTAGACAATACTGATGTCCATCCAGAAAGTTATCCAATTGCTAAAAAGATTATGAAGGCGGCCGATATTACGGTGGATAATTTAGGATCCGTTGCCGCTGAAAAGCAATTAAAGAGTATTAATGTGGCTGACTTTGTAACAGATGATGCCGGCGAAGAAACAGTTCAGGATATTGTGGACTCACTACAAAAGCCTGGTCGGGACTTGCGTGATTCGATGCCCGCACCATTATTAAGACAAGATGTAATGAAGATTGATGACCTAAAACCGGGAATGAAACTTCAAGGAACGGTGCGAAACGTTGTTGATTTTGGTGCCTTTGTTGATATTGGAGTTAAGCATGATGGGTTAGTACATGTGTCCAAGATGAGCAAGCAATTTATTAAAGATCCACGGGCAGCAGTATCAGTAGGAGATATTGTGGATGTGTGGATTGACGAGGTTGATTTGAAGCGGCAACGGATTCAATTAACCATGATTGATTCTCAAGATAATGCAAATGAATAACCAAAATCTTCAGGAACTAACTGAAAAATGGTCGTTGGAATATTTCCAGCGGCCATTTCAACACCAAATAGTATTTAATACTCGCTTGAAAACAACAGGTGGTCGCTATCACCTACACGACCACCATATTGATATTAATCCATTGATGTATACCGAATACGACTTAGATACCTTACGACGTGTTGTCCTACATGAATTGTGTCACTACCACCTTCATCTTACTGGAAATGACTATCATCATCGAAGTACGGCCTTCCGTGAGTTGCTAAAAATGGTTGGTGGATCGAGATTTGCTCCTCCGACAAGTGCAACCCAGAAAAAAATTCATTACTACCAATGTGCAGGCTGTAGGACACAAATTGCGCGACAACGGCGATTTAACACTAATAAATACGTTTGTCGACGATGTGGAAATAAATTTTTTGAAATAAATTTAAAAAAGTAGTTGCCAACAAGGGAGTATCTTGATATACTAATTCTTGTTGATGCGGCTGTGGCGGAACTGGCAGACGCGTAAGATTAAGGATCTTATGGTCAATTATGACCGTGGAGGTTCAAGTCCTCTCAGCCGCACTACTAAAACACCTAACTGATTTTATCGGTTAGGTGTTTTTTTGCATCATTCTTTTTTAAGATCCAGTTAATGGAACCTCAAAATCCTAGTTTAACAGCAATGAAAGCGCTATACTTGAACTATGCTGAGCTAAGGAGGTTATCATTAATGAAGGCAGATATTAAATGGTTAGATGATCCAGAGACCTTTCGCGTAAACCAACTTTCGGCCCATAGCGATCATCGGTATTACCGGAATTTTGTAGAGTGGGAAGAAGGTAAGAGTAGTTTTTGCCAGAGCTTGAACGGGAAATGGCAATTTAACTTCTCCCCAACGCCGCAAAAAAGGATTAAAGAGTTTTATGCTCCTGATTTTGATGGGAGCAAGTTAGACACGATTAAGGTGCCTAGTGAAATTGAATTAAGCGGCTATGGCCAAAACCAATATATTAATACCCTGAACCCTTGGGAAGGAAAAATCTATCGTCGTCCTGCCTATACCATTGATGGTGATCCACAACTTGGCTCCTTTAGTGAAGGTAAGGATAATACCGTCGGCCAATATCGCAAACGATTTGACCTGAACCCTGGATTGCGAGGACAAAAAGTACGAGTTCGCTTTGAAGGGGTAGAGAGGGCGATGTACCTTTGGCTTAACGGGCACTTTATTGGCTACGCGGAAGATAGTTTTACACCTTCTGAATTTGATTTAACTCCTTATCTCAAGGGCAAGGATAATGTAATTGCCGTGGAGGTCTTTAAGCATAGTACGGCCTCCTGGATTGAGGATCAGGACATGTTCCGCTTTTCAGGAATCTTTAGGAATGTTTCTTTATTTGCTCAACCAGAAATTCACTTGGAAGACCTCACAATTAAACCATCTGTGGAAGATAATTATCAGAAAGGTCAGCTCCAAATCAAAATGAAGATAGCTGGAGATGGTGCGGGAACAGTTCAAATAACAGTGCTGGACATTGAAGGACATAAAATAATAGATAACAGAGCGTCGATCGAACAGGAAATGACTTTTAATTCTGCTCTTTTAAAAAATATTCATCTTTGGGCTAATCATAATCCTTACCGTTACCAATTAATTATCACGATATATGATCAAGACGGACAGTTACTTGAACTAGTTCCTTATAAATTTGGCTTCCGGCGCATAGAAATTAGTTCAGATAGCGTAGTTCTTCTCAATGGTCAGAGATTAATTATCAATGGAGTTAATCGACATGAGTGGAATGCCAAGACGGGACGGTCCATTGATGGCAATGATATGAAAAAGGATATGGAGACGTTTAAGGAAAACAATATCAACGCTGTTCGTACATGCCATTATCCTGACCAGATCCCCTGGTATTACCTCTGTGACCAGAATGGTATTTACATGATGGCGGAAAACAATCTTGAATCCCATGGAACCTGGCAAAAGATGGGGAAAGTTGAACCATCCGATAATGTGCCGGGATCGCTACCGGAATGGCGTGAAGTTGTGGTTGACCGGGCACGAAGCAATTATGAATGGTTTAAAAACCATCCAGCAATCCTCTTTTGGTCCCTCGGTAATGAGTCATTTGCTGGGGATAACTTGACAGCGATGAATAATTATTATAAAGAACATGATAGTAGTCGCCTAGTTCACTACGAAGGGGTTTGCCATACCCATAATTACCAAGACCAGATTCCGGGACTCGATCCGACAACTTATCTTCCGGACAAACCAGGTAAGGACTACCGTGACCAAATTTCTGACGTGGAAAGCTGGATGTACCTCCCACCGACCCAGGTGGAAGAATATCTTCAGCACCACCCTGATAAGCCATTTATGGAATGTGAATATATGCATGATATGGGGAATTCGGCTGGCGGAATGGGCTCATATATTAAGCTCTTGGACCAGTATCCCCAATACTTTGGTGGCTTTATTTGGGACTTTATTGACCAGGCTCTGTTAGTTAAAGACCCAGTTAGCGGACAATTGGTGATGCGTTATGGTGGCGACTTTGACGACCGTCATTCTGATTATGAATTTTCCGGTGATGGATTAATGTTTGCCGATCGGACACCTAAACCAGCAATGCAGGAGGTACGGTACTATTATGGATTATACAAATAAGATGAAAGTTATTTATGGTGATAGCACCCTGGGCCTAGTGGGAGATAATTTTGCTTACCTATTTAGCTATGAACGGGGTGGGTTAGAATCATTAAAGCAAAATAATCTGGAATGGCTGTACCGCGTGCCGACCCCATCCTTTTGGCGAGCAACGACAGACAATGACCGGGGGAATGGATTTAACCTACGTTCAGCTCAATGGTTTGGGGCAGACATGTTTAGCAAATGTCTTTCGGACGAAACGACGCTAGCAATTGATGGCAATGCGCCAGCTAAAGTTCCAATAGCGCCAATTACTACTACCTTTTCCAATCGGGAATATGCCAAGCAGGCAACCCTTACCTTCACCTATGCCACATTGACCGTTCCGAGTACACGTGTGACGGTTCAGTATACAGTAAAAGAGTCTGGAGAAATGCGGGTGAAAGTTAAGTATCGGGGTAATGATGCCCTTCCTCAGCTGCCTGTGTTTGGCTTACGACTAATCATGCCATCGGTGGCCGAACAATATGAATACATTGGGTTAAGCAGCGAAACTTATCCGGATCGCATGGCTGGTGCCAAACAGGGAAAGTACGTAATTAAGGGATTACCAGTTACTAATTACCTCGTTCCTCAAGAAAATGGGATGCATATGAAAACGGAACAGTTAATCATTACCCGTAAGAACAAGGCGGGAAAGGGGCAGCCATTAACGATTAGTCGGGATGGAGCGCCATTTAACTTTAGTTGCTTGCCTTATACCGCTGAAGAGTTGGAATCCGCCACTCACATTGAGGAGCTGCCTCTAGCACGGCGAACAGTACTGTTAGTTGCGGGCGCCGTTCGGGGTGTCGGTGGGATTAATAGTTGGGGTGCTGATGTAGAACCTCAATATCAAATTTCAGCAGGGAAGGACATAGAATTTTCCTTTATGATCGAACCAGCCAGGCAGAAGTAACGAGCTATTTATTTTCTGGCTAATTTTTGCAAACCACTTATTCCTGATACCCAACTCTGTTCAAGAATACACAATTGCTGTATGATAAGAGAAGGCAAAGGAGTGGCGAAAATGGCAAAATTAGTAATTGTTCGACATGGTCAAAGTCAAGCAAACAGAGATAATATTTTTACCGGATGGACAGATGTGCCATTGACTGAAGAGGGAATTGAACAAGGCCGAGCAGTCGGTAAAGAGCTCGCCAGTTTAGGAATTCAATTTGACGATGCCCACACCTCATATATGGCCCGGGCCATTAAGACATTGGATATTATTCTAGATGAAACTAACCAACTCTATATTCCAGTTCATAAAACCTGGCGGTTAAATGAACGCCACTATGGTGCGCTCAGTGGTCTTAATAAGGCTAAAGTAAAAGATGAAGTAGGCGCGGAACAACTTCACAAGTGGCGTCGTGGATTTACTGCCCTTCCGCCAAAACTATCGGAGCGGCAGCATGAACGTCGGTATGATCGTTTAGGCGTAAAGATTCCTTATAGTGAAAGTCTGGCAATGACGCAAGAACGTTTATTGCCATATTGGGAAGATCAAGTTGCTCCACGCTTGCTAGATGGAAAAAACCAATTGATTGTTGCCCATGGAAGTTCATTGCGGGCATTAATTAAGTATTTGGAACAGATTCCTGACAACCAGATTGATAAGGTCGAAGTGCCAAATGGGAAGCCAATAATGTATGATTTTGACCCAGCCTTAAATATCCAAAAGAAGACATTTATTACAATGGATGGTGAAGAGAATGGAAATTCATGAAATCAAAAACAACCCTAGTTTTGCCGGCCAGGTTCGCCTAATTGAAGATGTTACCTATGCTGCAGTAGACGGACAAGCATTAAAAATGAGTATTTTGGAACCATGGACGCAGCGTTTTCCAAAAATGAAGACACTTGCTCGCCCTACAATTGTTTTTGTCCAGGGTAGTTCTTGGAGGTTGCCAACGCGGGGTGAACAAATTCCCCAATTGGTTCAATATGTGCGTGCTGGCTATGTAGTAGCTACAGTCCAACACCGTAATTCTCTTGATGGCAACCCATTTCCAGCATTCCTGGAAGATGTCAAAACTGCTATTCGCTTTCTTCGTTTTAATGCTAAAAAGTATGCAGTTGATCCAGAAAAGATTTCTATTTGGGGAACGTCTTCAGGAGCAAATGCAGCCATGTTGGTGGGCTTAACTGGGGATGAGGAAAAATATAAGACTTTTAACTATCCAGATGAATCTGATAAGGTGTCGGCGGTAGTGAGTTGTTTTGCACCAATGGATGTTGCGGATACATTTAAGTATGCAGCTAATATTCCAGGAAATAATGTTTTACAATATTTCTTGTTTGGGCCGCAAACAGATAAATGGCCAGAAGTCATTAAAGAGATGAGTCCAATTCACCAGGTCAAGTTAGGCCACCAGTATCCACCATTCCTATTAATGCATGGGGATGCAGATAAGGTAGTGCCTTATGATCAAATGGTAAAAATGGGTGAAAAGTTAGAATCAGTTGGGGCGAAGGTAGAGGCTTATCGAGTAACAGGCGCAAACCATGAACGTGACTTCTGGAGTGCTAAAGTTTACAATATCGTAGAAGAGTTTTTAGATCGTCAATTTAAATAAATTTGTTAATTAGTATTGACAACTTATTTTTTATAAGCTATGATTTTGACATACTAAGTTAGGAGGAATACGTCAATGTTCAACATTAAATCAGTTAACGCTACTGTATGTTGTTGTGGATCGCGTCTTATGCGACCCACTGATTGGCGTGCTCACTTTTAGTTGAGTAACTGCTAACGATATCGGGAATAAATGCATAAGGCGCAAATTCAGGAAGTTAAAATTCTTGGACTTGCGCCTTTTTTGTGTTCATTTTTTAGGAAAAGAAAAGGAGATAGATATTATGAAGTTTAACACCCAACTGATTCACGGTGGCAATAGCGAAGATCCAACTACAGGAGCAGTATCAACACCAATTTATCGTTCCTCAACCTTCCACCAACATGTTCTTGGTGGCGAACCAAAGTGGGAATACTCACGGACAGGTAATCCTACACGTGCTTCTCTCGAAAAATTGATTGCTGAATTAGAACACGGAACAGCAGGTTTTGCATTTGCATCTGGTTCAGCAGCTATTCACGCTGTCTTCTCACTTTTCTCTCAAGGTGATCACTTTATTGTGGGGAGTGATGTTTATGGAGGAACATTTCGCTTAATTAATAAGGTTTTGAAGCGTTTTGGCTTTGAATTTACGGTGGTTGATATGCAAGACCTTGATGCAGTGGAAAATGCAATTCAAGATAACACAGTCGCTGTTTACTTTGAAACACCAACTAACCCCTTACTTCAAATTGCTGACATTGAAGCAATCGCCGGCATCGCCAAGAAACACGGTCTTAAAACAGTAGTTGATAACACCTTTGCCACTCCATATAACCAACAACCATTGACATTGGGAGCTGACATTGTTGTTCATTCCGCAACTAAGTACCTTGGTGGTCACAGTGATGTTGTTGGTGGCCTAGCGGTAACTAATGAAGACGAAATTGCTGAACAATTAGCCTTCTTACAAAACTCAATTGGTAGTACTTTAGGACCGGATGACAGTTGGCTTTTACAACGGGGAATCAAGACTTTGGGTGCTCGGATGCGTATCCACCAAGAAAATGCAAATGCAGTTATCAGATTTCTCCAAAATGATTCACGGATTGGTAAGATTTACTATCCAGGTTTAAGCAACTTCCCAGGTCACGAGGTTGCTGCAAAACAAATGCGTAACTTTGGAGCAATGATTAGCTTCGAATTAAAAGAAGGCTTAAATGCCAAAAAGTTTGTCGAAAGTTTGCAATTGATTGACCTTGCCGAAAGTTTAGGTGGGATTGAAAGCTTAATCGAAGTGCCGGCAGTAATGACACACGGCTCAATTCCACGTGAAATTCGGTTGGTAAATGGAATTAAAGATGAATTGATCCGTTTATCAGTAGGAATTGAAGATGCAGAAGATATAGTTGAGGACTTGAAGCAAGCTCTTGATCAGCTAAATTAATCAGAGAAAGGGAAAACTAATTTATGTGGGAAATAATAAGGACATCGCTACCAGAACTACTAGAAGCAGGATTTAAATACACAATTCCGCTTGCTGTTATTTCATTCTTCTTTGGCCTAATCATCGCATTAGTTACCGCCTTAATTCGCCTCTCCAACCAAAAAGGCGCCTTCATGATCCTAAAGTGGCTTGCTCGATTCTATGTTTGGCTTTTCAGGTCTACTCCGCTTTTGGTTCAACTATTTATTGTGTTCTTTGGACTTCCATATTTGCGGATTAAGGGAGTGTTGCCTCACGGGATTAAGTTAGAACCCTTTACCGCTGGAATCATAACCTTTTCATTGAACACAGGTGCATATGCCTCCGAAACAATTCGGGCGGCAATCAGTTCTGTTCCAGAAGGTCAGTGGGAAGCAGGGGAAGCAATTGGTATGACCCGTCTGCAAATTTTATGGCGGATTATCATCCCTCAAGCATTAAGGGTTGCCCTTCCACCCCTTTCTAACAGCTTTATTAGTTTGGTAAAGGATACTTCTTTGGCGGCCTCAATCACAATCATGGAAATGTTTGCAGTTAGTCAACAAATTGCTGCAGAAAATTACCAACCATTATTAATGTATACTTTGGTAGCCATGGTTTACGCAGTTTTCACAACTGTTCTTTCTTACCTGCAAGGATATTTAGAACGACTCTTTGACCGCCAAGTGAATGTAAAGTAGTAGGTGACAAAATGAAATTAACAAATATTAATAAAAGTTTTGGTAACAAGCATGTCTTAAAAAATACCACATTAGATTTTCCAGCTGGTAAAACAACCGTAATGGTGGGACCATCAGGATCTGGGAAGTCCACCATTCTTCGTTCGTTAAACTTACTTGTGGTACCGGAAAGTGGTCAGTATGATTTCAGTGACCACCACTTCGATTTTGAACAAAGGATTAGCAATAAGGATAAGTTAAGCATTCGTCAGGAAACAGGAATGGTTTTCCAAGATTACAACCTTTTCCCTAATAAAACGGTCTTGGGTAATATCATTGAAGGACCAACACAAGTGCTAAAACAGCATAAGGAGGGAGCAACGAAAAAGGCCCATGAATTGTTAGCTAAAGTTGGCTTGGCAGACTATGGGGACGCCTATCCAAATGAATTATCAGGAGGGCAGGCTCAGCGGGTAGCAATTGCGCGTGCTTTGGCAATGGCGCCTAAGTATATTCTTCTTGACGAACCAACCTCTGCTCTTGACCCAGAATTAGAGTTAAGCGTGCTGAAGGTTCTCTTGCAATTAGCTGAAGAAAAACAATCAATGGTAATTGTTACTCATAACATGGTATTTGCTCAACGTATAGCCGATAAGATTGTCTTCGTAGAAAATGGGGAGATATTGTATGACGGTAATCCACAAACATTTTTTGCACCAGACAACCCTAACCAACGAATTAAAAACTTTATTGCATCAATGACTATGGAGAACTTAAAATAAGGGAGAAAGAAAATGAAATTTTTGAAAAAGGTATTATTAACATTAGCAGCATTAACAATCGGTACGGCAGCTGGAATTTCAAGCGTCCATGCAGCCTCCTCTAGTGTGAATTCGGAGCTAGTAAATAAGGGAGAATTAACAATTGGATTGGAAGGCACTTATTCTCCATATTCTTATCGTAAAAATAATAAGTTAACTGGTTTTGAAGTGGACTTAGGGAAGGCAATCGCCAAGAAGATGGGTCTTAAGGCAAAGTTTGTACCGACAAAGTGGGATTCATTGATTGCCGGTTTAGGTTCTGGTAAGTATGATGTGGTAATGAATGATATTTCTAAAACCCCAGAACGAGCCAAGCAATACAATTTCTCAACCGCTTATATTAAATCTCGCTATGCTTTGATTGTGCCAACAAATAGCAAAATTAAGAGTTTGAACGATATTAAAGGAAAGAAGGTTGTTGCTGGTACGGGAACTAACAATGCCAATGTCGTTAAAAAATACAAGGGTAAGTTAACACCAAATGGAGACTTTGCTAGTGCTCTTGATATGGTTAAACAGGGTCGGGCAGTAGCCACGGTTAACTCTCGAGAAGCTTGGTATGCTTACAAGAAACAAAAGAGTACAAAAGGCTTGAAGATGATTGATGTTTCTAGCCAACAAAAGGCAACTGATATTTCAGCTATGTTTAACAAGAAGGATCCAGCAATTCAATCTGCTTATAATAAGGCATTGAAGGAATTGCAAAAGGACGGAACTGTTTCTAAGCTATCACAAAAGTACTTTGGAGCAGATATAACAAAGTAAGTAAAAAGGGAGATTGCCTCCTTGAGAATCTATATTGCTAGTTGAAAACCGTTTTTTGTCCATAGCAGTAGCATGGCAAGGTTCCGCGATTCAACTAAGTAGCAGTAAAAAATAAGAAGAGTTCAGCGAAATACGGAATAGATTGAACTGCCTTAAAATTGTTAGACAAATCTGACAATTTTAAGGCGGTTTTTTTATGGCAAAATACTCAACTCAATTC
>JBCLSJ010000023.1:0-22229 GCA_041225415.1 Lactobacillaceae bacterium 24-114
GGACATTTGCATCGCCTTCTTTACATATATTTGTGGTGAATTGATTGTACAATAGGGCACAGCAGATGTCCTTTTTTACGTACAAAAAACTGGCATTGATTTTCATCAATACCAGATAGTGTAGACCCTGTTTTTTTACGTAACGATTTTAGTAAAATTCAAATTACGACAGCGCAATTGTGTAGGTTAATTTAGCTGTAAGTTTTCTAACGGTTTCAAGACCAATTGTTTAGGGGTAACAGTTTGAACTTTAATATTGGAGTCGTTAATTCCAAGGATATCTAAGATGAAATCGTTTTCGGACATTTGTATCGTCTTCTTTACATATGTTTGTGGTGAATTGAGCGTACGACAGTGCACAGTAGATGTCTTTTTTGTCAAAAAACTGGCATTGATTTTCATGAATACCAGATAGTATAGGTCTCAAATTGTTAAATAAATAGTGGGCTAAATCTACTAAGTAGCATAGAATCTTAAAAATAATGAGGTAAGATCAATACTGACAGAACAAGAAATTGATGAGTATGATCGCCAGGCAATTCACATTTTTAAGGAGGACGAACACGGAGAAGTAGTGGCCTATGCTAGAGTTTTTCTCAATTCTGGTGGCCAAGAAGTTACTTTCGGCCGGGTGGTAACTAGTAAGATGGTGCGGGGGCAAGGGATTGGCAAAGAGTTATTAGGGCAGATAATGACAGTGATTGCAAATGATTTTCCCGGAAAGCCAATCGTCATCGAGGCTCAATTACAAGTGCAAGGTTACTACAAAAAAGCTGGGTTTGTCGTACAGGGAAAGCCTTACATTCATGCTTCTACATCCCATATTAAGATGACTCATACGCCCTTATCGGCATCGTAGCAGGATAAAAGATACAACGATTTGTTAATTCTTGATAAGTTTTCGGGTTAATAATTTCAACGAAAACTAAAATTATGAACTCAATCTACCGGGTGAACTTTATTTGAAAGATGAATCAATTAACTTTTAAAACATTTTAATAATTTTCTCATAATTTGCTAATTATCGCTGCATAATTAAAAAACATTTTATTGCTAGAGAAAATGTCCTGGCTGCGGAGGTATTACAATATGTTAAGCGAGTTTGGAAAGAAGGTTATTGAACAACATCAAGAGCAACGATTAATGGAGTTCTTGATAGGGCTAGAAGTGGAACGTCATCGAATTGATTCACAAGGGCAGATCAGTCCATTTGGTTATCCCGAAAACATTGGTAATCAGCAAACTAATCCGTGGATTACAAATGATTTTATGGAGACCATGAGTGAGGTAGTTACACCGGCGGCTAAGACTCCCCAAGAGGCATTATCCTATCTAGAAAAGCTATCTAGAAAAGCTAAGTAATGTGCTAAGAAACGGCCTCCATCCTGGTGAGCTTTTATGGCCACTTTCAATGCCGCCTGCTCTACCGCGAGAGCGAAAACTAATTGATATTGCTCATGCAAGTGCAGAGAAACGACAATATTTCTTTAACTGGTTAAAGAGCCACGAGTTACAAGAAGCTACTCCGTGTGGAATGCATGTTAATTTGGGAATTAATCCAAAATTGATCGAAAACTTAACAATTGCTGAAATAAATCAGCTATACATTAAATTGGCTCAAGGTTTTTTGCATTATCGTTTTGTCCTTACGTATTTCTTTGGGGCAAGTCCCTTAGGAGAAAAGAATTACTTTTTAGATAGCCAGGGACCTGAAAAACTTGTTCGTAGTATTCGGCAGAGCAAGTATGGTTTTGGAACTAAATATACTGGTGAATTTCAGGATATTGAACACTATCAAGAACGAATCTTGAGTGGGATCCAGCGTGGTGAATTATTAGCAGAACATGATTTTCATTCTCCTGTTCGTCTACGCAGACGGGGAAGTATTAAAGAACTACATATTAAAGGGACAGAGTACTTAGAATTACGGATGCTAGATCTTAATCCATGGTCAAGCGTGGGCATTAGTAGTGATGAACTTGACTTACTTTTGTTAATGGCTGCCTATTTCTTAGTAACTCCTGCTAGTACCTATGACTTGCAAAAATTCAATCAGCTAAACGAAGAAGTGGCGTTGGAAACTCCAACAGAACAGTGTCAGTACCAGGATATGATTCTTGCATTCTTATCATCACTAGAGCAGTTTGCGGCGATAATTCAAGTTAATCAAAGGGGTTATGATTTATTGGGACGCCTGATAAAGATTGCCCACCAACCTGACCTAACCATCAGTGATCGTTTAGTCAGAGAGATTCAAAACGATTCTTTAACACCATTTGCTATCAAACAATCAGAGAACTTCCAGACTCGTTCAATGCTAGCTCATAATCTTTACAAGGGGTTTACTGAGGGTAGAATTCCATCGGCACAGGAATTAATTCATGATATATCAGCATTATAAAAGTGAGCTAAGGGGATAGTATGGCCTCGCTTAGCTCACTTTTGTTTATTTTTCATTAAATGGATCCCAATCATACTTAGCACGGACGCCACCAATTAATTTTGGCCGGTAGCGCAGGAAGGTTGTGTGAGCAAGACCGACCTGCTTAATTGAAGTTCGAACTGGAACTTGGACGAATTTGATGTGCATTCCAATTGAGGTATCCCCAATATCCATGCCAGCCTCGGCAGTAATATGTTCTACCTCAATGGGATCATGGAAATTTTCAAAGGCGGCAATCTGACCGGCCCCGCCAGCGTGGAGGGAGGGGAAGACAGTTACTTGTTCAAAGCCACGTTTCTTGGCTACGCTCCGCTCTACGACGAGGGCTCGGTTAAGGTGTTCACATCCTTGCACGGCTAGGTGCAGTCCATCTTTCCGGAGAATCTCCACAGCCGTTAAAATAATCGCCCGGGCAATCTCGATGTTAGAAGCTTTCCCAATCCGGCCTCCGTGAACTTCACTTGTTGAAAGGCCGATGACAACCAAATCACCTGCGACTAAATTAGCTTGATCTAAAAGCTCAGTTAGTCCAGTTCTAGTTTGTTTTTTAATCTGTTCAATGCTTATGCCGTCAACTTCTGTCATTTTACTTCCACCCTTCAAATAGTTTTGTTATTTTTAATTATACAAGGAAAATTACATTTATTGAATTTAGTACCTTGCTCCTTTGATGAATAACGGTATGATAGGAGAAAAAGGAGAAAAGGAGATGATTAAATGAATTTAGATGATGCCATTCAATCCAGTTGGAGTAGGATTGATGAAGGTCAGGTGGCGACCTATATTCCAGCACTGGCTGAAGTTGATCCTTACCAATTAGGAGTCTGTTTATATAATGTTCAAGCAGGTAAAAAAGAATGTGCTGGTGCGTCTAATGTTCATTTTGCAGTTGAGAGTGTTTCTAAGGTAATTAGCCTTCTGTATGCAATTGAATGTTTAGGCTTGAAGGCCGTTGAAGATTGTGTCGGCACCCGCCAAACTGGATTCGGTTTTGATACGATTTTAAATATGGAAATCACTAAAGAGACCAAACCATTCAACCCCTTTGTTAATAGCGGGGCAATTCTGATCTCATCCTTAATCGAGGAGGAAGACCAGCAATCACCATTTGAACAGCTCCTTAATTTTTCCCGGAAGATTTGCAATGATCCGGAAATTATCTTGGATGAAGAAATTTACCAATCAGAGTTACGTACCGGAGACATGAATCGATCCTTAGCTTACTACCTAAAAGCAAAAGGTGTACTTACTAATGATGTTAGTCTTAGTCTAGAAACCTATTTCAAGCAGTGCTCAATGATGGTGACGTGTGAGAGTCTCGCCAACCTAGGGGCAGTCCTGGCAAACGATGGCATTGCTCCTTGGAATAATCAACGAATTATTTCTAGTGCAGCTGCTACTTATGCTAAATCGGTAATGATGACAACGGGACTCTATAATGTATCAGGTACCTACTCAGTAAAAATCGGGGTACCAACCAAAAGCGGAGTTGGGGGTGGATTAGTAGCGGCGGCCCCAAGTTATGGTATTGGAATCTTTAGTCCTGCACTGGATGAAGCCGGCAACAGTGTCGCGGGTCTTGACCTTTTAGAAACAATCAGTAAAGAATTGAATCTCGATATTTTTAAATATTAATCAATATAAGTAAGAAGCCTAAGACTAATTTTGTATTGGTCTTAGGCTTTTTGAGGTTAAATAAATTTGAAAACGATTCCACAGCAATTAAGGCATTAATATCTAAATGATAATTGTAGTTATTAAATTCACAATCGCTACAAATAACGCTGATTATCTTATTATTTATTTTATAACTAATCAATTATATACTTTTGTTGTTATTGATTTAGCGCCATTGACAAAAAAAAAAAAGTTATAACATTATAGGAGGTTGATCAACTAAGTTTAAAACTAATTGGAGGCTATCTCTATGACTGAAAAAAGCCACACTGGTTTGAACCTGGACGCACTTTTTATTGGGGATAAATCAGAAAATGCTGATATTTTTAAAGATACTATGAATAAGCTTATTAACGAGCATATGGGTTGGCGTTTAAACTATATGCCTCAAGATAAGCCACTTATTACAGAAAGTGACAAAGGAAGCAAGTCATTTAAAGAAACTAGTGAGCATATGCAAAGTGTTCTTGACGACTTATCAGTTCGTCTGCGTTTCAATTCTGTTCCTTGGCATTCACCACGTTATTTCGGTCACATGAACTCTGAAACATTGATGCCAGCAATTCTTGCATATTCTTATGCAATGCTTTGGAACGGTAATAATGTTGCTTATGAGTCTTCGCCAGGTACTTCACAAATGGAAGAAGAAGTTGGTCAAGACTTTGCTGATTTAAATGGTTATAAAGATGGTTGGGGCCATATCTCTGCTGATGGATCATTAGCTAATATGGAAGGACTTTGGTATGCCCGTAACATGAAGAGTCTTCCTCTAGCAATGAAGAAGATTAAACCAGAATTAGTGAGTGGTAAGAGTGACTGGGAACTATTAAATATGTCTGCTGAAGAAGTTCTTGACCTATTAAATAGTGTTGATCCAGACACTGCATCTGAAATTAAAGCTCACTCTGCTCGTGCTGGTCATAACATGGATAAGCTGGGTAAATGGATTGTTCCACAAACTAAACATTACAGTTGGTTAAAAGCGGCTGATGTTACTGGCGTTGGCTTAGATAACGTTATCTCCTGTCCAGTTGATGAACATTACCGTCTTGATGTCAATGCTCTTGAAAAGATTATTCGGGATTTAGCAGATAAAGAAGTTCCAGTGCTTGGGGTGGTTGCTGTTGTCGGTTCAACTGAAGAAGGTCAAATTGACCCGGTTGATAAGATTGTTGAATTACGAGACAAACTCCAAAGAGGAGGAATTTATTTCTATCTTCATATTGATGCCGCTTATGGCTCATATGGGCGTGCACTTTTCTTAGATGAAGACAATAACTTCATTCCATATGAAGACCTAAAGAATGTTCACCAAAAGTATGGTGTCTTCCAAGAAGATAAAGAATATATTTCTCGGTATGTTTACGACGTATATAAGGCATTCCCAGAAGCACAATCTATTACTGTCGATCCTCATAAGATGGGTTATGTACCATATGCAGCTGGTGGTATTACTATTCGCCATAAAAACATGCGTGACATTATTGGGTACTTCCCAGTATATGTTTACGATAAACGTTCAGGTGCACCTGCAACCTTAACACCATATATTCTTGAAGGTTCTAAAGCCGGTGCTACCGCTGCTGCTGTTTGGACCGCTCACCGTGTTCTTCCATTAAATGTTTCTGGTTATGGTAAGTTGATTGGTCGCTCAATTGAAGCTGCTAATCGTTACTATGATTTCTTGAAAGATTTAAGTTTCAACATTAGCGGAACCGAGGTTGAAGTTAACCCATTAACTCACCCTGATTTCAATATGGTTGATTGGACATTCAACATTAAAGGCAATACAGACCTTACAAAGATGAATGAATTGAACTTGAAGTTCTACCAAAAAGCGTCATTTGTTGATGGGCCAGTTTACAACAACGATTTCCTCACTTCACATACTGACTTTGCAACTGATGGATATGGCGACAGCCCAATTCCATATGTTAAGAGTCTTGGATTCTCAGAAAGTGAATGGGAAAAGGTACAAAGTGTCGGTATCTTGCGTGCATGTATCTTGACACCATTCCTTTATGATCGTGATAACTTTGCTACCTATGCTGAAAAGATTAAGAAAGCAATGGAAGAAAAATTAACTGCTATTTTAGGTTAATTCAATCACGAGAATAAACACGACAGAAGCTCAGAGAGAATAAACTCGCTGGGCCTTTGTCTATCCTTGTGAGGAAGGGAAAATAAAATAATGAGTGAAAATACGAAAATTAGTTTGGGAACCTTCGTGGGAATTGGGATGGCAATGATTGCCACTGTTCGGAGTGTTCCAACGTTGGCAGCAGCAAGTTGGCAAATGTTCTTCTATATGACTTTTGCTGTTATCTTCTTTGCGTTGCCAGTTTCTTTGATGTCTGGTGAATTCTCAGCAATGCTTCAAGATGCGGGTGGACCTCAATTATGGGTGCGTACCGGTCTTAACCAAAAATGGGGTTTTACTACAGCATGGCTACTATGGGTACAAATTTTCCCAGGAATGGTTATGGTTGCTTCGACCCTTGGGCCTCTTCTAGGAAACACTATTGGTAATGTGTCATTAGGACAAAATCATTGGTTTACTTTAGGATGTATTATTGTTATTTATTGGATAATTACACTTCTTAATCTAAAGTTTGATATGGTTAAATTTGCCGGGAACTTTGGTGTTTGGTTTGGGGTATATATTCCATTTGCAGTAATGATTATTATGGGAATTGCCGCAGTAGTTAAAACTGGGATTGATACTAACAGTGTATTAGGGACATTTGCTCCTAAGAAACTTCTGCCAGATGTAAGTACCTTTAAGTATGTTGCTGCTATTTCCTTTATCTTTACTGGTATTGAAACATTAGGTGTTTATGTACCACGGATGAAAGATGCTACTCACGACTTCGTTTCTGGAGTGATTTTTGCTTTAGTAGCAATGGTAGTACTAAATATTTTGAACGCTATTTGTGTAGCTGATGTTGTGCCAAAGGGAACTACAGAATTAACTAATATTACTCAACCAGTTATTTTATTCTGCAAGATCTTGAATTGGCCATTATGGATTGCTAATGTATTTAGTCTTTTAGCTGCCATTGGGGTTATCTTACAGTTGTCAGGTTGGGTAACTGGTCCATCTCAAACGATGATTCAGGTTGCTCGTGAAGGTTTAATTCCTTCTAAGTGGGGCTTTTTCAAACATAATAAGATTGGGGTAGCACGGAATGTTATTCTAACTCAATCAACTTGTATTACATTATTTGCTTTAATGTACGCATTTCCAGATATTAACGGTATCTTCTTGATGCTTACAAACACTACTACCTTGCTTTACTGTGTGCTTTACTTCTTAATTGCAATTGCATTTATTCGTCTCCGTTATACAGAACCAGACATGGCTCGTCCATATCGGATTGGTAAGCATGGTAATTTTGCTGCTTGGGTTTGGACAATTTTCTTTATCTTTGGTATCGTAAGCATCGCCACTGTAACATTAGCTACAGCCGGTGCCGTGAGTGCCATTTCAATGATAGTCATTACAATTATCTTGACTGTTATTCCATTATTCATTAATGCACACAAGAAAGAACAATGGCTTAAAGATGCGCAAGCTTATGTTGATAGTCAAAAATAATTTTTAACGGTTAAAAGCTTTATAAGGAGTACCCCACGATGGCAAAGAAGAAACGAGAAAAACCACATATTGGCGTTATAGAAAGCTTAATTGTAATTATTTGTATTCTATTAGTTTTAGGGTACTTAATAATTATCCAGTCACAATCTCCGCAAGTACCACTATTCTTTTCTGTAATTTTGTTAATTCTTTATGGCTTTATAAGAGGGTTTAGTTGGGACACAATCATGAGTGGGGTTGAGGACGGAATAAAACCTGGAATAATTCCATTAGTTATCTTCTTAATGATCGGAATTTTAATTGCAACGTGGATTTACTCTGGAACAATTCCAACGATTATGTATTTCGGCTTTAAGATTATTTCAGTTAAGTTCTTTCTCCCCATGGTCTTTGTGACTTGTTCATTAATTGCCCTGGTATGTGGAAGTTCCTTTACTACAATTTCCACTTTAGGAATTGCCTTTATGGGGATCGGCGCTACCTTAGGAATTAATTCTGGCTTAACGGCTGGAGCTATCGTTTCTGGAGCGTTCTTTGGTGCAAATGTTTCGCCATTGTCCGGAACTGCTAATTTAGCAGCTGCTATCGGAGATGTAGACTTGTATGATCATATTAAATCGTTAGTATGGACGGATTTACCAGCTTGGGTGCTTTCATTAATCATTTATCTTGCTGCTGGCCTCCATCATGGAACTGCTAACTTACAAATGATCGTATCTATGTCTAAAGAGTTACAGAATAATTTTTGGATTTCTTGGTGGGTATTATTACCTGTAGTATTACTTTTAGTGACGGCGTGGTTAAAGATTCCGGCTGTTCCTTCATTAGCTTTTGGTGCAATTTTTGCAGTCATTATCGGTTGGATTCATAAGCCAATTAGTATTAATCAAATTGCTGATTATATTATGAATGGATATGTTGCTCATACTGGAAATACAACTATGGATACCTTGTTATCTAAAGGTGGAATTAGTAGTATGCTGAGTTCGCTAGCTTTAATAATTTTTGCGTTAGTGCTGGGAGGTTTACTAATAAAATTCGGGATAATTAAAACTTTAATCACAGGAATTGAAAAAATTATTAACAGTGCTGGGAAGTTAATTTTTGCTACAGCAGTTACATGTTTTGGGGTAAATCTCTTAGTAGGTGAACAATACTTATCGATAATTTTACCTGGAGAAAGTTTTAAAGAGTCATTTAAGAAGCGTAAGTTAGCTCCTACTTACTTAACGCGAACATTAAGTGATGCAGGGGCTGCTGTTAATGCAATCATACCATGGAGTGTGAGTGGTGTATTTATCTCTGGAGCGCTACAAATTAGTGCTTTTAAATATATTCCTTACGCGTTCTTCCCAATTATCGTAGCAATTTTAACGATAATAGTTGGCTTTCTTTTAAGCCGCATCAAAGTTAATCAAAAATAAAACTCAATGAGGTGATCTGAATGGATATTTTAGAAGATTTAGAATGGCGCGGAGCCATTAATCAATGCACTGATTTAGAAGGTCTGCGTGAATTATTAAAGGAAAAGAAGGTTTCATTGTACTGTGGGACTGATCCAACTGGTGATTCCTTACATATTGGACACTTGATCCCATTTATTATGCTGAAACGATTCCAGCTTGCTGGTCACCACCCTTACATTTTGATTGGTGGGGGAACAGGTTTTATTGGGGACCCATCAGGAAGAAATAGTGAACGTCAATTACAAACAGCTGAACAGGTTCAACACAATAAAGAAGGTTTAACAAAGCAAATGATTAAATTGTTTGGAACCGAAAACTTCGATATTGTGGATAACTATGACTGGTTGAGTAAAATTAATCTCTTGGATTTCTTGCGCGACTATGGGAAATCATTTAATGTGAACACAATGTTAGCTAAAGAAGCAGTTGCTAGTCGTCTTAAAAACGGGATTTCGTTTACAGAATTTAGTTACCAAATCCTTCAATCCATTGATTTTCTCCACTTGAACGAGACTGAAGATATACAACTTCAAATCGGTGGTGCAGATCAATGGGGTAACTTAACCAATGGGGTTGACTTAATCCATAGTAAGCGGCCAAACGAAAAGGCTTTTGGTCTAACGATTCCATTGATGTTGAAGTCTGATGGAACTAAATTTGGTAAGACGGCTGGTGGAGCAGTTTGGCTTGATCCAAAGAAGACCTCTCCATTCACCTTCTACCAATTCTGGCTTAACCAAGATGACCGTGATGTTGTGAAATACCTTAAATACTTTACCTTCTTAAGCCACGAGGAAATTGATGAGTTGGCTGAAAAGGTTAAGACTGAGCCACAAAAACGAGAAGCACAACGACGGCTCGCTGAAGAGGTTACGACTTTTGTTCATGGTGAAGAAGCGATGAAGGAAGCACAAAAGATTTCCACAATCCTATTCAGTGGTAAGGTAGCAGAACTGACAACTGATGAATTGCAGCAAGCATTTGAATCAGTTCCTTCTGTAGAAGTGAGTGCGACGCCAACTAACATTATTGACTGGTTAGTCGATAGTAAAATTGAGCCATCAAAGCGTCAAGCACGAGAAGACGTTACGAATGGAGCCATTACCATTAATGGTCAAAAAGTTAGTGATGAAGATTTTATTGTTGATCCTAGCACCAACTTTGATGGTAAGTATGTAATAGCACGTAAAGGTAAACGTAACTACTTCTTAGCTAAGGTTAGAGACTAAGAAAATTATTTGGGAAAAGCCTTTTAAGAGCCACAAACGAACTAGCCACTATAATCTGGGTGTTTCCCATAATTAGATCCTGTACCAATCAAATTTCATTTCTTTCTTGAATTCAAAAATATCATCAGAGAAGGGCAAAATAAGAGTTAATTATGTTTGTTCCTTCTAAGTAATGGGTATTTATCAACTGATATTGATGGATGCTAGCACCTCTCACAAAATGTGAGGGGTGTTTTTTAATAGATAATTAATTCTTAAAATAAGGAAATTGTTGATTTTTTAGAATAGGACTTCTTTCTATCAAGCCGATAATTAATTAGCCTTAGTAAAGCGATCCCTTATTCAAATGTGTTTTGGTGTGAAAAATAGGATTTTTTACTTTTTCCATCTAGATTTTCTTATGATTTCAGCAAACAATTTAATCAAAAAACAAGTATAATTCAAGTATAATTATAGTAAGACTTTGTATTTGAATATTAGATGTTAAGTGAGTAAATTAGAAATAGAGATTAGGAAAATTTGTACAATGTATCGTTAGAATAACTTTTTTAAGCGTTAATTGTATGGCTTGCATGTTGCCTGTTCGTAAAAGTAATCAGAGAAGGCATCGTCAATATCGCTGACTTGTTTAATCAGCTTATAAGTTAATATGCAGATTACCTACGTGAGAGGTGATTATGATTATTTTGGCTTTTAATAATATTAAGGATAAAGCTAGTTGTCCCTTCAACTAAGAGAATATTTAAAAGAGTTTATATTAGACTATCGTTATAAAGAGATAGATAACTAAGAAATGAGGGAATATTTTATGGGTAAAAATAATTCTTTAAGGAGAATGACTCCCCAAAATAGGAATTATAAATTGTATAAGGCAAAGAAACAGTGGATGACTGCTTGTGCCACTTTTATGTTTGCCTTTGGGATGAGCGCGCTATTAAATACTAGTGTACACGCAGATACGACGACTAATCCAGCAACAGCTCAAGCAGAATCTGAGACCGACACAAATGAAGTAACCTTATCAAGTTCTAGCCAAACTCAAGCGCAAGTTTCAGAGGCTGCCTCTGCTCAACAATCTGCTGAAAATAACAATGTTGCTGATGCTGATAAAAGCAGTGAACAAAATGCTGCCTCTGTTCAGTCTGTAGACAGTAATGTTAATGCTCAGAGTGCTGAAAGTTCAAGTTCTACTTTTTCTACACCGCAGGCTAATAATGCAGATAATTCTGATCCCCTACAAAAGACGGCTAATACTGAGAATGCGGCAGATAAAGCACTTGAATACAGTGAAGTTACCACAACAGCCACTACCGCTACTAATGGTGGCTTCGATTCTGCTACTTGGGGAACATTAGACGTTTCTCAGTGGACTGGTCAGAATACCATATTTAATGGGACAACTTACTACCTATTAACTGGCTTTACTGGCGACCAAACTCACATTATTGTGCCTAATGAAGCAGACTTTGAGGCGGTTGGCAACTCAACTAATGGTCTACAAGTGGCAATTTCTAACGATTTACTTAAGAGTTGGACGAACGCTGTTACTATTGCTTTTAGTGAGACCGATGACAAGAAAGTTAAGCTTGCAAGCAATAATTTAAATAATACTTTTCAGAGTAACAGTACTTTGACTAATCTTGCGGCTAATAGCTTAGACACAAGTAGTGTAACTTCGATGCAAAATACTTTTAACAGTGCTTCTAAGCTAACCTCTTTGACTGGAATCAGTGATTGGGATGTTTCAAATGTTACAGATATGTCTGCCTTATTCCAAAATGCAACTAGCTTGACTAGCTTAACTGGTTTGGAAAATTGGGATGTCCAAAAGGTTACGAACATGACTCGGATATTTAACAATGTCAGTAAAGTTTCGGATCTTTCGCCTCTTAGCAATTGGAAAACCAGCAGCCTACAAAATTTGTCGGTTGGGTTTGCTAATAATAACTTTACAAATCTCAACGGTCTAGAAAATTGGGATGTAAGTCATGTAACTAATATGAGTAATACCTTTATGGGGGATATTATGCTGAATGATCTCAGTGCATTGGCTAATTGGGATACTAGCAATGTGACAAATCTGAGCATGATATTTAATCGGGACTATGGTCTAACTACGCTCAACGGTTTGGAAAACTGGAATACCAGTAAGGTTACCAATCTTACGGCAGCTTTTGCTAATGAAGGAGCATTAGTTGACGCAAGTGCGATTGCTGACTGGAATACCAGTAACGTTACTAGTATGGTTAACTTGTTTACGAATTCGACTCCTCAATATCTTGATCTTTCTAAGTGGGACTTCAGTAAAGTAACTAGTGCTTCAGATGTTATTCGCAATATCAAGACAGTGGTTTATCTTGGTGATAATTCAACCATTACCGCTAACAATTTAACCACTTTAGGATTCGGCAATGTAACTCAGCCGATTATTTTGGCTAGTGGAGCGCTTTATACCCTCTTGTCGGGAAACAATAGTAATACTCATACTATTACGATTAGAAATGCAGATGGCAGTCAAAATACAACCATTACTGTGCCGGTTGTTTACGATGCCAGTTCAGCAAGCAACATGACAGATGCCATTAATAGTTACAAAGAGATGGTTGATCAGAAGCTTCAAGCCTATCTTGCTGAACATAGCTATGCATTGAGGAAAGTATCATCTGATCCAATTGATGATCTAACTGGTCATAATAATCATTTGGTTAACTATGCGGAAGCTATTTATCAAGTCGTTACGGTTCCTAGCGACCAAAAGAAAGATGTTGTTGTCCAAGATAAGACTGTCTACAAGGGGACAACTTTAACAGCGGAAGATTTAGTTACTAATAGTGCTGATTTCCCAGCGGGTACGACATTCGAATTTGCTGATAATAGCGAGCCAAATTGGAATCAAGTAGGGACATATGACGTTCAAATTACGGCAACTTATCCAGTTTCTGTGAATGGTCAGCAATATACCGCAGTAACTACTCCAGCAACTGCTAAGGTAACGGTTACTGATCAAATGCAGTTCACGATTACGTACTGGGATGATACAGAGAATAAAGAGGTTGCCCAAGCAAATTTAGACAATGTTCAAAGTGGTGGATATAGTCTGGGGATTAAGTTTCCAGAAAACATTAGCGATTATGAGCCAGTTTCAATTACGGGAGTACCTGAAGGGGTAACCATTACAGCTAGTGGGGGCCAACCAATAACTGATCCCAATAGTCAGTGGACTGTGCCAAATTATAGTTGGACCGCTGAGGCAGCTCCCTCATTATATGGTGCTAACATTGTTATTCATTTAGTTCATAAAACGCAAAATGTAACAGCGGCTCAGGAGACAAAAACAGTGACAGCAGATTTCGTTAAAATTAACAAAGACGGTACTCCTCAAGATACGCCTTTTGATTCAGCCACTTTAGATGTTTACTATATTTGCCAAGCTACTAAAGATTTAGTAACTGGTAAGGTTACTTATGGCAACTGGAAATTAAACACAAGTAAGGGTACTAATGGCCTCCAAGTCGCTAGTGGATCTTGGAATTTACCAACAGATAGTAGTGCAGATATTACTGTAAACGCACCTGATCTTGATGGTTATGAAAAAGCAGATACTCAAATTAATGGACAATTGACTACGGATTTTGGTACGGCTGATAGTATTACTAGTAAATCAACGACTTACTATGTACCTCAATCATTGACGCAAAAAACTATTAACCGTGTAATTAACGTCACGCCAGTTAACCAACCAGGAACTCCTTCAGTTACCCAAACTACGCCACAATCAGCTACGATTACTAGACCTGTACGCGTAAATGCTGATGATAGCGGAGTAATATTTGATGGCTTTGATGGGAGTGGCTGGACTACAGGTAAGTGGGGACGCTACAACAATATACCGGTTCCTAATAATTATACGAAAGTCATTAAACAAATCGTTACGCATCCTGATGGGACAACTACTGAAACAACGTTAGATATTCCTAACTGGAGACCTATTCCAGCTCAAACTGTCACTATCGATACCCTTCCGACTGTAATTAATATAACCTATACGGCAACTGCAACAGCATTTTTGGCAGGTACTAATGAGTCAACTTATACTGGCAGTCCAATCACTCTTGATGACCTTAATGATGGGAACGGTGATAATCCAATCTCTGTTGGAGTGACAGGGCCAACGGGAGGCCTCTATTATACTTTACAGGCCGGAGATGTTGAATTTTCATCTGATAATGGTCAAACTTGGACGACTGAAATGCCAACTAATGCAGGCACTTATGAGTTACGTTGGTCAGAACAAGGTAAGCAAAATATTATAAAAGAATTTGGTAATAACAGTATTAAATGGGTAGATGCTCAGGGTAATTCAACATTTACCAGTACTGCAACCTATATTATTAATCCGGCACCAGTTACATTCACTTTAAGCAACCAGACATCTGGAAATTATACTAAGATCTATGATGCCCAACCAACGACTAGCATAGATCCTTCCAAATTAACAATTACTGCTAACTTTAACAATGCCAAAGTAGTTTTAGATACGACTGGCCTTACCAGTGATAGTTATGAGTGGGTAGATGCTCAGGGTAATTCGATCAGTAATCCTGAAAATGTTGGAACTTACTACATAAAACTTAAGGACGCTGCACTATCTACTCTACAGAAGGATAATCCTAACTTTACTTTGACTAATAGTAATAAATTAGCTGAGTACACTATTACACAAGCTCAGGCAAGTGGAGTATTAAGTGGCTCTAACTCACGTACATACGATGGTCAAGCTACTACACCTGCTGAAGTAAATAGCAATGGTCAAATTGGTGTAACGGTAACCTTCCCAGGTGTTACTAATGCTAACAAAACCTATATTCTTAAAGATGGTGACTACAAGTGGAGTAGTGGCTCGGCACCAACTAATGCTGGGTCATACACGATTACTTTGACACCTGATGGTATTTCCAACCTTGAAAAATATATTCTTGATTTAGCAGGTTCTGGTCAAAATAACACACCGAATGTAGTATTTGCTGATAATGCCTTTACTGGAAGTGCAAGTTATACAATTAATGCTGCTGAAAATACTGTAAGTGTCGATGGAACCCAAACCGAAACTTACACGGGCCAACCAATTAGCGTTAAATACAATGCTAATGGGAATAACAGCGTTCAAGTAAGTATTAGCTCTAAAGATGGAGCAACAGCTAGCTTAAGCAATGTACAGTTAGATTCTGGTGATTTCCAAATTGTTGATGTCAGCGGTAAGCCTATCACTGCAACAAATGCTGGTAGTGTTTATCATATTGTCTTAACTGATACGGGTGTTGCGAAGATTCAACAAGCGGTTGGTGATAATTACAAGATTAGCCAAGGCACGAGTTTCGGTACTTTAGTTATTAATAAGGCCCAAGCATCGGCAGAATTTAGTGGCAATCCTTCATACACTTACACTGGTAGTCCTAATAGTGATTACTTAAATGGTTTCTCAATTAAGTTGAATGAACCAAATAACCCAACTTATAACTTAGTTGCTGGCGATATTGAGTTCAATGTGAATGGTACTTGGACCACTAATGTTCCAATTAATGTTGGACAATATGAAGTTCGCTTGTCACAAGCCGGTTTGGACCATATCAAAGAGATTAATAGTGATAATATAACTTGGCCGGCAACAGCTGTTAGCGGAATGGGGACCTACATCATCACCCCAGCGACTGCTAATACTGAACTGAGCGGTCACAACTCAATGACTTATAATGGTAATGCCGTAACAACAGCTGATTTGTATACTGACGGTTCGACAATCAAGGTATCAATTAATGGCAATAATATTGTGAACTTACCAACCAGCTTCACTCTTGAAGATGGGGACTACACTTGGAATACGCAAGATGGTAACGCACCTATTAACGCAGGGACCTATACCATTACTTTGTCTGACACGGGTCTTAAAAAGATTCAAGCTGCGATTGATACGGCCGTCGGACAAGGCAATGTGGTTTTATCCAAAGACAACACAGGCAGTGCTACTTTCCAAATCATGCAAGCTATTTCACCAAATGTTCAGTTAGATGGTAGTGAAAAGAGTGAATATAATGGCCAAGCAGTCAGTTTTGATCCAAATAATGAAGAAACTAAAAAGAACTTTGGCTTCAATAATGTTCAGGGCTTAACCATTCCAGAACTAACGGCTGATGATTTTGAATGGGTTGATCAAGACGGTAATCAAATCACTGCTCCAACTGATGCAGGTTATTACTACTTACAATTAAATGAAAAAGGTAAAGAGGCCTTTGCGAATGCTAACCCTAATTACACATTTGTTAAGGATGGAAATAGTACCATTTCAGGGCGCATCACTTACCAAATTTATCCTGCAAATCTGATTATTGGAGTAACTGGAACTGCTTCAGATGTTTATAATGGGCAGAATGCAGCCATTACGCAATCACAACTTGATAATGGTGATATTAAATTAGTGTGGGGTAACTCAACGGACGAACCAAGCGGATTAGGAAGTTTCACATTGACCCCAGATGATTTAGAAGTCGTCGATGCAGATGGCAACCCAGTCAGTCATGCCAATGCTCAGGAAAACGATAAAACTGGTAATCCAGTTTACTATGTTCGTTTAACTAATGATGCTCTTAATAAGATTAAAGGATTAGCCGGTGCAAGCAATTACAATATTAGTTTGTCAGGAACTACCACTGGGAATTTCCTGATTTATGCTCGCAAGGCTCAGGTTACTTTAAGCGGTAATCAAACGACAACTTATGGTACTGATTTACCACTTGATCCTGGTGCCTACCATGTTGAATTGACTAACTGGACTGATAAGGATATACCTGTACCAACCGCTGATGAAATTATTAAAGCAATTGGTGGTTTGCAGGCGGGGGATGTGTATATCAATGGTTACACAGATGATCAAATGCCAACTGCTGTTGGTACTTATCAAGTTAAGATTGCTAATCAACTGCTACAAAGATTAAAAGCAGCCTTCCCAGATTATGATTGGGACACCGCAGTCGAAACTAACGGTAGTGCTACAAATAGTTCGGCTAATGCTGATATTATCGATGCAGAGCACGAACCAGCAACCTATGTAATTACGCCTGCGGATACTACTGTTACTATTAATGGTGCTGAGCATATTAAATATGGTGAAAATGCGACAATTCAATATGGCGGCGATAATGGTTACAGCATTACCATTACTGCACCTGTTAAGAACGCGACAACTGATAATGAACACGAGCCAATTTATACCGACATAACACTTGAAGCAGGCGACCTAGAGTTTGTAACTACTCCAGGAAATGTTGGTACTTATCAAGTGAAATTGTCTGCTCAGGGTCTAAAGAAACTTCAAGATTTAACTGGGGCAACTAACTATAATTGGACCCAAGCGTCTGCAGCACGGGCTAACTTCTTTGTTGACCAAATGCCAGTATCGATTACTGTCGGTGGAAATGAGCAAAACGTAACTTATGGTTCGAGCCAGTGGTTGGATGCTATTAAGAAAAATCCTCAGGGCTACGATATAGTCATAACGACTGAAAATGGTACTACTTTAACTTACCAAGCTAAAGATGGTGATTTGGTCTTTAGTCAAACGCCAGGAAATATTGGTAGTTATCAAGTTGTTTTGTCAGCCCAAGGCTTGGCTAATATCGAGTCTGCTTTGGGAACTAACTATGCTTATCCGCAAGATGCTGCTGATGTGACTACGCACGGAACCTTTACCGTCAGTCAAGGTGACGTAACGATTACTTTGAATAATCAAGATGGCGGCGATAGTAAGATTTACGATGGTCAAGCTACTACACCAGCTGATTTAAACAGTGGTAAGTATGATTTGAATTATTCGGTTACTGTTTATGCTCCAGATGGAACAGCACAAACAATCAAGTTAACGAGTGATGATTTGCAATTTACTAATGGTGATCCCGTTAACGTTGGTAGTTATACAGTTGAATTGTCACTAGCCGGTCAGGCGAAGTTGAAGGAATTAACTGGGAATAATGGTGATAACTACAAGTGGACATTTAAGACTAATGCTACTTACATGATTGAGGCTGCAACAGATGCTAGTGCAAGTTTGTCAGGTTCTAACCAAAAGACATTTGACGGTTCAGCAGTCACTACCGCTGAAATTAATAATGGTGGTGACATTGTTGTTAACTTAACATTCCCTGGGAGTACTAAGGATAGCATTTATCATTTACAAGATGGTGATTACACTTGGAATACGCCAGATGGCAAAGCCCCAGAAAATGCAGGAAAGTATACCCTTACTTTGTCCAAGGCAGGCTTAAATAATATCCAAGCTGCAATTGATCAGTATGCTGGTTCAGGAAACATAATTCTTAATGCTGACAACCTTACTGGGTCTGCAACTTTTGTAATCGTTCCTAAGCCAATCACTGATGTTACTATCTCTGGTAATGATCAAAGCAAGACTTACGATGGTCAGGGAGCCAATTTAGATATTGCTGACTTAACAATTAGTGGTAATGGTCTCGTTACTGGTAACCCATTATCAATGAAGGGTATTACTACCAGTGACTTTGATTGGTATGATGCTAATGGGAATAAGCTTGATGCTGTTCCAACTAATGCTGGGACTTATGAAGCACGTTTGAATTCTTCTGTTTTGCAAACATTAAAAGCGGACAATCCTAACTACAGCTTTGATGCTGTAAGCGGCACGATTAAGTATATGATTAGTCCAAAATCAGCTACTGATACTTTAAGTGGAAATGATAGTAAGGTTTACAATGGTCAAGGCACTTCAGTTAGTGATGTTCTTAGTTCGATTACTTGGACAGCAAGCGGCCTAGTTGATGGACAACACTTAGATCTTTCTAATTTGAACAGTGATGACTATGCCTGGTATACAAAGAATGCGGATGGTACTTATACTGAGATGACTAGTTTGCCAACTGCTACCGGTACTTACTACTTGAAACTTAAGGAGAGTTCGATTGCTAAAATTCAGGCTGCAAATCCTAACTATAGTTTTGCTTCTGGGGCAATTAGTGGCGAATATACTTATACGATTACGGATGCTAGCGCTGACGTTTCAATAAGTGGTTCACAAACAACCAAAGACTTAGCTATTGATCCTAATAATTATCAAGCCAGTGTAAAAACAAACAATGGTCAAGTCTTGACCATTCCTAAATTAACGGCTGATGATTTTGTTGTTGTTACTAAGGATGGTCAAAAGGTTAAGGTAAGCCAGTTAACGGAAGCGGGCACTTATGACGTTGTATTGAGTGAAGATGCAATCAATAAGATTCGGCAGGCATATCCAAATTACGATATTAACTTTGGTTCAACCGCAACATTTACTCTAGAAAATAGTAACCAAACTATTAACTATGTAGATGCTGACGGTAATATAATTAGTTCGACTTCTGTTAGCGGAAAGATTAAGGGAGATCAAGTTAAATTTACTCCTGAATTCCCAGCCGGATGGATAGCCAGTGATCCAAATAGTGTTCCGACTGAAATTACTCTTGAAAATGGAATTACTACTATCAAGATTAAACATGGAACAACCAGTGTTGATCATAACAATCCAGTTTCAGATGGGGAAAAGACGCCAAGCGGTGCATTAATTGATGGCGCCCATGAAAGTGACTTGAACCAAACGATTACTAGAACCATTGTTGTAACCAACCCAGATGGAAGCAAGCGAACGATCACCCAAGAAGCTAAGATTTATCGTGATGCAACTTATGATGATGTAACCGGTGAAGTAACTTATGGTGAATGGTCAACTGCTAAATGGGGTGAATACACTCCAGAAGCTATTCCTGGCTACACGCCAAGTGAAAGTGTAGTTCCAGCTGTTGAAGTAAAAGATGGTCAAAAAGATGAGACCGTAAATATTACTTATACAGCTAATGAGCAAAGTGGCAAAATCTTATACCAAGATAAAGATGGTAATGAAATTGGCTCTACAGCAATTACTGGCAAAACTGGTGAAACAGTAGCTGTTACGCCAGAAGTTCCAGCAGGTTGGCAAATTGTTCCAGGACAAGATATTCCAAAGACGGTTACCGTAACTGCTGATGGTATTCCAACCATCGTTATTAAAATTGAACATAAGATGATAAATGTTCAACCTAGTTCACCAGTTTCCGAAGATGGAAAGACTGCTACCGGCGAAATAATTAAGGGAGCTCATGACAGTGATTTGAATCGTTCAGTGACGCGGACCATTAACATTACATTACCTAATGGACAGAAAAAACAGATAGTTCAAACAGCTAAACTTCATCGCGATGCAACTTATGATGATGTGACCGGTGAAGTAACTTATGGTGAATGGTCAACTGCTAAATGGGATGAATACACTCCAGAAGCTATTCCTGGCTACACTCCAAGTGAGACTTTAGTTCCAGAGATTATAGTTAATAGCGATACTCAATCAACTGTAGTTAACATTACTTACAGCCCTAATGAACAATCAACAAGGATTATCTATCAAGATAAGAATGGTCAAGTTATTAAAACCGATATCATATCTGGTAAGACTGGCGAAACTGTTGATGTTCACTCAACTGTTCCAGCAGGTTGGAAGTTGGTCGATGGTCAAACTATCCCAGCCACTATCACGTTTGGTCCTAATACTCCAGCAGCTCTTACTGTGCAAATTGAACACGCAACGATTACCGTTACTCCAGAAACTCCTAGTGAGCAAATTCCAAGTGGTCCAGTACCAGGAGACCCAAGCAAGGATTATCCAGAAATGGGAAGCTTGATTTCTGAACCAACGCGGACAATCATCATTACTAAAGATGGGGAAAGTCATACGGTTATTCAAACTGTTAAGTTTACGCGAACAGCAACGTTTGATGAAGTGACTGGTGAAGTTACTTACAGTGAGTGGACGTTAGCTAAAGGCAGTGAGTCTCAATGGAATACGTATACACCTGAGCAAATTTCTGGTTACACGGTTACTCCTGAGATAATTGCGAGCGAAGTAGTTAATGCTAATACGGCGAACGTAATAGTTTATGTTACTTACACCAAGAACCCTGTTCCAGAAACTGCAACTGAAACAATTCAGTTTGTCGATCAAAATGGTAAAGTAATAAGTAGTCATGTTTATCAAGGAGTTCGCGGACAAGTTGTTCCAATTAGTCTTGAAATCCCAAGTGGTTATAGGCTTGCAAATGGTCAAGAGCTACCAACACAAATTACACTCAATAATGGTGTGATCACAATTAAGGTCATTCTTAATGATTCTAATCAACCAGATCAACCGATAAGTCCTGATTATCCTGAAAATAAAGGTGAGTTACCTGGACAGTCTGGAACGATAAAACCAGGTGAGGTTATGAATGATCATGCAATCTCTTCCCAATTAGAAGTGCATACTGAAAATACGCAAATGAAGGCCGGACAATTGCCACAAACTGGTAATTCTACAAACGAAGAAGCTTTAACTATTGGCTTCTTGTTTATGGGGCTTGCAAGTATTTTTGGGGTGGCAGGTCTAAAAAAGAAGAAAAAGAATTAAAAATATGTTGATAAGTTATAGTAACGTTTATCAATAAATATTAGCTAAATGAAGCTGAGACTTAATATTGCTAATTACAAATGTTAGGTTGACTAAAATGCCTTCCTAAGTACCTAGATAGAATAAAAATTATCGGGTATTTGTGATCTGGTATTGATGACTGCCGAGAGGTCGGGAAAATACTTTGTATTTTCGCCGACCTCTTATTATTAATGTCTTTAGACCTAGTTGAGTGCGTGAGCAGAGCGAATGCACGAAACAAAAAACCACCTGCTATGCGGGT
>JBCLSJ010000024.1:0-22217 GCA_041225415.1 Lactobacillaceae bacterium 24-114
CTGTTTGCATAAAAAAACACCTCCCACATTTACGTGAGAGGTGTCGGCATCCATCAATACCATTTGACAGATACCCAAAATATTAAAGAGGTCGACGAAATACAAAAACATGTATTTCGTTGACCTCTTTGCTTTTTAAATATTAGTGAGCCTAGTCGCAAGGGTTAACTTATTTTTCATAAACTGCTGGTTTTAAGATACCAACATAGGGCAAATTCCGATAGTAGCCTTGGTAATCTAATCCATACCCAACCAAAAATTCATTAGGCACGTTGAAACCAACATAATCCGCTGTTACTTCTACTTCACGACCTTCTGGCTTATCAAGTAAGGAGCAAACTTTAACGCTTTTAGCACCCCGTTGATGAAGAAGATCAATCAAAAATTTCAAAGTACGACCAGTATCCACAATATCCTCCATAATGATAACTGGACGTCCTTTAACATCTGATTTTAGATCCTGTACCAACTTAACTTCACCTGTTGATGATGTGCCCCCATAGTAACTAGAAACATCAATAAAATCTAGTTTAACTTTCATATCCATTTTTTTAATCATATCAACAGTGAACAAAACTGCCCCTGTCATCACGGAAATAACAAGTGGTTTTTGATCACGATAATCCTCAATTAATTGTTGAGCGAGTTCTCTTGTCCGTTGTTGGATCTCTTCTTCACTATATAAAACACGTTCAATATCGTTATTCATTATTTTCTCCTTTTTTACCCCGCATGCCGATAAAAAGTTGACACCATTTTTCCTTGTAGTCTACCGGGCGTGCAAACCAGCCCCACTTTTTTCCTATGACCCATACAACTGCACCAGCTGCATCTGCAATTACTAACTGATTTTTCCGCTCATTTAACGAAACTTTTTGATCAATTAAAATGCGTTCCACTTTCTGGTGCCCACCATTTTTTAGCGATAATAGATCATGACTTTGCCATCTGCGAATTGTTAATGGTAGTTGATCAGGCGCTAACCACATCTCTTGATAGTTTTCCCCTTCGTTTAAGAAAAAGTCTTCACGTTTACCTACCATGATTTCCCGGTTTTCCATTATCGGATACCAATGGTCCAATTCTATCACAGAATTAATTTCATTTTCATCATTTTGCAAAAATTGGTTTGGATTTTGCAAATAAAGTTCGGAATAATCCTTAACTATTGTTATTTTCGTCCCTAATTCACGGATAAATTGGGGCAATTGGCGATTATTAATATCACGAAGAAGTTGATCTTGGGCTCCTTTTTTCTGATTAATAATTCCCTTATCGGTCAACCACCGTTCAATAATTACCTTTTGCCGCTGTTTTTCATATTTGTCCAGGCCTTTCAGATCCAATCGACCATTCGGCAGGGTTAATTTTTCCAACTCTCCGTCAGCATATTCCTTTTGGATGTGGAGACTTGTAGTTAACTGGTCATGATAGTTAAGAAGGCCTTCTAAAAACTTCGGGTTCTCCTTTAACATTAACGGGATGATCTCATGACGGAATCTATTTCTTTGGACTGTTAGTTCACTATTTGTTTCGTCCTCGTACCATTTAAGGTTATTTTGCCTAGCGTACTCGATCAATTCTTCTTTTGGAAAGTGTAAAAGTGGGCGTACCAACTTACCTGTTGCAAAAGCCCGACTCTCCTCAATTCCAATCAATTGTGATAATTTCCCACCCCGAACTAATTTCATCAGCATTGTCTCCGCAAGATCATTTAAATGATGGGCTGTCACTAAGATACTTGCATTATTGTCTTTCATTACCTGGGCAAAAAAATTATATCGTTCCTTGCGTGCTGCTTCCTCAATCCCAGTCTCTGGGTGATCCTTTTTTTCCCAGTGATGAATTGCTAAATGTAAATTTCTGTCTTTACTGTATTGCTGAATATACTCTTCTTCGATCTTACTTTGTGATCGTAATTCATGATTTACATGAGCTACTGTTAATTGTGGTCGCAGCTCTTTTGGTAAATGCAAAAGTAAATTTAAGAGCACCATCGAGTCCACACCTGTTGAAGTTGCTACTACCACTCGATCTTCGTTATTAAAAAAGCGACCCTCTTTCAAGTGCCGCACAAATTTTTCTTTTAAAGTCATCTTAACTCCGTCGGCCTCCCCGACCGCCGCGCTTGCCATCTGTTTGCCGCTTTAATGTAGACAAACGTGATTCACTTTCTTTTAAGTAGCCTGCTAACATCTCATCAAAGTTTTCATGATGAGAACGGTGTTGATTTGTGTTTCGGCGTTCAGGCCGCTCACGATAGGCATGACGTTCATTGTTATGACCTTCATGGTGATGTTTGAAATCGTTGTGCCGTTCACCATGAGGCTTTTCTTCAGCTGCTTTAATGGAAAGAGCAATCTTTCCATTGTCATCAATCTTCGTTACTTTTACGTTTACAGTATCTCCAACGGATAGAACATCATGAATATCCTTTACGTAGTTATTTGATACTTGACTAATGTGGACTAACCCTGTTTGATTATCGTCTAGATCAACGAATGCACCAAAATTAGTGATACCAGAAACTTTACCTGAAACCTTTGCTCCAACTTCAACTGACATGAAACTTTTAGATCCTCCTCGATCCTTCAATAGTAATGATAAACGATAAATTGAGTATATCATACTTCCCTATGCTAAGGGCAATTAATAACTACTGGAAATATAAATATTTGCTTGACTGAGATCCCTTCAGTTAAAAAAGGTCCAGAGTTTTCTTTTCCCAGCTCTGGACCTTTTATGCTTTACTTTTTGTAAGGTAACTTGATGATGGAAACTTCTCTAGTCATCTAAATTATAAACTGTCTCGCCCTTCTTGGTGTAATTGTACTTAGAGCGAATGATTTGTTGTAAATAATCAGAATTGTGCAACTGATTTTTTTCCTGCTTAAGGTCTTTACCAATTGCCTTTTGCCGTGCTAATTCTGTCTTTGAACTAACAATGCTAGCATTCACCTTTGATAAAGCATGCTTATTGCTGATAATTTGGAAACCAAGAATAAGGAAAATGATTAGAAAAAACAACCCAATCTTCTTGCAGCGTTTAACATGCGCTTGGTGAGCAAAACGCTGGTTAAGTGTCATTTGTCTTGCATAAGGAGTATCAATCTGTGATACCTTTTTTGATTGTTGTCCCATCTAATCACCTCCTCTAATTGATTTATCACGGTCTAAGTATAACAGTTTTTATAAGCAAATGTCTATAAGACTGATAAGAAAAATGCTCAAAATAAAACAAATTTTCTTATTTAATTAATCAAAGTTTTCCGCATAGCTCTCATCGAGAATAGTATACATTCCTTCTGCATCGCTTTTCTTCGTTGTTTCAAGAATTTGATTAACCTTAACAGTCTCTGTCTTATTACCAAATTTAATCGTTAAAATATCACCATTTACTACTCGACTAGAGGACTTTGCTGGATGATCATTAATCAAAATTCTCCCTTGATCAGCAATTTCCTTTGCCACTGATCGACGCTTGATAATCCTTGATACTTTTAAAAACTTATCTAATCTCATTCACTTAACCTACTTTCTTTTCCTCTATTTTTAGCTCACTCAATGCTGCGATAAACATGGTTAATTGTTTGAGCCAATCATCAGTTGTCATCTTGGGCTGAATAACTAAACGTACACTTAACTGTTGATCATTTTCTCCAATCGTTGCCTTAAATTTCGTCTTTGCTAGTTCTTTAATAATTTCCGGTGCCGTCAGGTCATGACTGCCTTCTTTTGTAAAAATAATTGTAATCTGATCTTGACGACGCTTAATTTCTTGAATCATTGCTTGATCAGCGTAGTGTTTTAGTTGACTAATAAGCAATAAGTTCTCAACCGCCTTTGGATAATCGCCAAATCGATCAATTAAATCACCTTGAATTTCCAGCACTTGTTCCTGATTTTCAGCTGTCCGAATTGTCTTATACAATTCAATTTTTTGCTGTTGATCGCTAATATAGTCATCAGGCAAGTAAGCTTCAATTCCTAATTCAATTTCCGCATCTGATGTATTTGGACGCTTTTCGCCACGTTTCTTTGCCACAGCATCATTTAACATTGAGGAATAAAGGTCGTAACCAACTGAATCAATAAAGCCATGCTGCTGTTTTCCTAGCAAATTACCTGCTCCCCGAATAGCTAAGTCACGCATCGCGATTTTGAAGCCTGACCCTAATTCAGTAAAGTCACGAATAGCCGCTAATCGTTTTTCACCTAATTCCGTTAACACTTTATTTGGCTGATACATAAAGTAAGCATAGGCAACACGATTACTTCTTCCAATTCGTCCTCGAATCTGATACAGCTGAGCTAATCCCATCCGGTCAGCATCCTCGACAAACAGGGTATTAACATTTGGAATATCCACTCCGGTTTCAATAATGGAGGTCGTCACTAAAACATCGTAGCCACCCTGGATAAATTCGTAGAGGACTGATTCTAATTGATTTTCGCTCATTTGGCCATTGATATATCCAATTCGTGCTTCTGGAACCAATTTTTGCAACCGAGCAACTGTTTCTTCGATATCAACTACTCGATTATGGAGGTAATAAACTTGACCGCCACGTTGTAATTCACGAAGAATTCCATCCCTGATTGCTCCCTCATTTTGTTCCATTACATAGGTTTGGATAGGATAACGGCCAGCCGGAGGAGTTTCCAAGACTGATAAATCTCGGACTCCAAGCATTGACATGTGTAAAGTCCGCGGAATGGGAGTAGCAGTCAATGTCAAGACATCAACATTATTCTTTAACTGCTTCAACTTTTCCTTGTGTTTTACCCCAAAACGCTGCTCTTCATCTACAATTAGTAAACCAAGATCCTTGAAATGAACATCCTTTGATAATATTCGGTGGGTACCAACAACAACATCAATCGATCCATCTGCCAGTCCCTTATCCGTTTCTTTTAGTTCCTTAGCGGTTTTAAACCTAGACATCAATGCAATCTTGACAGGAAAACCTTCAAACCGCTTCTTCATCGTTTCATAATGCTGTTGAGCAAGCACCGTCGTTGGTACTAAGAAAGCTACCTGTTTTCCGCCCAAAACAGCTTTAAAAATTGCTCGTAAGGCGACCTCGGTTTTACCATAACCAACATCCCCCACTAACAGGCGGTCCATTGGTTTATCCTTTTCCATATCAGCCTTAATTTCTTTGATACTTCGCACTTGGTCAGGAGTCTCTCCATAAGGGAAATTGTTATCGAATTGATTTTGCATATAATCATCAGCTGGAAAGGCATATCCCTTCTCCGTCTCTCGCTTTGCATACAAGTCAACTAATTCGTCGGCTATGTCTTCCACCTTAGAGGCAACGCGTTGCTTTGTCTTTGCCCATTCGTTGCCCCCAAGTTTATTAATATGAGGTGTCTTCCCTTCAGATGAAACATACTTTTGGACCAAATTAAGCTGGGTTACGGGCACAAATATTTGGGAATTATTTCGGTAGTTAATTACCATATAGTCCTGGTGAACCCCATCCACTTCCATTGTCCTAATTCCACTAAATATTCCAATCCCATGATTAACGTGAACTACATAATCCCCTGGTTTCAGGTCTAAGTAACTCTTAATTCTTTCAGCATTGGCCAGTTTTTGAGGACGTAGCTTTCGTTTCTTTACCTGTTTAAATAGCTCACCTTCCGTAATGACTACTAGACCTGCAAGCGGCCATTCAAATCCATTTGCTAGATTGGTTGAAACAATCTGGACCTTATTTTGTTCCAAGTGATTAATATCCGTAATCGTCGCGTCTATCCCAAAGTCATTCATCGTTTGGGCAATCTGATCGCGACGATCTTTATTTTCTGCCATTAAAACAATGGTTTGTCCCTGATTTTGCCAACGTTGTAATTCTTCTTTAAGCAGCGACATTTGCCCAAAGAATCGCTGCATTGTCCGACTCCCAAAATCAGTGATCTGACCAAATTTTAATTGGCCCATTCCTTTTCGAAATAATGCCCAGAAGTCCTGCGCATGCTTATCAGCACGAATTAATGCGCTGACGTTCTGCCCTAATTCTGTAGCATCTAATCTTTGATGATGTCTCTTCTTTTCTTCCAGCCAGTTTTGTTCTTCTAAGGCAATTTCCTTTCCTACCTGTTTAACCCGCACCCAGTCATCGATATGGACCACTCCAGATTTGTCTAGGTAATCAAGAATCGAATAACGGTTGGGGTAAACCAAATTAGTAAAAGCTAGCAATTCATTTGGTAAATAGCCTTCACCTAATCCCTGTATTAGAGAGTCATAGGTGATACTTAACTGCTCTTTTTCTTCTTTATCTACGACTATCTCTTGGAGTTTTTCATATTCTTTTTCTACTTGTTCTTTGACCTGCTTAATTTCTTTGAAAGGGAGAATAAAGTCAGTTGCCGGTAACACCTCAACTTCATCAGTATTTTCAAGACTTCGTTGGGTATTAGCATCAAAAAGTCGTATAGAATCTATTTCCGTATCGAACAATTCAATGCGGATTGGATTATCAGTATTCAGAGCATAGATATCAATAATAGCGCCCCGGATTGCGAAATCTCCTGGTCGCAAAACCATTTTTTGTCGCTGATAACCCATTCCACTTAGTTGGGTTGCAACATTATTAAGATCTAAATCAGCACCAACCTTGAGTCTTAAACTTGCCTGCTTAAAATATACAGGTGAAATTAGGTTGCGGCGTAATCCGGCAGCGGAAACAAGAACAATGGCATTCTTGTTCTTTACCAAAGCATCTAGGGCTTGCACACGTTGTAATCGGTAATTAGGTGAACTGGTTGCAATCTCAGCAGCTAAATTCTCTTCTACCGGAAATTGGTAGACAGTTCCCTCCGGCAGCAAGTTTTCCAAGTCACTAGCTAGTTCTTGCATATGGAAAAGACTATCTGTTACTACTACCTGCGTGCCTGATAATTTGCGTTGTAAGGCTGCGAGTAATAGTGTCCGCACCGACCCAGATATTCCTGTAATCAGTTGCCGCTTTTTTTCATTAATTGCGCCCTCTACTTGTTGAAATTCCTTTGTTTTTGTACAGTGGTCTACTAACTTCATTGTATCCTCCTTTCATTAAATTCCTCTCGTCCTATAAACTAGAGCAATCCCCGTATGCTAATTTGGCGTACTCGACACTCTAGTTATATTTGTTCATCAATTGTGCAAAGGATTCACCCTTAATCCAATCCTCTAGAGCGTGTTCTGCCACCATTACTGAATCATCAAAAACTGGACGTTCATCCTTAGAAAATTTTCCTAGAACATGGCTTACAACTGTCCCATTCTTGGGGTGATCAATTCCAACTTTAATGCGATTGAACTTATCGGTTCCCAAGGCGCTAATGATGCTCTTTAAGCCATTGTGTCCACCAGATGCTCCATGCGTTTTTAGACGAACCTTTCCTACTGGCATATCGAGATCATCGTTAACGATAACGAGATCTTCTAAATCGATATCATAGTAATCCATCAGTGGTCCCACTGCTCTTCCAGAATCATTCATGAAAGTGGTTGGCTTAACGAGCATTACCTTTTCACCATTAATTACACCAGTTACTGCAACCGCTTCTTGCTTTAAGTGGCTAAAAGCACCTAAATGATAGTCACGTGCCAACTGATCAACAACCATAAATCCGGTATTATGGCGTGTTTCATCATATCGTGTACCAATATTTCCTAAGCCCACAATCATTTTCATCTCTAAATTTCTTCCTTTCATTAAAAGAAATGCAAAAAGGCCGCTTTTTGGCAGCCCGCATATAATTTACTTTAATAACTATAGTTCTCTTGATAAATATTATACCCTAGCCAAGAAAAAAGCCCAACTAATTGCGTTCAATTGCCAAATACCCACTTCGTTAATTATTAAAAATCTTATACTATCAAGTAGCAGAGATTTACGCCTTCTTATAATTTTTCTCATTTTTCTTTAAGCAATTAATTGGTTCTGTGTTATCATGATTAATGAATTTAATATAGTTTTAATTAAGGAATAGACACAATGATTTTTAATTCACTTATTAAGAAAAAAGATGACTTAACAACCTTGCCAGAAACAGCCACGTTACAGGAAGCTCTTACTGTTTTAGAGGACTCCGGTTACCGCTGTGTCCCCGTTTTAGATAAGTCAGGGAAAATTTTTCGTGGTAACATCTACAAAATGCACTTATATCGCCATGAGGCTAAAAATGGAGATATGTCTTTGCCAGTAACTTCTCTTTTGAAAAATTCGACCAAATTTATTTCAATCAATGATTCGTTTTTTTCAATTTTCTTTGCCATCCGAGATCTCCCCTACATTGCTGTCTTAGATGAAAAAAATCAATTCTACGGTATTTTGACGCACAATCAACTCTTGCAAATTTTGGCAGCAAGTTGGAACGTCAATAATGGGAGCTATGTATTGACCGTTGTTATTAATGACGAGCGAGGCGCATTGATGACCGCTGCAAAAGAAATTACCCGTTTTTGCCAAATTGTAAATGTCCTCTCCCTTGATCCTGATCATTCATCGGTAAAACGGATTCTTTTCACTCTACCTACTGACGTCGACCATGAGAGGATGGAAAAGATTGTTCGTCGCTTAGAGAAAAAGGGCTTTGAAGTCCCTGAAATTGAAGACTTACATAAGGTCTAAATTAAAAAGCCAAATCAACTTTTTGTTGTACTTTAATTAGTACACAAAAGCTAATTTGGCTTTTTGTTTTGCTGTGACCAGAGAGCGCCCTTACAATTAATCAAAGTATAATTGCGTCTCTGCCGGCTTGGTTTGAGCTAAAATCTTACCACGGCGAACATTGTAGAGAACTTCAACATGCTTATTAAGGGCATTATAAAAGTCAGGTGCATTTAAAAGGATAAAGTTAGCCGGCTTCCCCTTTTCAATGCCATAGTGGTCACCAATATGAAGGGTCTTTGCACCATTATAAGTTACAAAATTGAAGGCATCTTGAAGTTGGTGGTATCCCATCATATGACCCGCATAAACACCCATCGTTACAGCATCCAACATATTACCATTTCCTAAAGGATTCCATGGGTCACGCACATCGTCTTCACCAAATGAAACATTCATCCCCGCATCAGTTAGTTCTTTTACTCGAGTCATTCCTCGACGTTTTGGATAGGTATCGAAGCGCCCGCCTAGGTGGATATTAACTAGTGGATTAGCCACAAAATTGATGTCACTCATCTTCAAGAGACGAAAGAGCTTATAAGTGTAAGCATCATTATATGACCCCATCGCTGTGGTATGACTAGCAGTTACCCGATCCTTTAGCCCTCTCTCGTATGCTTCAGTTGCCAATATTTCCAAGTGACGGGAAGTCGGGTCATCAATTTCATCACAATGAACGTCTACCAAACGGTCATACTGGTCAGCCAACTTCATCAGAAAGTGAACCGATTCCCATCCATATTCAGTTGTAAATTCAAAGTGAGGAATTCCACCAACAACATCTAATCCCTCTTTAATTGCCTGCTCCATCAATTCCTTACCATGAAGGAAACTGAGAATCCCTTCTTGAGGAAAGGCAACTAGCTGAAGATCAATCTGCTCCTTCATTTCTTCCTTTAATTCCAACAACGCTTGAGCAGCAATCAAATGGGGGTCAGTAACGTCAACATGGGACCGAACATGTTGGATTCCATGGGCAACCATATTCTTGATTGTCTTTTTGGCTCTAGACTTAACATCTTTAATTGATAAGTCCTTCTTCCGCTCGCTCCAAATGCGAATTCCATCGAATAAAGTTCCGGTTTCATTCCATTCCGGTTCACCCGCGGTTAGTGTTGCGTCCAGGTGTACGTGAGAATCGACAAACGGTGGCAACATTAACGCTCCCTTGCCTTCAATCACCTCTTCTCCTGCTGAGGATACCAAATTTTTACCGATTTCAGCAAACTTGCCGTCCTTTACTCGAACATCTTTTAATTCTTCTTCATTATCAATATGGACTGATTTAATTAGCATGTTTGACTCCTTTCCGGTCATAAATGGCCATCAATACATAGTACAAGGCTCCACTAAGAACAATATCCACAAAGGTTGCCCCAATGGTGTTGGCAAATAATGGAAGATTGTGAACACTGAGAAAGAATCCAATACCTAGAATAAAGACAAGGTAAGCAATCCAGTTAATACCGTGGTGGTACCAATATTTTCCGTTGGTGATTCCTAGTGCTTCAACATCATAATGACGGTGAGCACGGAAATAGAAGTCTGTACAGATGATTGCGATAGTTGGTCCTAATACCATCCCTACATAGTCCAAGAATGACTCAAATGTATCTAAGAAACTACCGACAAACATTGGAATAAAGGTAACCAAAGTCGCTAATAACACAACGATCCAAAGGGAATACTTGAGACGCAAACGAGTAAAAATGTTAGATAGGGCAGACCCAGCTGCCAATAAGTTTACTGCATTGGCGGTCATTGAAGTCAAAATGATAACCATGAAGGCAACTACACCCAGACCAAGCTTGCTGGCGATTGTTGAAGGATCAGAATTATTAGCGTTGTACACACCACTAGAAATTGCGATACTTATTGTTGAAATCAAACCAATAAAAGCAAACCAGACTACCCCCATCAAAGCACCGAAAAATGGTGTATAGATCGCATTGTTCTTCTTAGAGGTAAATCGGGTAAAGTCCGCACCAGCAGTTACCCATGCCAAATTAAAAGCTGCTACATAATCAATCGCTGCCCCAGTTGCCATCTTTGCTTTTACCGGAACATGCCAGTTTACAATTTGATCCATTGAGACTGTCCTAAAGACAGCAATTGATTCCCAAATTACAAATATAAATACCAGAATAATACCAACCCGTTCGATTAATTGAACCGACCGTGAACCACTTGAGACACTAATAATGTGAAGAACACTCATAATGAGGATTCCAATTACTAATCCCTTTTCTCCACCAGGTTGTCCCCATAATGGCCAGCCAAGTAGATCGTTGAATAACAGGCTAACCGATTGGGCAGCAATGAAAGTGTTAACTGCCGTCCAGCCAATAAACTGAGTAATATTTACCAGTGATGGCAGGTAACTTCCTCTCTCACCAAAAGATGCCCGACTCAATGCCATCGTTGAAACACCGGTTTGGTACCCAATATAACCAACTAAGCTAAGGAAAACATATGAAAGAGCTGAAGAGAGCACCAGAACCTTCATCGCTACTGCAAAGCCACAGGCAGCTAAAACACCCCCAACAAACCAGGTTCCGTTATTAGCATTTGCTCCAACCCATGTTGCAAACATATCCCAACCAGTCGTCCGTCGACTCTTTTTTGGAATGCTCAAGATAGGTGTATGTTGTTTTTCGTCCACGTTTAATTCCCTCCCGAAGAAAAAAAGCTTTGTATCCCCGAAAAAGGATACAAAGCTAGCCAGAACAACCGACAATAAGTCGGCAGTTAAGTTTTTGGTAGTCATTTGTAGTCTCACGGGACCACATTAAAAGACTCATGTTAAATTGTAGAGTTTATTCTAACAAACTTGATTATAAAGTCAAACTTTTAATTAAGATACTTACGATGAACACGGTTGCTAATATTGGTGAGAATCTCATAGTTAATTGTTCCCGTCTGGTCGGCAAGGTCGGTAGCAGTAATTTCTAGTTTACCCGACTTTCCCATTAACACTACTTTAGTTCCAACTGGATAATACTTTGGCAAGCGAATCATCATTTGATCCATACAGACACGACCGGCAATATCGCAATATTGGCCGTCAACTAATACCTTGTACCCAGTCAAGCTACGTGGGTAACCATCAGCATAACCAATTGGCAGTGTGGCCAGCCACTCATCTTCCTTAGCTGTGTATGTTGCACCATAGCTGACGGACTCTCCAGCCTGAAGTTTCTTTACAAAACTAATTGATGTCACGAGACTAGAAACAGGCTTTAAATCTAACGATGGTTCTAGTTCCCTGCCGGACGGATTTTGCCCATACATTGAAATTCCCATCCGCACTGTATTGGTTGTCATTCGATCACGATGCCACATTCCGGTCGCTGAATTAGCCATGTGGACATATGGAGGGAGTTCCTTTAAGCTGTCAACAAATTGTTCCCACTTATCGACCTGCTTATTAAAATACTCTTCATTCGCACTATCTGCCGTAGCAAAGTGGGTAAACATCCCCTCAAATTCAAATTCTGGAGTGCTTTTAATAAAATCAACAGCCTGTTTAAATGCCTCCACATCTGTAAAGCCAATCCGTCCCATCCCAGAATCAATGCCAAGATGAACTTTCAGAGGCTTCGTCCATGGAATAGTTTGGGCCAATTCATGGTAAGCTTGAAGCCAATCCATTGAACCGACAGTCAAAGATACTCCTGCTTCAGCTGCAATATAGGCATTTTGAACCGGAGTAATTCCAAGAACAAGCGTCATCGCTGTCAATCCATTATCTCTTAATTCCAGTGCTTCATCTAAGATGGCGACACAGAAGCCAGTTGCGCCAGCTTCTTGAGCAGCCTCAGCAACAGGAACTAATCCATTTCCATAGGCATTTGCTTTTACAACAGCTAAAATTCGACTATCCTTATCTAGCTTTTTTTGTTGTTCACGAATATTGTGCTTAAGCGCTGAAAGGTCAACAACTAATTCAGTGTCTCGCAACCGTCCACTAATCATTTTCTTTGCCACCTTCTAAAATAATCTCGGTCATTACATTTTCATTTGTATGGCTAATAGAAGCAAATACTCTACCTTCAAATGGCGACTGGGTTACTATCGGAGCTCCCAGTTGATTATCAATAATTTCAATATCCTGAAAGCCCACTGCTTTACCAATTCCCGTTCCCCAAGCTTTTGCAAACGACTCTTTAAGGGACCATCGGCCAGCCAAATATTCAACCGCTCGTTTGCCATTAAATTTTTGGTATTGGCTCTGCTCATTTGGGGTAAGGATTTTAGTAACAAAATCAGGATGGCGCTCTACCATTCCCCTGATTCTCTTAATCTCTGTCATGTCAATTCCTAACCCTCTGATCACGAGTTCTTCCTCCTATTAATCCATCCTAAAGTTTCATTTTAACAAAAAAAATATCATCCGTATATTCTTAATGATGAGAATAGATAGTTAAAGAAGAGATAAATTTACTCCTAAAAGCCCCGAATTTATGATGATTTTTCTTTGAACCTTGCTGTAAATTATTTATAATAGTGAGGTATAAAAATCATTGGAGGGACCTACTAACTTGTCACTTCGATAATTTTTATTACTATTTTGATTCACATTGGTCACTATAGTAAAGTTTTTGCAAGCGAAAGGAGTGATTCAAGATCTTTACTAAAAGCATTAAGAATCATCCTGCACTAATATTCATCTTAAAAACGGTCTTTTATTTCGTCGTTATCCTCTTGTTGATTTACTTGTATGGCTACTACGGCGCAGGACAAGAACCGTTTATCTACAATGAATTCTAATGTGGAGGAAAGAAAATTGAATACAAATATCGTTACAATCTTTGACCAAATTGCCAAAGATAATTCAGAACGAATCGCTTATGACGTAATGGGAAGTCAAACGAGCTATCAGCAACTCAAAACGATGACTGATACCATTGCTGCTTGGTTCAATAAACAAGATTTACGACGGGAAAGTCCAATTCTTGTTTTTGGTGACCACCAGGTTGAAATGGTGGCAACCTTCCTCGCTGCTCTGAAAACTGGTCATCCCTATATTCCAGTATCAACAGACTCTGCTCTACCGCGGATTCAATCAATTTTGAATACTGCTGACCCAGAAATGATAGTTGCAATTGATGAATTTCCAAGTGATAAGCTAGATTTCACTGCTCCAGTTGTAACTAAGGAGCAATTAGATAAGATTTTAGACCAACCAACAGAATTTACTCCAACTGATCCTGTCGAAGGTAACGAGCTAGCCTATATCCTTTTTACATCCGGAACAACCGGCTCACCAAAGGGGGTTGAAGTTAGTCATGATAACTTTCTTACTTTCGTCAATTGGATATTGAGCCCCGTTTTCAATATTCCTAACCATTCTAACTTCTTGGGTCAACCACCATACTCATTTGACCTTTCAAACATGTATTGGCTACCAGCTTTACTTAGCGGGGGTACAATTAAAGCTATTCCTCATTCTGTCGTGGAAAACTTTGGTCAATTATTTACTACCCTGCCAAGCTTAGACTTAAATGTTTTTGTTGGTACTCCATCCTTGGCGGATATGTTAATGCTTAGCCCGGCATTTAATGAAGAAAAGATGCCAAACTTAAAGATTTTTCTCTTCTGTGGAGAAGAATTAACGGTAAAAACGGCCAAAGCTCTTCATCAACGTTTCCCTCACGCAAAGATTTTTAATACTTATGGGCCTACCGAAGCTGCTGTTGCCATTTCTGGAGTAGAAATAACACCTGAGATCTTAGAAAGCAGCACTCGTCTTCCAGTTGGTTATGCCAAACCTGGGGTAGAACTCTCCATCTGGGATGAAGATAAACAAATTACAGATCCAGAGCAACAAGGTGAAATTATTATCAGTGGTGATAGTGTTGCTCAAGGTTACATGAATAATCCAGAAAAAACTGCTAAAGCTTTCTTTAGATTAAATGGTATGCCTGCTTACCGAACAGGGGACGTGGGAACAATGGATGAGGATGGCCTCTTGCATCATAAGGGACGCAAAGACTTCCAAATTAAACTTCACGGTTTCCGCATTGAATTGGATGAAATCCGTGCCAGCCTTGAAAAAAGTCCTTTCATTAAACAAGCAGTTGCTGTTCCTAAGTACAATAAGAGTGGCCAAGTTACCCATCTAATCGCTTACGTCATTCCAGAAGGAAATGTCGAAGATAAGGAACAATTTACTAAGAAAATTCGTGAAAGTCTTGACGGGTTAATCATGCCATACATGATGCCTACCCAGTTTATTTATCGGGATTCATTCCCAATGTCTGCAAATGGCAAGATTGCAGTAAAAGAGCTTATTAGTGAGGCTAACCAATGATTGACTGGATTGCAAACTTACCAAACTTTACCGCCTACGGAACTCCCACATATTTTATTTATTTACTACTTGCCCTTCTTCCGTTAAGTATTGGTCTTTATTTTGGTAAACGTTTTTCGATATATGAGGCTATCGTTAGTTTTGTCTTCATTTTCTTGATGTTTGACGGTGCTAGCTGGCAGCAACTATTCTCACTGATAGCTTACGTTATCTACCAAACAATCCTGGTGATGTATTATCACCATTATCGGCAAAGCAAGAATTCAGCTGGAGTCTTCTACCTATTCTCGTTTCTTTCACTGATTCCAATTATTATTGTCAAGTTATCGCCAGCAATGGTTGGTCATAATTCTCTACTTGGCTTCCTCGGAATTAGTTATCTGACTTTCCGGGCAGTTGGAACTATCATTGAAACACGTGATGGAATGGTTAAGGAACTTTCTCCATGGCACTTTATCCGCTTTATGCTTTTCATGCCAACAATTACCTCTGGACCAATCGACCGGTATCGGAGGTTCTCTAAAGATTATCAGAAGGTTCCTAAACGAGAAGACTACCTTAAATTAGTTGAAACTGGTATTTACTATCTCTTTCTTGGTTTCTTATACAAGTTTGTTATTGCATATTTCTTTGGACAGAGATTCTACCCATACTTTGAGCAAGCAGCCATGAGATCTAACTTTTTCTCCTGGAATATGCTTGGTGTAATGTACACTTATGGTTTCTACCTTTTCTTTGACTTTGCTGGTTATTCTCTCTTTGCAGTTGCAATTAGTTACTTCATGGGTGTTAAGACCCCAATGAACTTTAACCAACCATTTAAATCAAAGAACATCAAAGAATTCTGGAACCGGTGGCACATTAGTTTATCTTTTTGGTTCCGTGATTACATCTTCATGCGTTTCGTATTCATGGCTACCAAGAAGCGCTGGTTCAAGAACCGTAATAACCTTTCCGCTACTGCCTACATGCTTAACATGCTAGCAATGGGATTTTGGCATGGAATTACGTGGTATTATATTCTATATGGATTTCTTCACGGTCTCGCTTTAGTAGTCAACGATTGGTGGCTACGTTATAAGCGTAAGCACTTGAAGAATATGCCTCATAATAAGTTTACTGAAGCAATAGCTATTTTCGTTACGTTTAACTTTGTTATGTTTACATTCTTACTTTTTAGTGGGTATTTAGATACTTACTTCTTCAAATAATTACTATTCATTTTTAGGAGGATTTTTATTATGAAAGACGAAATTATCAATATTTTAGCTGATGCAACTGGCCGCGATGCAAGTGACTTCAGTGATACTAGTGAAGACTTATTTGCCGATGGTTTATTAGACTCAATGGCTACTGTAAGTGTCTTATTATCACTTCAAGACCAATTCGACATTCAAGTTCCTGTTTCTGAATTTGATCGTAGCCAATGGAGTTCTGTTGATAAGATGGTTGATCGGGTAAAGGAGCTACAAAATGACTAACCGCAAGCGGCTGTGGTATATCTTTGGCCCAGTTATTCTTGCTCTTGTTCTTGTCTTGATTTTATTTACCGTTCCCTTAAAGCCATACTATTCAAGTGCAACAGAAAAAAAGGCTGCTTCTTCTTTAAGCACAACGGTCTTTAAAAACCAACAACTCAAACAGGCTGCCCTTTCAAGTAAAAGCACTCAATATGTTCCATTTTTTGGTTCAAGTGAATTACGACGGTTTGATATGTTCCATCCATCAATTATGGCCGCAAAGTACCATAACTACACTCCCTTTCTTTTTGGACAGCGTGGTGCTCAATCCTTACCCCAATTCTTCAACATTACTACTATGGAAGGACAATTAAAGGATAAAAAAGCAATCTATATTGTTTCACCACAATGGTTTGTAAAGACAGGAATTCTTTCTCCAGCTTTCAAATACTATAATGGAGAATTAGCTGATTTAGTTTGGTTGAAAAAGGCTGATCCTAAATCGCCATATGATCGTTACGTTGCCAAACGGCTCTTACAGATGCTTGGTGACAGTAATGGAATTGTAGCTGATGATGCAACTAAAATTGCTAAAGGACACTCTCTTACTACGATCGATAAGACAATCCTAAATGTTCGGTTAACTTTACTTCAACACGAAGATATTTTGTTCTCTAACATACAAATTGAAGATAACTATTCTCGCTTTATTAAGCCTAATCTTAGTAAGTTACCCGCAAAATATAATGAGCAAGAGTTAACTAAACTGGCAATTAAAGATGGAGAAAAAAGCACCAGTAACAACAATCTAGGCGTAAAAAATTCCTTCTATACGAAGAACATCAAGCCAAACCTAAAACGATTAAAGGGTTCGCAAAAGAATCTAAACTATACCAAATCACCTGAATACGGCGATTTGCAAGTTGTTCTTAACCAGTTTAAGAATAATAATACAAATGTCATGTTTGTTATCCCACCAGTTAATGCTAAGTGGGAAGCATACACAGGCATGAACATGAATATGTATTATAAGACTGCAAACAAGATTAAGTTCCAACTGCAGCAACAAGGTTTTACTAATATTCTTGACCTCTCCCATGCTGGTAATCAACCCTACTTCATGGAAGATACAATTCATATTGGTTATGCTGGATGGGTTAAATTTGATAGCGTCACAAGTAAATTTATCGAACAAAGTCAACCACAACCCCACTATACGTTAAGTGATAAATTCTTAACGAAAAAATGGGCTAACTTGAATCCCACTCAAAGCAATTTAGATCAATTTGCAAAAACTGAGCTGGGTAAATAATTAAAAGCTAGAAACTGGGAAATAACTATTAAATTTCTCGTATCTAGTATTAAAATGCGAATTGCATTTTGAGTTAATCAAAATGTAATTCGCATTTTTAGGATATTTTTCTCTTTCTAATCAAGAACAGAAAATATGTCATTTCTAAGTTAGAATTAATTAAAAAACAGTAGCCAAGATAAGTTTTTCCTATTACAATAAAATTTATCTTAGGTATTATTAAGGAGAATAATTATTTTATGGAGAATTATTATAAAGATCCAGTCGTAAAACGATGGGGATCATTTTTATTGCTCTATTTAGGCTATATGTTACTATTTGCAGATCGGACAGTCATTAATCTTTCCCTCGCTTATATTGGAAAAGATTTTCATGTTGGAGCTGCTGCTTTAGGTGCAACTGCCAGTGCTTTTTTCTTAGGGTATACCTTAATGCAAATTCCAGGAGGATATTTAACTGACAAATTTGGCAGTAAATTAATGGTTATTGTGTCCCTATTTGCTTGGTCATTAATGACAATTGCAACTGGTTGGGCTTGGTCATTAATAGCATTGATTATTATTCGACTTCTTTTTGGGATTGCAGAAGGGCCCTATCCTTCTGCAGCATTAAAACGAATTTCTGAAAATTATGGTAAAGATGAAAAAGCACAGGCAACTTCGGCCCTAATTTCATCAAACTATGCTGGGGCTGCTATTGCTCCCATAATTATTGTTCCCATTGTTGCTCATAGTGGTTGGCGAAATGCATTTGTGTGGCTCGGGCTTGGTGGATTTATTATCCTTCTTGCTTACTACCTAATTGAACGCCCAATTAATAGTAGGAAAAATGAATCAACAAATCGCCCCAAGATCGAATGGAAAAATATTGATTCACGTGTCTGGGTGTTCGTTGTAATTGGTCTTGCACTTAATATCATTACAAAAGGTCTTGAGACATGGATGCCTGTCTACTTCTTACAAGAGCAAGGAATTAATTTAAAAAACCTTGCATGGCTTGTTCCTCTTCCAGTAATTTCTGGTGGAATTGCTGCATTTATTTCTGGATTTGTAATGGTTCATTTATTTAAACATCATGAACGATGGATGATCATTATTGCTTCATTTTTAACGTTAGTATTTATGTTTGGCCTATTCAAGTCCTCATCATTAGTCAGTGTAGTCATATTTGATGTGTTGATCTACTTTGTAAAATCATTGGCATTTACCGGAATATTTAGTTTTATTGCCCAAATTTTAACGGAAAAAACATATGGTTCCTCAGTTGGAATTGTTAATTTTGGTGGTCAGTTAGGCGGCTTTATTGGCCCGCTTCTGATTGGGTGGATTGTTCAAACAACCGGTTCCTATTCATCAGCCTTTCTAGGCCTAGTATTTAGTGCACTTGCTGCTGTAGTTGCTTGCCTCTTTATTAGAAAAGCTAATATTTAAAATAGAAAAGCTATGATCTCTGGCTTACTGAAATGCCTCATAACTATTAGACAAACTTCTAATGATTATGAGGTACTTCAAAGATAAGCTAGATCATAGCTTTTAATATTCCATAGAATCAATACAGTTAATCCCATATTAAGAACAAAAAGATTGAACAAAACTTGTCTCTACAGTTTATCTAATTAGCTTAATTAATGATTAGTTTGGTCGGCAAACCTATATTTTAAGGGTGAGGTTGATTAATCAAAGTGACAATACTTGTACTGGTCCGCTGTTGATCACAATAGATATCAACTTGCCATCTTTGAATTCGTTGACCACATTTAATTGGGATTGCGACAGTAATTAATTCTCCATCAGATACCGCAATTAAATGCTCTGTGGTAATATTAATGCCGAGAGCTATTTGATCTTGGTGATGCTCGGCTAGCCATTGATTAGCACCTAAAGAAGCTGCTGTTTCGGCGAGAACTGTATTTATCCCCCCATGAACGATTCCATAGGGTTGTTTAAGCTTATCACTCACCTTAACAGTAATTACACACTTGCTGGATGTAACTAATTGAGTTTGAATACCTAAGTTTTCTAATATGTTCATTATTATTAACCTCATTAATAAAGGAGTAGATTGATTATGACAACAGTTGAGTGGCAATCCATTAAAGATTATTCAGAAATTATTTTTGAGCGGGCAGGAAAAATTGCCAAAATTACGATGAATCGTCCAGAAAAAATGAATGCTTTTACCCCAGTTACGATTCAAGAAATGATTGACGCATTTACAATCTGTCGTGATGATAGCACAATTGGCGTAATTATTCTAACCGGAGCTGGTGATAAAGCTTTTTCCTCAGGTGGCGATCAAGGCATCCGTGGAAATGGTGGTTATGTTGGACCTGATAAAATTGCCCGCCTCAATGTTCTTGATCTGCAACATCTAATTCGAATTATCCCTAAACCAGTTATTGCAATGGTAAAAGGATGGTCTGTTGGTGGAGGAAATATCTTACAACTTGTTTGTGATTTAACTATTGCAGCTGATAATGCGAAATTTGGACAAACTGGGCCTAAAGTTGGGAGCTTTGACGCTGGATATGGATCAGGCTACTTAGCTCGTGTTATAGGTCATAAACGTGCTAAAGAAGTATGGTTTTTAAATCATTTTTATAGTGCAGAAGAAGCTTTTCAAATGAATTGGATCAATAAAGTTGTTCCGTTAGATCAAGTTGAATCAGTAACTCTAGACTGGTGCAATGAAATTCTAAAGAAATCGCCAACAGCTTTACGATTTATTAAGGCAGCCATGAACGCTGATACGGATGGTTTAGCTGGGCTACAGCAATTAGGTGGGGATGCTACGATGCTCTTTTACACTACTGATGAAGGTAAAGAGGGTCGGGATGCTTTTAACGAAAAACGGGATCCAGATTTTGATCAGTTCCCCAAATTCCCATAAAAGAAGGTTTTTTAATGGAGACACAAAATTGGCTATTGAAACAAGCAGCTACACAGCCATGTCAGATTGCGATTGATGATGGCGATACTCAGTTAACATTTTTGAAGTTAAAAAAACAAGTTGAATGCTTAGTTGGAAAATTAAATCATTTGAATCCAGGTCCTCGGGTCGGATTATTAGCCACCAATACTATTATAAGTTACCAATTAGCATTAGCAGTAATTTGTAGTGGTCGAACAATTGTCTGGCTTAATTGGCGACTAGCGGACGAAGAATTGGCATATCAAGTTAATGATAGCGCGCTCCAATTATGTTTAGTTGAAGATTCCTTATGGCGCTCTAAAATGAAGTCACCATTTAAGGCATATGGGGAATTCTTATCAATTACCGCAGAACCTAATAAGCTTATTCCAGTATTTAACTCTGAAGAAGTGGCCAGCATTATGTATACGTCAGGAACAACTGGCCGTCCTAAAGGTGTATTACAAACTTTCGGTAATCATTTTTATTCCGCAATGTCCTCGGCGTTAAACTTAGGCTTAACTAAATTTGATAAATGGTTATGCGTCCCGCCAATTTTTCATATTAGCGGTTTTTCGATTGTCATGCGCGGCTTAATATACGGAATGACTGTTCGCTTAGTAAAGAAATTTCGGGTTGAGGTAATCGAAAATATTCTGGCTAATGAACCAATAACTATTATGTCAGTTGTTCCTTTTATGCTAAAAAAATTACTCCAACAGCAAAAGAAATCTAATATTCACTATAATCCCGCATTTCGCTGCATGTTACTCGGCGGGGGAAGTATTGATCGTCAAACGTTAGAAAGTTGTCTCCAACACTCAATCCCAGTTGTACAATGTTATGGCATGACCGAAACTTGTTCCCAAATTATTGCATTGAGTTCAGCTGATGCTTTAAAAAAAGTTGGGTCAGTTGGGCTACCTTTATTTACTACACAACTAAAATTAAGTAAGGATGGGGAAATCCTTCTCAAAACCCCAGCGTTAACTCCAGGTTATCTTAATTTACCAACTAAATTGCCAAATAAAATGATTAATGGATGGTACAAAACAGGTGATATGGGGCATCTAGATACAGAAGGTTATCTTTATATTGATGGTCGTGCTGATGAAATGCTAATTTCTGGTGGTGAAAATATTTTTCCGCAAGAAATTGAACAAGTATACCTGAATTATCATGGAATTAAAGAAATTGCAGTTGTTGGAAGAAAGGATAATGACTGGGGACAAGTTCCTGTTGCTTTTATTGTAAGTGAACAGCAACTTTCACCGAAACAATTGATTGAGTATGGGTACCAACACTTAGCACATTATAAAGTTCCTCAGACCTATATCTTCGTTAAGGAATTGCCGACAAATGCTAGTGGAAAAATTAAGCGCTTTGTCCTTAAAAAAATAGTTAATAATAATTAAATAACATTAGGGGACAATGGGAAAAGAGAACGGAGAAAAATTATTTAAACTTCTCTTGGCCAATCATAACCACCCGTCAAACGGGTGGTTTGCACATCGGCTATAAGCCGATAATAAAAGCCGGCGTCTCAAGGCGCT
>JBCLSJ010000025.1:0-2984 GCA_041225415.1 Lactobacillaceae bacterium 24-114
TTGACCCCGATTGAATATCGGAATCAATCCGTCAATTAAGACTTTTTAAAATGTCTAACTTTTCTATGGCACTTCAAGCAGTTGTGGAGCTTTTATTATTGGTCAGAATATATTAAACTAATAAAGATATTGCGCAATTTTAATGAAGAAAGGAAAAAGATTAATGTCACCAAAAGAACTTGCTGAAGCAGTTAATAAGCGGCGGACATTCGCCATTATTTCTCACCCGGACGCGGGTAAGACGACAATTACAGAACAATTATTACTTTTTGGTGGAGTTGTCCGTGAAGCAGGGACAGTTAAGGCCAAGAAGACCGGGAACTTTGCTAAGTCTGACTGGATGGAAATCGAAAAGAAGCGGGGAATTTCTGTTACTTCATCCGTTATGCAGTTTGACTTCCAAGGTAAAAGAATCAATATCTTGGATACGCCAGGGCACGAGGATTTCTCAGAAGATACGTACCGGACTTTGATGGCAGTGGATTCCGCCGTCATGGTCATTGACTCTGCTAAAGGGATTGAACCACAAACCAAGAAACTCTTCCAGATTTGTAAGATGCGGGGTATTCCAATCTTTACTTTCATGAATAAGTTTGACCGGGATGCTCGTGATCCGCTTGATTTGCTTAACGAAGTGGAAGATACGTTAGGAATTGAAACCTATCCGATTAACTGGCCAATTGGTTCAGGTCGTCAGTTCAAAGGAATCTATGACCGCTTTAACCACCGTGTTGCCTTGACTCACCCCGAAGACCCAGAAAGTCCATACTTGCCATTGGATGAAGATGGAAATGTAAAGGGTGAAAATCCACTGGAAAGCGATGGTGAATGGCAGGATGCCCTTGATGGGATGGAATTGGTCGATGTTGCTGGTAACGAACTTGACCGGGAAAAGATAGCTGCCGGGGACCAAACACCTGTCTTCTTTGGTTCAGCTTTAACCAACTTTGGTGTGCAAACTTTCCTAGAAACTTACCTTCAATTTGCACCAGCGCCTAGTGCTCATCATACAGAAAATGATGGGGATGTTGAACCACTGGACCCTGAATTCTCAGGCTTCATCTTTAAGATCCAAGCCAACATGAATCCTCGTCACCGTGACCGGATTGCCTTTGTGCGGATTTGTTCTGGTGAATTCGATCGGGGGATGGACGTTACCTTGGAACGGACAAAGAAGCCAGTCCGGTTATCAAACGTGACCGAATTTATGGCTGATACCCGTGAAAATGTGGAAAATGCGGTTGCTGGCGATATTATTGGCCTTTATGATACTGGTAATTTCCAAATTGGCGATTCTATTTATACCGGTAAGAAGGACATTAAGTTTGAAAAGTTGCCACAATTTACTCCCGAATTATTTATGAGGGTTAGTGCTAAGAACGTAATGAAGCAAAAGTCCTTCCACAAAGGAATTAACCAGCTAGTTCAAGAAGGGGCAGTTCAATTGTTCCGTTCTTACAATACCGGTGATTATATTCTCGGCGCTGTTGGTCAACTTCAATTTGAAGTTTTCAAGTTCCGGATGCAAAACGAATACAATTCTGAGGTAATTCTTGAGCCAATGGGGAGCAAGACAGCACGGTGGATTGATCCAGATCAACTGGACGAAAAGATGTCATCTTCACGGAATATCTTGGTTAAGGATATTCATGATCAACCACTGTTCTTGTTTGAAAACCAATTTGCGGAAAACTGGTTTAAGCAAAAGTACCCTGATGTGAAGTTGACGGCGAAATTGTAGGGGGGGAATAGTTAATAATGACCTACAAGAAAATAGTAAATGTTACGTTATTGTCAGGATTAATTACAACAACCAGTCTGTTCTTTGGAACATCAAATGTTATGGCAGATACTAGTGATGATCAAAATCAACAGACGGTAACAATAGATACTAGTCAGACTGCTGATGCGTCAGCTAGTTATGTATTAGGAGCTCAAACATCGACTACAGATGCTCAAAATATTTCTTTTCCGCAGGGATATACACTAGATGCCTTAAAGAGTATTGGAAGTCCTCAAGCGGCCTTAAATTTTGAGCAACAAGTGTCTAAGCAAGTGTATGAAAATGATAGTACAGGTTATAATCCAAATGATTATCAATCTAATTATGTCGCAGCACAGGAAAAGGTTGATATTAGTAATCTGACTAATGAACAAATTAACGAATTAAATCTGTATGGTTTAAGCTTGGTAAATCAGGCTCGAACAACATTTGGCAAAGAACCGTTTACACAGAATCAATCTACGATAAATGCTGTTAAGGAAATGACCCTTCAATATCAAGATAAGAATGAATCTTTATTTACTGGAGGATATCATGATGAATCCATACTGAATGGACAAAGTGAGAATATTGCAGCAAATCAAATTTACGTAGATAATATATCAGTATTAGCATCTAGACCATATGCGCAAGCCAGAATGGAAGACTTTAAGGATAGAAATAGTATTCCTTTATTTACTGTTACCACAATGGATGATTTACGTGCCTTAATATATTATGGGGTTATCGGAATGCTATTTGATGATGCCGGAGATCAGGGAGTAGAAGAATTTGGGCACGCAAAAAACTTCCTTGTGTATGATCAGCCGATTATGACGATGGCTTTATATCCTGAAGTTTTAGAGGCAACAGCTCAAGGTACCCTCTATAGCAATGGAGTATCTACATCATTTACATTTAAGGTGAAAACCGTAGATATGCATTATATTTGGACTACAGGTAGTCAGAGTGAAGGATTTCATAAGGTAGGTAATTCTACCTACTACTATAATAAAAATGGACAAGCTGTTACAGGAGAGTTCTATAGTGATGGGAACTGGTACTACTTTTCTCCCGAAACATCCGCAATGGTAATTGGATTTATTAAGTTACCAGACGGGCGGATTGTGTATTACAATGAAGAGGGTCAACTTCAAAATGGACTAACGAAAGCTACAGATGGATACACTTATTACTTTAGTGAGACCAATGGAAATATGTA
>JBCLSJ010000025.1:3084-21489 GCA_041225415.1 Lactobacillaceae bacterium 24-114
GGTCAACTTCAAAATGGACTAACGAAAGCTACAGATGGATACACTTATTACTTTAGTGAGACCAATGGAAATATGTATCGTGGAGAAATACAATTAAATGGCCATTGGTACTATTTCCTACCTGCAAATGGTCGGATGGCAACTGGCTTCCAGAAGTTACCAGACGGGCGAATCGTTTATTATAATGAAGAGGGGCAACTTCAAAATGGATCTCACTTAATTAATGGTAAATGGTATAACTTTGATATGAATAACGGACAATTGTTATCATAATTAAACTAAAAAGAAGTTCCTAAACACTTAGGAACTTCTTTTTGATTAAGGACTGATTAAATAACACATGTCCTTAATCGGAGTGCTATTTAATTTATTAATTATTGTGGGTAATAGTTACACCACTTGGAAGTGGACCAGACCAGTCTTGATAGTGAACTTCGGAACTGCCATTAGTAGTGTAACGATCCATTCCATCCCAATCAACGTTGTGGGTAACACCATTAGCATCAGTCCAGGTAGCGACATCGCCTAAACCAAGTTGAGCTGATTGTTCTTGCTTAGTACTGCTGCTTGAAGAAGTAGTGGTTGCATTGGTAGTTGCTGGAGCAGTGTATTGGCTAGCTGCAGTAGCAGATTTTGTATTAGCAGAAATGCTTGAACTAGTAACCGGAGCTGATGAAGCATAAGTGCTTTGAGTAGCTTCAACGTTTGAAATAGCACTAGTTGCATTTTGACTAGAAGCAACTGCTTGTTTGCTAGAGGAACTTTCACTAGTCTTCTTGTGACTTTCCTTAGTTACTTGTGAACTTGAAGCCTCACTACTCTTACGAGTTGTTGTAGATGAACTGTTAGCAGCACATCCGCCTAACCCAAGAGCAAGCAAAATAACTAATGATCCATTTAGAATTTTCTTATTTAACTTCATCATAATAATAGCACTCCTTTTTCCAACGAATAGATTACGTTGTTAATCATCATTTGATACATACATTGTAACATGCTTGAAATATATTTGTAAATAACAAGTCAATAAAACGTTAAATTTTTTATTTTATGTAACAATTGTCAAAGAAATGCTTATTAGATTTGTGCATATTAACAGAGAAATAAAAATTGTGTAAAAAAAGTTCTCTAAAGTTGTTACACGCTTAGAGGACTTATCCTTATTTCACCACATTTTCCGCTCGTTCGCGTCTTGTCAACCAGAAGAGAATAGCTGGTAAGAGGACGAAGCCAAAGAACATGCCGAAAATGGCGAACCAGTTAGCGTGAGTTTGACCATGGCTAACGGTACTGAATTCTGCAACCCATTCATAACGGCTTAGCAAGAAAATTGTAATAATTACCGAAACGACTGGGAGGATAACGTCGGTAAATAAGTTTTTTTGCGCTGGAAGAATTACTTCAACATTTCGCCCAAAGTAGAAGCGAATTACCCCAAGAGGAATAACGATAAATTCGAAGAAACGAACGGTCGCACTGATAACGATAATCGTAGGGAGATTATATTCAAATGCCATTGGAATTCCCATCGCCAACAAAAGGGTGATAAAGAATGAAATGAGCGGGAAGTTCAATCGGGTTCGCTTAGCAATAAATTGTGGAACCTGGTGTTCATTTGCCATCGCTTCCAGCACCCGTGGTGTATGGAAGGAAGAGGCGACATTGATTCCAAACATGGAAACAACCGCTCCCGCTAAGATCACGTTTTGTAAGACCTTATTATGAAAGATAGCGACTAAGGCAACGACCTGTTTCGTCGTAACCATTGCCTCTGGATTAACCATCATGGCAATCGCAATTGTTGCAATATAGATATCTGCGATGATTAGAATGGCTAGAGGAATCGCCCGTGGCAAGTTCTTTTCAGGTGACTTCATATCTTCGGACCCCGTGGCGACGGCTTCGAACCCGGTAAAGGCATAAAAGGCTGAAATGACGGCCATGACAAAACCTGAAGTAGTGAAGGCAGGGACTAATGATTTTCCGGCTGCGTTCTTTAAGTGGTCAAGTTCGTTAAAGTGATTTTCTCCGGTCTTAAGCAGAACATAGGTACCAGCTACGATAATCAAGAGGAGAGCCCCGACTTTGCCAATAGTAGAGAGGTCATTAATAATGGTAAAAACGCGTCGGCCTAAAAGGTTAATAACCATGATGATTAACATGAGAATCACAAACCCTAAGGTAATATTCTTAAATGATTGTGACCAACCAAAAATTGAATATAAGGAGCGAATAACACCAACCGCCATTACACCCCAGGCAACAGAAGCAGAGAAGAAACGGACAACACCCATGTAAAATCCCATGTTTTCTCCATAAGCAGCCTTGGCGTAAGAATAAGCTGCCCCACTTTTATTAACGTACTTTGCGGCAGCTGCAAAGGTAATTGCCAGACATGAAGCAAAAATGGCTGCCAATAAATAGGCAAGTGGAGCTTTAGAACCAACCATCGAAACGACAGATCCTGGGGTTAAGAAAATTCCGGAACCAATAATCGAATTAATTGCGAGGAGAACAATTGACCAAAAACCTAATTTTGTTTTAGTCATTAACTGCGCCTTCTTTCCAAGTTTGTTTAATTAAATTAACAAAGAGGTTATTCATAGTTTTATCTTTTGCAAAGAGGTTCTCTGGGTGCCATTGGACACCAATCACCGAACCATCTCTATTTTCAAATGCCTCTACTACTCCGTCTTTGGCCCAAGCAACTGCCGTTAGACCATCCCCAACCCTTTTAATAAGTTGATGATGGAAGCTATTAATAGAAGCAGTAGGAGTTGGATTAAAGACTTTTGCCAGTGCACTATCCTTTTTAATATCGATGGTTTGTGTTGGCAAATCTGGCGTATGGCCCTGCATGTGCTTTAAAGTTTCAACTTCGCGGTAGGAAAGATCTTGATAAAGGGAGCCCCCATGAGCTACATTGATCAATTGGGCACCACGGCAAATACCTAAAACAGGCAAGTGATTTTTTTCTGCTTCTGCCAGCAATTGCATGTCGAAGTGATCGCGATCAGGCCAAATATCCCCAATCTTTTGCTGGGACTCTTCGCCGTAATTACGAGGATCGACATCATGCCCACCGGATAGGATTAATCCATCCACTTGAGCTATCTGTTCTGTAATTATTCCATCATTCGTACTAAATGGAATAATGAAGGGAATGCCACCACTGTTTAAGACAGCATTCACATAATTTTCGTTCACATAACTCCGAAAAATCCCAACATTATTAAGTACTCGGGATCCGGAAATACCAATAATTGGTTTTTTCATACAATTCTCCTTGAAATAGTCTCATTTCTTATTTTAACAGCTATTAATAAGTAAGTATAACATTTACTTTCGTTTATGATTAGTGTATTCTGAAAACTATGTACATCTCTATATAAAAGGAAATTATTATGCTTAACAAGATTCAATTTCGTTGGCTATTTTGGCCCCTTGTATTATTGATTATTGCAACATTATTAATGGTTTGTACTAAGATTGATTTTGTCTTCAAGCCATTCTTAACGTTTATCTCGGTTATCTTTGTACCGATGATTTTATCTGGATTCCTCTACTATATGTTGAATCCAATTTTAGAATTGATGCTAAAGATTAAGATTGGCAAGTTTCATTTTAATCGAGGGATAGCTAGTCTATTGCTTGTTTTACTTTTGATTATCATTGTGGTGGGTGGAATTTCAATGTTAATTCCACCAGTCGTAAAGGAAATTACGCAATTAGTAAATAACCTTCCGCAGACGGTTAGTGGTTTGCAAAAATTGTTGAACGATACAATTAGGGATTCTCCATTAAAGAATGTGGACTTAAATAGCTACTACCATCAATTTGACCGTCAGTTAGCATCCTATGCACAAGAAATTTTGAAGGGATTATCCTCGCAAGTAGGTAATATTATTAATATGATTACTAATGTGACAGTGGTAACTATTACTGTTCCCGTTATCCTATTTTATATGTTAAAAGATGGTAATAAGTTAATCCCTTCAATCCAAAAGTGGTTCTCTCCAAATCATGCGAAGGAAATTAATAACCTCCTTAGCAAAATGAATACTACTTTATCTTCATACATTTCTGGACAAGTAATTGAATGTTTATTTGTGGCGGTTTGTACAACGATTGGTTATCTGTTAATCAATCAGCCGCTTGGCCTAGTGCTGGGAATTGTTGCTGGTTTGTGCAACATCATCCCTTATGTTGGTCCTTATATTGGGATAGCTCCAGCCTTGTTTGTGTCCCTAACGATGGCTCCCGATAAGTTAATTTGGGTAATTGTTGTTGTGCTTATCGTACAACAGGTTGATGGTAATATTATTTACCCAAATATCATCGGTAAATCGTTGAACATTCACCCATTAACAATTATTATCCTTTTGTTGGCTGCAGGGCATATCGCTGGTTTAGCCGGAATGATTCTGTGTATCCCATTCTATGGGGTAGTGAAGACAGTCGTAGAATACATGTTTGATATTTATCGTTTGGAACATCCACATGATGGCCATCAGGAGCCACAACCACCAGTTAAAAGTGAATAATATTAAATACATAGAGCAAGAATTGAAGTTTTAATTAACTTTTTCTTGCTCTATTTTTTCTAAGCACTTGCTATTTTAAAATAGATATTATATAGTTAGTTACATAAGTAATTAACTATATAACAAACAAGCTTTTAAGGAGGTGATCCTTTGCAATTCCACTTTGATGAATCGGCACCGCTTTACCAGCAAATTGCTAACCAGTTGGAGGAAATGATTTTTACTGGTGGCTTTGATGAAGGTGAGCAAATACCATCGACTAACCAGCTTTCCCAACAACTTCATATCAATCCGGCAACGGTATTAAAAGGGATGAATGTACTTGTTAACGAAGGCTTGATTGAAAAGCGCCGAGGTCGGGGAATGTTTGTCCGTGAAGGTTCGCAAGAAAAAATTATGGAACAGCGTAAGGAGAGTTTTTACAACGACTATATTCGCTCATTATTGATTGAAGCGCGAAAGTTAGGAATTAATCAGCAGCATTTATTAGAATTAATTGAACGGGGAGAACAAGATGGAACCATTAAATATTAACCATTTAACGAAGAAATTTGGGAAACGAACAATTCTGGATGATGTGTCATTTGTTTTAGAGCCAGCAAAAATTTATGGGTTGCTTGGAAGAAATGGAGCGGGAAAGTCAACTTTACTTAATCTGATTGCTAACCGAATTTTTCCTACTTCTGGCTCAATTGAAGTAGGTAACCAAGATATCAATAATAATGACCAAGCTCTGGGGAAAATTTTCTTGATTGGTGAAGAAGATCTTTACACAAAACAGACACGGATTAACCACATGTTTGACTTAGCTGATGCCGCATATGGAAACTTTAACTATAAAAATGCCGAAAAAATGTTGAAGGAATTTGGCATTAAGAGTGACAAAATTAAGTTTACTAAATTATCCACGGGGCAAAAAACTGCAGTTAAGGTTACTTTAGCCTTAAACGTTAATGCCGACTATATTTTCCTTGATGAACCAGTATTAGGGTTGGATGCTAGCCACCGGGATGTCTTTTACCGAGAATTATTGAACTCTTATCAAACACGTCCACGGACTATTATTCTTTCTACTCACTTGATTGATGAAATTCAACAATTAGTGGAGCATGTTATCTTGCTTGATCATCACCATATTTTACAAAACACTTCAGTAGAGGAGCTCTTAAATAAAGCATACGAGGTGGCAGGACCAGCCAAATTAGTTGATGAATATGTTGATGGCTTAAAAGTATTGCATACAGAAGATTTAGGAAATATCCGGACGGCTTATGTTTTTGATAAATTGCCAGAAGACCGCATCTTGCCGGATAACGTCAAGATCGGGCACTACGATTTACAGCACTTATTTATTTACTTAACTAACGGGGGGCAAAGTAAGAATGATTAGTCATGAATTAAAATTAGTAACGACCAATGTTTTTCGTCGCCTAGGCACCACATTGGGAATTATAGCAGCTTGGATCATCGGCATTATGCTTATTGGAGCAACCTTTGAACTAGTTATTGATCATAAATTTGATTCTTATCTGATTTCTTTACAAGGAATTCCAGGTACATTACCAGCATTTTTTAACATTGGTTTGATTGCCTACTTTTTGATAGATTCATACAGTGATTTTAAATGGGCTATCCAGAACGGAATTTCCCGAAAGACGTTATGGAATGGACGTTTGATTGCCGCAATTGTCGCAACAGTTGGTATCTGGATTGTTGACGAATTGCTAACTTTATTTAATCACCCAATTACCAGCTGGGCATCAATGGGGGTAAACTTACTGCTTCTTTTAACTGCAGCCTTAACTGCTCAAATGATAGGGAATGGTTTTGGCTTGCTCAATCGTACGTGGAAGTGGATTGTTGGTATCGGGTTACCCGTAGCTTTTATCCTTCTTCTAGTAGGAATTGCTCGGGTATTAGTATCTTTAGGTGGCTTCCAATATAATTTTTGGTTCGGCCCAGACAGTCCGCTCGTGAATATGCTTAATTCAGAGATTACTTGGTGGATTTTTTGGGGAATCTACATTGTGATTGTGTTGTTAATTTCTAAGTTCTTTAGTGATCGGATGCAATTGAGAAGAGATTAAGCCGAAATAAAGAATAGGCCTGACAAAATTTCATCAGGCCTATTCTTTATTTTATAATGTACAAGCTATATTATTTGCTTTTTGCACAGTTAAAAGATTACCATTAAGGAGAAAGCATGATAATGAATAATTAATTATTTTATGGTTACTTATCCAGCAGAAGAATAGGAGTGTTGAGATATGGTTAACAAGAAATTAGTGGGGAAGATCTCAGTTGTTGGTTTGACTTTATTATTAGCCGGTTGTGGAGCGCAATCAGCTTCGAACTCATCGTCTTCTAGTTCCAGCTCTTCAACTGCTGAGACGGTAACAAGCAACGAAAATGTTAATATTGATTCGACTAACTTACCACCACAAGAGGTTAGCAGCTTAGTTACCATATACAGTAGTAAGAAATATGGTGGTGACTGGACGAAGGTAGCTAAGGCTTCACAGAAAAATGGTTTAAAGACTACCCTTTACGATACTCGTGACTATGAACTAGAAACACCAGGTTCAACGGGTGAAGATGGAGATGGAATTTTGTACAGCACGACTGCTGATAAGAATTCCGCTGATATTGCTTATACCGTAAATGATGATGGCAGCGTTAACATTTATAAGAATGTAAAGAAGGGGCAGAAAGCCGAAAAGCTTGGAACAGTTAGCCAAAATGACATGGCTCAGTATATTAATGAACATGGTCAGGGACAAAAGGTTCAACAGTTAGTTAAGAACAGTAAAGTTTATGACGAGCGTTCGGGAAAGAATTCAGCAGCAGATCATGAATTCGGTCGTCAGGCTGACTTTTCTACTCCAAAGGATATGCGCGGTGTTTGGTATTCCAATGATGGTAACCAGCAAACTAAGTTAACTATTCGTGAACATACCATTTCTGTTTCAACCAATAATGGTTCTAGCACGAAGACCACCCTTTACAAGCAATATCCAGATTTTCTTTCTAGTGCAGATGCTAAGAATAAATCTGTCCAATACCAAACTCAAAGTTGGCAAAGTGCAAGTCTCGTTCGTTCACATGGTCTTCAATGGTTGAATGTTCGTGGCTGGTGTGATACCGACAATAAGGGTCAATACTATGCTTTACATAAAGAAAAGATAAATGGCAAGAAGCAGACTGTTCTTGTTTCAGCTAGTGGAGATAAATTGACTACTAACAGTGTTTTCTACACAAGCAAGGATACTGCGCAGAAGCAGGCTAACCATCATTACACTGATTTGAATTATCCTCAAAGCGTTGAGGGTGAGGATGAAGTGAACAATTAGGATTTAGATGACATAACAAAAAGCAAGAGATTAGGAAAATTTCCAACCTCTTGCTTTTTGTTATTTTAGAATTTATTTATAATCAGTTTGCGTTAATCAGCAGCCTTCTTCACAGCATCAATTACAGCATAGCGGAAAGCATTCTTTTCTAAGGCCATTACGCCGCGGATAGTGGTACCAGCAGGGGAAGTAACCTGATCGCGCAGTTCAGCAGGTGTCTTTTGACTGCTAAATGCCAGATTACCTGTTCCCTTAACCATGCTGGAGATAACTTTATAGGCGGTTTGCCGGTTCATTCCTTTAGCAACTGCGGCATCACTCATTGCATCCATGAAGACATCGACAAAGGCAGGACCACAACCACCAACCACGCCGACGATATCCAATTGGTCTTCAGTAACTTCAATTACGTCACCCAGCAAACCTAGGAAATCGATAATTGCTTGGTGCATTGCATCGTCTGCTTCTTCATCAATGGTTAAGCCAATCGTTCCGCTATTGACCGCCACTGGAGTATTAGGAATCATCGCTGCAAGGTTAACCTTAGGAAGTTTGTCCTTGAGATGCTTAAGGCTCACACCAGCGGCTGCCGAAATAACGATTGTTGATTTTGGCAGCTTCTTTAATTCTTTAGCCACTTTTAAAGTGATTGGAGCGGGTGTAGTCAAGATTACGTAATCTGGTTCAAGTTCTACCACCCGACTCAATTCGTGAACCAGAGTAAAACCATACTTGTTGCGTAACTTGTCTACTCGAGGGTTAACAGGGTTTTCACCGATAAGGTTAAAGCGATTTAAGTTACTTAATCCTTCGATAATAGCGGATCCCATACTGCCAACTCCAATAACAGCAACAGTTTGTTGTTTATTCGTCATCTTCATCCTCCAATTTAACATAGTTGCCCGTAATAAACTGTTTTTCACCAATGCGAAACCAGGTCACTTCACCATTGTCGCTAAGCTTATCCAAGATAGTAATATGTTCACCATCTTTTAACTCACCGACTTTTTGCCCATATGGTTCATCGAAGACGTCAATCACTTGGCCCGGCAGGTAATCAATAACTGCATGTAAGTCCTTTGTTGGTAAAACTGACATATTCTCCGCTAGTTTTGATTTTAAATGCTCTTCCTTTTCGTCAAAGGGGTTGCTAACGACGGACATCTTGTCGTATTTAATCCATTGATCACTACCGATCTCATACCAGAACTCACCAGTATTAGTAGCAACCCGGTGAAAGGCCTTTAGAATCAGGTCAGTTGGATAGGGGAGACCGACCTGCATCCCGTTTGGCTCGTTATAAACCGGAGTGGGAGCATCTAAATGAAGATACATCTCAATTGCCTCAACTTCGCCCCAGTCCTGATTGCGGTAGTAAAGGTGGACGCTGTGAGGGTTCATATCAAATGTTCCGGAAAGTTCACCTTTACTTTCAACAAATTGGTAGCCGTCAAAATCTTTTTGCTCCACCTGATAGTCTTGACCGACAAATCCCCGGAGCAGTTGGGGAACGATTAAATTTTCGCCGGTATCGATATTTGTATAGTAGACCCAAATTGGGTTTCCAGTCTTAAATTGATCAAGCATTTCATTCACCCTGTTCTCTTCTTTTTCCATTATATTATGTAGGGGAAAGAAATGCATAGTAAGTTTGATAAAATTTAATTATTGCCAGTATTTTGAACAAAAAAGTGAGGTCGGGAAAATACTTTGTATTTTCGCCGACCTCTTATTATTTTCGAATGCTGCAGAGTCTAATCGCGGGAAACCTAAAAGGCTAGCTTTGCGTCGTAACCGTAAGGCTCGAATCTAAGTCCAAACGATAATCAACTCGTTCCTCGCTAATCATCGTTCTATCCTTAGCCCACCGCCTTGCAAATTGGTTATTTCCCAGTTTCACTTAAAATTATTTATAGAAGACTAAGCCCGAGCATCCACTGAGATTTCACCATCGTCATTTAGCTGAGCAGCTAAATTGTGGGCATCATTGTGGTCAAGGACGTAATCAGCAATCCGGTCTTCGATTTGTTCTTGAATTACCCGACGAAGAGGACGGGCACCCATCTTTGGATCGTAACCAAGGTCAACCAATTTTTCAGCAACGTCTTCGGAAATATTAATGTTAAGTTCACGTTCAGCTAACATCCCGTTTACTTCATCAATCATCAAGTTGACAATCTTCATTAAGTTTTCCTTGTTCAAGGCGTTAAATTTGATAATGTCATCGAACCGGTTCAAAAATTCTGGTTTGAAGTACTCAGACAACTTATCAACAATTGAGTTAGTTGAACCAGCTGCTTCAGCGCCAAAACCAACGCTAGATTCAGCGTCACCAGTACCGGCATTAGAAGTCATTATAATGATTGTATCCTTGAAGCTGACAGTTCGCCCTTGAGAGTCTGTTAAACGTCCATCGTCCAAGATTTGTAAGAACATGTGCATTACATCTGGATGAGCCTTTTCTACTTCATCAAGCAATATTAAGCTGTAAGGATGACGCCGTACTTGTTCGGTTAATTGACCTGCTTCTTCGTAACCAACATAACCAGGAGCAGCCCCGATTAATTTGGAAGTAGAGGTCTTGTCCATATATTCGGACATGTCAAAACGAATCATAGCGTCCTTAGATCCAAATAGCTGAAATGCAAGTTGTTTAGCGGTTTCGGTCTTACCAACACCGGTAGGGCCGACAAAAAGGAAACTACCGATTGGCCGACCAGACTTGTTTAAACCAATCCGGTTTCGCCGAATAGCCCGCGCAATTTTGTCAACTGCTTCACTTTGACCAATAACGTGTTCATCGAGCTTCTTATCGAGGTCACGAAGTTGGTTTTCTTCTTGTTGTTGGAGATCCCCAACAGGAATATTTGTCCTTTCTTCGACAATCTTTTGCATGTCTGCTGCAGTAACGGTAGCAGATTCTTCAGTGTGACTTTCTTCAGCTTCCTTCTTTGCCTTTTCCAACTTGTTAACTTGGTCACGGTAGAAGGCAGCCTTTTCATAGTCTTGGTTATCTGCGGCTTGTTGCTTGTGAGCTTCAGCAGTATGGATTTCATTTTCGATGGCGTTTGGATCCACGTTCTTCAAAGTCAAGTTCTTCCGTGATCCAGCTTCATCTAAGAGATCAATAGCCTTATCTGGGAGAAAGCGTTCTTGAATGTAACGGTCAGATAACTTAACTGCTGCTTCAATAGCATCATCAGTGTACTTAACATGGTGGTAATCTTGGTAACGAGCCTTAATTCCGTTTAGGATCCGTAATGTTTCTTCAACTGATGGTTCATTAACTTCAACCGGTTGGAAACGACGAGCTAAGGCAGCGTCCTTTTCAATTTTCCGGTATTCATTCAAGGTTGTAGCACCTAAAAGTTGGAAGTCACCACGGGCAAGGGCAGGCTTCAATACATTTCCAGCGTCCATACCACCTTCAGCATTACCGGCACCCATAATTTCGTGGACTTCATCAATAAAGAGGATGATATTCTTATTCTTGCGAACTTCTTCCATTAATTGTTGCATTCGCTTTTCAAATTGACCCCGGATACCAGTTCCTTGGACTAAAGAAACGACATCAAGACGGATAATTTCCTTATTAGCTAACTTTTCTGGAACCTCACCAGAAACAATCGCAGTAGCAAGCCCTTCTACAACGGCAGTCTTACCAACCCCGGCTTCACCAATGAGAACAGGATTGTTCTTGGTCCGCCGGTTAAGGATTTCGATTACACGTTTAATTTCGTTGTCCCGGCCGATGACTGGATCAATCTTTCCTTGGCGTGCCAAATCAGTTAGGTTAATCCCATATTGAGCCAAGACGCCATTACCACGTCTGCCATTACCGCCTTGTCGTTGATTTTGGCCGTTAAAGTTTTGACCATTTCCAGCAGCTTGTTGACTTTGCATGTTATTCATTGCATTCATGAAGTCTTCGAGGCTTCCAAAACTGAAATTATTGTTCATTCCGTTACCTCCGTTCATTAAATTAGTTTGCATATTTTGAAATTCTTGATAGCAATTTTGACACAGGTCAATCTGCATCTTTTGCCCGTTAAAGTTCATTTGTAAATGGATCGTTGCAGGATTTTGATGGCAATTCTGACAAAGCATCGAGTTAAATACCTCCTTAATTTAACGATTCCAGTGGTCGAAAAAGTTTGACCTTTCTTGACGTTTGTATTTATTATACTTACTTTTATATAGAGTGCAAGCCATAAGTTTAGATTTTTTGCACCCTTTAGCATAAATTTTAGCACTCATGATAAATGAATGCTAAAATGAGAGAGATTAAACGTGAGGTGATTAGATGGCAGATAGAGATTACGAACAGTTATTAGAAGATTTACATGACGGTAAAATAAAAGAATTTGAAATCAAGCCTGAAGAATTTATTGAATTTCAACCGATCTTCCATGCCTATCAGTTCCGTACCCAAATAAGTGGGGAAGCTCATCGCGGGGGAACGCTTACATATCGACTAAAAAGCAGTGAGCAATAGATATGAGAGCTTGTAATTAAATAGGACAATTGCTAGAATAAGGTTAATGAATTTATCAGGCTCATGTTGCTGATAATTTGCTAATATTGTTCGAAGGAGAATGATTAATATGGAAAAACGTGATTTTACAATTACTTCTGAAACCGGTATTCACGCTCGTCCAGCTACTATCCTGGTTCAAGCTGCTTCTAAGTACAACTCTGACGTTACCCTCTCATACGATGGCAAGAGCGTTAACTTAAAGTCCATTATGGGTGTTATGTCACTCGGTGTTGGTCAAAATGCTGACGTTACAATCACTACTAAGGGTGATGACGAAAAGGAAGCCTTAGACGCAGTTGCTGAAACAATGAAGAAGGAAGGCTTAACTGATTAATGTCTACACTATTAAACGGTTTGGCAGCGAGCAGTGGGATTGTCATTGCACCTGCTTACCGATTAGTAGGGCCGGATTTAACGGTTAACCAACAGTATTCATCAAATGAGAATCATGAGGTCAGTCGGCTTCATGATTCTTTTACTTTAGCGCTAAGTGAAGTAAAAGAAATTCGAAAACATGCCCAGGATACCCTTGGAAAGAGGGCCGCGGACGTAATTGATGAACAGTTAGTTCTCCTCACTGACCCGACTCTTACAAAAACCATTATTAATGAAATAAAAAGCAATCATTACACGGCGGAATGGGCACTTAAGAAAGTAACCGATACGATGCTGGATAAGATTGCGAAAAATGATGAATTAGATTATCTTGCTTCCAGACCGACAGCAGTGAAGGATGCGAGCAAGAGAGTTTTAGCGCACTTATTAGATGTCCATTTACCTGATCTTAAGTCCTTGGATCATCGGGTAATTATTGTGGCAAATAGTATCACCCCCACCGATGTTGCTCAATTTGATCGGCGCTTTGTTGGAGGAATTGTGACGAATGAAGGGGGAAGAACCTCTCATTTCACAATCATGAGTAAAAATTTGTCGATTCCAACAGTGGTGGGCACTAATGAAGCAACCGAAGAGATTGAAGATGGTAGTCTTTTAATCGTCGATGGTATCCATGGTAAGGTAGTAGTCCGTCCGTCAGTAAAGGAGCTTGACCATTATCAACGGTTGGCAGCCGATTTTCGCCGAGAACAACAATCGTGGGGAGAGTTGCGTGATCAACCAACCGTTAGCACGGATGGGCGGCACTACCAGATTGTAGCTAATGTCGGATCACCAACGGATATTTCTGCCGCACAGAAGAATGGGGCTGAAGGGATTGGTTTATTGCGGACCGAATTTCTTTATGCTAACAACAAGCAATTACCGAGCGAAAATGAACAAACATCAGCTTATAAGCAAATTTTAACGGAAATGAACCAGCAACTAGTAGTAGCTCGGACGTTAGACGTTGGTGGTGACAAGCAGTTGCCGATGATTGATTTGCCGAAAGAAGAAAATCCAGCCTTGGGTTACCGAGCAATTAGGGTGGGATTGAATCAAGAAAAATTCCTGCGCACCCAATTGCGAGCCTTATTACGGGCTTCAGTTTATGGTCAATTAGCCATCATGTTTCCAATGATAGCAACGGTAGAAGAGTTTCGGACGGCGCGAGAAATATTAGATGAAGAAAAACAGCGACTACAGCAGGAAGGTTTTGATGTAGCCCAAAATATTGAAGTTGGAATGATGCTTGAGGTGCCATCCGCTGCAGTGATGGCGGATACCTTTGCCCGGGAAGTGGACTTCTTCAGTATCGGTAGCAATGACTTGATTCAATACTTGTTTGCAGCTGATCGAGGGAATCCTTATGTTAGTAACCTTTACCAAGAACTTCATCCGGCTGTTCTCCGTCTCATTAAGCAAATTATTGATGCAGCCCATGCGGAAGGAAAATGGGTCTCGTTATGTGGGGAAATGGCCGCTAATCCTTTGGCTACCCCACTTTTAATTGCTATGGGACTGGATGAGTTTTCAATGAATAGTGTCAGCATTTTACAGACACGAGCTCTGATTAATCGTTTGAACACGCGACAACTGCAGCCCTTAGTACACCGAGCACTGAATGCGACGACGGCCAGTGAGGTTCAACAAATGATTCGTGAAGAGGTACCGTTAGTAAATGAATAGTTACCAAAGATGCATTTTAAAGGAAATCTTTTTGCGGTAACTGGCTGGCTCTAGTATAATAATCGTAACTAAACCGAAAAAAGATTACTTAAGTAAAGGAGCAGTTGGCTTGAATATCGGTCTTTTTACAGATACATATTTTCCACAAGTTAGCGGGGTAGCTACCTCGATTCGGACATTGCGCGATGAACTGATTGCTCAAGGACATAATGTCTATATTTTTACGACAACAGATCCAAAAGCAAGGCATGATGACGTGGAGAATGGTATTTATCGTTTCCCAAGTATTCCCTTTGTTTCATTTACCGACCGTCGAATAGCAATTCGGGGGGCTTTTCGAGCAATGAGGATTGCTGAAAAGTTACAACTGGACATAGTGCATAATCAGACAGAATTTGCATTAGGAGCAATGGGGAAAATGGTCGCTCACCATCTGCAGATTCCTTGTTTACATACATATCACACTATGTACCAGGACTACCTTCACTACATCGCCAATGGTCATATTTTAAAGCCAAATGATGTGGCGCGGTTGGCTCATCTATACATGCGTAATATTTCCGGAATTGTTGCTCCTAGTGAGCGAGTTTTGGAAACGATGGAGGAGTATAATGTTACTTCACCGATCCGCATTATTCCAACCGGCATTAATCTCCGGGTCTATAATACCCAAGACTCTGAAGAAGAAAAGAATGCCTTACGGGAAAAGTGGGGATACCAACCTAATACCCCAATTTTACTGTCTTTAAGTCGGTTGGCGTTTGAAAAAAACATTCAGACCTTAATTGAAGCAATGCCGGATATTCTAGCTCAGTCACCAGATGCTCAATTATTGATTGTGGGAGATGGACCAGCTCGTTCAACTTTAGAACGTCAGGTACGACAATTGCATCTAACTGATCATGTTCAGTTCACTGGTGAAATTAATAATGATGATGTTCACCATTATTATCAAATGGCTAACGTGTTTGTTTCAGCCTCTGATACAGAGTCACAAGGATTAACCTATGATGAAGCCTTGGCATCCGGTCTCCCAATTGTGGTTATGAGAAGTGAATATACCGATGAGTTGATTGATGATCCAGCAATTGGGATTAGCTTCCAACGGCGGATTGACCTGGTAGAGGGGGTTCTTCATTATTTGAATAATCCACGGACGAAGGAAGATCAAAGCAAGCGTGACCGGAAACTACACGAGATTTCATCTGAAGTATTTGCCCACCGGATTCTCGATTTTTATCGGGACTGTCAAGATGATATGGCAAAAAAATTGGAGAATAAAAAGAAAAGAACATTTTTCCATCGGTCAAGGAGTTAAGCAGAAATGTTAAGGATTACGATGTATTCATCTGCAGATAAGATTGCTGGTCAGGGAGTAGGGAGTGCCTATTTAGAGTTGATTAATCTCTTACAGGAGCGCTTCTCTGACCAGTTCGATATTGCGATTAATAAATATCGTCAAAGTCAGATCAGTCATTACCATACGATTGATCTTCCTTTTTATCTCTCTACTTTTTCGAAAAAACGGGGGAGAAAGATTGGCTATGTTCACTTCTTGCCAGAGACACTAGAAGGTAGCCTAAAAATCCCGCAACCATTTCGGGGGATCTTCTACCGTTACGTAGTTGCATTTTATAAACGAATGGATCACCTAGTAGTGGTTAATCCATCTTTTATTGATAAACTTGTAGCTTATGGGATTGATCGGGATAAGGTAACCTATATTCCAAATTTCGTAAACTCTGATCATTTTCATCCCGTTGATTCCGCCACCAAGAAGGGTTATCGGGAAAAGTATCATCTTCCCCAAGATAAGTTTGTGGTTCTGGGAAGTGGACAGATTCAGGAACGAAAGGGTGTAGCAGACTTTATTAAGCTCGCCCAAAATAACCCTGATATACAGTTTGTATGGGCAGGAGGCTTTTCTTTTGGCCGGCTAACTGATGGTTATAGTGAGTTGAAAAAAGTGGTAGATAATCCACCATCAAATCTCTATTTTCCTGGAATTGTTACTCGACAGGAGATTGCTGAATTAAATAATGCAGCAGATCTCTTCTTCCTCCCCTCATATAACGAATTATTTCCAATGTCTGTTTTGGAGGCATTTAGTTGTGGAACGCCAGTAATGTTACGAGATCTTGAACTTTACCATTCAATTATTGATGGTGACTATGAACCGGCAAAGAATTTAACTGAAATGCAGATAAAGCTAAATATACTGACCCATGACCAAGCCAAATTAGAATATTTGAAAAAACGGGCAATTGCGACATCAGAAAAGTATTCGAAAGACCATCTGGCAAAAGTATGGTATGAGTTCTATAACCAGCAGGCTAGAGAGGGGATTACCAAATGAATCGGCGAAATTGGGTTGTCTTATGTATAATGCTCCTCTTGGGACTGGGAATTTTTGTCTACGCACTGCGGGATATTAATATTCAGGTCTTAATAGAAGAGGTTCATACAATTAATTGGGGCTGGATGTTAGTCGCTCTTTTCTGTATCTGCCTCTACTTAGGGCTAGAAGGGGTAGTAGTTAAGATCTTTATGAAGGACCGTTACCCTACTTTTACCTGGAAAGATTCCTTGCGACTACCATTAATTGAACAATTATTTAACGGTATCACTCCCTTTTCTACAGGCGGCCAGCCAGCTCAGTTGGTCGCTATGATTCAATCAGGGGTTGATGGAGGAATTGCTAGTTCGGTTCTCTTGATGAAGTTTGTGGTTTTTCAGGGGATGATTGTCCTTAACTTTTTAATTTCCTTATTAATTGGTTTTCATTATATTGAAGAAAAACTTCATGCTTTAGCTTTCCTGGTTGTCTTTGGCTTTTTGATACACCTCGCTGTAATCATTGGCCTATTACTAGTAATGTATTGGTATCGATTTACCAAAAAAGCGATGAATCTTTTGATTAGGCCATTAGCAATCTTTATGAAAGCTGAACGTTATGAAAAGATGAAGCTTGTCTTAAATGAAAAGGTTGACTCCTTTTATAAGGAAAGTCTGAAAATGAAGACCGAATATCGGAAGTTGGGTAAAGTCTGCTTAGTAACAATTGCCCAGTTATTTTTCTACTATATAGTTCCGTACTTTATTTTACTGGCATTGGGTGTGCACCATATTAACGTCATAATGGTTATTAGTTTACATGTATTAATATTTATGGTAATTTCTCTATTCCCAATTCCTGGAGGAGCGGGGGGAGCCGAATATAGCTTCTCTGTTTTGTTTGCCAGCTTTGTTAACTCTAATACTAAATTAGTTTTAGCGATGCTTCTTTGGCGATTGTTAACATATTACTTTGGGATGTTTGCTGGTGTGATTGCCTTGATTGTCAAACCAGATCGCGTTAAGCACCCAGAAGGAAGAAAACAAGTATAATAGATTTGTGATAGGCTCAGCGTTCAGCACTTGCGGGACGGTGGGCTTCCTTAATAAAACAGATAGGTTAGCTAGGAAGGAGAATTAAAAAACTAATGACCTCAGAACTCATGAAAATCTTGCGCCGACTACAAGCGATGAGAAGGGATCAAACTAGTAACCGTCAAACACGTGTCTTCGAAGAATTCGGTGTCCCTTTGTGTGAAGTTACTTATATTAGACAGAGTGATGAGTTTGTTTACGTGCGCTATCGTCCAACAGAAAGATTTCGGTTTGATGACGTGGACCTTGTGGCGATTGAAATTTTTAATTGTCTGTATGATTTTAAACAGACATTTTGATTTTTCCTATTGACTGTTGATAAAGAACAAGGTATATTAATTAACGTTGTCAATGAGCAGTACAAAAAAATCAAAAAAGTTGTTGACATACTTTTGACAGCGTGATATATTAATTAAGCTGCTTGTTTGAAAGAAGCAAAACAAATTGAAATTATTTCAAAAAAGTTCTTGACATCTCAAAT
>JBCLSJ010000026.1:0-18699 GCA_041225415.1 Lactobacillaceae bacterium 24-114
ATTGCTTGCATTTCGCCTAATTCGTTATCGTTAACAAACTTTTTTAATGAACTGCTATCTAATTTAATATGTGCCATTATCAGGACTTCCTTCTTAAAATATTTATACATTACAATATTACCTAACTATGTAGCCGTCTTCAATTTTACTTTATAAATTCCTCTTGCTATTATTTAATTATTCACCAATAAAGGAGTTCCCATTATGGAAGAAAACACAAAAAGGATGCTTGCCGGCTTACCCTTTCAGCCAGACAGCGATGAGCTAAGCAAAATGCGTCTTACTGCCCATAATCTTTGCCACAATTACAACCAGACTACTGAAGACCAGGAAGAAGAACGAATAAATATACTCAACCAACTATTCCCGCACCACGAAGGTTTTTCATTCATTCAGGGCCCCCTTCATGTTGACTATGGTCTCTTTACCCACATTGGTAAAAACTTCTATGCCAACTTTAACCTCACAATCTTAGATGGCTGTCCAATCACAATTGGGGATAATGTAATGATCGGTCCAAACGTTTCCCTTATTACCGCAACTCACCCCCTACAATATCAGCAACGAAATCCACATCAGATTGACGGGAAAACTTATGTGTACGAATATGGTAAGCCAATTACAATTGGGAATAATTGTTGGTTGGGAGCTAACGTTACAGTTTGCCCCGGCGTAAAGATTGGAGACGGTTGCGTAGTTGGTGCTGGTGCCGTTGTTACTAGTGATATGCCTGATAATTCTCTTATTCTTGGAGTACCGGCAAAAGCTGTTCGACAGATTACAGACAACGATCATTTAGATAATATGCCATATTAGGGAGTCCCGTTACTTCGTTTTTCGACGACATTCTAAGCCTCTGAGCTTTCCAACAAATCATAATGGCCTCCAGCATTCGGCTTTTTACCGATCGTTGGAGGCCATTGTTGGACTGCACTATTTTATTTTTATAGATATAACTTCTTATGTCGCAACCACATTTTTATGCAAAGGCAGTAGCAATACTACCAATAACAATAAGGATAATTCCCCAAATTGTGTAAGTCATTTCACGATGACTCTTGTGTTCGTGAAGAATCCAGATACCACCAAATGTAGCGATAACTACGTTCAATTGAGTAAAGATAAATGCTTCCGTAACACCCAAGGCCTTAGCAGAGAAGATGTAAGCAAGAGCGGCAATTCCCCATGATAAACCACCGAGAATGTTAAGGTATTGTTCTTTTTGTTTAAATGAAGAAATGTTACCAGAGAAAATGGCATACAGGATTGAACCTATTAGGATACCAAGCATCTCTGGAAGGAAAATCCCTTGTGCACTTTCATGAGCAACAATAGGAATTTTTGGAAATGCTGAGTAAACCCAGTAACCAATAGTGGTGAAAAGCAAGAACATAAAGTTGCTTACCGTCACTTTTTTATCAGAAGTACCATCGGAAACAGAGGTCATCAAGGCACCAACAATAACGATTGCTAATGCGATAAACCCGATAGTCAATGCACGGGCACTGTGCCATTCACCAAAAATAATAACACCAATCAAAGAGTTACCAACTAATTGTAAAACGGTTGATAATGGCATCGTGTTAGAAACACCCATCCGTTTAAATGAAATAAATTGACCAATTTGACCAATAGTCCATAAAGCACCACAAAGGATAGAGAACCAAAAGGCTGTGGTACTTACACTAGGTTGTGAAACTGCGTAAGCGATCAAGCCTACAATAGTAGCACCCGCACCAATACCAAACATTTGGTTAACTGCAGACCCACCAATTTTACCTGTAATTAATGGCATTAACCCCCAACCAAGAGCCGGAAGTAAAGCAAGTATAACAATCGACATTATTATTCTCTCCTATCAAACTTCAAAATGAATAAATATTACGAAATCATATTTTACATACTTGCAACCGTTTACACAAGTCTTTATTCACAAACTTTTTATTGGTATACTCACATAAAACGCTATATTGTAGCAGTTTAGGTCCTCGAATAAATATTGGTATAAATTTAATTTTATGTATTATATTCATTTGGATGAGGAGCATTCTCTCGATTAGGAAAGAAGAGGGTAAATGTCGTTCCACCTTTTGGTTTACTCTCCACAGAAATCTTCCCACCGTGGAGTCGAATCAACTGGCGGACAATCGCTAAACCTAAGCCAGATTCTCCATAGTTCTTATTACTCCGTGATTGGTCGGCCTTATAGAATCGTTCCCAAATATTCTTTAATTGGTCTTCGGTCATCCCCATCCCATTATCACTAATCCTAAATTCTGTTCCCTTTTCATCCCGCTTTCCTGAAATGTTAATCTCTCCGTTATCAGTAAACTGAATTGCATTTTGTATCAGGTTAAATATTATTTGAACAAAACGGTCATAGTCCGCATAAACTAATAAGTTAGCCGGCAAATCAAGCTTGATCTTGTCTCCCTTTTCGGCCGCTCGCTTTGTAAACTGTTCATGCATATTTTCAAGAACAGCTGTAGCATCAAATACTTTCCGCTCCATCGAAATCTGGTTAGTCCGAATCTTTTCGTAATCTAAGTTATCGTTAACTAGCCGGATTAATCGCTGGGTATCATTACGCATCAATTCGATACTATGCTTCTTATCTTCTTCCGGGATAACATCATATTGTAACCCCTCTAGTAAACCATTAATAGTCGTTAATGGTGTTCGCATTTCATGAGCAGCATCAGCTAAGAATTGTCGCCTTCGCTCTTCTTGCCGCCGAATTTCCTTCTCAGATTCTCGCAAGGCCGTAGTCATTTGGTTAAAACTTCTCGCCAAATCATCCAATTCGTTATGTCCAGCAACAGGCACCTCTACTTGATAGTTCCCCTTAGCAACTTGCCGCGTTCCCTTACGAAGTTGTTTAATCTTGTTCGTAATTGGTCGAGCTAAAATATAGCTAATAATTAGCGCAACAAGGCTACCAATCAAGAACGCGATGAGGAGGTTAATCTTTAACTGGTGCATATTTTCTTTTACTACCGAAACGAAGGTAGCAATAGAAACAACCGCAATCATTTTCTTGTGGTAAAAATATGGTCGTAAAACTTCTGTCATCGCTGATTGCTTTTCATTTGTCCCATCTATCGGTGCTCGGGTTAGCTTTATATAAATAGTTTTGCCATCCTTTAGCTTTTTCCAATTACTCTTTGAAATTTGTGGCTTATAACCATTACTAGCAAAAACCTGCTTTTGACTAATATCAAAAATTGCAAAATGAACATGTTGGTTAGATAATAAGGCAGCATTACTTACTAATGCCTGACTTTCAAAGCCCTGAAATGTGTGATTGCTCGTGTTATAACAAATTGCATCCTGAACTAAGCTATCCGAATAAGTACGCAACTGGTTCCATGTCCTATGGTACAGGGTTGCATTCGTTACATTAATAAAGGCCACACTTAAAACTGCCATTAAAGTAATAATGACAGTAAAAAAAGCAATCATTAGGCGGTACAAAAGTTTCATGGTTTACTTATCCTCATCGTCAAATTTATACCCTACTCCCCAGACTGTTTGAATTACCTGTGGACCGACCTCTTCCAACTTTTGACGTAATTTCTTAATATGAGCGTCAACTGTCCGTTCATCTCCATAGTATTCATAGTCCCAAACTAATTGTAAAAGCTGTGAACGACTAAACACCTGCCTTGGCTTACTTGCTAATGTTTTTAACAGGTCAAATTCTTTTGGTGTCAAATCATTAACTTCTTTTCCATATAGATAGACTTCACGAGTCTTAGTATCCATCTTAAAATTCTCTGTTTTCACATCAAAGTGGTCTGTAGAGTTAGTCATACTTTCAACGTTTTCTGCTAATTTTGATCGGCGTTGTAAAGCCTTAATTCTTGCAATCAAAGTAATCGGACTGAAAGGTTTAGTAACATAGTCATCAGCCCCAATTTCTAGCCCTAGTACTTGATCACTTTCCGAATCTCTGGCCGTTAACATAATCAAAGGAATGGTTGGAGAAATGCGACGAATATCGGCAGCTACCTGCATTCCATCTTTCTTTGGTAAGTTTAAATCAAGGAGGATTACATCCCATTTACGTGGATTTTCATTGAATACCTTTTCCGCTTCTTCTCCGTCATAAACAAAATCATATTGCCACTGTTCCTTTTTAAAAAACATTGCCATCATTTCGCAGACAGATTGGTTATCTTCAATCATTAGTATTCGCATAGTTCTCATCCTTTTTAATAAATTCTTTTCTCTCTAACTTTTTAATTCTAACACAGGCCTCGTGTATTTATGGAATTAAAAGATATACCAGACGAAATTTCATTCCCTATCACTTTCTCCAAGTACTATTAATCTTACAGTATAGTTTTAATTATCAGTTAATATTAATAAGTTCACTATTCTCTATTAGTATTGGAAATAAAAACTCTCTTAAGGTTGTCCCTAATCTATTTATTAAACTTCTTCATTTGTACATTATAAGGAAACTTGTAAATGAAGTTAGTGACCAACTTTATTATCGGACTAAAGAGGCAGCCAACGGCGAGAATAATCCAGTTTCTTTGTAGCAAGAAAAGAAAAGCTTGATAGATTCCTGAAAATTACTCACGTAACATTTAAGACTAAAAAATGAGGCTGATGAAAATACAAAAGTACTTTCATCAGCCTCTGTTAATGGAGATGACGGGAATCGAACCCGTGTCCAAGCATATCGCCATTCCAATCTCTACGTTCATATCTCAACTATTTAGATTTCACTAACCAAAACGCCGCTGATCAGGGCAAGCATGATTAGCTAGTTTGATTAATCTCTTCTTATTGCTTCAAACGGGAGTAATAAGCGTAGTCCATTAACATATAAAACCCATTACCGCACCATGGACAAACCCGGAATGGATTTACGCAAGCTTACTTGTTAGGCAGCGTATGCGTAAGAGTTTGAATTATTGTTTGCAGTTATAATTTAAAACTGAGCGTTTTTACGAAGACGCAACCTTCGAAACGCAATTGAAACTCGACCTATACCTGTCGAATCCAAAAACATCCCCATAAAATGTACTAGTATTATAGCACATCTAATAAAAAAGAAAAGTCGAAAAGCCCTCGTCTAAAGATCTTTCCGACAATAATCTTTTAGTACCATCCATTAGCCAACCAGTGTTGTTGAGCAGCTGTCCATGATCCATAACGGTTAGCTACGTATTGATCAGCAACCCGTTCTTGATTAGCTGGTGAAAAATCCCCATTCAAGTAGGAAGCATCGAGTTGGTACTTCCCAATGTAACGTCCATTAGTAGCAGTGTAGCTATTGCTGGACTCATGTTGAGCAATCCATGCCTTGGCTGCGGCATCACTGCTACTAAGCTGGCTTGAATTGCTGCTAGTATTACTGCTAGTGCTTTGGGATGAAGCAACTGCAATTTCTCCATCACTCTTAATTACCAACTTTTGACCAACATAAATTTTGTTGATGTCCTTAATACTATTTTTTTGTGCAATTGTATTAACGAGGTTATTGTCTTTATTAAACTTGTAAGAAATGCTTGAAAGCGTGTCACCGCTCTTAACTGTATATACAGTATCCGCATTAGCAGTTACCTGAGCAGTAACAAGACTAACAGCAACTGCCCCAACAGCTGTCGTTAAGTTTACAAGCTTTTTCTTAGAAATCATCAATATTATCCATCCTTTGTTTAGTAACTTTTTATTCGATTCAACGGTGTCTATCTTACACATAAAATGTTACTGACAAATGACAGAGAAGTATCGCTTTACTTGTTATTAGTAATTATTTGTAAATTGGCTGAAATAAAACTTATTATTTTTTTCACAATTTATTCATAAATAGCGGCAATCATGCTAAATAGCAAAGACTATTTAAATTTTCAGTAACCCTAATTTTTATTTTAAACACTAACAATACTAGTTAAAAATCTAATATTCACTATAAAAAGAAGCAAGAAAATTAGCAAATCACACTAATTTTCTTGCTTTTCTCCATAAAAAACATATTAAATTACAATTATGTTACAGAATTGAAGCGAAATATTGCTCGCAATAATTTGCTACTCCATCTTCATCATTTGAAGTAGTAATCTCATCCGCAACCGCCTTAACCTCTGGCAAACCATTCGCCATTACGATTCCCTTTTCTGCTGCTTCAATCATTTCAAGATCATTATCTGCATCCCCAAAAGTCATCAAATTGCTGAAATCGAGGGCAAAATGGTCTAAGAGGGCTTTTAATCCAACCATCTTATTAACTCCTTGAGGAAGGAATTCCATAATCATTGGTTGCGATTGGACGGCATGGTATTTGTGCTTTAATTCCTCTGGTAATCCTTTAATAACTGGTTGAAGCTCTTTTGCGGGAATTGCCATTACCGCCTTACTAAACACCTTTGCTGGCAAGTCGGTACTTGCTATATCTTGAAACTCAATGTTCTTTAGGATTGTTTTATAGATTGAGCGTGGCTGATCAGCAAGCTCATAAACTTGCTCAAAGTCCAAAACATCTAGCGGAAGATTCTTTTCCCTCACAAAGTTCAACAACGGTACTAAATTAGTCCTATCCATTCCTAGTTCAAATAAGTGTTCCTTGCTAACGTTATTGATTACTAATCCACCGTTAAATGTAATGGTGTAATCGTCTGGACCTGTTAAGCCTAACTGCTCTACTAATGGCCAAATAGCATTAATCGGTCTCCCCGTACACAGGACAATATGAATTCCATTTTCATGAAGCTTTTTCAAGACCCGCTCATTACGCTCGCTAATTTCTTTTTTACTGTTTAGTAAAGTATTGTCTAAATCTAATGCAATTACCTTAATCATAAGTTTACCTCTATGCTTGTACTATTTGTTTGTTGAAATCTTCAAGAAGGTTAAGGAGCAACTTTCCTCGCTCTTCCCCATATACTTTTACCCACTCAGAAAACCTTCTTAATACTAAATCACTAATCTCCTGAGCAACTTTTTCTCCTTTGGCGGTACTTATTAAAAATCTCCGGCGACGGTCATCAGGATCAGTTTCTTGTAAAATATAGTTTTTCTGTAACAAAGGTCGTAATTGACGGGAAATTGCGCTCCGAGTAACTCCTCGCTCTTCAGCAATATCCATTAACTTAACCCGTGGATTTTTGACCACTGTTCGTAAAATTAGATATTGTTCAAATGAAAGCGAGTATTCAGCAGAGGGTTGAGAAACAAATGTGCCCAGCCCTTTGAGCGCCGACAAATACAGGTCAATCGCCTTATCTAATAATTTCTCGTTATTTGTCATCTTTCTCATCCTTAACCTAATGATTTTGCAAAATTGTTCTAGTAACTAGTTTAGCATAATGAATATTTCCTTCTTCATTCATATGGACACCATCTTTAGCAAACCAGTCGCTATGGTCAATGCTTTCAGTATACCAGTCAACCACATGAACGTTTTTATTTTTCTTAGCAATCGCTTTAATCTGACCATTTACCTGTTGTTGCCAATTCTTATTTGGAATATGTGGTGTTACCCAGTAAACCTCTCGATGAGAACCGATAATCTTCAGCATGGAATCCACCGAATTTTGTTCTAAGGGACCGTTATTACCTAGGTTTAAAATTACAATGTTATTTAACTTTCCTGCAGATTTTAACTGTTGTAGAACTTTAGGGGTTTGAATTCCTTGTCGACCAACTTTAGCATCAACATAAGTATTTGGCATTAATTTTTGTAGGTCAGCTGAAGCATCAAGCATTACAGAATCACCCACTGCGGTCGTCCGTAATTTCTGTGCTTGCTTTATTTCAGACTTACTCAAAGAATATTGTTTTTGAACTGTGCTTGTCTTAGCTGCCTTTACGTTGTTTCCATTTTCTACCTGTTTATTGTGTTCAGCTGATAACTTACTATTTTTTTCGATTTGTTGTTGAACCTGTGCTTTTTTAGGAGTAGGAGTTGGTAAACAAAGGCCGACTAGGCTAATCACTATAATCGTTGCCGCAATCCCACTAGGAAGGGTGTACCGCCAATTTTTCCAATTAAAGTTAGCCCATTTTAACTTACTCCAATCGAAATGGGCAATTGGTTGTTCAATAGCTCTATATGAGAACTCACTAATAATTACAATTAGTGCTAGTTCCTCAAATGCACTCACAAATGGATGATAACCAACATTTACGATACGTTCGTAAAAGACCAACACAGGATATTGGTAAACATAAATTCCATATGAGCGTTGACCACACCACGTAAAAAAACTATTTGTTAGCCAACCATTCATTCGACTAGCCGGATGAAGGATAATGGCTAAGAGAACAGTCCCTACTAAGCTATACCAGAACATTCCCCCATGGTAAGTTAAGGCAGCTTGACCATCTAAAGTAAAGAAGCCAAATAGGGTAATAATAAGAGCACCCACACCGATTCCGTCTAAAAGATTTCGCATTCTTAATGGAACAACAGTGCTAAGACGATTGATTGGCCAAACCAAACCGAGCCATGAACCAAGTAACAAGGAAAAAGCACGCGTATCTGTTCCATAATATACCCGGTTAAGATTACTTGGTTGGTAAAGGATAGCCATCTCAATCGCTGAGAGGATAGCTAAGATTAAAACGATCCACTTAATAATTGACCTTTTTTTGATAATCCTAAACAAAAGATACAGGATGAGAGGCCACATTAGATAAAATTGGGCCTCAACTCCTAAAGTCCAGAGATGAGTAAACGGTGACTTGTTTGTGAATTGGTCAAAATATGACTGGCCATTATAAACTTCCCACCAATTGTAAACCCATAAAATATTGGTAAAAAAGATTGCCCGAATGTGTTCTAGCAACTCCCGAGCAAAGAGAGTGATATAGGCAATTGTAACGATAAGCATTACCAATAAGACTGGATATAGTCTATAAAAGCGCCGGAAGTAAAAGCGTTTAAAATTAACTGGTTCGTGTTGTTCAAAACGCTCACTAAAATGATAGGTAATAAAGTAGCCACTTATTAGGAGGAAGAGAGGAACTCCTAAATAACCCCCTTGCATGACATTCGGTAATAGATGGTAAGCAATTACGCCAAGAACGGCAATTGTTCTTAAACCATCTATCCCCGTGATGTGCTTTGACTTAAGTCTTTTTTGTGTGCCAACCTTTGTGTCCATTCTTTAGAAACCCCCAAGAATCTTCTCACTTCTCAACCTTAACCAATATGGTTTTCCTTCAAAATATCCGCTACCACCTGATCGGCTTCTGGAGTTCGTTTCCATTCTTCCCAATGATCCATCGTTTCATCTTGCATCTTATAATTTGCGTTGATGTAATCCTCATATTTCATCACATTCCGTGAATGCGGAATATTGAGCTGGAGAATTCTGACATTATTTAGGTAACCCCGTTCAACTGCTAACTCAGCACGGCCATTATGAACCATATTACCAATCTCAAAATACGTACTCCCATCATTCCGTGTTATTTCTTCGATCAATGTAAATACTTCATGTTGTTCTGCCAACTTGATCGCTCCTTCCTAACATTAATATTATAACGAGAGCAACAAAAAAAATCATCGTCATAATTGACGATGATTGGCATAAGAGAGAAAGAGAATTGATTAGAAGGTAATTACTTAAATACCTTACAAATATTATGTTAGCGTTTTCATTATGCAATGTCAACATTTTTTTACTTGTTTAGTAAAAAATAATCGCCCGCTACAAAGTTCCCTCTGTGGCAGGCGATTAGCAAAATATTTTTATTGAACAGTTACTGACTTAGCCAAGTTACGTGGCTTATCAACATCAAGACCCTTACCAAGACTAGTATAATATGCCAATAATTGTGCTGGAACAACACTGAGCAATGGACTCAATAATTCATCAACATCAGGCAAGATGATATTGTCATCATCATGTGCCAAGTGACGAGAAACAATCGTCAATGTGTTTGCCCCACGCGCTTGAGTTTCTTCCAAGTTACTCCGAGTTAAACCAGCAGTCCGATCTTGGGTGATAATTCCAATAACTGGTGTTCCTTTTTCAATCAAGGCAATTGTACCGTGTTTCAATTCTCCAGAAGCAAAACCTTCAGCCTGAACGTAAGAAATTTCCTTTAACTTCAAGGCTGCTTCTAGGGAAACAGACCAGTCAATTCCCCGACCAATGTAGAAAGCATTCCGTGGCTTAGATAAGTATTTGTTAGCAATATCTTCCACGATGTTCTTACTATCAGTCAAAGCTTGCATTCCATTGGCAACAAGTCCTAATTGGTGCTTAATGTCAAAGACTTCAGCTACAGGATTATTGAGATATTCACCGAGAGCCTTAGCTAAAATTGCTTCAACAGCAATTTGAGCAGTATAAGCCTTAGTAGAAGCAACCGCAATTTCTGGACCAGCATAAAGCAATTCTGTAAAAGTAGCTTCACGAGATAAGGTTGATTTATCCACATTAGTAATAGTTAAACTTGGCCAATTATTCTTGTTGACATTAACTAATACTTCCCGACTATCAGCGGTTTCTCCACTTTGACTCAGGAAAATGAAGAATGGCTTCTTAGAAAGCAATGGTTGTTCATAAGCAAATTCTGAGGAAATGTGAACACTCGTTGGGATGCCAACGACCTTTTCAAAAATTCGTGCACCGATCAAACCAGCATGGTAACTAGTACCAGCACCCACAATGTAAATATGATCAGCAGCAGCCATTGACTTCAATAATTCTTCCTCAATATTTATCTTGCCACTTTCGTCAAAGTATTCTTGAACAATTTTCCGCATTACGGCTGGTTGCTCATCAATTTCCTTTAACATGTAGTAAGGGTAAGCTCCTTTATCTGCAGCATTAGGATCCATGTCAACAGTAAATGTGTCGCGGTGTTTTACATTACCATCTACATCTTCAATTTCAATGGAATTAGGCTTTACAATTACTAATTCGTGATCATCTAATTCTAAGAATTCATTAGTTTGCTTTAACATTGAAGTGGCATCAGAACCAACCATGTTATAACCATCGCCGACACCAACAAGAAGAGGACTCTTATTTTTGGCAACATACAATGTATCTGGTTCTTCCTTATCAATCAATACAAAAGCGTATGATGAATCAGGACTAATCAAATTAAGCACCTTTAATAAAGCTTCCTTAGTAGAAAGGTGTTCTTCAACCACGAACTTATCAACAAGTTGAACAATAACTTCTGTATCAGTTTGACTAACAAAATGTACATCTGATAAGTAGTCAGCCTTTAATTGAGCATAGTTTTCAATAACCCCGTTGTGAACAAGGTAGAATCGTTCATCGGTTGAATATTGAGGATGAGCATTAGCCTCACTTGGTTCACCATGAGTGGCCCAACGAGTATGTCCAATCCCTGACATACCGTGAATATTCTCAGTAAGGGCGGCTTCTAGGTTAGCAATACGACCCGGACGCTTAACCAAGTAATCGTGTCCTTCGTTATCATTTACATAAACTCCGGCAGAGTCGTAACCACGATATTCAAGACGTTTTAAACCATCAATTAAAATTGATAAAGTATCTTTATTCCCAGTTACTCCAACAATTCCACACATAATAAATTTCCATCCTTATAATCAATAATATTAAATTGGTATAGACATTATTTAGTCAAAACAATTCTTTACATATTGTATAATACTGTTGTTTATTCTCATTGTCAATTTTTTACTATTAAAATTGGTCTAGATATAATTTATATCGTAAACATAAAAATAACAAGGATACTAAGTTAAGTGCTTACATCCTCGTTATTTTAAATTTACTTAAATTTTAAATTCTTCCCGTGCTACTTGAGCAATCTTTTCCACATATCCATGAACTAACTCTGGAGTAGCAGCTTCTGCCATAATTCTTAACAATGGTTCAGTTCCACTTGGGCGCACTAATACGCGGCCATCCCCATTCATCTCATCTTCAACTTCTTTAATGACAGCCTTTAGTTTTTCATTTTCCATTGCGGAAGACTTATCTGTTACTTGAATATTAACCAATTCTTGTGGATAAGTTGTAACGTCACTGGCTAATTCTTTCAATGACTTGCCACTTTCCTCGATAACGGATAGCAATTGAAGAGCTGTGAGCATTCCGTCTCCCGTAGTGTTATAGTCCAAGAAAATGATGTGACCTGATTGTTCACCACCAAGGTTATAACCATTCTTAAGCATCTCTTCAACTACGTAACGGTCACCAACCTTTGTCTTCACACTAGTCATTGAATGATCTTCAAGGGCCTTATACATCCCCAAGTTGCTCATAACAGTGGTAACAACAGTATCCTTTTTCAAGAGCCCCTTATCGTCCATATATTTTCCACAAATATACATAATCTTATCCCCATCGACAATGTTTCCTTCATTGTCAACAGCAATACAACGGTCACCATCACCATCAAAGGCAATTCCAAGGTCGGCTTTATTTTCCACAACGGCCTTTTGCAAACCTTCTGGGTGGGTTGACCCACAATTCAAGTTGGTATTTAAGCCATTTGGTTGATCATTAATTGGAATAAAATCAACATTCATATCTGCAAACAAGTTTGAAATGAAGCCAGAAGTAGCACCATTTGCCGCATCGACTACAACTCGTAAACCTGAAAGATCAGTTGACACAGTTTGTTCCAAAAAAGAAGTGTACTTTAAGGCTCCCTCATGATAATCAGCGACCGTTCCCAATCCTTCATCAGAAGGGCGTGGCAATGTGTCCTCTGGGGCATCTAGTAATTGTTCGATTTCGTATTCTAACTCATCGGACAGCTTGAAACCATCACCACCAAAGTATTTAATCCCGTTGTATTTAATAGGGTTATGGCTGGCAGTAATCATTACCCCAGCATCAGCTTCTTGTGCCCGTACAAGGTAAGCTACCCCTGGTGTCGTTACAACGCCAACACGTAAAACCTCAATTCCAACTGATAATAAACCAGCAACTAATGCATTTTCCAACATCTGACCAGAAATTCGGGTATCACGTGACACAAGAACTTGTGGTTGCTTTCGTTCAGAGTGGCGTGTTAATACGTATCCTCCCGCGCGTCCAACACGGAATGCTAATTCTGGACTTAATTCTTGGTTTGCTACTCCTCGTACTCCATCAGTACCAAAATATTTTAACTTCATTTATTCCTCTCCTTAATTAATCTGTTGATTCACTACTAGAACTACTGCTTGACTCATTTCTATCTTTTACTTTAGTGCTGTTTGAGCTTGAACTAACTACAACCTCACTTTCATCACTCGATGAACTAGCAGAGGTACTGCTTTCACTACTGCTACTACTGCTTGAGTTAATTGGTATTGTCACGTTTGTAGTTGTTGGTTCAATTACTACATTCAGGGTCTTCCCACTCTTATCAACTGCTTGTAAGGTTACTGTCCGATGAATATCAGAAGTTGCCTTAGTCGGCATTGATACAAAGGCAATAACACGACTGACCTTATTAACCTCATCCGTAGCCCCAGAAACCTGAACACTGCTAATATCAGTCTTTGGGGTACTTACCTGGTAACCGTTAGCTAGGTCATGGGAACTCAATTGTACGCTGATTTTCTTTGTAACTGTCTTACGTGGTTGAATATTAACAGTAACTGTGGTTGGCTTAACCGCTGCATGCAACTCAGAGTTAAGACCACTAGTTTTTACCTTGACTTTATGCTTACCAACTCCTAAAGAAGTAATATCAATGTAAGCCTTAAAGTTTTGAGTATTTGAAGTAGTCGTTACTAAAGCAGATGGGCCCTTAACAGTAACTTGAACATACTTTGGATAACCTGTTACCACGTATCGGTTATCAGTAGTAATATCCAGAGGGGTCTTAATTACAGCAGTCTTATTTGACATTAATGCGCTGTTTTCATCATGTGACCGTGTGTTTTGTCTTAAAAATCCAGTTTTACTGCTATTAACATAGAAAAATAGAATTAAAGCTAAAACAAGGGAAATACCCCGTAAGAACCACTTATTATTGAAAAAATTCCACCGGTTATTCATTACGGTCACCCCCTCTTGAGCTGAAGTATGAATAGATCCTCTCGAAAAGGTTACGATTATCCTTATTAGTTGAGTGGCTATATAAGTGTGCCCGTAAGAACTTCAGGTATTCATTTTGTGACATGTTACGGATCAGCTCATTGTCCTTCGTAATTGAAACTTCACCGGTTTCCTCTGAAATGACAATCGTTAACGCATCCGTTACTTCACTAATTCCTACTGCAGCGCGGTGTCTTGTCCCCAGTTCCTTGGGGATTAACTTGCTATCCGAAAGAGGGAGGTAAGCCGCCGCAACAGCAATCCGATTATTCTTAATAATCACCGCACCATCATGAAGCGGCGTGTTCGGGATAAAAGTATTGATTAACAAGGCTCCTGAAATATCAGCATCCATTGGAATCCCTGTTTCAATGTATTCTTCCAGCCCCGTCTTCATTTCAATACTCATCAAAGCACCAATTCGACGCTTAGACATATATTGAATTGCCTGATCCAACTGTTTGATCGTTTGCTCTTCCTTTTCGTTAGAGGTCTGATTATGGGTTAAGAAACTTCCCCGTCCCAAATGTTCCAAGCCTCGACGAATTTCCGGCTGGAAGATAATTACAACGGCAATTACCCCCCAGTTGATAATTTGATCCATGACCCACGAAACAGTGCTTAAACCAACATACCAACTGACCACTTTGACCAAGATAATAATCAAAATTCCACGAAAAAGTTGTACAGCACGAGTCCCACGAATTAGTAATAGTAATTCATAAATTAAAAACCAAATTACTAAAATATCAATCAGATGGATTAGGTTTTGCCAGGTAAACAGCGATAGAAAAAACTGCATATCTTTTCACCATCCTCTAAATTACCATCATATTATATCATTTTATGACATCATCGCGTTGAATTTCTGTTATGCTAAGTAAAACAATAAATAGGAAGGAACAAAATCTATGTTTAAATTAAGTAAGCAATGGCAAATTCGGCTTTTCTTTTGGCTTGCAATTATTCTCCTTTACATTTTTATGCCGGCACCATTTAATTTCATGGGCTTTAACATTTTTCTTGCCTATCTTCCCATCGAAATTGGCTTTCAATTGCCCCGATTTAATGACCTCCGTGCATTGGCCTTCTGGTGTACCCTTATTCTTTGGCTAATATTTTACCCCAACACGCCTTATGTTATTACAGATCTCTTCCATCTTTCCTGGCTCAATCCACATACCAGCGTAACGGGTATCTTAAAATCTGATCCCCATATCTGGCTAATTTTTGCCATCATGTTTATTTGTGCTCTTAGTTCCTTACTTTTCGGGCTGCTTTCACTTGATCAGGCAAGTCATCAACTTACAGTATTGACCACCCCTCAACATCCTAAAATGAAATTCTTTTGGGTGATTATTTTTTCAGTTATTGCGAGTGTTGGCATTTATATCGGGCGTTTTCTTCGTCTACATTCTATTTACCTCTTTTTTACTCCAACATGGTTTTTCCGACAACTAACCGTGCTCGCACGTCCTTCCGCATTAAAATTTATTCTGATCTTCACCGTCTTGCAGATCCTTGCTTACTGGATCTTAAAGACAATCCAGAACACGACTTATAAAGAGTAAAGAATAAATGGGCAGCATGATACAAAATTCATGTTGTCCATTTTTGATCTGATATATGAGTACGATTTTGCACCTTTAGCAGGCCAGAACATAGCAGACAAAGACCAATTAGAAATTGTCTTCAAACTGGATCTTTCCTAGACATTAGGAAGATTCATCACTGTTAAGGAAAATTTCGCTATTGAGCCTGCTAGCACTTTAAGAAAATTTGCTGGATAATCATAATACAGAATTCCATACGCTCTATTTATTGCTTTTGGACAAAGTTCTTATCAAATAGTTCATCCAATTTGCAGATAAGTTTTGTTAGCTGTTCTCCAAAGGCACCAAAACGAGGCAAACTAGCACGTGGATTAGAATAGATAGATTCTTCAACCCTTGTTGCTCGCCTTGCATAATATCGGCCCAAATTAAAATTCCCCCATAAAAAGTCAGTGAAAATAACACGTTCATTGACTTTTTGAGAGAATTATCCAATTTTATTAATCGCGACCAATAATCTTTACTTCAGTCTCCAAGCTAACACCAAACTTATCTTTAACGACTTCTTGGACATGGTGGATAACATTAATGTAGTCGGTTGCCGTCCCCTTATCAATATTAACGATGAAGCCAGCGTGTTTTTTGGAAACTTGAGCTCCCCCCACAGTATATCCTTGGAGGCCAGCGTCATGAATAAGCTTACCAGCGAAATATCCTTCAGGTCGTTTGAAGACACTACCACAGGATGGGAGGTCAAGCGGTTGTTTAGCTGCACGCTTAGCATTAAGGTCATCCATTTGTGCAGTAATTTCTTCCTTATTCCCTGGAGTGAGAGTAAAGGTTGCATCAAGGACTATTTGATTATTATCCTGCACGCTACTATGACGATAACCAAAATCTAGTTCATCATGATCAAGAACCTTAATTTCACCGTCACGAGTCATGACAGTTGCGGACGTAACTACCCCCTTAGTTTCCCCACCATAGGCACCTGCATTCATAAAGACGGCGCCACCAATACTTCCGGGAATTCCAGCAGCAAATTCCATTCCTGTTAAACTATTATCGCGAGCGACCTTAGTTGTTTCAATATAGGCTGCTCCAGATTGGGCAATTACCTTATTATCGACTACTTTTATTTTGTCCATCTTAGTCAGAATTAAAGTTAAACCTTCAATCCCCCCATCACGAACAATCAAGTTACTAGCGTTTCCTAGAACAGTCAAAGGCAAGTCATTTTGTTTAGCAAACCGAACAAGTCCCTTCACTTCATCTATAGATGTTGGAAAAGCCAACCAATCGGCATCGCCACCTGTATGGGTAAACGTATACTTTGAGAGTGGCTCTTGCTTTTTTATATCAACATTTGGAAATTCTGTAATTAAATTTACTACCATCGTCTTTCGTCCTTTATCTATAATCTAATTGTTATTGTATCATTTTTAATCATGAAACTAATAACTTGTACTCGCTTTTAAGCCAAAAATCGCTTAGAATTGAAATGAACTTTTTAGGAAGGATTAAGTATCATGAATTTTATTGCAATGGATTTTGAAACTGCAAGTAGCAAACGTTATAGTGCTTGCTCACTTGCTTTAACCATCGTCCGTAATAATCAAATTACTGATGAACTATATACTCTCATTAATCCACAAACAGATTTTTTCTGGCGTAACACGCAAATTCATGGAATTCATGAAGAAGATGTAGCCAATGCACCGACTTTTCCTGAGGTATGGGACCACATTCAGCAATTCTTCACACCAGAACAACTAGTGGTGGCTCACAATAATAGTTTTGACAATAGTGTTCTTAAAAACACATTGCTCCACTACGAAATTCAACCACCTGTTTACCAAACACTTGATACTGTGAAAAGCAGTCGTCAATTAATTCCCGGTTTAGAGAATTATAAACTTAATACCGTCTGTGATGCCCTTCAAATTAACCTATATCACCATCACAATGCCTTGGATGATTCGCAGGCATGTGCCAATATACTCCTTCACGAAGTTAATCACTTTGGTAGCCAAAGTATCCGCCCATTTATTAGAATGTTCAATTAACCTTAGAAAGGATTTTTATCTCTCATGGATAATTCACACCAAATTCCACTAAAAGGTGGCTCATTAACCCTCGAACAGCTAAATGCTATATTTGAAAGTATCCCCGAAGAATTTGATTTCATTGATGAAAATGACATTGTTCGCTGGTCTTCAGCAAACCGTCACCGCCTATTCAAACGAACAGATGATGACTTAGGAAAACATGTCTTAGAAGTTCACCCAGGTCACAGTCAAGAACGGGTAAAACAGGTATTAAAGCAAATGCATGATGGTAAGCGTGGTGTCTTAAGCCTAATTATTACCCATCATGGAACACCAATTAATATTGCCTTTTATGCCTTACGGACTGCTGATGGTCGTTATCTTGGCTGCGTTGAAGTAACCCAAGATGTTTCTAGTCACCAGCAAAAGGGCTCTCTCTGGCGTAACATTAAGCAGGTTCTGTTTAAGCAAAAATGATCATTCCTTAATTAATAATTTTGACTGCCGTTCCATATGCTGTTAAGGCAATCGTGTCATTATTTATAATATTGGAGTCAAAGTTCAGTCCTAGTACTGCGTTGGCTCCTTTTTCTTCTGCTAAATTTCGTAATTTTTCGACCGATTCTTGATAAACTGACGAACTAATTTCCCGATGAGTAGTTTTTATTTCCTGGGAAATTGTAGTGATTAGTTCTCCCCTAACTTGGAATTTGTATCCAGGGAGGTCATTCGTAGTGACTACCACAATCTTATCTTTATCCCACGTTTCCTTTTTTTCCTTATGCGATGAAACAAAACCGGCAAGTCCCCGGTTGATTCCACTACCATACATTTTTTCGGCACGAGTAAGGGATTCTTGGTCCTCCTTTGATTTAAAAAACATAATAGGCTCCTTCATTTTCAAAATATAAATTATTATACAATGTAAAAAGGCAAAGTGAGTACTCAGATTCGAATACTACTTTGCCTTTCAATGTTAATTCAAAATTTAATGTTTATTTTAGTACCAACCATGTGATTGCCAGAATGCTTGAGCAGCAGTCCATGAACCATAACGACTAGCTACGTAGCTATCAGCAACACGTTCTTGGTTTT
>JBCLSJ010000027.1:0-18576 GCA_041225415.1 Lactobacillaceae bacterium 24-114
CCGCATAGCAGGTGGTTTTTTGTTTCGTGCATTCGCTCTGCTCACGCACTCAACTAGGTCTAAAGACATTAATAAGAAAAAGCTGACGAAAATTTGCTTTTCGTCAGCTCCATTCTAGTTTCGAATATTACATAGTCGAATCACGAGGAATAACCACAAAGTTTGATTCTAAATCCGAACGATAAGCAGCCACACGCGCTAACCAACGTTCTATCTTTGTCGACTCCCTTGCATATTGGTTATTTCTCCATTATTTATTTTAAATTCCATGGATCTTCCACAATGATTGTTTGAATCCGGTCAGCACCAACTGAAATGGTAGCAATTGGTGCTTGTGAAAGTTCGCTAATCCGTTTTAGGTAATTTTGTGCGTTTTCTGGAAGGTCCTCAAACTTAGTTACCCCAGTAATATCTTCCTTCCAACCAGGCATTTCTTCGTAAACTGGTTCACAACGTTCCAATTCCTTTAAGCTTGCTGGGTAGTAATCAATAACCTTTCCGTCAAGCTTGTAGGCCTTACAAATCTTAACAGTGTCCAATCCCGTAAGAACATCGAGCAAGTTCAGACTGAGACAGGTAAGACCTGAAACACGACGAGCATGGCGCATTGCCACGCTATCAAACCAGCCAACACGACGAGGCCGACCAGTAACGGTACCATATTCATGACCGATTTCTCGAATTTTGTCCCCAATTTCGTCAGTTAACTCTGTTGGGAATGGGCCAGCACCGACACGAGTAGAGTACGCCTTACAAATACCAACAATAGTGTCAATCTTATTAGGGCCAACCCCGACACCAGTACATACACCACCGGCAATTGGGTTTGAAGCAGTTACGTATGGGTAGGTTCCTTGATCAACATCCAACATTACCCCTTGTGCCCCTTCAAAGAGAACCTTCTTGCCATCATCTAAAGCATCGTTAACAATTTGAGCAGTGTCGGTAACGTATTGCTTTAATTCTTGACCATATTCATAGTAACTTTCAAAAATATCATCAAAGTTGATTGGGTCAACATGGTAGAGCTTAGTAAATAATTCATTCTTTTCTGCCAAGTTGCGACGTAATTTAGTTTCAAAAGTATCCTTTTCTAAGAGGTCACTCATGCGAATACCAATTCGGGATACCTTATCCATGTAAGTAGGTCCAATCCCGTTCTTGGTGGTACCAACCTTGTGATCACCCTTAGCTTCTTCTTGGCACTTATCTAAGAGAATGTGGTATGGGAACGTTACGTGAGAGCGGCTTGAAATCCGGAGTCCTGAAATATCAATCCCGTTATCTTGAAGGTAGTGAAGTTCTTTAAGCAAAGCAGGAGGGTTGATTACCACACCGTTACCAATAACCGCTAGCTTGTCCTTCCCAAAAATACCAGAAGGAACAAGACGAAGAGAGAATTTTTTGCCATCAAATGCAATTGTGTGTCCGGCATTATTCCCCCCTTGGGAACGAACAACCACATCCGCTTCTTGACTTAGGTAATCAGTCATTTTACCTTTTCCCTCGTCTCCCCATTGACTACCGACAATTACTACTGATGACATTATCATTTCACCTCAAAAAACTATTAATTTGTAAAAGACGTTTTTACTATCCTATGTTACCGAATATGAATTCAATCGTCAATAACAAAACGAACATTTATCCGAAAAGTTTTCTAAAATGTACGCTGTTTTTTGTTGACTACTCCTACCGAGACGTGCATAATTATTTTGGTAATTGTTGCTAGATTAGATAAGGAGTTGTTCTTGTGCAAACATTTGATTACGATGATATTCAATTACTTCCTAACAAGTGTGTCATTAAGAGTCGGAAAGAAGCAGATCCAAGCATCAAGTTTGGCCCAAAGACGTTCAAGATACCAGTTGTACCAGCCAATATGGAAAGTGTAATTAATGACGACTTAGCTATTTGGTTAGCCCAAAACGACTACTTTTACGTTATGCATCGGTTCCAACCAGAAAAACGGGCAGATTTTGTAAAATCCATGCACGAAAAAGGATTATTCGCTTCAATTTCTGTAGGAATTAAGGATGCGGAATACGATTTCATTAATCAACTAAAAGCCGAACATTTAACTCCTGAATATATTACGATTGATGTTGCCCATGGTCATTCCGATTTCGTTATCAAGATGATCCAATACATCAAGAAAAACCTACCAGGGGCATTTGTCATTGCGGGTAATGTGGCAACTCCCGAAGCTGTTCGTGACCTTGAAAATGCAGGTGCTGATGCAACTAAGGTTGGTGTTGGTCCTGGTAAAGCTTGCATCACTAAATTAAAGACCGGATTTGGGACAGGCGGATGGCAGCTTTCCGCAATTAAATGGTGCTCAAAGGCTGCGCGAAAGCCAATTATCGCTGATGGTGGAATTCGATACAATGGTGATATTGCCAAATCTATCCGTTTCGGTGCTTCGATGGTAATGATTGGTTCTATTTTAGCAGGTCATCTCGAATCACCAGGAAATATTATCACCATTGACGGCAAGCGTTACAAGCAATACTGGGGATCAGCTTCAGAGGTCCAAAAAGGTGCCTACCGAAATGTCGAAGGTAAACAAATGCTCGTACCTTTCCGTGGCTCAATCAAGAATACGTTAGTCGAGATGGAAGAAGACCTGCAATCTTCTATTTCTTATGCTGGCGGTCGTGACTTAGACTCCCTTCGCCTGGTTGATTACGTAATTTTAGGGAGATAAAAAGTATCTACGACTTAGTTTCCAAACCTCTGCAAAAAATAAGAAAGCTAGAAAAGGGATCGGGCAAATACAAAATATTTTCTCGGTCCCTTTTTGTGGAGATATATAAATCTCTTGTTTTTATGCTCTCTCTTCTCGTTTCTTCACTGTTTTCATCGTTACGACAAACGAGATTCGGCCGTTTTCATAGTTAACCTTGATCTGACCCCCAAAACCTTTCACAATATTTTGCGCCATTGAAAGGCCTATTCCATATCCTGATTTTTTAGTAACTGTTCGAGCCTTATCTTCGCGATAGAAGCGGTCAAAGAAACGGTTATAATCCACGTCTTTTCCCTTGGCATAAGTATTGGTGACAGAAAGAACCATCGCCTTGTTACGCTTACCACGGTTGAGATTTAGGAAGACTTCACCATGAGGATCACAATACTTATTAGCGTTATCCAGCAAAATACTCATTACTTCATATAAATAGTGAGCATTCGCCCGCACATAAATCCCAGTGCTAACAGATTTCTTAAATTTCTTTCCATCCTGAATAATCATTACCTTGAAATTATCAGCAGCCTCGTTCGCCAATTCACTGGCATTTACTGTCGTCAATGGCATTTGCGGCCGTTCCTGGAGTCGAGCTAAGGAAACAAAGGAATCTATCAACTGTGTCATGCGCTCTACTTGTTCTTTCGTACTCTTTGTTAGATCATCTTCCCCATCCAACATCTCTTCCATTTCTGTATTAGCTGCTATCACACTCAATGGGGTTTTCAACTCATGACCAGCATTGGTAATAAATTCCTTCTGTCGCTGTTCCGCCTGAATAATTGGTCTGATAGCTACTTTTGAAAAGAGCATCAACACAATAGTATAGAGGAGCAGGCTAATTGCTCCAAGTATAACACCAAAGTAAGTGACATCCCGTGCTTTACTTAACATTAGACTTTCATCCAAGAAAACAACAACAGTTCCACTGCTATTCTTATTAACTTGGTACGCATATGTTGTGTGTTTATAAATAATATGGCCTTCTGTTCGGTCCCGTTTCAAAATACGAGTCGTTAATTGCTTTATTTGAGTTGGCGTAACAGAAAGAATATGAGTATTATTAATCTCCATTTCGCCATCTTTATTTATCGCAGTACTAAAATAACGGTACTGGGATAAACTTTCACGGGTAAAACGTGTTTGAGAAAGTCCTTGTTGAGATTGATCTATGCGCCGCGGAATCTGTCCCTGATTAGCTGTCAAAATTGTCAGAACCGAAGCAGCCTCCTGATGGGCACGATAAAAGGTCACCATGCTAATGCTTCCAACAATAGTGATGATTACCAACAGGAGTGCACTGGTTGAAAACAAGATAAATTTTTTGCGAAAATGTTGAATCATCGGGTATCACTCCTCTAACTTATATGGTCCACCCTTTTCGCCTATTAGTTTAACATTTGATTGAATCGACTGTATTTTTTGCCGCAGATAACTAATATTAATCCACACATCTTCGCTATCAGCTTCATCGGCCCTGTCCCACACCTGGTCGATTAAGTTATCGGTGTCAATCTCTTTCCCGGCATTACGGATAAAATATTCCAGCATCCGCGTTTCTTCCCGTGAAAGGCTAATGGAGTTTCCACTTTCAAGAACCTGTTCACTGTTATTCAAGTGAAGATCACCATATTGTAAATCTTCATCATATGCCTTCACTCGACGTTCAAGCGACCGCAAACGAGCAAGTAATTCTTTTAATGAAAAAGGCTTTGTTAGATAATCATCGGCACCAGAATCAAAACCATTTACCTTATCTTCCTCTTCTGCCATTGCCGTTAGCATGATGATATAGGTTTGGTCACCACTTGCGCGAATTTCACGCAAGGCTTCAATTCCAGTTTTCACAGGCATCATGATGTCAAAAATCATGGCGTCATAACCATTTTCTTTAGAAAAGTCAACCGCCTTTTGTCCATTATTGACAACGTCGACTTGGTGACCGTTTTTTTCAATTGCCATCTTAATTACTCGTGCAAGTTGTCCTTCGTCTTCAGCGAGTAAAATTCTCATTTCTCCCACCTAACTTTCTTTAATGAGCTGACGAATTGTCTGCATTTGAACATCACATGAAGCTAACTGGTCAGCACAACGTTTTAACTCTTTTCCAATCCGTTCCGGGTTTTTAATATTATGCTTATACTTGATTTCGTGCTCAAGACTTGCCCAGGAATCCATTGCAATTGTCCGTAATTGGACTTCAACAAAAAAGTGTCCTGGAATATTACCATCTACATCTTGATATTTAGTTTCAACGTTTAAAATCAAGTGATAGCTCCGATAGCCATTGGGTTTAGCTTTACTAATATAATCCTTCTCTTTTACAACTGAACACCACCTTGCCTGACGAAATAATTGCAAGCATCGGTCAATATCATCAATGAAATTGCAAACAATCCGAATGCCAACAGCATCTCGACATTTCCGCAATGCTGATTCCGTAGTCAAAGGATAATTTTTCCGTTGACATTTTTCTTCCATGCTTGACGATGTTTTTACCCGTCCAATTAAGTGCTCATATAACTTTGGATTATTATTATCAATTTCATTTTGATTTAGTTGACTAATTCGTTGCTCAACTTCGTCTAGGAGCTCTCCTAATATTTCTTCATATGGTCCATAAATTGACATGAATTCACTGCTCCTCTGAAAAATTTACTCTTAATTATAACAAGCTTTTTGACCATAGCCCTCATTTTAAGAGATTATTTATTTAAAAATTAAAAGAAACTGAGGTCGGGAAAATACTTTGTATTTTCGCCGACCTCTTATTATTTTCGAATGCTGCAGAGTCTAATCGCGGGAAACCTAGAAGGCTAGCTTTGCGTCGTAACCGCAAGGCTCGAATCTAAGTCCAAACGATAATCAACTTGTTCCTCGCTAATCATCGTTCTATCCTTAGCTCACCGCCTTGCAAATTTGTTATTTCCCAGCTCCCCTTTCGTTTATCCTCTTTTTTCTTCATAGTGCTGAAGAATAAAGTAAGTAATTCCTGCCAAGATAGCCACACTTACCCCAACCATAATAGTTTTTCCAGTAAAGTTCGTCACCATATAAGCAGAAATGATAAGAGCGATTACTGGAATTACGTATTTCCCAGGTAGTTTAAAGCCGTGACTGGGAAACTGTCCCGTGTGTTCAAACTTCATGACCGATAAAATGGTTGGAACATATTGGATAAAGCAAGCTAAAACAATACATGATACCAAGAAGATATATGTTTGAGTAACTAGAAAGGCCGACACAATGGCTGTGAGTAAAATTGCAACCCATGGTGCATCATAACGATTTTTCTTTCCAATCCATTTTGGCAACATATTGTGTTCGCTCGCCAAGGAAGAAATAAGAGATGGAGTATTAAACGACGCAGCAAAGGCAACCCCAAAAATACTAATAAGCATTCCAAAAATAATTAGAAGATATCCCCATTCACCAACACTCGCTTTAAAGGCATTGGCAATTGGCGTACTATAATTAACAATCTTTGGTCCTAAAATCCCGATGGCAATTATTAGCATCAGCGAATAAAGGACCGTTACACTAACCATAACGGCAATTAGCACTCGAGGAATATTTTTTTCTGGATTGTCCATTTGCTTGGCGGCGATTGGAATGAATGAAAAACCCGCAAACATGTAGAAGGTTACACTAAAAGCTGCACCAAAATGCCGAATAAACGACGTAAAACCGGTTGTTGCTCCATGAGGGATAACAGGAACAAAATGAGCGAAGTGGATAAAGAAAATTCCAATTACAATAAATATCACAATTGTCAATAATTTAGCCGCTGATGAAATATTATCAAAAGCCTTAACCATTGTTCGCCCAAATAAGTTAATAATGGAGAAGAGGATAATCAGGCCAAAGACACAACCATAATAAACCCAATTATTATTAAATATTGGCAGGGAACTCTTTAGTGTTGTTAACAAAGCAACTATTTCCGCTGATACAGTACAACAACCTAAAAACCAACTAAAAATTCCTACTTCAAATCCCCAAAAACGGCCAAATGCATTGTAAGAATAAACCCAGGCCGCCCCGGAGCTAGAAAAACGGCTGGCTAAGTCTGCATAACATAATGCAATCACGCTAACTGTAATAGCAGCGAATAGCAAAACAAGTACCCCAGCCAGATCCATATCCTTATATATTACTTGTGGAAGCAAGAAGGCGCCTGAACCAATCACTCCATTGATGCCCAGAAAGTATATTGAAATAAATGATAGCTTTTGTGGGCTCTTTTTCTTTGCATCCATAAGTTATCACCCCAATCTAAATATAATTTTTATAATGATTACATTTAAATTATAAGGCCTGATTATCTGGCTAACAAATAATAGCCCCTCTAGCTATAATTCAAACTGGTTACCGACAGAGATAGCTAAAATATAGTTTAAAATTTTATTTGCGTAACTTTTGGTTTTTGTATAGTTGTTAATTGTTGAATTTAATTCAGCTAAATTATCAGTAATTAGGCCATCAACCTCATCATACATAAGCCGGTTCATTAAATCTGGTTCATTGACTGTCCACGAATAAACCAGATTATGTTGCTGGTGAGCCTGCTGAATAAACTCAAAATTCAAAGTAGAGTATTCCATCGCGTATCCATCGGCCATACTTCGTGGGTAAGTTAGATTATATGGTTGAATGTAGAGAATGGTTAACCGAGGATTAAGTCTCTTCAACCGACTCACTACCCGATAATCAAGAGACTGAACTTGGTCATGATTGTTAATAATCCTTTCCCCATATTGTTGATTAAATCTCTGCAACATCTTCTTCGAATCGGCTGGGGTCGTTTTTACTTCAATTAACAATCGCTGGTGCAGTTTTTCTGCTGCGCTCATATACTGATCTAGGCTAACCAATTTGGCATGATAACCATTTTCATGAGCTGTTAATTGTTTTAGTTGGCGTAGCGTCAAGTCATGAGGCTTTTTATCCACTCCGGTTAATTTTTTCAAGTTCTCATCGTGCATCACAATAAATTGATGGTCTTTCGTTTCATGGACATCTATTTCCACATAAGTCGGCCTTAATTTTTGTGTTCTTTTCATTGCTGGAATTGTATTTTGAACCTCATTTCCTTCAGAAACCCCCCGATGAGAAATTGTGATGGGACGTTTAACTGTTACCTTTAAGTAATAGTAATTATTTATTACTGCTACTCCACCTAGGAGAATCATCAAGGTGCTAAAGATAATCCACTTTCTACCTCCTGATTTTTTTGCTTTATTGTTACTACTTAGTTCTTTTAGTGAAGCCAGAACAATCTGTAACCCAATAATTCCTGACCAAATTATGCCTAATCCACTCAGTGCTTGCATTCCAGTTAGATTAATAACTGCACTCACAAAAGCTATCTGCTTAGGAAGTAAGTCCAGCAAAAGTTGGAGACCATAAACTAAAGCATAAATAATCGTTAATAGGATAACGGTAATAACAGCTAAAACGATTAATTGTTTTAGATAATTCCACCACTTCCCCTTACCAGTAAGGCGCCAACTATTAGCCATGGCAATCCGAGTATGTTGATTTCGGAAAATCATTAGAGGCAACGTAAGGATTAAGCGCACTCCTAAGATACCAATAACGACATAGAAAATGATTAAAGTCGTCAGCAAACTCCCGCTTCGGGTCATATAGTCAAGAATAAATTCGGGAATTTTTACCTTAGCCAATAATGGTGTCCGAAAAACAAGATCCGCAAACGGAATTACTAAAATGAAGTAAAGGAGCATCATTGGTAAAGATCCTAGTCTTACTGTCTTTATCCGATTCCACGACTCTTTTACTAATTCCCGCCAGTTAAAATCTTGAGTAGAAACCATTTTTAAACCCAAAAGAAGGAAGGCAAACTGCCAATAGATCACTAGTAATAAGACAATCAATTCTCCTAATAACGATAGAATTACTAGTGGATGGTGAGTAAATAAAAACCTAATATTCTGAGAGGAAATGAATGGAATTCCACCAGCTTGTAAAACATAAGTAGTGATTAAGCGAAAAATAGGGATAAAAATTAGCTGGTTAGCTAAGTTTACCCCTAAAAATAGCACTACTAGCGTTACCCAATGCCGCCAAAATTCACGTGAATACCCTAAAATATTCTGAATGGTTGTTTTCAATTTTATATTCTCCCGCTATCCTCAATTTGTTTTATTATACTATAATCTGTAATTCATCTTAATCGGACCTCGCGAATGTTCAAAAGAGGCACAGAAAGATGCTCTTTAAAATAAACGCGACCTCGTTCCTCCTTAATTACCGTTATCTGGTCGTTGAATTCCTCGTATAGACCTACCTCATCATTAAAATACTTAATTACGGCTACTTCAGAAGTGCCTGCAAGTCGAGAAAGCAAAGCAAAAATTGCCTCTTCTTCATGTTTAGATAGGTACTTCTTATTTTGATAAGCCTCGCCCTTTTTCTGAATAAGGCTGCCAAATCCCGTCAAGGCAGCAAAAGGAGAAAATTGACCTCCACGACTCGCTTGCGGCATTGGTAGGTGCCCTTGTGGATGAGTATATGGATAATCAATAATATCGCGATACTTGCTTGTATCCTTAAATATTTCCTGCTCAATAATGTCTTTTTCATCCACTATGCTCGATGTCCTCCAATCTGATCATTACGCTCTTTAGTAGTTGCCCCTTTCTCAAGATCCCCAAGACGGAGAACCACATTTTTATTTTTAAACTTCTTCTGTAATGCCAGGATAGTCGTCTGGATAACCTGATCTTGAGCACGTTTCTTAGCCGCCTCTCGTTCACGAACAATCTCTTGGTAAGGATCACTAAAAAGATCCGTTTGCTTAAATCGGGGCATTTTCTCTGCAATATCTTGATCAATCATATGATTCGTAATTAACGTAATCTTACGAATCAATAAATTCTTATTGGCACATTTTTGGTAGAGTTCTCGATAGATTCGCCGTAATTCTCGACTAGATGAAGTTAAACTTTCTAATTTGATAAAAGAGTGACTAGGTTTTGGGGTTGTCCGTCCATAAAAGTCCTCTGTAACGGGACCTTGGTAATTTGACGCATACTGCAAACTTTTTGGATCATAATCCACCACAATTCCGAAGTCAGCACTCACTACTCGACGCTTAACCATATCAAACGCCACAGAATCTACCATCCCTTGTACCACCGCTCTCCCTTCATGGTACCGATATGGCTTAGGCAAAACTTGGCTAGAATAGATTCCATGTTCTTCTGATCGATAATTTTTGATATCCGCAATCGTTGCAGTTTCCCGACCCCAAGCATGGTCAATTAGGAGTTCCGCATTCTTGCCAAATTCACGATAGAGGACCTCCACATTCAATGGATCGGATAATTTACCAATTGAACATCGAGCCACATCCCCCATTGTATGTAAACCTAATTTTTTTAACCTTTTCGAATAGCCTCGTCCAATTCGCCAAAAATCACTTAACGGCTCATGAGACCAGAGATAAGTTCGGTATTGCCGTTCATTCAACTGGGCAATTCGAACACCATCCTTATCTGCAGGAATCTTTTTAGCCACAATATCCATACCCACTTTTGCTAAGTAAAGGTTAGTGCCAATTCCAGCTGTTGCGGTAATCCCCGTTTCAAATTGAATTTGCTGAATTATTTGTTTAGCTAATGTGTGTGCTCCTACGTTATGCTTTTCCAAATAATCTGTCACATCCATAAAAACCTCATCAATTGAATAAACATGAATATTTTCTGGCCGAATAAAACGAAGGTAAATCCCAAATATTTCTGCACTTTTCTCCATGTAAAAATGCATTCGGGGCGGCACAATTTTAAAGCCCACACGTAAATTAGGCGACTTTAATAACTTTCCGCGGTAAATAGAGCTATGTTTAGATAGGTGGTGATAAGTAGCATTTTTAGCTCGTTCATAATTAATCCGATCGATAATTTGCCGAACTTCAAATAATCGTGGACGACCTGGAACCCCAAACTTTTTCAATGCTGGCGATACAGCTAAACAAATTGTCTTGTCTGTTCGAGAACTATCAGCAACTACCAAGTTGGCATTAAGTGGGTTAAGATGATTAGCAACACATTCAACCGAGGCATAAAATGATTTTAAGTCGATTGCAATATATGTTCGTTGTTGCTCCTCCATCATTATTCCCCCTTCGATTTTTATTCTTCTATTATATCATTTTAATCGATCATTCGTTCGGTTATAAATATAATAGCTTCATTTTAAATGTCCTTTTGTAACTAACTCTTTTTTCTTGATTAGAAGTTTATTATAATATCGTTAAAACATTTTAAGGAGGTTCTATATGCGACCACGAATTGCTATCCCAGCAGATACTTTAACTGAAGCCACTAATATTATTAACGAGCGAAATGCTGCTTTCGCTCCTCGACCACTAATTGAAGCAGTCGTAAAATCAGGTGGTATTCCTGTAATCTTTCCAAGTGTAGCTCCTGAATTGGTTCCGAATTATCTAGATCTCTTTGATGGCATTATTTTTGCAGGAGGAAGTGATGTAGATCCAACGTTTTATGGCGAAGAACCTCATCAAAAATTAGGATCAACATATTTTAAACGTGATCAATTTGAGGTTTCTCTTGTAAAAGCTGCCCTAAATGCAAATAAAGCTCTAATGGGAATTTGTCGTGGAATGCAAGTAATTAATGTTGCTCTTGGAGGAACGCTATTTCAGGATTTGTCAGAAGATCCACGTCAAACTTTAAAACATTCCCAAGATGCTCCTGGTAATTTTCCGTCACACCATGTTAATGTTAATCAAGAAAGCCGAATTTTCAGCCTAATTGGTGGCCGTCCTTTTGTTAATTCCCGTCACCACCAGGCATTAGACCAGATTCCAAATACTTTAAAAGTAACAGCAGTGGCTGACGATATGGTTCCAGAAGCAATTGAATCTGTTGATAACGATCGAATCCTCGCTGTTCAATGGCACCCTGAAAATATGTTTAAGCATTATACTTATTCGCAGGCTCTCTTTACTGACTTAATTCATCGTTCGCTGAGTTAATATGGCAGTCTAAAGTTTAATAACTAGCAAAAGAGTACGACCAATAAACTTGTATCAAAAGCCTAGTCGTACTCTTTTTAGTTATCTTGCTTTTAAGTTAAAGCCTTTCGTAGCTCATCAGCAGTGTAAATTTTACGATCTTCAAATCCTTTAAATGGATTAATTGATTCTTGAGCGGCCATTTGGTATCGTTTTGCTCTCCGAAGTGCATATTCAGTTAAAGAACCTTCCTTAACATAGTTCAATAGCTTGGCGCTTGGCGTTGTTAATGGATTTTCGACTCGATCTTCTAAATCCTCTAAGACTTCAACATATTCAGGTCCTAACTGAATTTGATTCGCGTATCGTTCTAAACTCTTTATTAACGCTCTTGCTTTCGCCTGATAAGTACACACTTGAAAGGGATCTTCCTTTGCCACTACTTCGTTCATTTTATCAGCATTTTTTAATATTTCATTAACCTCATCTTCGTTTAGAGGGGGATGCATAATAAAATAACTAGATAGCAAACGAATAAACCGCAATGTCCCTGTTCGAATTCCTACCGAACTGCTTGGGTCAAGATCTAACATTCTTAACTCAAGATACTCAATCCCATTTTTAGGAAGATCTTTTAAGTTACGATTTCCTTTGAACCGGACAGACCCATGAAACTCATAATCTGATGTCAAAATTCCTTTCTTAACCCCCTGCTCAATCCGAGCTATATAACGGTCAAGATTAGTAAAATCACCAGCAAATTTTGTCCCAAATCCATACTCGCTTTGCCGAATACTTCTTACCGGGTGTTGTGGTCCATCTCCTCTTTCAAAGTAGTTTTCCTCAGCAATTGGGCTGGCACCAAATAGATACGTGATAAACCATCGATAACGGACAAAACCTTGCGCTAATACTGTATATAAATAATTCCGGACCTCTTTTTCACTCTTAAATTTCTTGGGAAAGTTATTTTGGACAAGAGTAATTATGTGCTGATCTATACTCAAATTAATATGCGCACCACAAGGAGTCCCTTGCGCATATCCGTGCCGTTTAGCCCATTCTTTAAGATATGCTTCTTTTTCAGGACCCATCTTAGCTAATCGCAATTTTCGCTTATCTTTGGGTAGTCGTGGGGGCATTGATAATGGCCATAATAGTTCCCCAGGAGCTAAGGCAGATCTCAAAGAATTATTAATGAGATATAAATAATGCATTGCATCAATAGCATGCTGAGCAGATGGTGTTACCATTTCAGACATCGTCTCCAAAAAATCATTAGTAATCCATGGATTTGTTTTTTCATCACCAACAGCAGATGGGTATGGTTCTTGACTTATATTGCCATTCTCGTCTACTCGCTGCATTTCGATTTCAAGTCCCATTGTAAAATCTTGCGTCTTTGCAACCGCCTCATTATCAAAGATTAATTGACCAATTTGACTGAACATAATATCCCTCCTCATAGTATTCTCATCTTTTTTTAATAATATACGCGAAATAATACTATGATGCAATATTACGATTTAAAAGTTAAAAATATTAAGTTAATTAATAATTTGAGGAGTTAAGTAGCCTTTTTCCCTTTTTTTCAAAAAGGTGAGATCAGAAACACTTAGTTGCGTTCCTAATCTCACCTTTTAATAATATTGAAATTAAATCTTTATAGACATAGTTAAACTACTCCGTACGTAGTTGACTAACATAATCATCAACTTGCTGTTTCTGCGTCGATGTTTGATAAAACTGCTGTGTTAATTGCTTAATGTTAACTTCTTTGGTGATTAATTTACTATTATATTGCCGAGTATACTTAATAAATAATTGATCACCTACTACTTGATAATAAATAGAAGTTCCATCAGCATCATTATCAGTTACTAAAAAACTATACTTTGTTGTGATTTCATCGGGTACCGTATCAGAGGGCTTAACTATTCCATATACTAAGTTATTATCGTTTATTTGTTGTTTTACCCAGTCAGGATCGACCGCTAACCCTGCTAAAATTCCGATTTGCTGATCATTTAATGTAACTGTTTGAGGATTCTTTGATTGCCTTGTGGAGTCTTGAGTGGACGATTCTTGATGTTGATAAAAGAAAAGTCCGCCAGCCATACCAAGGATGATTACGGCAACCGCAATAAAAATAATTCTTTTCATTTTTATTTAAATATAGAAAAAAGTGTGAATGAAGCCGATCTATCAACTGCCATCACACTCTTTTACTAGGTTTAAGTTTAATCCATTTGTGACTTAATTGCTGCTAAAGAAACATCAGCAGTATCTGCAAATTTAACATCTGCATCCTTCAAGTCTGCGCCAAAACCAATTGATAATTCACCAGCTCGGTTAATTGACTCAACCCCGGCTTGGGCATCTTCCAAACCGGCAACTTGGTCAGCAGGCAAGTTCATTAACTTAGCGGCTTCGCTATAAATTTCTGGATCAGGCTTACCATGAGTTAATTTCGCCGGATCAACAATACCTTCGAAGTAATCAGTTAATTGAAGGTATTGGAGAACCTTGGGCGCATTCTTAGAAGCAGAGGCTAAAACAATGTGATAACCATTTTCTTTTAATTCATCAAGGAAATCCTTCATCCCTGGAAGAATGTCGGCTGGTGTTAGTGTTTCAACTAACTTAATGTAGTTATCATTTTTTTCAGTAGCCAAAGCTTCCTTTTCCTCTTGACTGTAGTCATTTTCATGACCTCCAGTTTTAAGAATTAACTCAAGAGAATCCATCCGGCTAACACCTTTTAACCCGTCAGCCAATTCTGGAGTCCATTCGGTGCCTACCTTATCTGCCAATTGATGCCATGCTTGACCATGGAAACGAGCAGTATCGGCAATCACACCATCAAGGTCAAAAGCAAATCCCTTTAAGTCTTCAAACTTCATCTCATATGCCTCCAACGATTACTTTAATTCAAGTTTCTTACCGTCTAAGTCGATAGTAATTGGGTCACCAGATACCAAGTCAATCTTAGTACCGTGCTTGTCCACCTTAACCTTTAAGATACGGCCACGGAACATTTGACGGAATTGGTATGAAGTCCACTTCTTAGGAAGGAATGGTGCGTAATGCAATTGACCATCACGAACACGCATACCAGCGAATCCTTGAACAATATCAAGCCAACTACCAGTCATTGATGTAATGTGCAAACCATCATCAGTATCGTTGTTGTAGTTATCAAGGTCAAGACGAGCTGAACGTTCGTATAATTCAACAGCCTTGTCTTGGTAACCAATATCAGCAGCAATAATTGAGTAAACTGAAGCGGAAAGACTTGATTCGTGAACAGTAAATTGTTCGTAGAAGTCAAAGTTATTCTTCTTAGCTTCCTTGCTGAAGTCATCAATAAAGTCCCAAAGACCTTGAATAACGTCACCTTGCTTTACGTATGGTGAACGTAAAATCTTATCCCATGACCAGTGTTGGTTAAGTGGTAACTGATCGCTTGGAATTTCGGAAACTGGAGTTAAGTCCTTGTCCATGAAGCCATCGTTTTCTGGGAAGATATCCTTTTCCTTGTCATATGGAAGATACATGTTGTCCACGATACCTTTCCATTTACGTTTTTCGTCTTCGGAGACATTCAGTTTTTTAGCAACATCTTCATCTACTTGGTCTAAGATGTCAAGAGTGTATTGAAGAGTCCAGCGGCAAAGAAGGTTAGTGTACCAGTCGTTGTTAACGTTGTTGTCGTATTCATCAGGACCAGTTACGGCATGAAGCATGTACTTATTCTTGTTTTGTGAGTAGTGTACACGGTCAGCCCAGAAACGAGAAATTTCAGTAAGAACTTCTGCACCTTCATGTAGCACATATGACTTGTCACCAGTGTATTTAGTGTAAAGGTAGATGGCGTAAGCAATATCCCCGTTACGGTGAATTTCTTCGAAAGTAATTTCCCATTCGTTGTGACATTCAATACCATTAAAAGTAACCATTGGGAACAATGCACCATCTAATCCTTGTTGCTTAGCGTTGATAAATGCACCATCAAGTTGCTTGTAACGGTACATTAAGAGGTTCCGAGCGATTTCTGGGTCAGCAACCCCAAGGTAGACCGGAATACAGTAAGCTTCAGTATCCCAGTAAGTAGCACCACCGTACTTTTCACCAGTGAAGCCTTTTGGACTAATGTTCAAACGGTAATCTTGGCCGTAGTAAGTGGAGAAGAGTTGGAAGAGGTTAAAACGAATACCTTGTTGAGCCCCTTCATCACCTTCAATTTCAACATCTGACTTAACCCAACGATCAGCCCATTCCTTAATATGTGGATCAAGTAAGTCGTCAAAACTTTGATTGTCAAGTTGGTCACTCAATGTGTCCAAGTTCTTTTCAATTGCTTCTTGGGAGTCGTAATCACGAGATGTCATTACAATACTCCGCTTCTCAAAGTTAACTTCCTTGCCTGCAGCTACATTACCTTCAAAGATGTTGTAAGCATCTTTTTCATCAGTACCATCGCTTACATGTTCAAGGTTAGTCTTTGTAGTGGTCTTCATTCCAACGATGAATTGTGGAGTACCGAAGTCGTTCTTCTTAGTCATTGAAGTTAATTCAGCATGTTCACCGTCAGCAGACTTGCTTAAAACATTCCAGAATTGTTCATCATAGTTAGCATCCTCATTGTATACGTCAGCATCAATCATGCTAGTAATTTCTACCTTAGCATCACTGTTGCCCCGGTTCTTAATGTGAAGGCGTTGACCAACTAATTCTTTTTGAGTAACACTGACAAAACGTTCAAAGTTGAAGTACATTTCAGTACCACCGATTTCTACAGTAAAGCGACGTTCTAAGACACCCCGCTTCATATCAAGGTCAAGCTTAAAGTCTTTTGGTTCTTGCTTAGCTAAGTCAAGTTGTTCACCGTTAACTTTAATGATTAATTTCATAAAGTTAACCGCATTGATCATCTTACCGAAGTATTGTGGATAACCGTTTTTCCACCAACCAACACGGGTCTTATCTGGGAACCAAACCCCACCTAGGTAAATCCCTTGCATGTGGTCTCCTGAATAACCTTCTTCAAAGAATCCACGCATACCAAGGTTTTCATTAGCTAAACTAGTCATTGATTCCTGAAGACGCTTGTCTTCTGGATCCCACTTGTGAGTAGCAACGTGCCATGGAGCAATTTCGAATGTTTGTTTCATGATAAAAGTCAATTCCTTTCTTGAATAATAGAGCCGTGGCCAAGAACAGTCACAGCCCTAATTTAATTCTAATGAATAATAGTTGAACTGGTCAACTTATTCGGCATAAGTTTCTTTAATTGTACCAACTGAAAGTGCACCAAGAGCTAACACGATACCTCCAACGATGAACATGTTAACTTGTGATCCACCAAGAAGTGGGAAAAGTGCGAAACTTAATAATGAAGCAACAATCTGTGGGAAACAAATTGAACCGTTGAAGAGCCCAAGGTATGTACCCATGTGCTTCCCAGATAATGCATTAGTAACAATAGTTAATGGGTAAGTATTCATACCAGCCCATGCGATCCCGACTAGAATGTAGGAGAAAATTAATGCATATTGGTCATGAATGAAGAATACAGATAAGAATCCGATAGCACCAAGGATTAAACTACCAGCATAACCTGCCTTGTGGTACTTGTTAGGAACCTTAGCTAAAACATATGACCAAACAACAGCAGCAATTGATTGAACAGCAGCTAGCACACCATACCAGTTACCGGCAGCTTGGTAACCTGCAGAAGTTGCATTAGTAGTGTTCCATACGTTTTGTGCAATTGCACCAGCGGAATATGTCCACAAGTATTGGAAAGCGAACCAGCAGAAGAATTGAACAAGAGTAACTGTCCAGAAAGCCTTTGGAGCTTCTTTAAGAAGGGTAAACCAGTTTCCACCTTCCTTGTTATCTTCTTCAGTGATACCGTGGTACATAGCATAAGTAGCTGGATCATATTCCTTAACCCGGAATACAGTGAATAAACTAGTAATAACTAGTAATGCGGCACCAACATAAAAGGAAACGATAACTGAATCTGGTACAACACCCTTCTTAGCCGTGTTAGCAACCCCAAACCAAGTCAATAGGAATGGGAAGATAGCAGCTAAAACAGCACCTGTGTTGGACAAAAAGCTTTGAATACCGTATGCATAACTCTTTTGATCATCATTAACCATATCACCAACCATCATCTTAAATGGCTGCATGGCAACATTAGATGAAAGATCAAGTAAAGCAACAGTAATAGCACCGAACCAAAGAGCTGCTAGTGATCCATAACCGAACCCAAAACTTCCAGAGTTTGGCAATAGAATCATAACAATAACTGCAACGATCATTCCTAACAAAAGATATGGAAGACGACGACCGCCGAGCTTAGGAGCCCAAGTACGATCTGAATAATAACCAACGATTGGTTGAACAATAATACCTGCTAATGGTGGCAAAATAAAGAACCATCCAAGGCTGTTAGGGTCAGCACCAATAGTTTGGAAGATCCGACTCATTTGTGAACTTTGCAAGGTGAAGGCTGTCTGAACACCCAAGAAACCAAAGTTGATCATCCAGATCATACTCTTGGAGAGTGTTGGCAATCCAGCGCCTGCTGGTTTCTCTTGACTCATTAAATACACCCCTTAGAATTTTCATTCAAACTTTGGCTATGAAAACGCTTCATAACCTTACATCTATGTAATATACCAGATTTAATTTTTTTGCGCAACCGTTTGCACAAAATTTATTTTTTGGACTTTTATTCTAATCATAACCACCCGTCAAACGGGTGGTTTGCACATCGGCTATAAGCCGATAATAAAAGCCGGCGTCTCAAGGCGCT
>JBCLSJ010000028.1:0-18561 GCA_041225415.1 Lactobacillaceae bacterium 24-114
ATGTTTGGCCTTTTAGGTAAGCCAGGATATGAAGAAATTGGCAAGAAGCTCCGTGCTGAGATGGATGAAAACGAATAATTCTAAAAAGCAAATAGAGAATTTACGAAAAGAACTAAGACTCCGGATTACTGTTTGGTGCGTTTTAACGATTTGTTTAATTATTCTAAATACTTTTCATTTACTATCTTTTCTGGGCTATGTAATAATCTTGAGCGCTGCTTATACATTTGTATTAATGATACTGTGGATTTACTATACAATTAAAATATATAGAAATTAAAACATCTCCCATTGGTTACATTCTGCCAATGGGAGATGTTTTAATTAGATAGACTTTCTTGAATAAGTCCATTAAAGAAGTGCTTGACTGAAACTTGACCACCGTGAGGCAATTTGCTATTAATCAGCAACATTTCATTATGGACGTTTTTATATTCAAATAAATTGTTTGCATATTCCAGAATAATATCATTTTCAGGATAATCGATACACATATGAGCGAGATTATTAAGCCCGGTTTTTAAGTCACGCCGGATTCGTTGGAGGATAATCTTTTTACCATGATCATCACAACGAAAAACTTCCTGAAAATTAACATCTTCAAATGCCAGTTCTTGCTCAACCATTACGTTAATTATTCGTGTAATATCCTGTGCGCCGGAGCCATTGGTTATTCCTAAGAAACGCAAAATCGACCGAATATTTTCCTTTTCTTTCGATTTGAAGTTAATATCAACTGTATTTTGGTTAGCAGCTCCACTAACTAGATCTAAAATTTGCAGCATCCGGTTAGACATGTTAATGTTTTCCCCGATTAAACGGATGATAGTTTTAATCTCGGCAACATTAATTGGTTTTTCAATACAGAAATCAACGCCAGCTTGGTAGGAATTCGTTCGCATGCTAGGGTCAAAAGCCTGACTCACCATGATGAAATGAGGATGGTGATTACTTTGCTGAATTCGCTTAACCAGGTCAATTCCATCAATTTGTGAAAGAGAGGGGTTGACAAACATTACATCAATACTTAAGCGAATAACATCCTCTACAGCTTGCTCTGAATTATAAGTGGTACCAACCACGGAATTATTGAAGTCATTTTCAATAATATCTTTAAGGAGGGAAGTTGCCTCATTATCATCATCAACTATGTAGAAATTCATCGTTATTAACTCCTTAAACGTTATTGAATAATATTGAGTTTATTTGAAGCTGATGAAAAAGTCAATATTAATGCACATATTATTGAATATGAATTGAGAATGAGTATAAGATGATTGTGAAATGTATATAATTTTATGAATATTGTATGAATATATATGTGTGCGTTTTCATAGAGTGAATAAAAAATAAGATTGTGAAAATTAATTTAAAGTTTTTGATGAATTATATTGAAGCACAATGAGTTTTTTTGAAAACGATTACTATCATATATTATGAAATGAATTTCAAGGAGGAAATTAAATTATGGCATTTAATTTACGTAATCGGAGTTTCTTAACTCTTTCTGACTTTAACACTCGCGAAATGGAATACTTACTTAACTTATCTGAAGATTTAAAGAAAGCTAAGTATGCTGGTACTGAAGCTCACAACCTTGAAGGCAAGAATATTGCTTTGATCTTTGAAAAGAGCTCAACTCGTACTCGTTGTGCTTTCGAAGTTGGTGCTAAAGAAGAAGGCGGTCACGTAACTTACCTTGGACCTTCTGGATCACACATCGGCCACAAAGAATCTGTTAAGGATACTGCACGTGTTCTTGGTGGAATGTTTGATGGTATTGAATACCGTGGTTTCTCACAACGTAATGTTGAAACTTTGGCTAAGTACTCAGGTGTTCCTGTTTGGAACGGTTTAACTGACGAAGACCACCCAACACAAGTTTTAGCTGACTTCTTAACTGCTCATGAAGTTCTCAAGAAGCCTTACGACCAAATCAAGTTTGCCTTTGTTGGTGACGGTCAAGACAACGTTTCTAACGCATTGATGTTAGGTGCTGCTGTTATGGGTATGGAATACCACGTTGTAACTCCTAAGGAACTTGAACCTACTAAGGAAACTCTTGACAAGGCTAACGAAATTGCTGCTAAGACTGGTGCTAAGATTGTTGTTACTAACGACATCAAGTCCGGTGTTAAGGGCATGGATGTTATCTACGCTGACGTTTGGGTTTCAATGGGTGAATCTGATGACATGTGGGAAAAGCGGATTAACCTTCTTAAGCCATACCAAGTTACTAAAGAAGTTATGGAAGCCACTGAAAACCCTAACGCTATCTTTGAACACTGTCTTCCAGCATTCCACAACCTTGACACTGAAGTAGGTCAAGAAATCTACAAGAAGTTCGGTCTTAAGGAAATGGAAGTTACTGACGAAGTATTCGAAAGTGACCGGTCTGTTGTATTCCGTGAAGCCGAAAACCGTATGCACACTATTAAGGCTATCATGGTAGCAACTTTAGGTGAAAAGAACTAATTAGGGGGCTGCTTAAATGGCTAAAGTAGTTGTAGCTCTTGGTGGTAACGCCCTTGGTAAGTCACCAGAAGAGCAATTGAAACTTGTTAAAAATACTGCTTCATCATTAATCGGTTTGATTGACGCAGGTAACCAAGTGGTTATTAGCCACGGTAACGGTCCACAAGTTGGTGCCATTAACCTTGGAATGAACTTTGCTGCTGAAAATGGTAAAACTGCTGCCTTCCCATTCCCAGAATGTGGTGCAATGAGTCAAGGTTATATTGGTTATCACTTACAACAAAGCTTGCAAAATGAATTGCACAAGCGTTGGATGAACAAGAATGTGGCAACCATTGTTACACAAATTGCTGTTGATCCAGAAGATCCAGCTTTCCAAAACCCTTCTAAGCCTGTCGGTGATTTCTACACCAAAGAACAAGCTGAACAAATCGAAAAGGAAAAGGGTTATACCTTTAAGGAAGACGCTGGTCGTGGATACCGTCAAGTTGTTCCATCTCCACTTCCAAAGAAGATTATGGAATTGAACAGCATTAAGAAGCTTATCGAAGCTGATGATCTCGTTATCGCTGGTGGTGGTGGCGGTGTACCCGTTGTCATGACTGACGAAGGCTTGAAGGGTGTTCCTGCCGTTATCGACAAGGACCGTTCAAGTGCTCTCCTTGCTGACAAGATTGATGCCGATACATTGATCATCTTGACGGCTGTTGATTACGTATACGTAAACTACGGTAAGCCAGACGAAAAAGCTTTGGAAACTTTAAACGTTAAAGAAGCACAAAAGTACATGGATGAGGGTCAATTTGCTGCGGGTAGTATGCTTCCTAAGATTGAAGCTTGCTTATCCTTCGTTGAAGGTCATCCTGAACGTAAGGCCTTGATTACTTCACTTAATGGTTTGGACGATGCCCTCGCTGGTAAGGTGGGTACTGTTATTACTGGTGAATAATCAACGTTAGTACTTAAATTAAAAACCTTAAATTTGGATTCGAGCCAAATTTAAGGTTTTTCTTGTATAGTTAAAATTATTCGTTAACTGATTAGTGTGGGTGATTATCTGCCGGGCTAATTGTTTTGTTAAGTCTTTGATCTTGATTGTATCTTGCAAGCAGAATTTGTTGATGCTTGTCTTTAATTATATTTTGAACATCATCTTCTGATTTTAATTGTATATGATCCCCAATAATTTTATTAAGGACCTCATCAGAAAAGGAAAATTCTGGCTCTACATTCAGATCGCCGTTTAACACATCAATTGTCTCATCATATGTTAAAATTTTAAGATTCCAGGCTGAGCGATCAGCATCTGGTTGGTGAAGAACATCATCCTTGCCTTTTAAATCATTGTGAAAACCATCTTGATCATAATTGTTGTCTGTCATGTTAATTGCTCCTTACTTTATAATTCATTGATTTTATCTTTGTTATGTGGTGAAATACGAATGTTAATTGCACAAACAGCAACAATAACTAGGATAGAACCGAAAATATCTGCTGGTGTGAGATGTAAGTGGAAAATGATAACCGAACCAACTGTGGCGGAAAGGGGTTCAAAAGCGTCCATTAAACTAAAGGTTGTAGCATCAATATATTTCAAAGAGGAGTTAGCAAGATAAAAAGGAATAATTGTTCCGATAATAAGGATACTTAGACAGTCAATCCAAACACTGGTTGTATTGGGGATAGACGGTTGTTGTGGATGAATCAACAGTAAAACTATGCCTGCGAAAAGAAGTCCCCAAGCCGTAACTACTAGGGCAGGTACCCGACCGGTTTGCAACATGTTTTGGGGTATCAGTGTATTAGTGGCAACACCGATAGCAGAAATAAATCCCCAAAATAAGACTTCAGGCGTGACAGCCAGATAGTTGAATCGCCCATGAGTAGCAATGATAAATACTCCCAAAAAAGCAATGATGGCACAAATGATTTCGATTCGGCGCGGAGGTTGGTGCCGAAAAACAGCCAGGTAAGCAATAATGAAGAATGGACCAACAAACTGCAGAATGGTAGCGATTGAGGCATTCCCCTTTTGTACTGCCATAAAGTAGGCGTATTGAACAGGAACTAAGCCAATGACACCGTAAGCAAAAATAACCCAGGTGTCATGAAGATTATGGAAAATTTGAAATGGTTTGTTCCCCATTATTTGACTTATAATAACCATGATGATGCCACCCACTATTAGTCGCCATTGGGTAAGCCATAATGAGGTGATTGAAGGGCTAATATTAAATAAGGCTTTGGCAAACAAACCAGATATTCCCCAGAAGGTAGTTGCCGTTATGACCATGGTCAGCCCTAAAACTTTTTTATTTGAATTCATTGTGAGAAAAACCTTTCTTTAATAAATTAAACAATAGTCATTTTAACACGAATAATCATCTTAAACTTATCTACAAAAAGAGAAATTCTAGTCTATTTTGCGGTAAAATGAATGTAGCATTAATGCAAAAAGAGGAGTAAGAAATGGTATTAGGTTTTCGAGTTAAAGTTAAATTAAGTGGGGGAAAGATTAGGGACTATTTATTAGCAAATGATGTGGAACCGGGTTTAAGGCATCGTTATGAAACACGGGATAACTGGCAGGACGTATTAGAAGGAGCACTAATTAATGTTCCAGTAGCCGCTTATTTAGGCAACGGTCGACACATGCCCCCGATTGCAACTGGGAAAGTAATCAGCGTAATGCCTTGTTTGGATGAATTACCACGAATACAGCGAACAAGAAGCCAATTTATTATGCCGGAGATTTGGAAGCAACAAACAGCCGAGCAAAATTATAATTTTATGCGGCATGATTATAGTTACTGGACACAAAAACAAATTAAAGCAGACATTGACTACTGGAAGAATGGCCAACGTCACTATGGAATTGAATTTATTACCCATTTGAGGTCTTTATTACAAAACCTACACCTTAATAAAGAAGTCTAATAAAAATATTGACTAATGAATTGGCAAAGTGTATATTATTATTGTTATCTTATTGGGCATTCGCCAAACTGGTAAGGCAGTGGACTCTGAATCCATAATTTACTGGTTCGAGACCAGTATGCCCAATTACATAAAAGAGATGATGAGAAGTTTGATGCTTTTCGTTATCTTTTTTTTTTGCCCAGATTTTGGCATAATTGAAAACTCATAGTATTCCATTATTTGCGTGCTCTTCGATTATTGATACAATAGTTCATAAGTTAGGAGAGAAGAGAATATGGCAAGCAATTCTGATTCACTTTATAATGTCTTAACCAAGATTATTCATCATCCAGAGATTGTTCTTAAGAAAGAGTATCTTTATACAAACACAGTTTTGATTTTAATCAAAGATACGGTTAATATTGCTGATGTGACTTACTATTTTCCCGAGAAGAGGTTTCGGGTAAATCGACTAGCAGACGAATTTGTTGCTAAAAATGGAGAAATACTGGAACACTTTTTTCAGGAAACGGCAACCGAAGAATTAAATTACCACGATGTTTGGATTACCACTTCTGCTGTTCAACAACAGGGGGCATATTTATTAGAACTCTCATATGAGTAAGTTGAGGAGTAAATAATATGGCTTTAATTATTTCGTTAATTATAATCTTTGTGGCGGCGGTTATCAGTAGTATAATTTCAGCAATGATTCCTAAGCTATCCATTAATTATGTTAGCATCATTATTGGAATTATCATTGTTTTAATCGCCCCATTAAATCGGTTGGTGACCCCTTTTGAGCCCGATGTCTTCATGTATATTGTGGCTCCTCTTATTTATTTTGAAGGGCAGACTACCCGAATTAATTTAGTTCGTAACTCGCTCTGGCAGATTATTAATTTATGTATCGTATTAGTTTTAGTATTAATGGTGATATCAGGAGTTGTCGTTAGTCTCTTTGGTATCCCACTTGCACTTGCCTTTTTAATTGGAGCATTAAGTACGCCAACCGATGCAACGGCTACAGAAACTGTTTCCGAAGGGTTAATAGTACCAAAAGATCAAGAGGTACCATTAAAAATGGAGTCTTTATTTAATGATGCGACTGCCATTATTTTAGTGGGTGCTACTTCCTTATGGGTAGAGAGAGGGAATTTTAACTATCAATCAACAATGCAAGGATTCCTGTTTTCTGCAATTGGGGGAATTGTAACGGGAATTACTATTGCGTTAGTAATGATTAATTTTCGTCGGAGTCTTGAGCAACATAACTTTGACGCTCATAATGCGCAAAACATGTTATTCATAATCACTCCTTTTTTCATTTATTTTATTGCAGAAGAGATTAAAGTCTCAGGAATTATTGCTGTTGTTTGTGCTGGGCTAATGCAAAATAGTGAGAGTATCAATAGTCGTTTTGTCTATCCACGACAATTTCATAATGGAATTATGCTCCTAGACTTATTCCGTGAGCTTCTCAATAATATGGTCTTTATTATTTTAGGCCTCTCCTTCGTTCGAATAGTCCGGGACGATATTATTAACGAGGATGCTGGCTGGGAATGGCTGGTTATCGGTTTAATTATTTACCTAGTAAATTTAATCATTCGTTTTGCTTATGGAAAATTAAGCCGAATGTCCACTCGTGGGAGCTTTATCTTTGCGATTGGAGGAGTTCGGGGTGCGGTTACCTTAGCATTAGTCTTTATGGTTACCGATCGGCTTACTAATGGTCAATTTCAGGAAGTTGTGTTGATTGAAACCTTCATGATTGTATTAAGTATGATTGTTCCTTCAATTGTTTTGCCTTTTATCTTGCCTCATCAAATGGCTGAAAAAGAAGTTAAAGCACGAGTCAATTCGCTAAAAAACGAAATGGTTGATGAAGGATTAAAGGCGGTTCAAGATATTTATTTACCAGCACGGGTCAAGGAACGTGTTCTTTTCGATCTTCGTGACCAACGATCAGCTAATTCTACGCGAGAATTCTGGCGACAATGGCTTCGATCAAATCAACATCCTAGTTTTAACAGTGAAGAACGAGAATTAGAACAGCGTGCTTTGCTGTGGGCGTTTAGGGCAGAACGGGAATATCTTGATATGGTATCGCAAAAGGAAAATATGGAAAAATATGTTTACCAACTATATAATGATGTCTTATTATCTGAATCGATTATTATTGACCCAGAAAACAATCTAGGTTAATTTTATAATTGACAATGCGGGACTATACTTGTATAATTTTCTTGTACTGTTTAGTGCCCGCTGGTCAAATTGGTTAAGACGTCGCCCTCTCAAGGCGGAGTTACGGGTTCGATCCCCGTGCGGGTGATTTTTGAACTAAATTTAATAGTGCTGATGTACATTATTTGTGCATCAGCTTTTTTTGTGAGAAATACCAAAATTATAATATTTTTGAAAAAATAGATTAAGAAATTGGAGTAAACATGGTACACTTAAAAAGTGTGATTTATATTCAAGCTAAAATAAATGGTGTTTAATTATGAATTTAAAGAATATTTTTATTATTACGGGAATCATTGCGTTAGTTTTACTAATAATCCAATATGTTAGTCAAATTAGACGGATGCGACAAGGAAATAACTTTGTTAGTCGTGGACGGGCACTCCTTAACTGGTTGCTCCTTTTTGTTGTAATTGGGAGTATTGGGGGAACCGTGTATGCTGATCGCCAAACGAAAAGTGATTCCGAGATAACTAAGACTAAGTCAATTAGTAGTGAGACAACGGACGATGATGTTTACATTAGCCTAGACAGAAAAAATGCTTATTTAAATAGCGATGGGGTGGTTACAGTTAAAATCATCGTCTCACCAAAGACAAAAGTGAAGATTGTGGGTCATTCTACTGGAAAAGTATACAAAACATATAAGGCTGAGGACACCGATGGCCCAGTTACTATTAAGTATAAGTTTGAATATGCTGGTAAGTACGATATTATTGCTACTCGAGGCGATAAGAAAGTTACGAAGAGAATTACAATTCAGGCTGCTGAAGATAGCTCGTCATCTTCGATTAGCGAAAGTGCTACAAGTTCTGAGAGCTCATCAAGTCATAGTTCATCGCGTGAGTCAAGTAGCAGTAGTAATAATTCAAGTACTTCTACTTCTAACAATAGTGGAAGTACTGGAAGTACAGGCTCAACTTACTCGGGTAGCCGCGGTGGTGGCTATAGTGGTGGTTACACACCATCTCAACCTACAGGTGGTGGTAGCAGCTCAAGCAGTAGTCCAATTTCTAACCAACCAACGATTAGTACACAACCAACAATTAGTGATCAATAAGCTGTAAATAAAAGAAGCAGGAATAGCTATCAAAGCTACTTACTGTTTCTTTTTTATCAAAAAATAAAAAGAGAGGTGGATTTTCGTGATCAAAATTGCAAAAAAGAATTTAACAAAGTGGGCAACTACTTTAGCAGTCCTTTTCCTTCTAGTTCAGGTTGCGTGTGATCTTTATATTCCAACTATTACCTCAGACTTGGTCAACAATGGGATTATCAAACAGAACTTGCCATATGTATGGGAAAGAGGAGCGATGATGCTGATAGTGGCAGCTATTGGGGTTTTGGCAGCAGCCGGTAATGTATATTTTGCCGCAACTCAAGCGATGCAAGTTGGTGAAAAACTACGAAAGCAGATTTTTAATCAGGTGATGAAGTTTTCCAACTATGATATGAATCAATTTGGTGACTCATCATTAATCACCCGGTCTACTAATGATATTGTTCAAATCCAAAACGTAATGATGCAGGTTCTGCGGATGATGTTGCAATCACCAATTATGCTGGTGGCAGCGTGTGTATTAGCCTATGTTCGTGAACCACGGTTAACGGTAGTATTCTTAATTAGTTTGCCAATCTTAGCCGTTGCTGTCGGTATTGTCATGTACTTTGCAATTCCGCTCTTCAAGAGTATTCAATCTAAAACCGATCGGATTAATTTGATTTTTCGTGAAGGATTGACTGGGGTAAGGGTTATTCGGGCATTTCGACAAGATGAACGAGAACAAGAAAGGTTTAAAAAGGCTAACGCAGATTATACCAATACGGGAATTAAGGCTTATACCTTGGTGTCATTCCTCTTTCCAGTAATGACCCTTATTCTAAGCCTAACCAATGTGGGAATTATTCTTTTGGGTAGTCACTTGGTTGCCAATATGACAATGCAGGTTGGTAACTTAATTGCCTTTCTCACTTATGCTACCCAGATTATGATTAGTTTTATGATGCTTTCGATGGTCTTTGTCTTTGTTCCTCGTGCCTCCGCTTCTGCCGCACGGGTTAATGCTGTTTTAGATCATGAACCAAGTGTTAAAGATTTGAATAAGGATGAATTGGAACACTTTATTCCGAATACTCCAGCCTCATTAAGCTTTGATCATGTTGATTTCCGCTATTCAGGGGCAGAAAGATTAGCGTTGAAAGACCTTAATTTCAGCATTAAGGCTGGACAGACCCTAGCAATTATCGGAGGAACTGGATCTGGAAAGTCGACCTTAGTTAATCTAATTCCAAGGCTTTTTAATATTGAAAAGGGTGAAATAAAAGTTGATGGGATTAATATCAATAAATTGAGTCAGGATGAGTTGCATTCAGTTATCTCAATTACGCAACAAAAGGCCGTCCTATTTAGTGGGACAGTTAAATCGAATATGCAATTTGGTAAACCCGATGCGACCGATGCAGAGATTTGGCATGCTCTAGAAATCGCTAAGGCAGCAGACTTTGTTAAAGAAGCAGGAGGGTTGGATGCCGTAGTAGAACAGGCCGGGAGTAACTTTTCCGGTGGTCAACGGCAACGTTTAGCAATTGCACGGACAATTATCAAACCAGCCTCAATCTACATTTTTGATGATTCCTTCTCTGCTCTGGACTTTAAAACGGACGCTGAATTACGGATGGCTCTGAAGAAAGATAAACAAGTTCAAGAGGCAGTCAGCGTAATTGTAGCGCAACGTGTTTCAACAGTTGCTGATGCAAACTTGATTATTGTTCTAGATGAAGGACGAGTTGTGGGTCAAGGGACGCATCAAGAACTGATGAAGGACAATACAGTCTACCGAGAAATTGTTTATTCACAAATTCAAAAGGGGGATGGACAGAATGCATAACGGACCACGTGGAAAGGCTAAGAAGGCTCAACATTTTTGGCCAACTACGAAAAGATTAATGGCTTATCTTAAACCCTGGTCACTTGGTGTAATTATTTCAATTGTGCTGGCAATTGCCTCTGTTATTCTCTCAATCTTGGCACCTAAAATTCTGGGGGAGGCAACAACTCTCGTTTACAATGGGGTTATTCGAGGATACCGAGAAATTCAGGCTGGGACAAAGTTAACCACTTTACCGATTGACTTTAATCAGATTTATCGGATTGGGGTCACGGTAATTCTGCTCTATGTATTTTCTGGGCTTTTTAGCTTTATTCAGCAAATTATTATGACGCGGATCTCGCAAAAGGTTGTCTTTAATCTTCGGGAAGATCTTAAAGAGAAAATGAAAATGGTGCCGGTTAGCTACTATGATACCCATAGCAATGGTGACATCATGAGTCGAATGGTTAATGATATGGACAATATTGCCGGCACCCTTCAGCAAAGTTTGATTCAAATTATTACGAGTGTCATTACCTTTGTCGGGGTTTTAATTTTAATGCTGACTATTAGTTTGAAATTAACTTTGGTGGCATTGATTACGCTCCCAATTAGCGCAGTAATAGTTATTTTTGTAGCCCCAACAGCCCAACGACTGTTTAGTCGACAACAGGCGGAACTAGGAAAAATTAATGCCCAAGTTGAAGAAACGTATGCGGGCCATACCATTATTAAGACATTTAATAAGGAAAAAGATGAAGAGAAAACTTTTGCAAAGAAAAATCATCATTATTACCAGGCAGCATGGAAGGCTCAATTTTTCTCTATATTGATCTTCCCCTTGATGAACTTTGTCAGAAACCTAGGATATGTAATGGTAGCTGTTGTTGGTTCAATTGAAGTTATTCACGGTCAAATTACACTAGGTAATGTTCAGGCCTTCCTTCAATATACGAACCAGTTCTCTCAACCAATTACGCAGATTGCTAATTTGAGTAGTACGATCCAGCAAACAATTGCTTCTGCTGAGCGAATTTTTGAAGTCATTGATGCTCCAGACATGAAGACCTTTGATGACAAGACTCCACGTTTAGACGAACAGCCTCTTCCGAAGATTCAATTTAAGAACGTTGATTTCTCATACAATACAGAGCCATTAATTGAAGATTTTAATCTTAGTGCAATGCCAAACCAGATGGTAGCCATTGTGGGGCCAACTGGAGCTGGTAAAACAACCATTATTAATCTTTTGGAACGATTCTATGAGGTAAAGGGTGGTAAGATTTACCTTGATGGTCAGAGTACTCAGTCAATGACTCGTGATCAATTAAGAAAACATTTAGCAATTGTGCTTCAAGATACTTGGCTGTTTACAGGGACGATTTACGATAATATTAAATACGGACGTGAAGACGCCACTGAAGAGGAAGTTTATCAAGCAGCTAAAATGGCGTATGCTGATAGTTTTATTCGCGAATTGCCGGATGGTTACAATACCATTTTGGATGAATCGGCTTCAAACATTTCTCAAGGACAACGACAATTACTGACAATTGCTCGAGCTTTCCTGGCGAACCCAGAAGTGCTCATTCTTGATGAGGCTACCAGTTCTGTTGATACACGAACAGAAGAGTTGATACAAAAGGCAATGACCGAATTACAGCAAGGCCGTACTAGTTTCGTAGTAGCTCACCGTCTCTCTACAATTCGCAATGCTGATAAGATTATTGTATTAAACCACGGCCATATTATTGAAACTGGAGATCATCAATCCTTAATGGATAAACATGGTTTCTACGCAGATCTCTATAATAGTCAGTTTACAGGTAATAGCCTTTAAGAAATGACTATTAAAAGTTAAGACTTGATTGAATATTGCAAAAGTTTGATTGAGCTTCTAAATTTTTAATAGTCTTTTTTATTTGGATGAGGTGAGGATTAGATGGAACAAATAGAAGAAAAATATGCAGGAACGATTGGACAATTAGACAAGCTAGTTAGCGATCAGGTGGTCCCAGGAATTAGTTATTGCCTTTTTGACAAAAAAGAGGAGTATAGTCGAGTGTTTGGTCACGCCCAACTAATTCCTCAAAAAAAAGAATTAAAAGAGCGAATGCAATATGATGTCGCTTCTTTAACTAAAGTTATCGGCACGGTTCCAGTTATTTGCATGGCGATTCAAGAAGGAAAGCTAAAGTTGGAGGATCCAATTAGTAAGTATTTACCAGGAGTTCAGCTGGTAGGACCAACAATTAGAAATTTACTTACTCATACTTCAGGGATTTATGGGTATATTCCTCATCGCAACGATTTAAATGCTGTTCAGCTGAAGGAAGCATACCTTAATAAACAAGTAGTTGGTCCTAATTTAAGCAAGCAGATTAAATATGAGGATGTAAATTTCTTATATTTAGGCTGGATTGCCGAGAAAGTTTATGGCGCTCCAATTCAACAATTAATTACAGAAAAAATAATTGAATCCTTACATTTAAATGAGACCACTTTCACTCCGTCTAAAAGTCGTTGTGTACCAACAGAGGTTCAGAAGAAGCGTGGAGTAATCCAGGGTGCGGCACATGATCCTAAGGCGTATATTTTAGGTGCAGAATGTGGCTGTGCGGGCCTTTTTACAACTTTAGATGATTTAATAAGCTATTGTCGATCATTAATTGAGACGAACCTTGCTGACCTGTTAACACCAACAATGGTTGAGATGCTTTTCCAAGATCAAACGCCAATGAAAGGCCAGCATAGTCGGTCTTTGGGGTGGAAGTTGCTACATGCCCCTGCTGATGGTCATGTGTTAATTAGTCATACCGGATTTACTGGGACATGGGTTATTCTTGACCGAAAAGGCGATCAGGGTCTTGTCGTTCTTACCAATCGGGTTCATCCGACTGCTAAAAACCAATTATTTTTAGACCGTCGCGACCAGATTTATTCGCTGTATTTAAAAGAATTAGAAAAAATTTTGTGAAAAAATTATTCAACTTTATGCATTCAAAAACGCAAAATATACATTCTCTTTATGGATAATGTATATATTTTTGAATAAATTATAGCAAAATTCAGATGGGGCAAAAATTGAGCAAAATATTATTAAATAGGCATTTGACAACGGTTACAAACGTGTTATTATATAGACGTAATCTTATGAAAGCACACAAAGGAGTGAGTGTATATGCAAAGTCCAATTCATGTAACATCTGAAATTGGTAAACTTAAGACAGTTATGCTTCACCGGCCAGGACACGAAATTGAAAATGTTTATCCAGACATTCTTCACCGTATGCTTGTCGATGACATCCCATACCTGCCAATTGCTCAAGAAGAACATGACTTTTTCGCTGATACTCTTAGAGACCAAGGAATCGAAGTACTTTACTTCGCAAAGTTAGCTGCTGAAGCTTTAGCTGATGACAACGTAAAGAACGAATTCCTTGAACAAATGTTAGCTGAATCTGGCCATGCTGCTGGTGCTGTTCACGATGCTTTGAAAGAATACTTACTTAGCATGGATACACAAGCAATGGTTGACAAGATTATTGCTGGTGTACGTAAGGATGAAATTCACACTAAGTTTGTTTCACTTGCTGAAATGGCTGAAGATGCTGATTACCCATTCTTCATGGATCCAATGCCAAATGCATACTTTACACGTGATCCACAAGCATCAATCGGGGATGGCCTTACAATCAACCACATGACATTTAAGGCACGTCAACGTGAATCTCTCATTACCGAATACATTATTAAGCACAACCCTCGATTTGCTAACAAGGGTGTGCACGTATGGCGTGATCGTTACCACGATACTCGTATCGAAGGTGGGGACGAATTAGTACTTAGTGATCATGTATTGGCAATTGGTCTCTCTCAACGGACTTCTGCAGATGCAATTACTGATGTTGCTAAGAGCTTGTTTAAAGATTCCAAGTATGACACTATTCTTGCAGTTCACATTCCACACAACCACGCAATGATGCACCTTGACACTGTGTTCACTATGATTAACTATGATCAATTCACAGTTCACCCAGAAATTCTTGATGAAAAAGGTGAAGTTGATACTTACATTCTCCACCCAGGTAAGGATGGCGAAATTGAAATCACACACCGTACTGACTTACAAAACATCTTGAAGGAAGTTCTTGATAAGCCAGAAATTGACTTGATTCCAACTGGTAATGGGGACCCAATCGTTGCTCCACGTGAACAATGGAATGATGGTTCTAACACGTTAACAATTGCTCCAGGTGAAGTTGTTACCTACGACCGTAACTATGTATCAAATGATCTGCTGCGGAAGCACGGAATTCTCGTTCATGAGGTTCGTTCAAGTGAATTGTCTCGTGGCCGTGGTGGTCCACGTTGCATGTCCTGCCCAATTGTACGTGAAGATCTTACTAAGTAGTCTTAAAAAGCAGCAATCGAACTTTGAGGTTGAAGATTCATTCAATTACGAGTTGATTGCTGCTTTTCCGTTTATTGAATTATAAAATGCATTCTGTATAATTATTAATGTTGAATTGTGATGGGAGTGAGCGTGAATGAATCGTAAGGCACGTCGAAAAGTGATCGAACAATTAATTAGTGATCACAAAATCGAAACTCAAGATGAATTGCTGGCTCGGTTAGCCCAACAAGGAATTGAAACGACCCAAGCGACGATTTCGCGTGACATTCATGCGTTAAACATTGTCAAAGCTAATGACGGTGAAGGGCATGCTTACTATGTACAACTTCATGTAAGGCCTGAGCGTGATTTTAATCGGTTATATGCTGGAATACATGACAACATTCGCACAATTGAGACCGTGCAGTTTATCAACGTTGTAAAGACAGCGCTAAATTCCAGTTATGCAACAATCCTTGGGGGGATGTTTGATGAATTGGATATTCCAGAGGTTGTCGGAACGATTGCGGGTAATGACACATTGATTATTATTAGTAAAAACAATGCTGATGCACGGGTAATTTACAATTTGATAATGAAACATATTGGCTCACATTCTGAGTAGAAATGAGGGGGAAAAAATGGAAAACGAAAAGAAAGGAATCGGTAAAGGTGAATTAATTGCCTTAATCGTTAGTTCTTGTATTGGTACTGGTATTTTTGGTATTACCAGTGATGTTTCTGCTGCTGCTGCTCCGGGTCCTGCTTTATTAGCATGGGTCTTTGTTGGTATTGGTTTCTTAATGCTTGTTTTGTCACTTAACAATTTGTCTGAAAAGCGTCCAGACTTAACTGCTGGTATCTTCTCCTACGCTGGTGCTGGTTTTGGTCCAATGGGTGAATTCATTTCAGGTTGGTCTTACTGGTTATCTGCATGGCTTGGTAACATTGCTTTTGCTACCATGTTGATGAGTTCAATCGGTACTTTCTTCCCAACATTTAAGGGTGGTCAAAACTTACCATCAATTATCTTTGCCATTATTTTCTGTTGGTTATTGACTATTTTAGTTAACAATGGTGTTGAAAGTGCTTCATTCGTTAACATGATCGGTACTATTTGCAAAATCTTACCATTAGTAATTTTTATCATTATCATGGTAGTTTGCTTCAAAGCTGGTATGTTTACTGCTGACTTTTGGGGTCGTGTTGCTAACAATGCTTCTAAAGGTACTCAAACTGGTTCTATTTGGGAACAAATTAAGGGTACTCTGATGACCTTAATTTGGGTATTTATCGGTGTTGAAGGTGCTTCAGTTATGTCAAGTCGTGCCAAGTCACGTTCAGCAGCTCGTGAAGCTTCATTAATTAGTTTCTTAATCTTAGTTGTTATCTACGTCCTTATTTCTGTGTTGCCATACGGTGTATTGAGCCGTGCTGAATTGGCTTCAATGGGTCAACCAGCTATTGGTTTTGTCCTTCAAGACACTGTTGGTACGTGGGGTTCAGTATTAATTAACGTTGGTTTGATTATTTCAACTATTGTTTCATGGTTATCGTGGACTATGCTCCCTGCTGAAACAACTATGTTAGTTGCGGATGATAAAGCAATGCCAAAGCTTTGGGGTAAGGTAAACGCTAAGAAGGCTCCTACTGCTTCATTGATGATTACTGCGGTATTACAAACTATCTTCTTGTTCTCATTACTTTTCACTGAACAAGCTTACAAGTTTGCATATTCACTCTGTTCCGCAGCCATTCTGTTCTCATACTTATTCGTTGGTTTATATCAAATGAAATATAGTTCACAAAACAAGGAATGGGGTCAATTCACAATTGGTCTTCTCTCGGCTGCCTTCATGTTTGCCTGCATGTTCCTTGCTGGTTGGCAACAAGTATTGTTAGTATCAATCAGTTTCATTCCAGGTTTCTACATCTACTACATTGCATGTAAAGAAAACAACCGTAAGATGAGTACCGCTGAAAAGTGGGTAATGGGATTAATTCTCTTACTTAGTGTTGTTGCTATTTGGCTCGTTGCTAATGGAACAATCACAATTAGCTAATATTGTGATATAATAATTGAATAAAACAAGTGAGGTGATTAAGGTGAAGGAAAAGAAGTTAAATCTGTTCCTCTTAATCACCTTAATTGTTGGAACAATTATCGGTGGGGGTATCTTTAATAGTCCTACCGATTTAATTTTAAAAGCTAACCCAATGGTATCATTGATAGGTTGGCTAATTGGTGGATTAGGAATTCTTGCCTTAGCTCTAGTCTTCTACAAGTTGACGATGGTTCGGCCTAATCTTAATGGTGGAATATATTCTTATGCCAAAGCGGGTTTTGGTGAATATATTGGGTTTAACTCTTTTTGGGGATATTGGTTAGGAGCAATTTTTGGTAATATTGCCTTTATCTCCTTATTTTTCAAGACTCTTAACAGTCTATTAGCTACTCCCTTAACGTCAATGGAATGTTTTATTGGTGGTTCAGTCCTATTATGGTTATATACCTTTATAAGTTGGCATGGAGTTCATAATGCCAGTGTGTTGAATGCAATTATTACTATTGCTAAGGTAATTCCATTAGTTTTAGTTGTGATTGTTGGTATTGCTCTATTCCAACCACATATTTTTAATGTTAGTCAGTGGACAACAACATTAGCATCAACACACCAGCATGTTTCTTTCACTGAGCAAATTGGTCAGGCAATGAGTACTATTGTTTGGTGCTTTGTCGGAATTGAGGCTGCGGTTTCAATGTCACGTCGGGCGAAGAAGCCAGGAGAGGTAGGAATCGCTACTATTGTTAGTTTTATCATTGTCTGGTTGCTATATGCTTTGGTATCACTTTTACCAATGGGAATAGTTTCTGCACATGAATTAAGTGTTTCTTCCGTTCCACTAGCAACAGTCTTAGAAAAGAGTGTAATTGGTCATGCAGGCTCCCTAATCATTAAATTTGGGTTACTGATTTCCTTGCTTGGTGCTTTGCTCAGCTGGTTTATGATTGGACCAGAAATTGCCTATGTGACTAGTATGGACCATGCTTTGCCACGGGTATTCTCCCTTGTCAATCGACATGGTGTTCCTGGTGTATCCTTGTTGGTATATACAGTGATTATGCAGGCTATTTTGGTTGTATTACTGCTCCCAAAACTTCAAACTGCTTATACTGTCGCTTATACTTTGGCAACTATTACCACCCTAGTTTCATATCTTCTATCTGCCTTGTATGGTTTTAAGGTGGCAGTTAAGGAGACAAAGGATTGGGAGTTTACGTTGGTTGCTGCGATTGCCTCTCTATACGCGATTTATACCATTTTCTCCACTGGGATAACTTATGCCTTCGCTAGCCTTATTATTTTTGCTCTAGGAATTCCAGTATATCTTTTGTCACATAGCGAGATGAATCGTTATGAAAAGCTTTTGGCTTGGATAATTGGAATTTCTGGAGTGCTAGCTTTAATAATGATTCTGCATGGCGGTTTGAATTTCTAACATAATTATTGAAAAATTAAACTCCGGATAGGAGAAAGGCTTTTCTTCATGACTTTCTTCTATCCGGAGTTTTTAAGGGTCTACACTATCTGGTATTGATGAAAATCAATGCCGGTTTTTTGTGCGCAAAAAAGGACATCTGCTGTGCCCTAT
>JBCLSJ010000029.1:0-17783 GCA_041225415.1 Lactobacillaceae bacterium 24-114
CCGCATAGCAGGTGGTTTTTTGTTTCGTGCATTCGCTCTGCTCACGCACTCAACTAGGTCTAAAGACATTAATAAAAAGGATTGGCAAGCTTGCTAAGCTCTCCTTGCCAATCCTTTATTATTTATAAATTACTTTATTTCAAATTCAACATACTGATGATGCTGGTCAGGAGCAAAAAGAAGGTCAACCGCATGCTTACCTAACTTTCGGGGTTGTAAATCTACTTTTTCGTCACTTTTCGTCAACATCCCCATTAAGCGGCTGTTGTTAAAGCAAGCAATTGGAAGTTTTTTATCCCGTAATTCTGCTGAAAACTGAACAAAAAGAAGGTCGTCAGAAAAGATCAACCCATCAACTTCTGGTGCCTGTTGCAATAGGTCACTTAAGGAACTTTCCCCCGGAATCACCTTCCAGATTCTGCTATTTTTACCCTTTGCTATCATTCCTTCATGATATCCTTTACTTCGCTCAATCTCATAGCGCCACGGATTAAGGTTTTCGATAAAAACTGGATTCTTAACACGATGATTATTTAATAGGGCAGTCGTGGCTCCCTTTCCAGCAGCAATATTATCATTATCAACAAACCTATCTGAACTTCCCTCTACTGGGTGTCCAATGACCACAAAATTAAGCTGATTGTCGCGAAGGTACTCTGTTACTGGGTCCTTATCACTTACATAAAAAATCAGGAAGTTGTGGATCTTGGATTGAGCAACCATCGATTTCACTTCTTCCAATAATTTTTTCTGGGACGAGGCAATCGCCACGACCATTTCATAGCTTAGCATCTGCAACTCTGCACCAATCCCCCGCATCAAATCGATATGAAAAGGGTTGGCTGGCGCAGTATCTTCTGTGACTGGAAAAATTAGCCCCACCATATTAGCTTCCCCACGCGTCAAGTTTTGGGCTGTATAATTCGGCTGATACCCCATTTCACCAGCAATCTGTTGAATTCGTTCCCTCGTTTCCTGGCTAATCCGCGGATTATTATTTAACGCACGTGAAGTCGTTGAAATGGAAACATTGGCCCTTTTGGCAATATCTTTAATTGTAACCAATTTAACCTACTCCTCAATTTCTAATGAGATAAATTGTTTCAATTCTACCAAGTAAAGGCCCATTTGAACAACTGGAATTGCTTTCATTATATTCAAAGCTTGACGATAAAGCTCTAATTGTCCACGATAACGACCTTTAATTTTTTCAATTTCAAATTCCTGATAGTTTGGGTCGATGTGGTCAGTCTTGTAGTCAACGAGAATAATACCATCATCTAATTCTAAATACCCATCAATAATCCCGTGAACCAAAATACGCTCATCATCTTGCGCCCGAACTTCTTTGAAAAGTTCATGACCATTCATAATCATAGTAAATGGGTCTTCGCGATGATACCTTTCATAGTTATTCACTATTTTTTGTCCAACATTTGTTTGGAAAAATTGGGTAATACCCTCCTCATTTATCCTTTTAGCAACCTGTGGAGCGATCAGATGTTGATCTACTAATTTTAATAATTCTTGATGAACAAATTCCTGGGTAATCAAGCCATTAGTTAATGGTAATTTTTGAAAAAGAAGGTGAGTAGCGGTACCAACTTCTGTGGCTGCCGGCGCTGTATCATTCTGTTGGATAAAACGCGGAGTCGCAAAATTATTTTGTAAATAAAGACCTCGATTACGAACTTTTTGCTGTTGTTCAAAGTCCCACTGACCCATTTCCCGATTATCCGGATCTTCAAAGACACGTTTAACATCAGTAACAGATTGATAGGCAGTTGTCTGAGTAGCCACTTCATGCGGGTAACGAAAAGATAAAATTGAACTGGCATCTGCCTTCATTACTTCAGTCTTAGCCTTCTCGTTTAGTTTCGGCACTTCATTCTCTTCTAACAAGCCATTTTCGATGTCGTCAGCCGTATAAATTTTGGCAAAGAAATTAGGGTCACTTATCCGCCACGATAATCCCCTCCCGTTATTTAACGGACTCTCTTCTAGTTCCACTTGATCAACATGCTTGCTCAAATCATAAGCATTAAATTGTTCATGATATCGAGCCAAGGCAAGTCCGATCCAATCCATGAATGACTTGGCACCCATTCGTAACTGAGCCCCAATAATACTATTTTTGCTTTGGAAGGCCTTTTGCCAATTATTCCAAGAGCTCTTTAACGATTTCCCACGACTTTCATTAAATGAAGCGGTAATGATTAATCGTTGCTCTGCCCGTGTTAACGCTACGTATAACACCCGTAAATCTTCTGCTCGCTCACTTTGTTGGATATTATTCAGTAAAATCTGACGCTGGGGAGTATCATATACCATCCGCTTATTATCCATTACTTTAATGCCCATACCCGCATTAGCGTCAACCACCGCTGTTTCTTTTACAGCCGCCTCATTGAAGCGATGACCAGCATCAATTAAGAAGACAACTGGAAACTGTAGCCCTTTGCTTCCATGAATTGTCATCACATTAACTGTATTCGTATCTAATTGCGTCGGAGCAACTCCTAGATCCTGGTCATGTTGTTGCATTTTTTCAATAAAGGTAATGAATTTATATAGACCTTTAAAGCTACTTTGCTCATAGGAGTGGGCCCGTTCATATAAGGCGTGCAAGTTGGCTTGACGCTGTTGACCACCTGGCATTGCACCAACATAATCTAAGTAACCAGTCTCTTCATAGATTTTCCAGATAAGGTCAACAATCGTCTGTTGCTGAGCGACTTGACGAAAATCAATAAAACAATCAAGGAAGCGGTCAATTTTTCTTTGAAGATTAGTCAGTTCCTCTTTGGTGAGTGTCAATTGGTGTAAGAGACGATGGTTATTAAAGTTACTGTGGCATACTTGGAGAGCGGTATAGAAGTCAGCATGACGTTTTTGAAGTCTAATAAATGCTAATTCCTTATTATTTAAGCCCACAATTGGTGACCGCAACACCGCAACGAGCGGAATATCTTGATGAGGATTATCAATTATCTTGAGCAATGCCACCATCACGCGAACTTCAGTAGCTTGGAAATAACTTTCAACATCATGCACTGTCAATGGAATATCTAGTTGGTTAAATTGCTCCATGAGCGCATTATTGATTGTCTTCGTCCGTTCCAGCAATACAATATCGCTATATTTAATGGGGCGCATTTTCTTTTCATTACGATCATATATTAACTCTTTGTTAGCCACCATCTGCTTAATACGCAGGCCAACCATCTGTAATTCCCCAGTCAGTTTTTCGTCTTCTTGGGTTTTCTTATTATCAGCATTAGCATCATATAGGAGAAGTTCAGTTGGCTGTGCCTTATTTCCTCCCGTTTCATAATCCAAGGCGGCATATTTTAAATGAGCATCCTCGTCATAGTCAATTTCTCCCACTTGTCGATCCATCAGCTGTTCAAACAACAAGTTGGTAAAGCCAGTAATATTTTTCATCGACCGGAAATTTTCGGCTAACACAATCGCTTCCCCGCCTTCTCCTTGGCGATATCGTTCATATTTTCCCAAGAATAAAGTAGGATCAGCTTCACGAAAGCGATAAATTGACTGCTTAACGTCCCCAACCATGAACAAATTTTCTCGTTCTGGACTAGTAAGCTGCATCAAGATTTGTTCCTGGAGCGGATTTGTATCCTGATATTCGTCAATCATAATTTCCTGGTAGTGGTCACGGAGACTATTGACTAGCTCTTGCCATTCTGTGTCGTCCTCTGGTGGTGTTAATATTTGATAAGCATAGTGTTCAAGGTCACTAAATTCTAAGACATGACGATTTAATTTTGCAGCCTGATAGCTACGAGTAAATTCGATAGTTACTCGTGAAAGTTCATTTATCAACTTGGTAGCGTTTTGGGAAAGTTGCTTAAACTCTTCCTCATCGTAGGCAAAATAGTCACTCGCAATCTTTTTTACCTGCTCCTTTAAGCTATCTCGTTCCTTAGTGAGAGCCTTATAATCATCGTATTCAGCATCAGTTTTTTTGGGCCCTCCACTCATTCGCTTAAATTTAATATTTTGGAAAGCTGCTCGCACATCATTCCACTTACCTTCATCAAGAGTAGTTGCAAGCCCAAAGATTGTTTCGGCATCGTTTCTGATAATTTCTGCTGGTTTATCGTAACCCAGGTCTGCCATTCGTAAGCTCAATTCTTGGCAATCATTTACCAGTTGGTCAACTTTACTTTTGATCACCGGTTTTAACTGGTCTTGAAAAAATCGTGATCGAGTTACGCCATTATTTCCCAGGAAATATTGATTGCTCAAATTACCCAACCATTTTTCTGGGTCCGATTGCGCATTTGCAACCTCATGTAACCGTAATATTAAGTCTCCTAATCCCTGGTCATCCCGATCACTAGAAAAATTAGCTACTAACTCTGAAAAACTAGCATTGGATTCATCTTCTTCTTTTTTAGAATAAAAGTTCTCGCTAACTTGCTCCCAAACCTCTTCTTGAAGCAGGCGCCGTTCCGTACTATCGGTTAGCAAACGAAATTGTGGATCCAGATGAATTAAGTAATAGTAACGTTTAATAAGTTTTAAGCAAAGAGCATGAATAGTTGAAATATCCGCCGTTGCTAAACGGGAAATTTGCTGACTCATCCGTTGCTGCTCTTCTTTTTCTCTTTCTCCTTTTACCGTCTTGTGCAATTCTTTTTGCAAAGCTTCACGAATCTTATCCCGCATACTTTTGGCCGCTGCGTCAGTAAAGGTTACCATCAACATACGGTCGATATCGACTCCTTCTTTAACTAACTCAATTGCTCGTTGAACCAGAACGGCCGTCTTTCCCGAACCAGCAGAGGCTGAGACAAGGATATTCTGGTGTCGATCGTAAATTGCCTTTTTTTGACTAGGTGTTGCGTTAAAATCTGCCATATCTATTCTTCGCCTCCTTCATTGTTTGCATTCTGAAAATCCTCCTGAGGTTTTTTCGGATCTAATTCACGATAATTAGCTTGGTCAAGCATATTGTCAAATTGATAAATGTCTTTAAATTCACTATAGTCCAAGCCGGTATTACGATGGCTTCCCTCAATCAACCGGAAAGGATTTAATTTGATCTCCCCAGCCAAAATTTGGTCTCCGGCACCGATAATCAGTTTTTTCGTCCACTCTTGAAGCCATTGTAATTGCGCTGGTGTTACCAGCAATGCATCCTTTTTAGCTGAGATTTTATCCTTCGTCACCTTTAATGGGTAAAGGGCCGACTGTCTATCAGCTAGTTTTTCATCCAATGAATTAAGAATATCCGGTTCATTTAAAAGAAGTCCTTTGTACTGGTGGGAAGTAAGTTGTAAGTCCTCTAGACTCTTATTTTTATTTCTCTTCCAATCGAACTTTGGATTACTCAAATGAAGGTAAAGCGCTCCTGCTAACTTTGCATCAACTTCGTCTAGCTCTCGTAAGTTACGCTTTAGTCCATTTAAATACGTCAATAACTGTAAGGAAATTCCATAATAAGCTCGTGTTAAATCGAAGTTCCTGTCACCTGACTTGTAGTCAACTACAGTCAAAAAATCTGATGAGCCCTCGATTTCGTCCTTTACCAAACGGTCAATTCGGTCAATTCTTCCCCGAAGATAAATACGATTACCACTTGCCAGAGGATAATCCAAAGCTTTTAACTGAGTTCCGTTTTTACCAATTCGTCCAAACTGTGCTTCGGTCTTAAATGGTTGGGCTTCCGTATATTTCGCCTGTTGGCATAATGTTTTAATCATCGTTGAGACAATTGTCCGTAATTGCTGGTATTGGTAACTAGCTTGAGCTGACCCCTCTGCTACCCGTTTCAGTTCCGGTTGACTATCGGCAGCCTCTTCTAAGGCTGTTTTGGTCAACAACTGCAATTGTGCTGGATCATCAGTGAGTGAACGTAGACTAATTTCTTGTTTATAAGTATTTTCAATAAATGCTTCCATTGCTTTATGGAAAAATGTCCCAATTCTGTCAGAAGACATTTCCAGGCGGTCGCGCTTTTGCAATTGCAAACCATATTTAAGAAAGTACTCATATTGGTTCATATAGAAGTCCTGGAGTTGAGAAATTGAAGTGTAAAGTGTCCCATTCTTTTTCTGCGTTGGTCCAGTATGCAAATAAAGAAGTTCTGCTAGTTCTTTACCAATACTATCGACCCGATTACGGTAGTTAAATCCCCGGTTTACTAACTGCAGACGTTCATACAAGTGATTTCCCAACTCCTGCTCCTGCACATTGGGACTAAACTGCCATTGACGAATAAGGGCAACCAAAGACGCTTGGATCCGTTGCCAACTTAGAGAGAGCCGAGCCTCTTCTTTTTTCCCTTGCTGATTATCACGCGCTTGCCGTCCTACCTTAACCAACTGACTTAATGTTGCATTCGGACTGCTAATAAATCGTTCTCCATCTTCCATCCCTTCCTCGCTATTAACTAATGGAATCTTTATAATTTCACGATCAAAATAGCGGGCCATATCCCTCAAGTAAGGTGATGCTACCAATTCCTTATCATCGTCTGTTGCTTGAGGATAGGTAAAAATAAGCTGTTCTTTCCCACTCATCATCCCTAAATAGTGAACAAATGGTTCCTTATTTAAGGCAGTTATCGTGTCATCTGGAAGGTATTGATAATCATCATCAAGGTATGGAGCTAATATTTGTTTATCCTGATCAGTTAATAAACTTTCACTTTCGCGCATTTCCGGCATCACATCTTCAGTCGAGCCCATCATAAATACAATTTTTTTATTTAAGCTTTGAACAATTCCCGTCTCAGAAACTAGCACTTGATCTAAAGTAGCGGGAATTTGTGAGTATTGTGCTGCCGCGAATCCTGATTGGAGAATTTCATCAAATCGTTGCAGATATTCTTCATTATTTTCTTTATCAATCGCATCATTACCCAAAATTTCTACGTATTCTTGAAGAATTTGCGTGAACTTTTCCCAGACTTGTTGAGGTTGCCGTGCTAAATCAAGGTTCCGCGTACTTTGATATTGTTGCCATTGATATAATCTCTCAGTTACTCCATTTTCCTGTAAGAAATTAAACAGGATGGTCGCCAATTCTTTTCCTGAACGAACCTCTTTTAAGTGATCTAAAAATGGCGCAATTGTTGTTGCTACATAATCATGCACAATCTCTAATTGCTGATTAAGTTTTTCAAGTTCGGAATTACTGTTAGAATCTTCACTTTCCTGCTTCCATAGTCCGTCCACTCTCTCTGGATCTGTCCAAGCCTTTTTCCCCTTAATTGCTCGTTTCAGACACCAATTCTCAGTTATAAATACTGCTTCTTGGAATTGCCGAATAGGCATCAAGTCTCCCGTCTCCAGTCTTGGAACGAGGAGCCATGTCTTTAGCAAATGCATCATATCTTCTAGCTGGTAACCATGATGATCAAGATTAAAAAGGGCATCCAGAAGGACTATCAATGGGTGCTGATCCATTTTTCGTTCTTGGTCATTAAAGACGGGAACTTCATGCTTAGCAAAGGTCGGCTTAATCATTGTTTGGTATTCATCTAAGTGACGGGTTAATACTAAGAAATCACGATAACGATATTTCCCAGTAGCTACCAATTGGCGAATCTTAGTCGCTATTAATTCCAATTCCTCTCGCCGGTTAGCTGTTTGGTAAAACTGAACCTGTTCAGGGACTGTTAATTTCTCACTCTCATCCCTAGAAATTGGTCCTTGGGTATAACGCTTAAAGTAGGTGTCTACTTGTTGTACTCCCTCACTCACTCGTGATTCGTTAGCCAGAAGTACATTCGGCAATAATTTTATCTGGAGATTTGATTGAGCGAGTTTCCATAACCGGTGATACAAAATCGCTGAAGAGTAAAAAAGATCTGTTGTTCGTGGAAGTTCACTCTTATTAGGGTGGCTTTGGTCGGGATAACCTCTGTCTAAAACTAGCGAAACGGTCGTTGAGGCTCCATTTTCAATTAACGCGTTGACAATTTGCTGTTCACCTGCTGTAAATTGGGCAAAACGATCAATGAAAAAATGCATTTTCTTTACCCGTGAATCATTACGTAAAAAGTCAACCAAATATCGATAGAGCTCAACGTTTCCCATGAAACTTTTTTGTAATTGTTGCTCATAGGCGGTGTAAATAATACTTAAATCATGCATTTTAGATAACCAAACCGTATTAGCCCCCGAAGCACTATCCTGCTCTATTCGTTCAATGATTTCCCTAAAATTCTCAGCTGTAATATTAGAATTCTTTAGTTCTTCCAGTTGTTCAGTTAACTTTTCAATAAATCCTGGTTGTTTAATTTCACTAGCGTATAGACACAATTCGGTTGCATTTTCCTGGCTAATTTTGGAAACTAACATCGTCATGCCGATCTTTGAAATTCGCGACTGCTGATACGCAGGAGTGTTTCGCAAGAAGAACCAGGCAAGTCGACTAAAAGAAAGAACTTGGAGACTTTCAGTAGCAAACCTCTCTTCTCCGTTTTTTCCGTTTCGTTGGCGCAAGCCTGCCAAAACATTAATTTCGGTTTCAAACTTAATATGGTTTGGTACTAAATAAAAAAAGCGCTCATCAGCAGCGGCCTTCTTCATTTGTTCAGCTAACTGGTCCACTAATACGCGCTCATGATCCATCCCATCGGTTCCCAACACAAAGCCTAGTCTTCCCACTATTGATATCCCCTTTCATCGATTCAAATATACGTTTAATTTTATCACACTAGTTCGAACATGTGTTTACCAATATGCTTGTTTCATGTAAATTAATGCTTGAATTAATGCTAATAGTGCGATTAACCACCGCATTAATTTTACCGGAATATGCCGTAAAACGATTGGCCCCAAATACCCGCCAATGAACATTCCAACAGCCATTGGAATAGCGTCAAACCAATAAATCCTGGAAGCAAAGGAATAAATGATCAGAGCCACCAGATTGGTTAAACCACAGATAGCATTTTTAATGGCGTTCGAAACCAGAAAGTCTTCATCCGTTAAATAAGTCAGCAACACCAAAATTACAATTCCACTTGCAGCACCAAAGTAACCCGCGTAGGCACCAGCAATCACGAGTAAAAATATGTAGATTATTTTTTGCCAGACTGGCTTTTTTACACCAGGATGTGGCTGATACTTTCCGGAAATTAGAATCATCACTCCAGCAATTAAGATAAAGAAGGGGACAACCCGTTCGAATACTTTTCCCGGAAAAGCCAAGAGCAAGAAGCAACCAATTACTGAGCCAATAATAGTGAAAATAGCATACAAACCAACTCGCTTCCATTGCCCACGAAGTTCTTTTCCTGACGCAAAAACAGCACCAATACTATTCCAGATTAGTGCCGCATCATTCGTTACATTAGCATAGACAGGAGCTACCCCTACGCTTAGTAAAACAGGATACGATGCCAAAGAAGCAAAAGAGGCAGCCGAGGATAAAATCCCTGCTACCACTCCACCAAGCAACAAATAAATTAGTGTACCTATCGCTGGAATATTTAACATAATTTCCCCCATTTTTATCAAAAGCAATTATTATAAAATCGGCGAGAGGAGCCGAGAGAATGTTTGTTTAAACCGTAACCATCTTGACTGTTCAGCAAACATTTCTGGCGTAATTACTCGTGAATTACGAATGTCGTTAACAAAAAGTTGTTCCAACTTATCACTTAGGACCCGGTCATAAATAAACGAATTGACTTCGAAGTTTAACTTAAAGCTCCGAAAATCTAAATTAGCCGAACCGATACTTGCCATCTGTCCATCAATCATGATGGCCTTGGCATGCAAAAAACCCTTCTTGTAATAGTAAATGGTAACTCCATGATTGGCTAGCATCCGTGCGTAGTATTGAGTAGCACGGTAAACAAAGGGGTGATCCGGTTTGCACGGTATCATTATCCGCACATCCACTCCTGAGTGGGCTGCAACTTGTAGTGCATCCATCACACTATCATCAGGAATGAGATATGGCGTTTGAATCCAAATATGGTCCGTAGCCGCATTTATTAAACGCAAGTAACCAAGCTTGATATTCTCTAATGATGATTCTGGACCGCTTGAAACAATCTGCAAGGGTGTATTGCTTTCATCGCCCTTATCAATAATTTCTGGAAAGTATTGACGGAAATGATCAATCCGCTCCTCTCTTCCCTTAACAGAAGCGTTCCAGTCACGGATAAACCGTTGTTGCATTCCATAAACGCCGCCACCAATTACCCGAAGTTGAGTGTCGCGCCATGGACCGAATTTTGCAACTCTACCGAGATATTGGTCACCAACGTTAAAGCCACCCACATAGCCAATTTTACCGTCAATCACCACAATTTTACGGTGATCACGGTAATTCAGCCGAAAATCAATAAAGTTACTATGGGTCATCAAGAATGTTGTCGCAAATCCGCCCCGTTGCCTCAGTCCATCATAGAAATTTGGCCTAACCCCCATCGATCCCCATGAATCGTATAAGACCCGCACCTCGACACCCTCGGCAGCTTTCTGTTCTAAGAGGGTACGTAATTCGTTACCAATTTCATCGTTATAAATTGTATAGAATTCTAAGTGAACACTCTTTTCAGCATCTTCTATATCGTTAAATAACTGACGAAAAAATTTATTCCCTTCAGCAAAAACGTCAACCTTGTTATGGCGCGTTAGGAAGGCACTATCAAGGCTCTGAAATAGCATTATGGTTCGCCAATATGTCTTTACTGTCGAATGTCGCATCTTGGGCATATTTTGAAATTGGGTCCGTTGCCGTTCGAATGCCTGTTGAAGTTTTAACTGAGTTTCCGATTTAATCCTTTCTAATCGCCGTTGAGGAAGTTTTCTTCCTAAAAATGCATAGATAATAAAGCCAACAACCGGAAGAAGGAGTAGAACAAGGAGCCATGCCCAGGTAGCTGCAATATCTCTCTTTTCACGAAAGACAGTAATGAGCGCTGCCACTTCATTAACAACAATAATTAGCAACACTACCCACTTAATAATGTTCCATGTCAATACCATTTTCTTCCTCCTTCCCTAATCAACTAATTTTAACGCAATTCTATTTGATAACCAACGACCTAAAGTTGATTTTTCCTTAACCAAAATTTACTATTAAGATTAACCTTTATTTAGATGGAGAAAAAAGCATGACCCCAATATTTCTTAGAAAAGCACACCTTTCAGACTTAGATTCAATTATGGCAATCGTTAATGACGCGAAAGCCTTACTTAAAAGAGATGGTAGTCCTCAATGGCAGGATGGTCACCCAAGTCAGGAGACCTTTCTTCAAGATATTTCCCAGGAAATTTCCTGGGTCTTGGTAGTTGGAAATGAAATTGCAGGAACTGCAACCCTTCAATTGACTCCAGATCCAACATATTCCGAAATAACCGATGGAATGTGGTTTAACACCGCCGTTCCTTATGCTACGCTTCACCGTGTATGTATTTCTCGTCACTTCCGCGGTCAACATCTTGGAAAGTTCCTCTTTAGTAATCTGATTACTATTGGCTTATCTCTTGGCTATTCTAATTTTCGACTCGATACACACGAAAAAAACAAGCGAATGCAAAAATTAGCACAAGATTGGGGCTTTATTCGTCGCGGAATTGTGTCCGTTGACGATAAGATTGACCCAAAACGAATAGCTTTTGAACTAAATATTCCTAATAAAGACTAGTTTTAAAGGCCTAAACTGATTCGAAGTGCCTTATCAATGCTCTTCATTACCTGAACACTTAATTCATCTATCTTGTCCATTAATCGTTGTTTATCAATCGTTCGGATCTGCTCTAATAACACAATCGAATTATGTGGAATTCCTGTTACTTTAGTTTTTAAAACAACATGTGTTGGTAATTTTTTCTTTTGTGATTGAGTAGTAATCGGTGCCACAATTACTGTTGTACTAAAGTGGTTGCCACGATTATTTTGAATGATTAAAACCGGACGCTTGCCCCCTTGCTCTGATCCGACCACTGGAGAAAGGTCTGCATAGAAAATATCCCCACGCTTTATTTCTTTTTTTGCCAACCGTCTCTTCCTCTCTTAAAAGTTGAATTAATTATAATACAACAGAAACAAGGAGAGAAGTTATCTGGCACTTTCAAAAAAAAGGAACATGACCATGAAGTATAATCACTTCTGCCATGTTCCTTTTCTATATCAAACGTCAGTCAAGATTACTTTTCTTCATCTTTCTTGTCGTCCTTTTTTTCTTCTGCTGGTGTGTATTGAGTACTGTCATCCTTTTCAGCATCTTTTGCATCAACAATTACCAGCTTACCATCCTTCATTTCGGCTACTAAGTGCTTTACATCAAGGTGGTCAAGGTAGTAATCGGTTACCTTATCACGGATTTCCCGTTCAATAACCCGACGAAGTGGACGAGCACCCATTTCTTTATTGTAACCTAAGTCAATCAAGTATTGTTTTGCTGTTGGAGTAACCTTAACATCCATTCCCTTCTTAGCAAGGGTCTTGTTAACATTAGCTAACATAAGGTCAACAATCTTCTTGAGATCTTCCTTAGTTAAGCTGTGGAATTCAACAATAGCGTTGAACCGGTTCAAGAATTCTGGACGGAAGTAATTAGTTAACTTCTTGATTAAATCTTCTTCACTGTTTTCGTCGCCCATCTTAATTGGAGCATCGTTGGAGTAACCAGCGTTCGATGTAGCAATAATAACTGTATTCTTGAAGTTAACAGTATTTCCTTGACCATCAGTTAAGCGACCATCATCAAGAACTTGAAGGAGCAAAGTGATAACTTGTGGGTTAGCCTTTTCAATTTCATCAAGTAAGATGATGGAGTATGGATGACGACGAACCTTTTCAGTTAGAGTATTACCGTTGTCTTCATAACCAACGTAACCAGCAGTAGCACCGATTAACTTAGACACAGCTGTCCGGTCTGCATATTCTGACATATCCAAACGAATGATATCGTCCTTGCTACCAAACATGTCAAGAGCTAATTGCTTAGCCAATTCAGTCTTACCAACACCAGTAGGACCAACGAAGAGGAAGCTACCAATTGGTGAGTCACCTTCGTCAAATCCTGCACGGTTACGACGAATAGCACGAGCTACAGCTTCAACAGCTTTGTCTTGACCGATAACTTTACCTTCAAGACGCTTATCCATATCCTTCAAGCGTTCAACATCACTAGCACCAATCTTAGAAACTGGAATACCAGTAATTTGTTCTACTGAGTTAGCAACATCTTCTGGTGTAGCCGTAACTTTTTCGTCTTCTGAGTTTTGGCTAAGTTGTTTTTCTAAGTCAGCAATCTTTTCCTTAGCATCTTGAGCAGCCTTGTAGTCTTCCTTCTTAGCTGCTGCTTTTTGCTTCTTCTTTTCGTTTTCGATATCTTTTTCAATTTGCTTTGCATCGTGTGCTGGATGCTTAGCTGCTAAGTGAGCAGCAGTCATATCAAGCAAGTCAATAGCCTTGTCTGGCAAAGCACGTTGTGGCATATATTGAACAGAGTAATCTACGGCTGCTTGAAGAACATCATCTGGTAACTTAACGTTGTGGTGACGTTCATACAAGTCACGAATACCTTTCAAGATAGCAACTGTATCTGCCTTACTTGGAGCATTAACGGTAACAGGGTTAAACCGCCGATCAAGGGCAGCATCTTTCATGATAGTATTCCGGTATTCATCTTGTGTAGTAGCACCGATTACAGTGATTTCACCACGAGATAGTGCAGGCTTTAAGATATCAGACATACCCTTTGAACCACTGGAGTCACCAGTTGATCCAGCACCGATAATTTGGTGAATTTCGTCAAAGAAGAGGATAATGTTTCCGGCTTTTTTAACTTCATCAATCAGCTTTTGCATATTCTCTTCAAAACTACCACGGTATTGAGTACCCGCTTCAAGACCAGAAATATCAATACTAATAATTTCCTTATCTTTAATTGCTGCTGGGACATCACCAGCAACAATAGCTTGAGCTAACCCTTCAACAACAGCCGTCTTACCAACACCAGCGTCACCCACTAGAACAGGGTTGTTCTTTGTCCGCCGACTTAAGATTTCGGCAGTTTCTTGAATTTCCTTATTCCGGCCAATAACTGGATCAAGTTCATGTTCACGAGCTTCTTGGGTCAAGTTACGACCTAATTTGTGAATAATGCTGTCTTGACCTTCGTTTGGTTGTGGTCCAATTTGACCAGCTTGTGGTTGTTGTGCCCCACCTGGTAATTGACCAGTACGACGATATTGAGCAAATTCTTCTGGAGTTACTTCACGACCATTAATAAGGTAACGACGGTTTTCTGAGTTCAAACCGTTCATTCCCCCCATTAATTGATCAAAAATATCATTCATATCTCCGCCAAATGGATCCATTGGATTTTGTGCCATAGTACAATCCTCCCTTTCGTTTCATTAACAAAATTGTAAACCTTTTCTTATATCAAATAAACTAATACGACTTTAGCTAATTACATTAAATAGTGTCTTTCTAATTCTCTTAGCACTTCCCACATCGCTTTATCTTGAGCTTGAGCAAGTGCATCTAAATCACGTAAATTCAGTGAAGTAGCACTGGATTGTGGTTTATTAAATGATTTATGTAAAGTAGTATAACCATAACCAGATCTTTTTGATACTTGGTAAATCGTTAGACCATGAGATTCCAGATACCTTTTTATATCAATTTGCATGCATTCACTTCCTTTTACAATACTTAGTATACCACACTTGTGCTATAACACAAGTGTAAAATACAATTTTTTATAATTTATTCAGTAATAACCATTGACAAAAATTAAAATTAGATTAGAATATTACTAATCTCTTAATCAATATCTGGAATGATAAAGTTGTTTTCAACCCCTTTTCTTTTTGTGTGCAAATACTTCATTCCCAGCTATTTCCCCAAATAACTGGGAATAACTACTTTACTCATTCCAAATTATAAAGATCTCTAATTACTCTCATATAATTTAGAGATCTTTATTTTAGTATTCAACATTAAATTTAAATAATTGTAGGCAAATAAATTGCATGTTAAATCCGACTTATCCATAATGTTAAAAAAAGGAGAATTATTATTATGGGTAAATACAAAGTTACAGCTACTAAGACAACAACAGGGATGCAAGTATCTGCAGGCACTCGTGGATTTGAAATCACGTTTGATGAACCGAACAGCACCGATACTGGGATGAATCCAGTTGAAATTCTTTTGACCTCCTTTGGTGCTTGCCAAACCATTACTGCCACCGCATTGGCAAAAAAGAAAAATTTCGACTTACAAGCATTCTGGGTAGAAGTTTCTGGTGAAGTTGGTAGAGAAGACGTTGCTAGTGGGGATAACCGATCAAAGTTCACCGAAATCCATTACACTCCTCATTTGCGAAGTGATGAACCTAAAGAAAATATCGAAGCCTTTTTGGCAGAAGTAGCCCGTAAGTGTCCTGTCGAAAATACCTTAGTTTATGGAACAAAGATCATTGAAGATGGCTTTGTAGTGGTCGACTAGGAGAAATAAGATGGCTTATATTAAAGACATCCGAGAAAAGGTGGGCCACATTCCTTTGATTATGACTAGTGCTTCTGGAGCCCTTTTAAATACTAATAATGAGGTTCTATTGCAAGCTCGGGCTGATACAGGTGATTGGGGCTTTCCCGGCGGTTACATGGAATATGGCGAGTCTTTTATGGACACGGTAAAACGAGAATTTAAAGAAGATGCCGGTTTTGTCATTACTCCAGTTAAACTTTTAGCTATGCAGGATCAAGATTTTTACACCTATCCTAATGGAGATGAGGTTCAGCCAGTGAATGCCTTCTTTCTGGTTAAGTTAGCTAGCAACAAGAAATTTTCAACTAAGGCGGATGAAACGTTAAGGGTTCAATACTTTAGTCTCGACAAAGAACCACCCCATTTTTTCAATAAACAACATGAAGAAATGTGGAAAATTCTCAAGCAAAACGTCAAGCAATAGTTATTAAGATAATAGCGGCAAGTGACAGAGATATTCTCAGTTACTTGCCGTTTTTTCTTATTTTCTTATATTTATATCGTTATATGCTAGAATAGATTGGTTATATTTATACAATTAAGGAGAAGGAAATATGGTTTGGAATTGGGACCTTATTCGACGGATTATTGAAATAATTTGGTTAATTAATATTGCTTTTGCCGTTTGGACCGTCTTCAGAAGTCGACGTGACATCGCCACTACTTGGGCTTGGCTGCTTGTTCTAACAGTCATTCCTATCTTTGGGTTTATCCTCTATATGTTCGTCGGCCGACAGCTATCACAAGATGATATTTTCAGCATCAAAAAAGAACAAGCAGAGTACCGAGATAATTTCTTACGCAAACAACATGAGTTATTAAAGGAACATAAACTGCTGCCAACCGGGGATAGTAAACCACGAGCACGAATGATGTCGACGCTTAACTTAAATACTGATGAAGCTATTCTAACCTTTAATAATCACGTCAAGGTCTACACGGATGGTCATAAAAAATTTGACCAGTTAGTAAAGGATATTAATCAAGCAACTGGTTGTATCTGTATTGAGTACTATACCTTCTACGCAGACAAGCTAGGAACTCGCATTCGTGATGCCCTAATCAGCGCCGCCAAACGAGGGGTTAAAGTCCGCGTCCTCTACGATGCGAGTGGTTCCCACGGCACAAAGCCCAAGTTTTTCGCCCCTTTGGAAGCCGTTGGTGGTCAAGCACAAGCGTTTATTTCAAGTTCTTCTAAATGGTATACTTCACCACGCTTAAATTATCACCTGCACCGAAAATTAGTCATCATTGATCATAAAATCGGTTATATTGGCGGTTTCAATATTGGAGACCAATATCTTGGTGAATCATCAAAATTCGGTTATTGGCGTGATACCCACCTCCGCGTTGTTGGTCAGGCTTCCGTGATCATGGAGGTCCGGTTTGCAATGGACTGGAACACGACTTGTCGGCGAACCCATAAACCTCGAATCGAGCTAGAAAGCGTTTTAAAGGACTTCGATATTGTTAAACCTGATGACCCTTCTGACGTGCCAATGCAAATTGTTTCTTCTGGTCCCGATAATCAAGAATATGCTATTCGACGGGGATATGAGGGAATTATTGCCACAGCTCGTAAGTATGTATATATCCAATCCCCCTACTTAATTCCTGATGATTCTATTCTCGAAGCATTAATTATCGCTGCCAAAAGTGGGGTTGATGTGCGCATTATGGTCCCTTGCATGCCTGATCACCCATTTGTTTACCGGATGACGGAATATTATGCAAAATACCTTGTTCAAAATGGTGTTAAGGTTTACCGTTACGACAATGGTTTTCTTCATGCAAAGACAATTGTTAGCGGACTAAATATTGCTTCTGTTGGGTCCGCCAATCAGGACTACCGGAGTTACAAGCTTAACTTTGAGGTTAATGCTTTTACCTACAGTCCGGAACTATCAGCTGAGCTTAAACAGATCTTTGAAGAAGACTTAAAGAAGTGTACTCCAATGACTGAAGAATACTTTAACAACCAGTCACGGTGGCTTAAATTCAAACAGCAATTTTCTCGATTACTGTCGCCACTATTTTAAGCCAACTAGGAAACTTCCTCGTTCAAAGGAGCTGTACGGCTCGCTGAGAATAAAGATTGACTTAAATGAGTTATTGTTTTGTTGTAGCTACATACTAAGCTCCGAGAAAACTTTAGTAATCAGGCTATATACCATTTAAAAATCGGAGAGGCTGGGAATCAACTACTATTTTCTAGCTTCTAACTAAGAAAATGCGAACTATGATTTTTGATTTAATCAAAAATTGTAGTTCGCATT
>JBCLSJ010000030.1:0-15905 GCA_041225415.1 Lactobacillaceae bacterium 24-114
ATTGACCCCGATTGAATATCGGAATCAATCCGTCAATTAAGACTTTTTAAAATGTCTAACTTTTCTATGGCACTTCATTTCACGACTTAGAATCTTTATTTTAAATAATGCTATAGTTCGTCTTGAAATTTCTTCAGCCAATTAGGCAAAGCTTCGGTAAGGCTGTCGTAAGTATCGTCAAATCGGTGGGTAATCCAAGGATCAACGATATAATTATCCGCTTTACCCGGGGTGGCTGCGAAAATTCCATAGACTTTGTGAGCTAGTTCTGCTGGTGCCATGGCTTTCGCATCAGCAATGTTCATCTTATCCATTGCGATAATATAATCAGCATCATGATAATCTTGTAGGGTGAGTTGACGAGCGATCATCCCGTCATCTTTAATATGGTGCTTATCTAGAACAGCTTTTGTTCGACTATCGGCTGGAGAACCTTCTGCAATATTACTCGTTCCTGCTGAATCAACGGTGATTTGGTCACTTAATCCAGCCTCAGCAACAATTTTTTTGAACATTGCTTCGGCCATTGGAGAACGGCAGATATTGCCAAGACAGACAAAAATAACTTTCAATAATAATTACCTTCCTTTTAGTTTAAGTTGGGGTTAATTTGGATAATTGGCTTAATAACATGACCCTGAGCAGAGTCATCAAAGGCTTGGTTAATTTCATCGAATTGATAGAATTTAATAAGCTTATCAATTGGGAAACGTCCTTCTTGATAGTAATTAACTAATTCGGGGATAAATTTTTGGGGTTCGCTATCACCTTCGACAACACCTGAAATCTTTTTCGATTCCATCAAAAGATCATTCATTAAGTTAAGAGTAATCTCTCCCCCAACACCGACGAGGACGCATTCACCAGCCGGAGCAAGTGAATGAATGGCAGAAAGAATAACTCCGGAATTACCAGTCGTGTCGATAGCGTAGGTTACCCCTTGAGGAACGATGCGCCGAATGGCTTCTTCGGTATCCTCAGTAGAGTTATTGATTACTTCAGTGGCTCCTAGTTCTTTGGCTAACTCAAGGTGATTTCCGTTACGGTTAATGGCAATGATGTGTTTCATTCCCACAAGCTTAGCTGCCATTACGGCAGAAAGCCCCACCGCACCAACACCAAAGATAGCAATTGTATCTTCAGCAGTTGGTTTGAGATAATTAAGGACAGTTCCAGCACCAGTTTGGATACCGCAACCGAGGGGACCTAGGAGGTGAATATCAACCTCAGGATTAACCTTTACCACATTATGTTCGTCAGCAACAACATGAGTGGCAAAAGAAGATTGACCAAAGAAGGTGCTGATGTTTTGCCCATTTTCGGTGGAAAGACGGTGACTACCATCGTAGTTTACGCCAGAAAAGTTGAGTTCATTAAAACGTTCACACATTCCTGGATGATGATGGCGACAATTATCGCATTCGCCACAATAACTAAAAGAAAGGACTACGTGATCGCCAACGGCAACGCTTGTTACGTCACTACCAACTTTTTCAACGATACCCGAACCCTCATGGCCTAATACCACAGGTTGGGGAGTCGTTGAGCCATCACGCCCCACGGCATCAGTATGGCAGATACCAGAAGAAGCGATCTGAACCAAAACCTCATTTGCTTTTGGTTCACCCAGTTGAACTAATTGAATTTCCAAAGGTTTTCGGGGGACACTAGAGATTGCTGCTTTAATTTTCATCTGTCGAATTCCTCCTTATGAATATGATTGAACAATGGTATTGTAGCATGGGGAAAGAAAGGTGTAGACTGTAAGAAAAATACTAGAGACGGACATAAATGTTCGGGTAGGAGAAGAGTATGAATGAAGACCAAATCAAACTATTCTTGGATGTGGTAGAACTAGGCAGTTTTCAAAAAGTAGCAGAGAAAAATTATGTTTCCCAGCGAGCGGTTTCTCGCCAAATTCAGCGGTTAGAAAGTGAGTTAAATACTCAACTTTTTAATCGAGGAAAGAATAAGATTATGTTAACAAAAGCGGGGAAATTCTTTGAAAAACGAAGCCGGGCTCTCCAAGGGATGCTTAGCAATACAAAACATGAATTGCATCGTTTTTCTTATCGAGGAGAGACACGATTATCGATTGGTTACTTTTCTCCCTTTGATGCCCTATTGGTGCATGCTTTCCTCAATAATTCGCCTTATGGGAGCAACAGTTTTGTCAGTGAGGAAGGTATTGAGCACCTTATTAGCGATGTCGCTACTGGCAACTTGGACTGTGCGATTATCGTGGATGACGATGGTTTTAACTATGATTACGAGAAAATGGGGCTAGCAGCGACTAAAATTTATACGGATCGAATGCTGATTGGTATTAGTAGTGATTTGGCAGATACGAGAGAAATTCGTGAGGACTTGTTGCAAAAGCTACCTGTTGCCTATTATAGCAATGAGGATTCCTCATATTTGAAGCAGATATTTATAAATAGTTTGCATGGGAGAATTAAACCACTGGAAGTGCTCCAGGTAGATTCTTTTGAGCACCTGCAAATTTTGGTAGGGACGGGACAAGCGCTTTCCTTTTATCCGGAAAAATTAAGTCGATTGCTGAAAACACCAGTTGATCATATCCACTACTTAGACCTAAATCCTGAGCAGGATCAAACATGTGAATTTAAGCTTATTTATAAAAATGAAACCAACGAACCGACACTTCTTCAGGCGATTGATTATTTTGAGAGAGTTGACATCGAACGAATGTTTGCGTATTCTGAGTAGGTATTCTATTTAAGGAGCGAAGTAGAATGGAAAAACTGGTGACGTTAACACGAAAGCAACGTGAGAAGATACTCTCCCAACTTACCCAAGGCCAAATAGAGGCGTTAAGCCAATTTACCCGCTATGCGATGCTATCTAAGTTTCATACAGACCACTATTTAAAAAATACGGACTGGCAATTTGTTGGACTAATAGTTGATCCTTGGTACCACCAAGCTCACCAGCACACAGGGGAAAACCTCTACTGTGATTGTGGTCGGCGTCTCAAAAATCAATTTATCCTTCGCTCACGATCTACTGGGAGGCAATTAAGCTTAGGAATTACTCATTTTCAGCAACATGCTAGTATTCCCCCAAAGGTAGCTAATGAAATTCAACAAGGGGTTAATGAAGTGCACCTGTATATGGATACCATCTTACTGCACTATGATAAGGGACAGCGATTTCCTCATCAGCTTTTTGAAAAGGTTTGCAGGTTGGGTGGCTTCAAGGACCGAGAAAGCACTCTTTTATATCAACGATGTCAATTATTTAATCGGGTTGATTTACCCTTATACATCAACGACTATTTGGAGTTGTCTGCTCTGGCTTGCTCACTAACTAAGGGGAATCGCCAACGATTAACGAAGACCCAAATTGGAAAACTAAAGGAAAACATCGCTAACGATTGGCGCCAAATAGAACACCAATTGATTGTTTTACGGTTTAAATTCAGTGAGAGAGGGGTGAATCGTCAAGCCCTCCACCGAATTAAGCAAAATGCAGTTAATTATTCCCTCCAGCGACGTCACAGTCGCTTTCTAGTCAATAATTGGAAAGAAATTAACCAACTAACTTTGACGAAGGCACGAGATCAGTTAGCAATTAAATTACGTGAGTTGGCATATTATGTGCTAGTTTCAGATTCGTCAGGAACATTAGGAATTAGCCAAAAGCAGGCGAGCCAATTTTTAATTGCCCACAATTACCATGTAAAGCAGTCACGCTCATTTGGTGTTCAAGAGGGGCGAAAGTTATTAGGAGAAGCAATCAAAAATTAAGAATAAATTCTTACAAGGATAAAATCGATAAGTTATATGACAAAATTACTTTTTTATGGTAAAACTATAGAAGGATTATTGATCCGATAATTACTTTGAATCATTTGTAAAGAGGTTTGAGATTTCTCAGCCTCTTTACTATTTTAAAAGTTTTCTCGCCTCCTATCTTATTCAAAATCATAGGCAGTTATGGGCAGATAATGATAAGATAGAAGGCATAATAAAGAACAATGGATTAGTGGGGAATAACCAATGATTGAGATTTTTAACCATAAATATTCTTTTCCCAAGATTTTGACCTGGGGATTTTTAATTATCATTATGGTTGGAACAATACTCCTCTCCTTACCTATTTCTACACGGTCAGGAGAAACTAATGATTTTATGACCGCCTTATTTACTTCCACGAGTGCTACCTGTGTGACAGGCTTGACGCTAGTACCAACAGCTACGCACTGGTCCTTCTTTGGGCAATTAGTGATCGCTGTCTTAATGGAAGTGGGTGGGCTAGGCTTTATGACATTTGCGGTCATGATGTCTTTGTTGATCCGACAAAGGATGCGGATGTCTACCCGGCTTCTGACACAAGAAGCCTTGAATCTGGACCACCTTTCCCAATTAAATGTTGTTTACTTAATCATTCGTCTCTCCATCGGTATTCAATTGGTGGGGATAATTCTGCTTTTCTTTGATTTTTATCCGCGATACGGGATAAAGCATGGATTATGGTATAGTATTTTTCAATCTATTTCCGCCTTTTGTAATGCTGGCTTTGACCTCACAGGCAATAGTTTAGAAGATTACGCGAACGATCCATATATGTTGACAATAATGGCTGTTCTGATTATTGCCGGATCATTTGGATTCTTAGTTTGGCAAGATATTCTTCGTTATCCTAAGCGTCATCATCTCTCGCTGCATACCCAGTTAGTTTTACGGACGGGGCTAATTATCTTTTTTATTTCTGTAATAGTATATTTCTTAACAGAGCATAATCTCCAACAATTAAGTGGAAAATTGACATACTCACAACGTATTTTGAACACTATTTTTATGGCAATTACTCCTCGAACTGCTGGATTAACAACTTTTCCTTATACCGATCTGACAGCTGCAGGATTGAGTTTTACCATTATCCTTATGTTTATTGGTGGGGCACCAGGCTCAACTGCCGGGGGGATTAAAACGACCACAGTTGGCTTGTTAACTCTCCAAAGTATTGCTACCTTGAAGGGAAAACGACATACCACATTTGCTCACCGTGAATTTACGGATCAAAATGTTTTCCGAGCTCTGACCCTATTATTTGTTGCGGCCGTTATTTTAGCTGTTTCGATTTTAATTCTGGTAGAAACGCAAGCGTTGCCGAAACATGACTCGCTAGCATACGTTACATTTGAAGCTACTGCGGCATTCGGGACAACTGGTATTTCATTGGGGATTACCCCTAGTTTGAATTTTATTGGTAAAGTTGTAATTATGTTTTTAATGTTTGTCGGCCGGGTAGGGATTTATACGGTAATGTATTCAATCTTAAACGCCCAACCACGACAAAAAGATTACCGTTACCCAAAGGAGAGTGTATTAATTGGTTAAACGTGAAAGTTATGCCGTTATTGGCCTGGGACAATTTGGCTCTTCATTATGTCAATCTTTAGTTCGTGCGGGGCAAGAGGTCTTAGCGATTGATAATAATGAAGAAGTTGTGAATGAGTATGTAGATACAGTGATGCAAGCGGTAATTGCAGATGCCCAAGACGAAGATGCCTTGCGTGACCTTGATTTGGGAAGTTATGACCATGTTTATATTTCCATTGGTCAAAACGTTGAGGCCAGTATTATGGCAACTCTTATTGTGAAAGATTTAGGAGCACCTGATGTTATTTGCCGAGCGGAAAATGCTAATCACGCCCGCGTTTTGGAACGGGTAGGAGCTGATCAGGTGGTACGACCGGAGCACGATTTAGCTAAACGGCTGATTTTCCAGCAGCTACATCCTGGCGTTGTGGATTATGTGCAATTAAGCAAGAAGCTAACTCTAGCAGAAATTCAAGTTAAAAACCAAAAATTCTATGGAAAAACATTGGATGAATTAGATTTCAGGAATCGTTATAATGTAACTGTAATCTTAATTGTTGGTGCAGACGACAAAGTTAATGACATGCCACAAGCAAGTGACGCAATTAGTCCATATGATAAACTTACTGTGGTTGGTAACCTCAAGGATATTCAAAAGTTAGACGACCTGTTGTCCTAAAGAAAAGAAGGGGTTAAGATGAAAATTTTGTTTGCGATTATTATTATATTATGTCTGGTCATTGCTGGAATTTATTGCAATACTTTATTCCGAGGGCGGATGATTATTTGGCGGAAAGTGTTAGAGTGGCTTGATATTCCGAGTGACGCTAAAGTTGCCGTATTGGGATTGGACTATGCTGGTCTATTTATTGATGTAGCTAAGGAATTAAAGGCGCCGGGAGAGGTTACCGGAGTAAATGTTGGCGATAGCAGAGTCTTAGAGCAAGAGAAGGAACGAATTAAGGAAAACAAGGTAGCAGATAGAGCTAAACTAGTTGATGGTGACTTATTAAACCTACCACTAGAAAATCGTGAATTCGACTATGTTCTTTCTAGCTTTACTTTTCACCGTGCTTCGCCAGCAATTAACAAGGGAAGGGCCATTCAAGAGGCTGTTAGGATCATGAAACCGAATGGTACATTAGTAATTGTTGATTTTGGTAATGTTCAGGAGTACCGGCAAATTTTAACGAATCTTGGTTTTAATTCCATTCATATTTCGTCAACTGGATTTAATGGATGGTGGGGTGGTCCCTGGCTCCCAACAAACATTTTAGTTGCCAGAAGAAATTAGGTATAGCGTAAAAAGAGGGAAGCTGGGAAATAACCAATTTGCAAGGCGGTGGGCTAAGGAGAGAACGAGTTGATTATCGTTCGGACTTAGATTCGAGCCTTGCGGTTACGACGCAAAGCTAGCCTTTTAGGTTTCCCGCGATTAGACTCTGCAGCCTTCGGAAATAATAAGAGGTCGGTGAAAATACAAAGTATTTTCCCGACCTCTTATTTTAAAGTTTTATATACTAATCATTAAAAATATTTTAGAAGAACAATCGTCCCATAATAATCATAAAGATCAACAGGCAAGTAGAACTGATGGCTGCAGCACCGAATACTGCTCCACCACGCTTGAAGATAACGCGAAAGTTAACGGAAACACCTAAAGCAGCCATTGCCATCCCTAAGAAAATGTATGCTGCTTGGACTAAGCCATCAAGCATTCCTTTAGAAAATGGTAGGAACGTTCCCAAAATACTGGTTAAGATAAATCCAGCTAAGAACCAAGGAATAGGGAGTTTCTTAGGAGCTTGTTCATGTTCTTCGATGCTTTCTAGAACCAGGCGACGTTGGTACCAGTAACCTACAATTAAAGCTACAGGAGCTAAGAGTAAGACTCGTGATAGCTTCATAATGAGGGCATTATCAAGACTGGTTGTCCCAAATGCACCACCAGCAGCAACTGCATGGGCAATTTCGTGAAGTGAGCCACCGGCAACAATCCCAAATTGAGGGTCGGTAAGGCCGAGTAATGGTTTAAGACCAATTTCAATCAATGTAAAGACAGTTCCCATAACACAGACAACTGCTACAGCAAGGACTTCATTTTCCCGCTTGCGTTCTTCGTTGGTTGTTTCAATTTGTGGAGAAACCCCCATAACGGCAGCCGCACCACAAATACCACAACCACAGGCGGTTAAAATTGCTAATTCATCTTCTGCCCCAAATTTTCGGCTTAACCAGTAAGTTAAAATGATCATTCCAGTAACGGCCACCATAGCAATTAAGATGGTTTTAACCCCAGATTGGGCCAGTGAGATCAGGTTTAACCGGAAACCAAGTAAGATGATACCCAAGCGTAAAAACTTATTAGAAATGAATCCCATACCCGCATGTGCTTCGGTTTGGATTTTGGCAGGAGTTAGCTGGAGGGCAATACCTAACAGCAAGGCAATTACTAAGGCTCCAATTAAGTTCAAATAAGGCAATTTTGCTAACAGAACACCAGCAACGGCACAGACTAAGGTCATCAAGGCTGCCAACCAGAAGCTCCGTGTTTTCATAATAGACATTATATAATCAATTCCTCTCAATCAAATTACTGTAATACTGTAACAAATTTAGCTGGAGAAATAAATATTTTTTAAGGAAGAAAGGCATCAGCTTGCTCTTTTTAGTTAAAAGCACGAAAATAAAGGAGGAGTAATCTTATAGAAAGAGAGTAAATAGATTATGGATATTCAAAATATTTCGCTTTTTCAGTCATATTCTTCAATCGATATTTACCACAGCAAAAGTGACAAGCCATTACCTGGAATCGTGATCGTTCCTGGTGGGAGCTATAACCAAATAATGGAACGGGACTCTGAACGGGTTGCCATTACATTTGCTAGTCATGCATTTCAGGCTTTTGTTGTCAAATACCCAGTTTTAGATCATCGTGATTATCAAAAGGCAAAAACTGCAATTGCCCAAGCATTTGATTATGTGGTTGCTCATGCTAAAGAACTCAATGTTGATCCAGAACGTTTAGGATTAATCGGCTTTTCTGCAGGAGGCCAAATCGCTGCTGCATATAGTAATCTCTCTGATACCAAGGCAAAATTTGTGGCTCTTGGCTATCCCGTTATTAAACCAACCATTGATGAACGAATGGGAGTTACAACGGAAAATGTCGCGGAAATGGTAAACAAAAAGACACCTGCAACTTTTATATGGGGATCCATCAAGGATAAAGTGACTCCATTTATTGATCATATTCTTCCTTATTCGAAGGCCTTGGCACTCCATGATGTTCCCTTTGAACTGCATGAATTCAGTACGGGCGGTCATGGTCTCGGACTGGCTAATGAATATACGGGAATAGTTAACGGTGACCGGGTTGATAGCCATATGACTAATTGGTTCCCATTATTTCTCGATTGGTTAAAGGTAATGAAAAAAATTTAGTCTTACTTCGAAGTAAGTTTTATTTGTTTGTTAGCAACTTCCTTGATAAATTTTTGGTCATGCTCGATAAAAAGTAAGGGTGGTCGATATTTTTTGATGAGGTCGATTAGCTGCTGCTGATTGTAAGAATCAAGATAATTTAAGGGCTCATCCCAAATATAGAGTTGTGCTGGTTCAACTAGAGATTTTGCCAGTTCAACTCTTTTTTGTTGCCCCATACTCATTTGTTCAATTGGTGTTTTAAAAGCGTCACGATTAAATCCAAGTTTAAAGAGGATATTAAGTAAACTTTCGTAATTAAGATGGTTGTCTTCAGCAAAGTCTTTCAGAAAACCACGATTTCCTGAATAATCTTGCCGGACCAGACTGATTTTTAACTGCGGGTCCAAATTAATTTGGCCGTTAACATCTCCGGTAAACTGACTCTGGATGGCCTGAATCAAGCTAGACTTACCAATCCCATTTTCTCCAATTAAAGCTAATTGGTCATTGCTTTTCAGTACGAAACTTACCGGTTTAAATAAACATTGATAATAAGAAAGGGTAAGATCTTTAACGCTCAATAATAGTTCATGACGATTAGGCTGGTAGTTAAGAGAAAGAGGAATGATTTGCTCACGATTGTTAATCATCCCTTCTTTTTTTGTAATGGTGTCATCTAATCGCTGAGCCAAGCCAGTAGACTTTTTCATCATTTTAGCGGCTTTGGCTCCGATAAATCCCTTATCCGCATGAGCATTATTTTGTTTCTCTTTTTCTGCTTCCTGTGCCCACTGTTGACGTTGGTGTTGCTTTTGCTTAAGTTGCTTGATTTCGTTTTTTAGTCGTTGATTGTTTTTCAGCGCTTCTTGGTCGCGACGTTGCTTTTGCTTGAAGTAGGTTGAATAGTTGCCATGTTCTAAGATGAGTTGATGTTGTTCAATTACTAGATAATGATCAATTACCTTGTCTAAGAAGGTGCGGTCATGGCTAGTAATAATGAATCCCGATTTTTTGCTTTTGAGATAGGTAGCAACTTGCTGTCGACTTAACTGATCCAAGTGATTGGTTGGCTCATCTAACAGTAAGTAGTGAGAGTCGAGAGCGAAGAGGGCGGCTAATTGTAATTTTGTTTTTTCGCCACCACTTAATGTCCTGTAAGGTTGATAAAGAATTCCAGGATCAGTATGAAGTCGGTTTAATTCTCGTTCAATTTTCCATTGACTGTCTTCCAACTCGGGAAGAACATTATTAATAGCATCAATAGCAAAATCAGTGAGGGCCGGAGAGATGATAAGGGGGAAACCGATAAAATCGAGTTTACATTGAATAATTCCCTTGTAGTCTAATCGATGTTGAAAAATATTGAATAAGGTGGTCTTTCCTCGACCATTCCTACCAAGTAGACCAAGCTTCCAACTACTCTCAAGATCTAAGTTACAGTTTTTAAATAGATTCTGTTGGCCTGGGTAGGCAAAAGTTAAATTTCTAATCGTAATAGGTTCCATTAAATGTCACGCTCCATTTCTTGAATTAGCTAAGACGGTGATTAAGAGCCTACAATTACTCAGTTATCGGTAAAATAAAAAAGGCCTACCACAAGTGGGTAGACCTAATGAAGCGGAAAAGGATCCACTCCTTATTTAGTAATCTTCACAATGAAATTAAAATTCTACCCATAAAGGAGTAGGTGACTGCACGAAAAGGTCACGACTCCTAATTAAAATGTGCAGAATTAAAACTTCAATGGATGATCCCTCCTCAAATTTACTGTTATCAGATTAGCAGGCAGCTGAAATTTTGTCAATGGCTAATTAAGTTCACCATCAGCAATTTTATCAAGTAAGGGGCGTGAAGGGATGAAGAAGAGTTGACCAGTAAGAATGTCAGAAAACGAAAGCAAGTAATCTTCGTTCTTTAGCATGTTCTCTAACATCGTCTTAGTAACTGTCCAGTGACGAGAATAACCAATGAAGTAGGTCCCGGTATTGTCGGAAGCAGGGTCAGAATAAGGCACATTCATTCGAACAATTTTTTGTTCGACTCCATTAATTTCAGCCTGAGAGGCAACATTGTGAGCATTTTTAAATTTCTCTTGGTCTTCTAACTCAAGATCACTGAACTTCTTCCGCCCCACAGCTTTTTCTTGATCTTCAGTAGTTAATTTATTCCAAATATCCATGTTGTGACGCCATTTTTGGGCAAAGGCGTATGAACCATTTTCAAAGAAAGAATCTTCATCACCAATAATGGCATATTCGGCTGCATCTTCAACTTGAGGAGCTTCGGTGCCATCAATAAAGCCAATAATTGCCCGACCTTCAAAGTAACGGAACCCTTTAGTTTCATCAAGCACAGTTGTAAAGTCTTTTAAGAAAAGACGGCACTGACGGATCATTTCGTAAACTACCGCTTCGTCATTGGCCCGCACGTGGAGAAAAAGATCACCTTTAGTAGCAGGCATAGAGTACTTATCACCAGCTAGGGTTTTGTAAGTTTCTAGTTCCTTTGGTTTTGGTGAATTTGGGAAGAGGTAATCCCAGGCCTCGTTGCTAAAGCCTAATGAAACTTTTAAATTCCCTTTATTGTCACGGATACGGAGCGACCGGGTAATGGCTTGATAACGATCAACAAACTCTTGGATAGCCTCTTGCTCGGCTTCTTGGTCTTTACGATTGAGTTCCAATGTGGTGAATTGAACGTGTTCACCAGCATCTTTCCAAACGTCCTGCGCTTTACTTGGATTCATTGTCATGATTATCAATCCTTTCGCTGAAGTATTACATTATTATTGTATCATTTAATACTAGGGACAAATAAAAAATGCTGAAGGACAGTTGGGGAAATGTTCTTCAGCATTTTAGGGTAAGGGTTTATTTTATGGATTAGCGAATTACTTCTGTTCCATTACCTTTTCGCCGTTAGCAGTAATGGTGAAAGTCTTGTTAGCAGCATCTGCATCAAGGACTGCTACGTTTTCGCCATCCTTATCTTTTCGGGTGATCTTAATTGTAGTTTCTGTTGGTGTTTCTACCTCGATTGAACCATCAAGATCAAAGGCAGCAAAGTCATTCCGCCATGAAAGGAGATCTAAGAGGTTCTTAACAACTGGACGTTGAACTTCCTTTGCCACTTCTTCTTTGCTGTAGTAGTGGCGGTTAATGTTTCGGCCTTCCTTGGTCTTTTCTAATAGTTCAAGGTCGTTTGAACCGGCTAACAACCCAACGTAGTAAACCATTGGAATACCAGGGGCGAATACTTGGAATGCCCGTGATAATAAGTAAGCCTTATCATTATCACCAAGAGCTGAGTAGTAGGTAGAGTTAATTTGGTAAATGTCCAGGTTGTTGTAGGCTGCAGAAGAGTATTTCCGCTTAACGTTAGCGCCGACCTTGTATAATTCGTTAGAAGCATAGTCAATTTCTTCATCAGTTAAGATATCGCGAGCATCGACAACACCAATACCATCATGAGTATCAAGGGTAGTAAATTGCTTCATTGGTGACATCTTCAACCACTTAGCTAAGCGGTTAGTCTTACCAGAGTAGAGGGTATAAAGGGTAGTCATCGGGAGAGCAAAGTCGTAAACAAAATAACCATGCTTAGAAATCTTTTCTGGAATAGTGTAGTGTTCATGAATTTCGGGAAGAATTTCAGCCTTGTATGGAGCAAGAATATCGCGGATTTCGTTTAGGAGGTCCCAAATTTCAGGTTCAACGAAGAAGTCATTGGTATCAACCTTCTTGATAGCATAAGCAAAGGCATCCAAACGGATTAAGTCCGCACCATGCTTAACCATATCAATTAAGGTCTTCTTGAAGAATTCATTGGCAACTTTGCTTTTAACGTTAATGTCGATTTGTTCTTCACCAAATGTGTTCCAAAGATGTTCCTTCGTTCCGTCAGCAAAGTCAATTTCTTGGATTGGTGCACGATCTTTACGCTTGTAGATTAAGTCAACATCTTCTTTTGTAGGGCGATTTTCGCCAGCTTCTTCCCAGAATTTTTCCCAGCGGATGAAGAAGTCATTGTACTTAGAATCATTGTGCTTTTCTTTAAAATCTTGGTACATTTCTGACTTTCGGGAAATATGATTGATCATGAAATCAAACATTAAGTAGTAGTCTTCACCTAAATCTTCAACGTCATCCCAGTTACCAAATGCTGAGTCAACAACATCATAACGGTAAGGAGCAAATCCACGGTCACCAGTCGATGGGAAAAATGGTAGAAGGTGTACACCACCAATTGCGGTACCAATATAATCTTTCAATACTTCATGGGTTTCCTTGATATTTTTACCCATACAGTCAGAGTAAGTAATCAACATTGCTTTGTTTTGAATAGGCATAATCTAAAAACCTCCAAATATATTAATTAGTCTTTTGTGAGTGACGAGTTGCTAAGAAAATAATTACAGCGATAATGATTAAAACAATTCCGTATACCGGGAACGGAGCAGCTAAACCGGCACCTGACAGTGGCTGACCCAAAAGTTCGTTAGCCCATTGTCCTACGGTAGGAGAGAAGAATGCACCAAAGTTGAAACCGATCAAGCAAAGAGATGTAACCAGTGGTTGGCGGTTAGCAGGAGCGAGGTCAGGAAGCAGATTAAAGATTAATGGAGAAACCAATTGAAGTGGGAAACCAATTAATAGAAGACCAATAACCATTACTACAAAGTTTTCACCGGCAAAACCAAAGAGAAAGTTAGCAAGTGCCATTAATCCTAATCCCAAGTAAACTGTCCCAAAACCAAGACGCTTCTGGATAGACCCGTAGAATAAACCACCAAGGGTTGCTCCAATTAGCATTAACGAAAGAAACATTGAAGATCCTGTGTAGTTGCTTCCATTAATGTGAACCGCTAAACCAGGGAACCGATTTTCCATCCCAATATAGTCGATACATAAGATGAAAGCGAAGAGGACTAAGAGATAAACAACCGGACTGATTTTAGTGATTTTTTCGGGTTCATTCTCAGTAACTTCTTCTGCCAAGCTATCTTCAGCAACGTCATCATCTTGAGCTTGACTATCATCAGGAACACGAACAGCAAAGAAGAAGAGAATAGCAAAGGCTAGGGCATAAACTAGGAAGGAGGCATGCCAACCAGCAACGCTAAGAAGCAAACCGGCGATTGCTAGGGTACATGCTTGACCAATTTGTTCGGCGGCTGCACGCCACCCAAGCATCTGTGCCCGAGTTGATCCTTCATACCAGACAGAAATCAACGAAATGGCCTGAGAATTATATAGTCCATAACCAGCACCAAGAATAAGCCGAGAAATTAAAATAACAGTATAGTTGCTTACAAACATTGGTACTAATCCGGCAATTCCCACAATGGTAACCCCGGTCATAATGATCTTTTTGTCTGAAATGTGGAACCATTGTTGTAGTAATGGCGACAAAATAACGAAGATCATTACGGCAAATGAAGGAGTCGTGACAAGATACTCTGATTGTGGTTGAGTAATTCCCAAAGCAGCTTTTAGCTGAGGTAATGACCCTTGAATTGCATATGCACTAGTAACCATGAAGGAAACTGATAAGAAGGCTAGCTTAGTAACCATTGAATTCTTATTGTTCATAAGTCCAAAGTACACTCCAATCAATATATTAAAATGATAAACGTTTATCATTTTCAAATTTATGTGAACAATATACTATGGATTTAAAGCGATGTCAAACGTTTGTCAAAAATAAATGTAATCATTTTCATTGTTAATAACATGGTGATTCTAAATTTGCTAAGCACTTATTGATAACTGATTTATCAGTGTTCAATGTGATTATCAACACAAAAAGTAAATTAAAAGTTTGAAATTGTAAATTGAAAGTAAAATCGATTGACAGCTTGAGCCTAATATAATTAGCGTTTATGCGGTGATAATTTACCCAAAAAGATTTTAAAATTGGCTTGCGAATTTTTAACAAATTTAAGATAATGGTGATTGTGGAACTACCAAAGAGGCAGCTCCGAGTAATGAGATGGAGGGAACATTATGAGTAAAATTTATGCATTTAGTATTCGTAAAGACGAAGAACCTTATTTAAAGGAATGGGCAGAACAACACCCAGAGGTAGAGGTTGACTTTACTGATAAGCTATTGACACCTGAAACTGCTAAGATGGCAGAAGGTGCTGATGGTGTAGTTGTTTACCAACAACTAGACTATACCCCAGAAACACTTCAAGCATTAGCTGACCTTGGTATTACTAAGATGTCATTGCGTAATGTTGGGGTAGATAACATTGATATGGATAAGGCTAAGGAATTAGGCTTTGAAATTACCAACGTTCCTGTATACTCACCAAACGCTATTGCAGAACACGCTGCTATCCAAACTGCCCGTGTATTACGTCAAGATAAAGTGCTTGATGAAAAGATTGCTAAAGGTGATCTTCGTTGGGCACCAACTATTGGTCGTGAAGTTCGTGACCAAACTGTTGGGGTTATCGGTACTGGTCACATTGGTCAAGTTTATATGCAAATCATGGAAGGCTTTGGTGCCAAAGTTATTGCCTACGATGCATTTAAGAATCCTGATTTAGAAAAGAAGGGTTACTATGTAGACTCACTTGATGACTTGTACAAGCAAGCAGATGTTGTTTCCCTCCACGTTCCAGCATTGAAGGACACTATTAACATGATCAATGATGAGACTATCGCTAAGATGAAGGACGATGCAGTCTTAGTTAACGTTTCTCGTGGTGCTCTTGTTGATACTGATGCTGTTGTTCGTGCATTAGACAGTGGCAAGTTATTCGGTTTCGTTATGGATACTTACGAAGATGAAGTTGGTATCTTTAATGAAGACTGGGAAGGTAAGGAATTCCCAGATGCACGTTTGAAGGACTTGATTGATCGTTCAAATGTTCTTGTAACTCCACATACTGCATTCTACACAACACATGCTGTTCGTAACATGGTAGTGAAGGCATTTGACAATAACCTTGCTTTGGTTGAAGGTAAGGAAGCCGAAACTCCAGTTAAATACTAAAAATCATGCTAGATAGCTTTGCAAATTAGCCTATGTAGCATTTGAAACTAAAATGGGTATCTGTCAAATGGTATTGATGGATGCCGACACCTCTCACGTAAATGTGGGAGGTGTTTTTTTATGCAAA
>JBCLSJ010000031.1:0-14732 GCA_041225415.1 Lactobacillaceae bacterium 24-114
TGCTCACGCACTCAACTAGGTCTAAAGACATTAATAATAAGAGGTCGGCGAAAATACAAAGTATTTTCCCGACCTCTTGTCTTTAATTAATATGTCCGAACTGGTGTAATGAGATGGACAAAGTTTTCGTTTTCCTCAGTTGGTACTAAAGTAAATGGCCGTAACGGTGACGTAAAGGCAATCTTAACCGTTGATTGACCAAATGAACGCAATGCATCTTTCATATAATTTGGATTAAATGAAATTTCCAAAGGTTCTCCCTTAACCTCTGTGGTTGCAACTTCTTCTTCCACCATCCCAATATCAGGTGAATCGCCGCTAATACGTACAAGATTATCACTAGGGTTGATGGTTAACTTAACAACATCATTACGACTTTCATGTGACAACAAGGAAGCACGCTCAATTGAGGAAAGAAATGCTCCTGCATCAACTTCAACTGTTGTGTCAGCACCTTCAGGAATTAGTTGGTTAGTTTCTGGATAATTCCCTTCTAAAAGACGGGAGTAGAAATGAGTATTACCAAAAACAAATAATACTTGGTTTTCAGTTACTTGCATCCTAACATCATCATCTACATCACTAATCATTCCTGATAATTCATCCATGCTCTTTCCAGGAATAATTACATCATAGTTAACATTTTCTACACCAGGTAATTGTACTTTCCGTTGTGCCAGTCGGTGACTATCTGTGGCAACAGCGGTTAATTCACCATCATGCAACGTAATGTGGATCCCTGCTAAAATTGGCCGACTTTCTTGCTTAGAAACCGCAATAACAGTTTGACGAATAACTTCTTTTAACATGTCATTTGCTAAAACAACAGTATTATCAGCAGCGATTTCGGGTAAATGTGGGTAATTTGTTGCATCTTGACCATTAATTTGGAACTTGGCATTCCCGGATGTAATATCTGTTTGAAATCCACTTGTAATTTCAATGGTTACATCCTTATCAGGTAACTTTTTAACAATTTCACTGAAGAATTTGGCAGGTAACACAATGGCACCTGTTTCTTCTATTTTCAGTTCGTAATCTTCATTGGCAATTGGCATTACACTCTCAATTGTAATATCTGAGTTACTTCCTGTTAGGATAATGCCTTCTTTTTCTACTACCATCTTTAATCCTGTAAGAATAGGAATAGTAGTTTTTGATGAAATAGCCCGTAGCACATTATTTAATTGTGAAATAAATGCAGCTCGGTTAATCGTAAATTTCATAATGAGACTCCTTTGCTTTGAGCTTTTTATATATTTAATATTAATACTTTAAATATAGTTATAGTAGTAAGTGCTGTTAATACTGTGGAAAACACAACGAACCCAAGAAACTAAAAGTTATCCACTTGTGGATAAACTGTGGAAAAACTTGGGGATAGATTGTACTTTTTCCACAGTTTAAGATTTTAACTTAGCCTTAATCGTATTAATCTGGTCTTGAAGATTTGAGTCTGATTGAAGAGCTTCTTCAATCTTATCAATTGCATGTAAAACAGTAGTATGGTCTTTTCCACCAAACTCCTTACCAATTTTTGGCAATGAAAAATCAGTTAGTTCACGTGAAAGATACATGGCAATTTGCCGTGGTACCACAATTTGCTTTACCCGTTTTTTTCCAACAATATCACTCTGCGTAATATTGTAAAAATCTGCCACATTCTTTTGAATAGCAGTAATGGTTACGCTAGTCTTAGTAGTTCGTTGCAAACCACGTAATGCTTGGGAGGCTAGATGCGGTGTGATTGGTTCTTGGCTAAGGTTCGAATATGCTTGAACCTTAGTTAATGCTCCCTCTAGTTCACGGATATTGGTATCCATTTGAGCAGCAATGTAATTTAAGGTATCGTTGCCAATATTAATGTGGTCTTCTTCTACTTTGCTACGTAAAATAGCAATCCGTGTTTCTAAGTCTGGCGGAGTAATTTCAACGGTTAGTCCCCAGCGGAAACGCGAAACTAACCGGTCCTGTAATTCAGGAATCTCGTTGGGAATCCGGTCAGAAGTCATTACGATTTGTTTCTTATTATCGTGAAGAGCATTAAAAGTATTGAAAAATTCCAGTTGTGTCCCCTCTTTATTGGCAAGGAACTGAATATCATCAATTAGTAATAAGTCCAAGTTTCGGTACTCTTCACGGAACTGTTCTGTTGAATTATTTTGAATTGAATGGATGAAGTCGTTCGTAAATTCTTCACTGGTAACATATTTTACCTTAGCACTAGGATCAAGTTCTAACATATGGTTACCAATTGCTTCCATTAAGTGGGTCTTTCCCAAACCAACGCCCCCGTAGATAAATAAGGGGTTGTATAAACCACCAGGACTCTCAGCAACAGCAAAGGCTGCCGCATGTGCCATCTTATTTCCCTCACCAACGACGAAAGTTTTGAAGTTGTAGTGAGGGTTTAAGGGTGTATCGACTTCATAATTTGAAGACTCAACAGGTTGGGCATTTTGGTATGGATCAAACTCTCCCTCAAGAACAATGTGCGGTTCAATGTTTTTATTAGTAAATGAATCCGCATATTCTTTTAATTCATCAAGTAATTTTTGTTCCCAAAAATCACGGTGAACTTTAGTTGGTACTTCAACTTCAAGTTGATTGCCAGAGAGAGAGAGAGGTTTTGCCGGAGCAATTAGGGTGTCAAAAGTAACTTGGCTTTTACTTTGACGAAAAGAATTTTGGATCGCTTCCCAAAGAGAATCGAGCTCAGTCAAAATAGATCCCTCCTATTAACTATTAAATTCCAAACGATATTTTATCATTATGAAAATAAGTTTTCCACAGGCTAGTGGATAAAAAATAAAATTTTACACAACACTGTGTGTAAAAAGCAAAACTAAGTGTGGAAATTATGGAAAAACAAAATAAATAAAAGATTTCCACGGGGTCTGTGGATAACTAATTATTGATATAGCGGCGTTTAATTGAGTTATTAACAGGTAAAGACGTACCTGTGGATAACTTTAATCACAGGTTGTGAATCGGTATAAAAGCCTGTGGATACACCGTTGATAACTTATCCACAAGTTGATAATTTACACAACTCTGTGGATTATTTTGGTGATTTTGTGGATAAAATAAAAAAATTATTAGAAAAAATAACGTTTAATATTTGGAAAAAGTGTGGTATACTTCCAAAGTATGTTTGAAGAGATCGTCTTTTTAGACTATAAAAACCAAACCATTCAGATTGAATAGGAGGTGCATCGTATGAAGCGCACGTTTCAACCAAAGAAGCGTCACCGTGCACGTGTCCATGGCTTCCGTAAGCGTATGAGCACCAGTAACGGCCGTAAGGTATTAGCACGTCGGCGTCAAAAGGGCAGAAAAGTATTATCTGCATAATTACGGCCACTTTTATAGTGGCTTTTTTATTTGTAAGGGCAGGGCAGTCAGCTTGACGAGCTATCGTTTCGTTGTAGTTGCAATGTCCGGCCCTTTTGCATTTATTAAGGCTGGAGACCTAAATTAATAATGAGAAAATCTTACCGAGTAAAAAAAGAAAAAGAGTTTCAACAAGTATTTGAAACTCATAATTCCGTCGCCAACCAAAAGTTTATAATCTACCAAATGGCAAAACCAGGTCAGAAGCATTTTCGTGTAGGAATTTCCGTGGGGAAAAAGATAGGGAATGCAGTTCATCGAAATTGGGTAAAGCGGCGAATTCGGCAAACATTGCTTGAAATTAAGCCATATCTAAAGCAAGATGTTGATTTCTTGGTTATTGCTCGTCCGGCGGCAGATGGCTTAGAAATGGCGGAAGCAAAGAAAAACCTAGTGCATGTTTTAAAACGTGCACACTTATTAGAAGAAAAAAGTGAGGAACAGTAATCAATGAAAAAGACAAAGCGAATCCTTAGCCTTGTTGCTATTGCTTGTTTAACACTTGTACTAACTGCATGTTCCAATGCACCGGTTACCAGTAATAGTAAGGGCTTTTGGGATCACTACATCATCTATAATTTCTCGCAGTTCATTATTTGGTTATCTAATCATTGTGGTGGATACGGTATGGGGATCATTATCTTTACGATCATCATCCGGGTCATTCTTTTGCCATTGATGTTTTACCAAACGAAATCAATGTTAAAGACACAAGAATTAGCACCAAAGATCAAAGAAATTCAAAAGAAGTATTCATCACGGGATCGTGATTCTATGATGAAGATGCAAGAAGAAACCAGCAAATTATACAAAGAAGCTGGGGTTAACCCATGGACCTCTATGTTGCCACTGTTAATTCAGTTGCCAATCATGTGGGCCTTGTACCAAGCAATTTGGCGGACCCCAGAGCTTCGTCAAGGAACATTCCTTTGGTTACAATTAGGACACCCTGATCCTTATTACATTTTACCGATCTTAGCAGCCCTCTTTACATTCCTGAGTTCTTGGTTATCGATGGCATCGATGCCTGAACGAAATGGTATGACTACTGCCATGACTTGGTTTATGCCAATAATGGTATTCTTTATGGCTCTTGGATTTTCTTCAGCAATTACCCTTTACTGGGTAGTTTCAAACGCTTTCCAAGTATTACAAACGTTGTTACTACAGAATCCATTTAAGATTCGGCGTCAACGTGAAGAAAAAGAAAAAGAAGAAAAGGCAAGAAAACGTAAGCTAGAAAAGGCAAAGCGTCGGGCTTACAGTAGTCATCGAAAATAATAAATCGATGAAAGCCTGTCCTCTCATGATGTATGTCAGGAGATGACTGGCTTTTTTATGTATAATACTTTATTTGGGGAGATGAGAGATAATGGAGCGGTATACAGGAGAAAGTATTGAAGCAGCCACACTTGCTGCAAGCAAAGAATTGGGTGTTGCTAGAGACGATCTGAAAATTAAAGTTATCCAGCAACCTCGGCATGGATTTTTAGGAATTGGACGTCGAGAAGCAGTTGTTGAAGCTGTTGGCCCAACTCTAACGAAGAAAGAAAAGCCAGTTGTCAAAGCCTTTGTTAAGAGTCAGCAGAGCAGTTTTTATGCGCCTAAAGATAAAGAGAAGGTTGATGAACAAGAAATTGATTCCGCTGAAATGAAACGGCGGCATGTGCAAAATCTTAAGCAAGTTGAAGAGGCAGGACAACAATTAGTGACATATCTAGAAGATGTGTTTGCTCAATTGGGAATTAAGGTAATTGCCGAGATTAAAGGAGTACGGTCACATGAAATTAAGATTGACCTACAAAGTGACCAATCTGGGAAGATCATTGGGCACCATGGACGGCGGATAAATGCGATGGAGCAATTAAGCCAGGTCTTTATGAATTACCATCATGGAGAAAAAACGATGGTAGTCTTAGACACTGCCAATTACCGGAAACGTCGGGAAGAATCCTTACATCAATTAGCCGAACGCTCAGCGACAGAGGTGTTAGCAAGCGGAAAGGCAGTTTTCTTAGACCCAATGCCTGCAAGAGAGAGAAAACAATTACACCGGGAATTAGAAAGTAACAGTCATGTTAAGTCTTATTCCCATGGTCGCGAACCTTATCGAAGCGTTGTGATTGCACCTAAAAATTAGGGGAATTTATTGTTGACATTTTGCTTAGTTGAAACTACAATAAATGCGATTATATTAGTTGAATAATACTTGTTAAAGTAGTGAAAGTGCTTTGACCATGTGACTGAATTAGATTCGGTGAGCATGGAGGGCACTTTTTTTATTAGCGAGGAAAAGAAAGGAGAAAGGACTGTGGCAAATACTGATAACGATACAATTGCAGCGATTTCAACCCCAGTTGGTGAGGGTGGAATTTCGATTATCAGGGTTAGTGGTGAGGAGGCAATTCCTGTAGTCAAAAAGATTTACCAAGGAAAGAACCTCGAAAAAGTCGCTACTAACACGATTAACTATGGCCACGTGATTGACCCAGACACAAAAAATGAAGTTGATGAGGTAATGGTTTCAATTATGCGAGCACCTCATACTTACACTTGTGAGGATGTGGTTGAGGTTAACTGCCATGGTGGATTGTTGGCGACTAACAAAATTTTGCAATTGGTTTTAAGCAATGGGGCACGATTGGCCGAACCGGGTGAATTTACCAAACGGGCATTTTTAAATGGACGGTTAGATCTATCCCAATCTGAAGCAGTAATGGACTTGATTCGGGCAAAAACAGATAAATCAATGAAAGCAGCCCTTAATCAATTGGATGGAAACCTTGCCCACCTTATTCGTCAATTACGAAAAGATATTTTAGATGTCCTTGCTCAAGTGGAAGTGAACATTGATTATCCAGAATATGATGCGGTTGAGGAAATGACGACTAAACTGCTTAAGGAAAAGGCAACAGAAATCCAGCAGCGGATTGAAGCGTTGCTGAAGACAGCTAAGCAAGGAAAAGTGCTTCGGGAAGGATTAGCGACAGCTATTATTGGTCGTCCTAATGTTGGTAAGTCCAGTTTGCTGAACTCTCTCTTGCACGAAGATAAGGCGATTGTTACTAATATTGCAGGAACAACCCGGGATGTTATTGAGGAATACGTAAATGTAGATGGGGTTCCGTTGAAATTGATTGATACAGCAGGAATTCGCAATACTAGTGACCAAGTTGAGAAGATTGGAGTAGAGCGAAGTCGAAAAGCGTTAGAAGCTGCCGACCTAGTATTATTACTTATTGATAGTTCAACGCCATTAACCAATGAAGACCAGGAATTAATTGCTGCTACCGAGAGTAAGCAACGAATCATTATCTTAAATAAGACCGATTTGCTAACTCAGGTGGATAAAAATGAATTAAGGGCTTTAATTGGCAAGGATGATTTGATTGAAACTTCTATCGTGAAGAATGAAGGAATGAGCCAGCTTGGCCAAACAATCAGTAAGATGTTCTTTGAAGAAGGAATTGAGAATAGTCAAAATAGTGTTATGGTAACCAATGCGCGTCATATCGGTCTGTTGCACCAGGCTAATGATGCTTTAGGAGCAGTTTTACAAGGAATTAACGAGGGGATGCCAGTTGACCTTGTTCAAATTGATATGACCCAGTGCTGGGATTTGTTAGGTGAGATTACTGGTGACAGCTACCAAGATGAACTGCTTGACCAATTGTTTAGTCAGTTCTGTTTAGGAAAATAGGAGGAAAACGATGGAGGAAAGTAAAGCCATTCAGTACGAGGGCGAGAAATATGATGTGATTGTCGTTGGGGCAGGTCATGCCGGAAGTGAGGCCGCATTAGCAGCTGCCCGCATGGGAAATAAGACCCTTTTAGTGACAATTAATCTAGATATGGTGGCTTTTATGCCATGTAACCCGTCTGTTGGTGGTCCAGCAAAAGGAATAGTTGTCCGCGAAATTGATGCCTTAGGTGGTGAAATGGGACGGAATATTGACAAGACCTATGTCCAAATGCGGATGCTGAATACTGGGAAGGGGCCTGCCGTACGAGCTTTGCGGGCCCAAGCCGATAAGCATGCTTACCACCGGGCAATGAAGGAAACAATCGAAAAGCAACCTAATTTAGACTTGCGGCAAGCAACTGTTGACAAGTTAATTGTTGAAGACGGTGAATGCAAGGGTGTAATTACTAACACAGGCGCCCGTTATTGTGCCAAGGCAGTTGTTTTAACAGTTGGGACTGCCGCTCGCGGTAAGATCATTATTGGTGAGTTACAATATGAATCTGGTCCAAACAACTCAAAAGCGGCCGTAAAACTATCGGAAAATCTTCAGGAACTTGGCTTTGATTTAGAACGGTTTAAGACAGGTACCCCACCACGAATTAACGGGAATACAATTGACTATTCTGAAACAGAAGAACAACCGGGGGATGAAAAAGCGCACCACTTTAGCTTTGATACCCCAGATAGTCAATATCTTTCTCTTAGTGATCAGCTGTCCTGCTGGCTAACTTATACTAATTTGGGTACTCACCAAATTATCCGGGACAATCTTGATCGGGCACCAATGTTCTCTGGTGTAATTAAGGGTGTGGGTCCACGATATTGCCCATCAATTGAAGATAAGATTGTTCGGTTTGCTGATAAGGATCGGCACCAAGTATTCTTAGAACCTGAAGGCCGGGATACGGATGAGTGGTATGTTGATGGGATGTCAACTTCAATGCCGGAAGAAATCCAACAAAAGATTATTCATTCTGTTAAGGGACTTGAAAAGGCAGAATTAATGCGTCCAGGTTATGCTATTGAATATGATGTTGTGGCTCCTTATCAATTACATCCAACTTTGGAAACTAAGATAGTAAAGAACCTCTTTACCGCTGGACAAACTAACGGTACCTCTGGATATGAAGAAGCAGCTGGTCAAGGACTGGTTGCGGGAATCAATGCCGGACTTCGCGCACAGGGAAAAGGAGAAAAGTTTATTTTGAAGCGATCAGACGCCTACATTGGTGTTATGGTTGATGATTTGGTAACAAAGGGAACCAAGGAACCTTACCGTCTTTTGACCAGTCGGGCCGAATACCGGTTAATTCTTCGTCATGACAATGCAGATTTTCGTTTGATGGAAATGGGACACAAAATTGGTTTAGTAAGTGATGAACGCTTTGCTAGAATGAAGAAGAAACAGGCCCAAGTCGAAGCAGAAGTGGATCGTCTGAAGCAAGAAAAACTCAAGCCGAATAATGAAGAGGTAAATGAGTTTATCGAAACGCAGGGGGACAATCGCCTCAAGGATGCAATTACTGCCGCTGATTTCATCAAGCGGCCATATGTGGATTACGAAACCCTCCTCCGCTTTATTCCAGGTCCAAATGAAGAACTAGATCGTCAAGTGATCGAACAAGTTGAGATTCAACTGAAGTATTCTGGTTACATTAAGAAGGAAGAAGAGAAGGTTGCCCGCTTAAAACGGATGGAAGAAAAGCGCATTCCAGCAAACATCGATTACAATAAAATTGATGGTTTGGCAACAGAGGGACGACAAAAATTAGAAAAGATTCGACCAGAAACGTTGGCTCAAGCTTCCCGAATTAGCGGAGTTAACCCAGCTGACCTAGCAATCCTAAGTGTTTATCTACGAAAATAGAATAATTTCCCGGGAAATAATATGGAGTTTAATGTTTAATGATCGGCAAATGTTAGACTCCATATTTACTTTTAATTTAGAAGTTTCAAGGAAGTTAAAGTTAGGTTATGAGTGGGTTCATTCCATTTACAAACATTGTGATAATCGCTATACTATAGACTGATTTAAAAAAGCAAAGAGGAAAAATAATGAGTGAGAGTGTAAAGCAAGAGGTTCGGGAAGATTTCCAACCAATCCTTCTTGGAACTGACTTCAATTGTTATGGAATGGCACGGTCATTTTATGAACAATATGGGATTAAAAGTATTGCCTATGGGATTATGCACATGGCACCAACCCGCTATACTAAATTAGTGGATGTTCATGTTGTAGAAGGCTTTAACGAAGATCCTGTCTTCATTGAAAAAATGCGGGAAATTGCCGCTAACTTAGATCCTAATAAAAAGTACCTCCTTCTTTCTTGTGGGGATGGCTACACAGAGTTAGTCGCCAAACACCTGGACGAACTAAAGAAATACTTTATTTGTCCATATGTTGACGAAGAGTTGTTTAACAAATTAGGAACAAAGGAAACCTTCTACGATGCAGCTGAAAAGTATGGGTTGCCATACCCAAAGACAAAGATTATCACTAAAGAAGACGTTGAGTCTGGAAAGCCAATTGAATTACCATTTGATTTTCCAGTTGCGTTAAAGCCATCTGATAGCGTTGAATGGCTAGATGTTGATTTTGAAGGCCGAAAAAAGGCATACGTTTTAGACAACCGGGAAGAATTTGACGAATTAATGCCAAAAATTTACAAGGCAGGCTATACCGGAAAGATGATTGCCCAAGACTTTATTCCTGGGGACGATTCAAATATGCGGACGGTCAATGCTTATGTCGATTCTAACCACAATGTTCGAATGATTAGTTTGGCCCATCCATTGCTAGAGGACCCATCTCCAGTTGCGGTCGGTAACTACATGGTTATCTTGCCAGAAAAGGATATGGAGATTTACAAGACAATTCAAAAATTCTTAGAAGAAGTGAAGTATGTCGGGTTTGCGGACTTTGATATGAAGTATGACCGTCGTGACAAGCAATTCAAGATTTTTGAAATTAATTTGCGTCAGGGTCGGAGTAGTTATTACTGCACATTAAATGGGTATAACTTGGCCAAATATGTAGTTGATGATGTGATTGACCATAAGGAATTTACTGGTACAGACTATGCTGAGGGGAATATGCTATGGCTTAACGCTCCAAAGAAAGTTTTTTACCAATACGCTAAAGAAAATGAATATAAAGAACGGGCAAAAAAGCTCTTAGAGGCTGGACAATGGGGGACGACTGCATTTGCAAAGCATGATAGTCTTAAACAACGCTTGTTAATGCGGTACTCATTCTGGCTGATTGAAAAAAATTATAAAAAGTATTTTGTTCAACGATAAGAAAATATGGAGGTAAATTATCATGTGTGGGATTGTAGCATTTGTTGATAATGAAGACCCTAAAGTAAAAGATAGCCTCATCCGTAAAATGAAGAACCGAATTATTCACCGGGGACCAGATTCCGAGGGGCAATATGTAGATGAAGATGTTGCCCTTGGTTTTCGACGATTAAGTTTTGTGGATGTTAAGAGTGGTGGTCAACCAATTTTTAATGCTGATCGTTCTAAGGCAATCGAATTCAATGGTGAAATTTATAACTTTAAGGAATTACGAGAAGAGTTAATCGAAAAGGGTTATGAATTTAAGACCAAGACCGATACGGAGGTCATTCTTCATGGTTATGAAGAGTGGGGTGAAGATGTTCTTAAGCGATTACGGGGAATGTTTGGCTTTGTTATTTGGGACTTCAAGACAAAAGAAATGTTTGGGGCGCGGGATAACTTTGGTATAAAACCACTTTATTATGCCAAAATGAACGGAACATTCTTTGTTGGGTCAGAAATCAAGGCCTTCTTGGATCACCCAAACTTTGATAAAGAACTAAACCGAGATGCCTTGAAGCCTTACTTAACTTTCCAATACTCAGCAACCCATGAAACTTTCTTCAAGGGTGTGTACAAGTTACCAGAAGGCCACATGTTCCGCTACAAGAATGGCGAATTTACTATGAAGAAGTTCTGGGATGCTGACTTTGATCCTGAAAAAGAAACATTTGACCAAGCTGTTGATAATATTGAAGATATTGTGGCAAACTCTGTTGAAGCTCATTCCTTTGCTGATGAAGGGATTAAGGTAGGCTCCTTTCTTTCAGCTGGAGTGGATTCCAGTTACGTGACTGCAATGATGCGCCCTGATAATACTTTCTCTATTGGATTTGATAGTACCTATGATGAAACTAAGCAAGCGCGTGAATTAGCGAAGAAGCTTGGTTTAAAGAACACAGATGCTAAATTAACTAATGAGGAAGCATTCCATACTTTCCCACTGATTCAATACTACATGGATGAACCAGATGCAAATCCTTCAGTTATTCCGTTGTACTTCTTGACTCGTTTAGCTAAGGAGAATGGTTACAAGGCGATGTTATCTGGTGAAGGAGCAGACGAATTGTTTGCTGGTTACATTGACTATGGTTTTAACTCTAATTCAGAATTAATTCGTTGGATCACGGATAAGTTGCGTGAGTTGCCACAAGAAAAGCGATACAAGATTGCTAAGTGGCTTGATGGCAAACATTTCCATGGTCAATTGCACATGTTCCGGGCTTTAGCACCAGTTCGTGAATCTAAGTTTATTGGTCAAGCATACATCTTCTCACCAGATGAAGCGGCCAACATTTTACAAAAAGACTACAATTGCGGGCCAACCATTGATGAAATTATTGACCCAATTTTGAAGCAGGTTGAAGATAAAGATATTGATGAAGTCGCAAAGAAGCAATACTTAGATATTCATAAATTTATGCCTGGTGACATTTTGTTGAAGGCCGACAAGATGAGTATGGCTAACTCCCTCGAATTGCGAGTTCCATTACTGGATAAAGAAGTAATGAATGTGGCTGGTCACACCCCAACTAAGTATCTCTTTAACCATCATGGAACTAAGTGGGCCTTCCGAATGGCAGCTAACCGTCATCTCCCAGAAGAATGGGCAACTCGGCCAAAGATGGGCTTCCCTGTTCCAGTTCGTGCATGGCTTCGGGAAAAGAAGTACTACGATGAAGTTCGCGATCTCTTTAGTCAAGACTTTGTTAAGGAATTTTTTTACCAAGACAAGATTCTGCAATTGCTTGATGACAATTATAGTGGTAAGGTCGATGGTCGGCGGAAGATCTGGACTATCTATACGTTCCTTGTTTGGTACAAGCAATACTTTATTGACAACTATATTCCTGAAGAAGTAATGGAATTGAACGAGGTGGGTAAATAATGCTCTCACTAAAGGAAGTTACAGACCTATTAAAAGATGCGGGACTCTATAAAGAAACGATTGTGAATGGACAATGGTTTTACATGGTTCCTGAGGCCGTAGCGGATCTAACTATTGACGAATTAGCTTATGATTCACGTCAAGTTAGCGTAGGAACGCTCTTCTTTTGTAAAGGATTAAAGTTTAACCCTGACTACCTAAAGAAGGCGATTGATCAGGGAGCAGCGGCAGCAATTAGTGAGATTGTCTATACAGAAGAGTTAAATAGTGTAGAGCAAGCAACGCCACAAATTATCGTTACTGATGTTCAAAAGGCGATGGCGGTAATTTCGCGACACTTTTATGGTTGCCCCGATGAAAAGTTAACTTTAATTGGTTTTACTGGTACAAAGGGGAAGACGACTTCTGTATACTTTAGCCGTCACATCCTTGCTCATGAGTTTGGACCAGTAATTGGACAATTCTCTTCAATTGACGAATGTCTTGATGGAAAGAACTTTATTGAAGCACATTTGACTACCCCTGAATCATTGGACTTGTTTCGAATGATGAAGGAAGCAGTTGATAATGGGATGCAATACTTGGTAATGGAAGTTTCCAGTCAAGCCTACAAAAAATCACGGGTATACGGCCTCCACTTTAATATCGGTGTTTTCCTTAATATTTCTCCTGACCACATTAGTCCGGTAGAACACCCAACCTTTGATGATTACCTATATTGTAAGAGTCAAATCATTGTTAATAGTGATACTGTGATTTTAAACCGAGATAATAAATACTATGAATTACTTGCAGGGAAAACCAAGGAGTACGGCAAAAAGTTGATTACTTTCGGTAGTGAAGAAAGTGAAGCGGACTATACGTACCATGGCAGGGCTCATGGCTATTTTGATGTGACAACTACTAATCCTGATGTTCCTCAAGTTGATGGTGAATTTCGGGTAATGATTCCAGGTCACTTCAACTACAGCAATGCTTTAGCTGCCATTGCTGTAAGTGCGCAATTAAAAGATGATTCTAATGAATTTGCTCAAGGGTTGAGGGAAACAAAAGTCCCAGGACGGATGGAGATTTTGACCAACAAACGGGGGATGGTTGCCTGTGTTGACTATGCCCACAATTATTTGAGTTTGTCAGAAAGTTTCAAATTTATGAAACATGAGTACCCTCAAGGCCGTTTAATTGTAGTAGTAGGAGCAGCTGGGGGGAAAGCGGAATCTCGACGGAAAGATATTGGTCGAGCGCTTTCCGAATTTGCAGATGTAGCGGTATTAACAAGTGAAGACAATTTCTTTGAGGATCCACACCATATTGATGAGGAAATTGCTGGTCATATTACCAATTCAAATGTTGAAGTAAAAATAAATGTTGATCGAGCTGCAGCTATTAAAGAAGCATTTGCAATGGCTAAACCTGGGGATGCAATTTTCATGGCTGCTAAGGGTCGTGAACAATTCATGCACGAAAAAGGGCAAGATATTCCATATGTTGGAGATTATCAACTATCCAAAAAGCTTATGGAAGAGTATGATATAAAATAGTGGGATTTGGAGAAGGTATTTTCGCTTTCTCTTAATCATCAATTTTACTGAAATCGAGGAAATATCATGAAAACATTTCGCCAAGTAATGGGAATATTAATCCCAGTAATTATTGGATTTTTAATTGCCCTCTTGATCAGACAATTTCTTTTTCAAACGGTGCGGGTGGATGGCCCCTCAATGCAACCGAACTTACAGAACAATGAACGTGTTTTCTGTTTAAAAACAGCTAAGGTTCATCGGGGAAGTGTCATAGTGTTTAATGCTCAGGGGGTAGATCCACAAGTTACCAAGAAGACTTACTATGTAAAACGGGTAATTGCTATTCCTGGAGACACTGTTCAGTCCAAGAATGGTAACATCTATGTGAATGGTAAAAAGGTAAGTCAAAGTTATATCAATAAAGAACAACGAACTACAGGGACTGGTAACTGGACATTAAGTAGCCTTTCAATTCAAAATAGTTGGTTGAAAAATAGTGGTGCAACGAAAGTACCAAAAGGTGAATATTTTGTTCTAGGTGACCACCGGAGTGTTTCAAATGATGGACGTTACTGGGGATTTGTACCAAAGAGCAAAATTGATGGTGTCGTTAAAGTTCCAGCATGGCGTGGAACAGCTACGACCCGTTATAACGTTAATAATGAGTGGAAACATTACTGGGCTAAGTAAAAAAGGGTATCTGTCAAATGGTATTGATGGATGCCGACACCTCTCACGTAAATGTGGGAGGTGTTTTTTTATGCGGCGAATTTACAATTGAAGTGCAACACAAAGTAAAAAAATAAACCCATACCGGGTAGAATATGTTTAACGACCAAAT
>JBCLSJ010000032.1:0-13155 GCA_041225415.1 Lactobacillaceae bacterium 24-114
AATTGAGTTGAGTATTTTGCCATAAAAAAACCGCCTTAAAATTGTCAGATTTGTCTAACAATTTTAAGGCAGTTCATTTCCGAATGGATCTTCTTAATTTAGGAACTTATGTTTACTTTTTCTTGTTAGTTTCGATTGGCTTATTATCTAAATCAGTCCGGACAACAAGAACATCACAAATAGCCATCCGGGTAACATATTCGGTTACTGAACCGATTAAAATTCGTTCAACCGCGTTTAAACCAGTTGCTCCAATCATAATGAGGTCAGCATCAATCTCCTTAGGAACATCGCGGGCAATAATAGTCTTTGGTGCACCATACTCAATTGAATAGCTAACATTCTTAACGCCTTTTTCTTTAGCGTAATCGATGTATTTATCCAAAGTCTTTTTAGCAGTCTCGGTAACTTGTTCTACCATTGAACTATCGAAACTAGAGATGTTTTGGAATGCACGAGTATCGACAACGTGCAGTAAACGTAATTCAGTGTCTTCACCATTCCGCTTAGTAACCGCAACAGCCTTCTTGAAAGCTAATTCCGCTTCTTCGGAACCGTCGACAGGTACTAAAATATGCTTGTATTGTTGAGCCATATGATGGTGCCTCCTTTATTTACTATTTACCTCTATTATACACATAATTAAAAAAGACAGTAAACACTTCTATGACTAGTTTTTCCTTTGACTTGCTTGGAAGTAGCTCATTAATGAATATGCCATCAATGTTTCACAGATACAGCCAATTATTACCATTATTACCAGAAAGCCTGTTGAATTAGTCCAGGCAGAAACAACACAGAGAATTCCAATACTCAGTAGGAGTAGTCCCCAACGTTTTAGGGCTTTCGCAAGAGAAATTTGTTCTTCTGGGTGGAAAATGAGGAAGGGTTTGTGTTGGTGGGTGAGGAAAAAGACACCTTCATAAACAGCAATGAGGCCAAAAATAGTCATTAGAATTGAGAGTAACATTTAAGAAGCTCCTTTATATTAATTGAGGTTGATTATACTAAGTAGAGAACTGGGATAAAAGTATAACAAGGGGGTCCAATGTTCAGTTATACCGAACATTGGACCCCTATTTATGTACGAAAACTCCGTTAGTGCCGTTAATTGTCATTCAGTGTTGACCTGTGTTTAAGACAGGTGGGACACGACTATTAACTTTTCGGTTACCAAGTGAAAAGGCATACCGTCCAACTAATAAAGCACTAGTCCCAAAGTAATAAGACTGTAAGGCAAACCTGCGTTTAGACAACGCGTACACCACAGAATTTTCAGTATTATAGTAGCATGTTATTGGCAATTTCGCAATTACTTAAGATCGTTTGTTGAGGCCATTTTTTTGTGCGCTTCTTAGACTCCAATATTGTCTTCCCAAAGCTTGTTCAAATTTACCATTATTTTTAGGATGGAAATATTGGGCATCCTTTATTCGGTCTGGTAAATATTGTTGGGCTATCCAATCATGTGGATAATCATGAGGATAAATATAGTTGTTGCCGTGCCCAAGAGTACTTGCTCCCTTATAATGAGCATCTTTCAAGTGGGCAGGAATATCACCCACTCCGCCAGCTCGAACCTGATTTAAGGCTTCATCGACGGCTGCAATTCCTGAATTGCTTTTTGGCGAAAGACAGAGTTCGATTACCACATCGGCAAGTGGAATTCGCGCCTCCGGTAAACCAATCTGTTGTGCAGCATTAACTGCGGTCACGGCTCGTTGAACTGCAGGCATATTAGCTAAACCGATATCTTCGTAGGCAATAACGATTAGTCGACGACAAACACTAATGAGGTCACCAATTTCAATTAAACGGGCAAGATAGTGGAGAGCAGCATCCGTATCTGATCCCCGAATTGATTTTTGAAATGCAGAAATAATGTCATAATGGGCATCTCCATCTTTATCGCCACTGATTGATTTGCTTTGAATACTATCTTTGATAACCTCAGTTGTGATATGAATTTTGCCATCTTTACTAGGGTCGGTAGACTGCGCTGCTAATTCTAGACCATTTAGTGCACTTCGCAAATCACCATTTGTCGTACTTGCTACACTTTCAATCGCATCTTCATCTACCTGGAGTGGTAATTTACCGAGGCCACGTTCCTCATCAGAAATTGCGCGCTTAATTGCAACTTTGATGTCTTCAATTGAGAGGGGATGGACGGAAAAAATCTGAGTCCGACTCCTAATGGCCGGATTAATGCTAATGTAGGGATTTTCAGTCGTTGCCCCAATTAAGACGATCTGTCCACTTTCTAGCAGGGGGAGCAAGAAATCCTGTTTGCTTTTATCGAGCCGGTGAATCTCGTCTAATAGTAGAATAACCGTTCCGCTCATTTTTGCTTCTTCAGCGACGATTTGAAGGTCCTTTTTAGTATCAGTAGCCGCGTTTAATTTACGAAAGGCATATTTGGTAGAGCCGGCAATGGCGCTGGCAATACTTGTCTTACCTGTGCCAGGGGGGCCATATAAGATCATAGATGAGAGCATTTTTGCCTTTACCATTCGGGAAATAATTTTGTCTGGGCCAACGAGGTGTTGCTGGCCAACGACCTCTTCAAGTGAACGGGGCCGCATTCGATAAGCTAAAGGTTGCAAGTTAATCCTTCTTTCTCTTCTGGAACCAGGATTTAAAAAGATTAAAGGGAGAACTACTTGAATTTGATCCATCCTTCTGGTTAATTAATGGAGTAACGATAAATTCTGGGTACCTCTTTTTAACGTCCACTGGTGACTGATAAACCGCTGATTTAGCTGCAATAACTATTGCTAGCGATTCAGGATTGGTTTTATAATCGGCTTCTGTCTTTAATGTAAAAGGGAAGTTATGTTGGGTAGCTAATTTTATATATGGCCGCAAAATATTATCAGGCAGATTACCATTTAAGAACATTATTTGACCAATTTGTCGGTTGATTTCTTCAGTAATTGCTTTTGACCAGTCTTGTTCTTTTAGTTCGGCCACACTAATGGTTAGGCAAACTCGTTCACGAAATGTCCCTAAAAATTTTCGTTGTTCGTCAGGCTTAATTTTGGGTGTACCATAAATAGTATTCTCTAATCGTTGTTGGACAGGAGTCTTTTCGTCTGCCATATTTGGCCTCCTTATATATTTATAATTAATTATATCAGCAAACAAAGGAATGATAAAAATGAAGATTATTATTTCGCCGGCTCGTAGAATGAAGGCGGACCTTGATTCATTACCGTATCACCATCTACCGCAATACTTAGATAAAAGCAAAGAGATATTAGCTTGGCTCAGAACCCGTGACTATCAGCAGCTTCAACAATTGTGGGGGAATTGCAGTGACCGAATTGCGCAAATAAATTATCAACGAATAAAAGAAATGGACTTAACACGCAATTTAACCCCGGCCATTTTAGCATTTCAAGGACTTCAATATCAATATTTGGGAGCTGGAGTAATGACAGAGACTGAGATAACCTATATAGAACAAAATTTGCGCATTTTCTCAGGCTTTTATGGACTTCTACGTCCCTTTGATGGTATTACACTATATCGTTTGGGCATGGGTGACCATGCTGCGATAAATGGTTATCAGAATCTTTATGATTACTGGGGGAGTTTGCTCTATGAGAAGTTATTTGCCAAGGATCAGACAGTGCTTAATTTAGCCTCTCAAGAATATTCTCGGGCAATTACTCCCTATTTACAGGTTAAGGATCAATTTATTACTTGTGTTTTCGGGGAAGAAATTAATGGCAAAGTTAAACAGAAGGCTACCTTAGCAAAAATAGCAAGGGGGAATATGGTGCATTACTTAGCCGAAAATAATGTCCAAACTTTGGCAGAACTTAAACGATTTACGGTGGGTGGTTACGTTTATCGGGAAGACCTCTCAGATGAACAAACACTATATTTTGTATTAAGCAAGTAAGAATTTGATTGGAATTGCACCAAAATAGCGAATCCTGTTGACAAAAGTTAAAATTGCGTTAGAATACAATAAAATTATTAAAAATAAATTAAACGATGAAGAGAAGAGTAATGTTAATGGAGACTTGCAGAGAGCCCTGCTTGGTGAAAAGGGTAGCCGATATTAACATGAAGATGAGCTCCGAGTTATTTATCCTTGGTCTTCTGGCTAGGATAGAAGGTAAGCGACCGTTATCTCGCAAGGTATTCAGTTAATGAGTACTCATTGAGACTACTAGTAGTTAGTGGTAAACCAGGGTGGTAACACGAACAGCCTTCGTCCCTTAGATCCATATGAAATGGATTAAGTGGGACGAAGGCTTTATTTTTTACTATACCTAGGTTTGAAAGGGTCGTTGACATTGTTAGAGCATAGTAATTAACTATCTTCATTGCTTGAAGGAGGAAGTTTAGATGAAAAAATTTAATACGCGTTTAATTCATATTCCTGATGAATTATATACTCATGCAGTCAGCGTTCCGATTTATAAGGCCAAGACCTATGCTTATCCATCCGTGACTGGAGAGGTAAAATATGATTATTCACGTTCTGGTAATCCTACGCGTTGTACTCTCGAAGGACAGTTAGCCGATTTGGAAGGCGGCTTACAAGGATTTGCCTTTTCGTCGGGGATGGCAGCCATTCATGCTGCATTAGCTATTTTTAAGCCGGGAGACCATATTATTGTTGGTGATCAGATTTATGGTGGCACCTTCCGTTTGCTGCATCAGTTCTTTGAAAGGTGGGGGTTGACCGTTACAGCGGTGGATACTCGTGACCTTGTTGCCGTCGAAAAGGCGATTTTGCCTACCACTAAAGCTATTTACTTTGAACCGATTACTAACCCTTTATTACAAGTAACGTCTGTGGCAAAAATTGCTAAACTTGCTAAAGCCCATCATCTTCTGACAATTGTTGATAATACCTTTTTGAGTCCCTATTTACTCAAACCATTACAATTTGGAGCAGACATTGTAATTCATAGTGCGACAAAATACCTTTCCGGACATTCAGATGTATCTGCTGGAGCAGTGATTGTTAATAGTCATCATTTGGCTGACAAAATCTATTTTGTCCAAAATTCAATTGGCAGTATCCTTTCCCCAGAAGATAGTAATGAAATTATGCGAGGAATTAAAACCTTGAGTCTGCGGATTGACCGCCAGGTAGAAAATGTAAAACAAATTATTTCATTTTTACTGGAAGAATCCGGTGTAAGTAAAATTTATTACCCAGGAATTCAGGGTTTTGCTGGATATGAAGAATTACAGCAACAGGCAAAAGAAGCCGGTGGGGTCTTTTCTTTTGAGCTCCAATCTAATATTGACGCGGTAAAATTTATTAACCACCTGAAGATTTTTAAAATTGCAGTTAGCCTAGGTGCGGTTGAAAGCTTGGTTGAGTTACCCAGCAAAATGAGTCATGCAGAGTTAAGTCCTGACGAACAACGAGCGGCCGGGATCAAGCCCAACCTTATTCGACTGGCAGTAGGAATTGAAGATGTAACTGACCTGATTGCAGATATTCGACAAGCACTCAAACAAGCGACTAATGTACAGGGGGTAACTAGCCATGTGTAAAAAAGAAGTAGAAACAATTGCAGTTCAAGCTGGTAATAATCGTGATAAAAATAAGGCAATATCACTCCCTCTTTACTTTTCTTCTAATTATCGTCACGATTCTTTAGAAGAGGCCAAAAAATTTGATCCGCATACCCACTATACCTACTCACGATTATCCACCCCTAATCGTCGTCTTCTTGAAGAAACACTTGCTAGTTTAGAACAGGGGACAGATGCTTTTGCTCTAAGTTCAGGAATGGCGGCTATTCAATTGGCTCTTAGTATATTGAAAACTGGTGATCAGGTAATTTCTTTAGATGATCTGTATGGTGGTGATTTTCGTTATCTTCATACTCATATTGGCATTAATTTTGAGCTTTGGAATGGTCAGAATATTGATGAACTTGTGGATAAGCTAACTCATGCAACTAAAATTGTATGGCTAGAATCACCGTCTAATCCAACAATGAAAGAAATTAATGTTCAGGAAGTGGCAGCTGCTGTTCATAACTATAATCCAAACATTGTTGTGATTGTGGATAATACATTTTATACGCCAATTTATCAGCAGCCCTTAGTGAGTGGGGCAGATGTGGTTGTTCATTCGGCGACAAAATATTTGTCCGGCCATAACGACCTATTGGGTGGGGCCCTAATCACTAGGCGTCCAGAATTGGCCAAATATTATTATGAGTATTATATTATGACTGGTGATACTCTTTCCTCTTTTGACTCTTGGTTATTGCTTCGTAGTTTAAAAACATTAGCAGTTCGGATGAAACAACATACAGCCAATGCGCGAAAGATTGTCAAGTACCTTCAAGAAAGTCCCCATGTGGAGCAGGTCCTTTATCCAGGTCAAGGAGGAATGATTAGTTTCTATCTAAAGAAGAGAGGTGATGTTGAGAGGCTACTGAATAATGTAAAGATGATTGCTTTTGCAGAGAGTTTGGGTGGGGTAGAAAGCCTAATCACCATTCCTTACTATCAAACTCATGCCGATGTTGAAGAGGCTCAACGTCAGCGACTGGGTATTACTCCAAATTTACTACGACTTTCCGTAGGTCTGGAGAACGTTCGTGATGTGATAAAAGATCTTGACCAGGCATTGAATAAGACATAAATCATAGGGAAAATAGCAATATGGATGGTTGGAAACATAATACATCAAAAAATTCACGCGATAGAGGAAATAAGTACATCTTAATAGATATTATAAAGTAAAGGGGCAGTGATATAAGCCCCTAATAATAAACGGAGAAGCTGGGAAATACTCAATTTGCAAGGCGGTGGGCTAAGGATAGAACGATGATTAGCGAGGAACGAGTTGATTATCGTTTGGACTTAGACTCGAGCCTTGCGGTTATTTCCCGACCTCTCCGTTTTCCTTTAAAATATAGATATGTTAAAAAAGAAAAAGACATCGACTTGATCCTCGATGCCTTCAATACCCTCGAAAGGCTATACATAATAATGCAGAACAATTATAACATTAATCAATTTACTTTGGCTATGACTACTGACTATCAACCTGGGAAAAATCATCCGGCTTATTATATTCATCAATTAGTTGAAAATCTAGCAGTTTCTAAACCCAACGTTATGGGGTGCCCACGTGAATATGATCCTCGCATACTTTTGAAATTGGTTTTACTAGCTTATAGTTACGGAATTGTTTCCTGCCGGAAAATTGAAAGATTTGCTCGAGAGAATATTGTCGCAATGTGGTTAACACAAGAACAACACCCTACTTATCAGACAATTGCTAGATTTATTGTTTCCAAAGAACTGACAGAAATGATTCAAGCTAGTTTTAAAGATTTCCATGATTATCTTCAAAAGACTGGATTGATGAAGCTTCTTTTAGTGACGGTACTAAAATTCTTGCTAATGCTAATAAGTATTCCTTCGTATGGTAGAAGCGTACTATCAAATATAGTGATTTGAATGTTATCAAAGCACGAAAGTTAATTAGTGAGATGCGCGAGGAAGTCAAAGTAGACGCTAACTTGGACGATTTTCAAATCGATAAATTAGATACTACAATTGCGCTGTTAGAACAACGAATTGAAGAACTAAATAAACGGGTAGAAGAGACCGCTAGGTTTTCGCCTAATCCTGCAAAGCAAGAACGCCGTCATGCCAAGAAATACTTTCCTGCCTTAGATCATTGTCGTCAGAAAAAGATAGAGTATAAAATTCAAGTAGCCACCGCTGGTAAACGTAATAGCTATTCTAAAACTGATCATGATTAACCTTCATGCGCTTAAAGGAAGATCCAATGCGTAACGGTCAAACAAAACCTGCATATAATCTTCAGATCATGACTAACTCACAGTTCATACTTGGCTATGATCTCATGCAAAATCTAACTGACACTCGAACACTAATCCCATTTCTTAAACGGCATTTTGGGTAAAGAAATAGTAGCTGATGCTGGCTATCGTTCTGAACGTAATTATAGATATATTGAAGATGAATTACCTGATTGTACGACTCTCATTTCCTACAGCACAATGCTTAGAGAGAACAGTCGTAAGTGGAAGTCTGATGATCGCAAAGTAATGAATTAGGAATATCATGCCAAGGATGATTATTATATCAATCCTGTTGGTGTTCGTTTTAACTTTAAACGTTACGCTTATCGCAATGATAAGTATGGATTTCACCGTGACTTCAAAGTATATCAAGCAGAGAAATACGATGGAAATCATCAAATTAATCCTAAAGCATTAACGCTACACGGCAATACCGAGTACATCCATCATGGTAAATCCACAATGGGAGTATTTTAAAGCCAAAGCACGGAAGTCGCTTTCAAGTTCCAATACTTATTCACGTCGTAAGTACGATGTTGAAACAGTTTTTGGTAATTTGAAGGCTTATTTGGGATTCACGAGGTTCACTGTACGTGGCCTCAAAAAAGTGGTGGGCAATCACAACCGCGACTACAATTGGTTACGGGGATGTGATTCCCAAGACCGGCATTGGACGGGCAGCTGCGATTGTCTTGATGCTATCGGGAATTGGGTTTATCGAAATGATTACTAGTACAATTACAGAATTATTTGCGAAAAGGGATGAACAGAAGATTTCTGCCCGGTTAATCAAGATCCAACACGAAAATCCTCAACTAAAGGCTGAGTTAGACGAAATCAAGCGTTTGATTAAGAAAAGTAAACGGTAGCAAATAACCTCCATTCAAGGGATTTATCCAAGAATGGAGGTTATTTTTAATTTATTTGTCGATTTAACGAAATCATCTCTAGTAAGCTTTGTGCAGTGATCGCTCCTTCATTACCCGCTTTGAGTCCCGCGCGTTGCATCGCCTGTTCAATGTTATTGGTAGTAAGGATACCAAATGTAATTGGAATATTGCTCGTTAAGTTAAGATTCACTACGCCGCTAGCAACATTTTGACAAATTAAATCGTAGTGATCTGTTTCACCTTTGATAACAGCGCCTAACGTCAAAATGCCGTCATATTCCTTTTTTGCCAATAATTGTTTCGTCATAAACGGAATTTCAAATGCTCCCGGCACATGGTATACATCAACGTTTTCAAGGTCAAACTTAGCTAACATTTCGGTAGCTCCCTGCACTAGTTGTTTAGTGACAGTTTCGTTAAAATCAGCAACAACAATCCCGATTTTTGCACTTTGAACATTAAATTTTCCAGTAAATTTTTTCATGATTAAGCCTCCAGATTTAGTAAGTGATGAAATTTCTTTTTCTTTGTGATCAAATAATTCTCATCGTAGCTATTAGGTGCGATTTCTAATGGTATCCGTTCATTGATTTCAATATCGCCAAGTTGTAATTGCGCAATTTTATCGGGATTATTAGTGAGTAGGTTAATCTTAGTTATCCCTAATTGATGTAAAATCGCAACTGCTTGGTCATACTGCCGTTCATCAGGTGTAAAACCTAATTTTTCATTGGCCTCGACAGTGTCATAGCCGTGTTCCTGTAAATAGTAGGCTCGCAACTTATTTGCTAAACCAATTCCACGGCCTTCTTGACGCAAATACATAATAATCCCGCTGCCGTTTTTCTCAATTCGGCGCATTGCTTCATGAAGTTGAGGACCACAATCACAGCGAAGGGAACCAAGAACATCGCCAGTGAAGCATTCTGAATGTAAGCGAACCATTACAGGAGTAGTTGGATCAATATCTCCCTTTATCAGCACTAGATTATTGCCATCAAACCACCGTAAGCGAAAGTCCCCATACTGAGACGGGAGATGCACCTCTTCTACGGGGTTGCTCGCTAGACTTTGCCGGTATTCCTGAAGTTCTTTGATCGTAATGATGGGTAAGCCAAATTCGGCTGCTTTCTCATGAAGTTCAACTGATCGCGCCATTTCACCATTGTCTTTTAAAATCTCACAGATATAAGTAACTGGTTCCACTCCAGCCAAGCGCGCAAGGTCAACAGCAGCTTCAGTATGTCCATTTCGTTCTAATACTCCATTTTTCTTTGCAACTAAAGGAAAGATATGACCTGGCTTGTAGAAGTCTTCATTTTTAGCAGTCGGTGCGGCAAGATGAGTAATAGTGCGCCAACGATCAAAGGCTGAAATTCCCGTTGTTGTCGATTGATGGTCAACGCTGATCGTAAAAGCCGTACCAAAAGGATCTGAATTATCAGCAGTCATCTGAGGTAATTTCAATCGTTCAGCTACTTCCGGTGCCATGGGAACACACATCAATCCACGAGCATACTTAGTCATGAAATTAACCTTTTCGGGAGTAGCTTCACTAGCAAGCCCCACCAAATCGCCTTCTGCTTCGCGGTCTGCATCATCCATAACAATTGCTAAACCACCGTCTTGCAAATGCTTAATCGTTGCTTGAATTTTCTTTACATCCATTATTATTGGCCTCCTAGTAAATTTGCGACTACATATTTGCCAAAAATATCGGTTTCTAGATTAACTTCATCCTCTACTTTAAGCGTATCTAAGTTAGTCACGAGTTGAGTGTGCGGAATCAGCCCAACCGTAAACCAGTCCTTACCAGTTTCCATTACTGTTAAACTTACGCCATTAATTGCGACACTTCCTTGCGCTACCACTTGACCATGCAGGCGTTGTGGAAGACTAAATTGCACTTCAATAGCATTTTCATTGACAGTTCGCTTTAAAACTCGTGATAGTTCGTCAACATGCCCCGTTACAATATGACCTTCTAGGCGGGCGCCAACTTGCAATGAACGTTCAAGATTTACAAGAGATCCTTTTTCCAAGTTTTTGAACGTTGTCTTTTCAAAGGTTTGTGGCATTAATGTCGTCGTAAATTGATTATTATTGGTTTCTACGACCGCTAAACATGTCCCATTTACTGCAATTGAGTCGCCAAGTTGCACGGTAGTTAAAAAGGCATCACTATGCGGTTTAACCATCAATTCAATTGTTTCGCCATCCTGGGTAATTTTTACTATTCGTCCCGTTTCCGCAACTAAACCACTAAACATTTTCAATCTTCCTTTCCGCAATCCTAATATTATTTTCTAAGATTTTAATTTCCTGATGGGTAAAATTCATTGGGCAAGTTAGTTCCATGCCGCTAACACCTTTTTTGCCAAGCATGTGGGGAGCTACGTATGTAATAAGCTCTTCAAATAAGCCTTCCTGTAAAAACGCTTGATGAACTATCGGGCCACCTTCTACATAAACAGATTGAATTTCTTGTCGACCAAGTTCATGTAAAATATCAGCAATTGACCACGTTTGTCGGTAAAATACCCGCACATCTTTAGCAAACTGACCTTGCATAGTGCCATTTTCCGTAAAAATCCAAGTAGGTGCTACACCATCAGTCAACAAGTGTAAGGTCGGATTAGCTTTTAAGCGTCCCCGGCGATCAAGAACAATTCTTACAGGCGGAAATTCTGTAGGAGCAGTCGTTAATAAAGATGGATTATCAATAATTGCTGTTTGACTCCCAATCAAAATCCCTTGAAAATTACCACGCTCGGTATGAACCATTTTTGCCACAGCAGAATTAGTAATCGCCGTTCGTTGACCTTTTTCTGTGGCCACGCGATAGTCAAGACTCACTGCTTGTTTTAAAGTTACCCAAGGTCGTTGGTACCGATAGAAAAAATCGTAATGCGGATTTAAGGCCTGTGCTGCTTCTTTAAGGACGCCCACTTTGACAATAATATTTTGCTGTTGAAGCGTAGCAATTCCTTTCCCGGTGACAAGCTTGTGCGGATCTGTTTCCGCAATCACAACTCTTCTGATGCCCGCGTCAATAATCGCCTGACTACATGGCGGTTGTTTCCCATAATGATTGCAGGGTTCCAACGTGACATAAAGAGTTGCTCCCTGTAACTGTTTCGGCTTAAGTTTACCTATTGCATCCCGTTCAGCGTGAATTCCACCATATTCGTGAGTATGACCTCGCACTAACACTTGACCATTCTTAACAATAACTGCCCCAACACGAGGATTTTTCCAGGTGTTATTGCCAACCTTTGCTGCTTCAGCGATTGCCATTTGCATGAAATGAATATCTTCCATTCTAGCCATCCTTTCCAAAATAAAAACGCCCTAAGATTTTCTCTTGGGGCGTTAAATGGTTACCTAAAAAAAACAGTTCGGCAAAATAAACCCGGATAACATTACTGCTATCCGGGGCTTTATGTTTAAACTGATTGTGTAATTTTTCGTTTTCTTCTCCCATCCAGACTATACTGTCGGTACCAGATTTTCACTGGTTCAACCGTTAACACAAATGCTAACGGGTCACGGACTCCAAGCGTACTTGTTACCGTCGGTTGGGAATTTCACCCTGCCCCGAAGAAAATTAGATTGTTAAATTTACATATAGTGTAACTCTTCACTTTCTTTTTGTAAACAGCAAATTTATTTCTTTGAAAAACTTTGCAGAGTATCAATGATCAATTGGATGAATTTCTCACGGTCAATATCAAGGAGGACTTCAGTATTTTGAGGATGGGTAGTTAACTGATAGTAATCACAAACCGTCTCTCCCCGTGTGAGATCTTCCCGAGTTTCAACATTCATTTTGTCAGTACAAGTAATCGTAGAGGGATCATGAAGTGGCGCACCTTTGAAAACCCACTTAGGATTTTCATGGTACTGTTCAAAGAAGTTTAGGAGAACATGGAAGGCTTGGGCAACTGGATTGTCGATTTACCTAATTTGTTCAATCTCATCCTTCATAATTTGCGCTTTATGGGTTACATTCAATGGCGCCATTACCAATGGAATACCAAAGTTCAGGGTATACACTTTCTGGTATGGATAAAGGATCTATGCCAGACTTTTTTATACAAAAAAGAGGACATTTGCTGTCCCCTCGTTATACAATCAATTCACCACAAAAATCATGAAAGAAGGTTAAACAAATATCCCACAATGATTCTATCCTAAACATTCTTGGAATTAAAGATAAAAATATTAAAATTATTTCTGTTGAAGAAGCTGAACACAACGATGATGCTGCTAAAGAGTATATAACACTAATAATGGCTACTCTCCTACGATTAGTCAAGAAAAATATTTAGAAAAAGAGAGTATACTAAACCACCCCGGTTCTTCTTCAAAAATCGAGAATTAGTGGTATATTAAATTTGTGAGGTGATTATGCCTTCACAGGGACCATTGAGTCC
>JBCLSJ010000033.1:0-12886 GCA_041225415.1 Lactobacillaceae bacterium 24-114
ATAGGGCACAGCAGATGTCCTTTTTTGCGCACAAAAAACCGGCATTGATTTTCATCAATACCAGATAGTGTAGACCCACTAAAATAAGGTCGACGAAGATACAAACGTATTTCGTCGACCTTTTATTATTTCCGAATGCTGCAGAGTCTAATCGTGGGAAAACTAGAAGGCTAGCTTTGCGTCGTAACCGCAAGGCTCGAATCTAAGTCCGAACGATTATCAACTCGTTCTTCGCTAATCATCGGTCTATCTTTAGCCCACCGCCTTGCAAATTTGTTATTTCCCAGCTTCCTTATTATTAATATTAAATATAATTTGGCTACAATGTGCTGAATATTGTTTGCCTTGAATTTCTAATATTGCCGATTGTATTCATAAGTCAACTCAGGTTCGCGACCTGTTCGTTGATATTGGTTCAACTGGTCAATCTGCGACATTTCCTCGTCACTTAAGGAGAAGTCATAGATATCAGCATTTTGATGGATTCGCTCGGCATGGGTAGATTTTGGAATGAATGAGATTCCGTTTTGCAAATGCCAACGAAGAATGACTTGGGCGCAAGACTTGTGATATTTATCGGCGATTGCTTGAATTTCAGGAATATTTAGAACTGCTCCCCGACCTAAAGGACTCCATGCTTGGGTAACGATATTGTTTTCTTTATTAAACGCAATCATTGGCTTTTGAGTGAGGCGGGGATGTAATTCGATTTGATTAAGAACAGGCATTTCTTTAGCTTGGGTTGCTAGGTACTGCAAGTGAATGATTTGAAAGTTGGAAACACCGATAGATTTGGCTAATCCTTCTTTTTTCATTTCTTCAAAAGCACGCCAGGTATCAAAAAAGGCTCGTTGAATGGGCCAGTGAACCAATAATAAATCTACATAGTCAGTTTGTAACTTATGGAGAGACTGCTTAACAGAATCAATAGCCTGTTGGTATCCTTGGTTATCTTCGGCAACCTTGGTAGTAATAAAGACGTTTTGCCGTGGAATTCGTAAATCCTTAAATGATTGGCCGACCATTGCTTCATTGCCATATAATTGGGCAGTATCAAACAATCGGTAGCCCTCCTGGTAAGCAGTTTGAATGACCTCATTCATTGTCTTTTGGTCATCAACTTTATATAAACCGAAGCCTTCCTGAGGAATTTGGTTACCATCGCTTAATGAAAGAAGATTTGTATTGAGTTGCATAATATAGCCTCCTTATAGTAACTATTATCAGTCTAATCCATAATTGGTTTTGTAACGCGGGCAATTTGATTCAGCACTTCTTCTCCCGTCTGCATAGAGAGGTTTTTATCACTATAAATGGCGATTGTATATGAAGTCTTGTTGTCATTTTCAACGTAGCCAATACTATTAATAATCCACTTATCTTTACTATGTTCTAGCCAACCATTTTTTAGGGCAAACTTTTTACTTGAGGTGGAAACACCCCATACTTGGTCCTTCTCGATATGGGCCATTAGAGAGGCGATATACTTTTGAGCATTATCACTTAAGAGGTTGGAAGTGTAAAAGATATTATTTAGTAACTTCACCTGGTCTTTAGCAGTAGTTGTGCTCAACCCCCAAGATTGTTTAGCAGTTGACTGGGTCATCCCAAAACGGTCAAAAGTCTCTTGAAGACCTTCTTTTTCTCCTAATGCCTTATACAGTTTATTAGTCGCATAATTATCACTCGACTCAATCATTTTCTTGGCTAATTTCTTTTGTTTGTTAGTAAGGGAGCCGTTTTGCTTAACAAATAAACCGGCGAGAATACTAACCTTAACGGTACTAGCCATGTGGAATTTGTGGTTTGGCACATTAGTCGAGGTATAAATCTTCCGTGTTTTTGGAGAATAAACAGCAACGGCAACTTGATTGTTAGATGTATAAATCACCTTATTCCATGCTGATTTAAGGCGCGTACTAGTAGCGGTAAAATGATAAAATCCCCATATGATTAAAAGAATGGCAAGAATAAATAGGATTGCTTTACGACCGGTAAAACGCAGGTGGGGCTGCACACGCATTACAAAAAATCCCCTTTCACATAGTAGTAAACTTATAAATTGATAACTGAAATAAGTAATATCTATTTACTATACCAGTAAATTATAAAAATCAAAAGGGGCCTAGCGTTGAAAACAGACGTTAGACCCCTTAGTCTACATTTACGAAAAGTCATCAATTTTCAGAAATTGAATTAGCAACGGTTAGGGTTAGGAAGCTATCGCGTTGCAGAAACAGTTTTCATTGAATTAGTATTCGACATGCCACTTAATAGTACACTCTTTTTCTTCACCAGGATGGAGAGTAATGTCACCGAATTCTGGATGGTGAGGTGCATCGGAAAGGGTTTGTGCTTCCATCGCTAAAGCAAGGTGGGGATGGACTTCACCGTGGTTATAGACGGCTGGATCATCAGAATTCATTGTGTACATAACAAGGGCGTTTCGGTCAGAATAAAGAGTCATTTTACGCCCACTCTTTGGATCCTCTAAGCTAGCCACCGGTTTTTCCAAGCTGGGTTCGACTTCCCAGATGTCATCAAAACCATTTTCTGGAGTAGAGGCCATTTCTTGAAGGGGCTTTTGGAGCTCTGTTGGTTGGCTGAAATCAAATGGAGTTCCTTCGTTGGCGATTTTTTCTCCAGTCGGGATCTTTCCGTTGTCCACAGCAAGGTGATTCTTTGAGTTAACAAATAATTTCAGATTATCAATAGTTTTTACACCTGCATCAGCCATGTTCCAGTAAGTATGGTTGGTCGGATTAAAGAGGGTATCAGCATCGGAGTTAGCCGTGAACTGAAGGGTAAGATTATCATTGTTGTCCAATGTATAGGTAGCAGTAATGTGAATATTTCCCGGGAAAGTATCAGTGGCTTCGTCTAGGTCAAGACTTAAGCTGATGGACGCTGTATTGTCAGTAAGGTCAGTTGAATCCACATGCCAAACGTGACTATAGAAACCATTCTTTCCACCGTGCAAAGTATTCTTTCCTTCGTTTTGTTCGACATGGTATTCTTGATCATTAATCGTGAATTTACCATCTGCAATCCGACCTGCAACCCGTCCGATCAGTCGGTTAGTACAGAAACCATTATTGGTGAATTCATCAAAGTTTTCTGATGTCAAAACCATATCGGCTAGTCCACCATCTTTAGTTGGAACTTTGAAAGATTGGAGCAATCCAGCGAAATCTAAAATACTTGCTTGGACGTTGTTGTCGTTAACTAATGTGTATTTAGTGACTGGTTGATCATTAAAAGTACCAAAAGGAATTTGATTGATTTGCATGTATTTGCCTCCTTAAAAGTAAGCGCTTAATTATTTACAATAATCATTTTACCACATCTGTAAAATAAGTTGCGCAAACGTTTGCATAATAATTACATATTGAGTGATTTCTTAAAAGCAGAATAGTCCTTATCTACCTGTTCTGCATACTTATTTGTCCAGTCAACGAGAAGATCATCCAAGTCGTGTTGTCCCTTGAGGTAACCTCGAACCATCGGTGCAGTAGGACTTTGATAGTGAGCAATTGCTAATAGGGAACTGCAGATTTGGCAATAAAGGTTAAAACTTTCATAGTCCAGTTTCTCAACCTTAATTGATTCTTTCATGTCACGGAACTGACGAATATAGTAGCTTCGGCCGGCAAAAATCGTGCTACCAAGGAATGGATCCGAAGAAGATTGGAGGGTACGTTGGGCAGTAACAATCCTGCGGCCAGCAGCGGCTCCACTTTTAATTGAAGCATCAATTGGGAGGTTCAGCAGGTTATAACGGAGCGGGAGGGCTTCCTTAACTTGTAAGACTAAGTGACTACCCTCAATCCCTGTCAAAAGAATGAGGTAGCACCGGGTTCCGAAGCTGCCAACTCCAACACTATAGCGAATGATGTCAGTGATATGGAAATTGGCCAAAAAGATACGGACGTCTTGACGAATATTTTCCCGGTAGCGGTTATAGCCGTCTACAATTTCTTGATAACGTTTTTTGCTAACATGACGGGCACGGGGAGCATTTTCCAAGAAGCGTAATTCACCATTTTCGTCTACTTGGGCCATTTTTTGAACAATCTGTTCGGAATTACTGTGGGTACTCTTTTTGGTAATCTTTTTTAAAATCTTGTCCATTTGCTCAGTATTTTCTCCTAAGGTATCAATTGTGGACATCATATCGTGAATTTCATAGGAGAAGTAAAAACGATCAAAAAGAGGTAACTTACTGATCCGCTTAATTCCATGGCGGTAGGTTTTAGTGATAAGCTTTAAGGTTGAATTTACTTTATCCTCATCGTAGCCGTTCACTTCGCCAACTAACTTTGCACTTACTAATAATCGTTTTAAGTCGCTTTCCCAGTTACCAATTCGAGCTTCGTCAAAGTCATTGAGGCCAAATAATAATTGGCGTTCTGGCGATGCATAAAAACCGTAATTATTTAAATGGGCATCCCCACAAATAACCAGTGGAATATTAGTTTGGTGTTGGGTTTTAAGGTCTCGTTCCATTAGCTCGGCGGTACCGCGGAAAAAGGCAAATTTATTGGCTGTCATTCGTTCGTGACGCAATGGTAGCAGTTCCTTAATCATCTTAGATTCGGTGTCTTTAATGGCAGCCACTGGATCACGATCAACGGGAACGAATTCAGCAATAGCCTTACTGCTGGTCTGTTGCTGGATCTTTTTTCCTTCTTCTTCAAGTTCCTTTTGGGTATGATTTATTTTTATTTTTTTAAGGTCGAATATATCGAGTTTATTTGAATCAAGCATAGCAATGGTGCCTCCGTTTACAACAAAGTAATTCTTTTCTAATTGTAGTGTTTTTCCAATTTTTGTCTAGATAATTTGTTTTCCGCTTCTCCTTCTGTCACAATTATAGTTAGGAATACAAAGGGGTTGATAATTGTGCTGATCGCCGTTGAAGAAAATGTTGCCCAACACTTACATGTGAATACGAGAATGGTTGATGAACAACAGCTAATGAAGGCGGATTGCTGGTCTATTAGGGCAACAGGTGACTTTATGATTATCATGAATAACCTGCTTACGGTACCAATTATTGTCCGACATCCCCAGCGCTTCAATGATTCACGCTCATTTGTAGCAGCGTTTAAGCGAGAATTTATTCATGTTTTAGAGGACTTACCGATTCCGCGGGCTAAGGTAAAACAGATTAGGGAGCGACAATTTGCACAGATAAAATTCGTGCGCTCCGTTGCTCCGGCGCTCCAGCAACGGTTACAAATTTTCCAGAATCTTTTAACTAGACCTGATGCGATTCAATGGGATGCGGATCCAAGTAATTCCGCGATTTCATTTGCGTTGATGAAAAAGATTAAGTTACAGATTGCTGACTCTGGCAGCCCGAGTTCAGTAGCTGATTTGGTGGGAAGTTATGTGATGAACGAATTTAAGGTACCTGCTCACCCAAAGATTGATGATCATAACGAGCAGTATCTTTATCAAGCAAGCACTCTTAATGACGTAATGAAGGAATCAGCAGTTAGCGAATTGATTATTCGTGATTATCAAACCTACCTAAAAAAGCTTAATAAGAGTGATCGGGTTATTGAAAGAAATGTCAATGAAGCAATCGACTTTATCGCCTTCCTTTCTGGAAATGAAGAGACTATTTTAGAGGATTTGACGACGGTCTACTACTATGTTTACCGCTATAGTAAGCGACAGGGACAAGCTCTTAGTCGCTCTCGTTATAAGGAAATAGGGATGGCGTTACGTGAATTTGCTCGATTCCTACGTAAAAATAATCTGTTTTCACCAGCTGATTTTTATCAGTTTAGTCAAGCGCTTAGCCAGGCAATTGATAATGCTACTCCTGTTAAAGAGGGCTACCGGTTAGAAAGAATGATTCGGCGGGCAGAAGGTGAATTGGAACGTCGGCGAACGCTCTTACGCACTGCACGTCAATTTGGCGATAAACAATACCAGTTACAGGTAGAATTAGCTACTTATGAACCGGTGATGTGGCGACAGATCAATATTAATGGTGAAACACGCTTAGATGAGCTTTGCTACTGTGTGTTAGCTAGCTTCGGTGCACAAGGGTCTCACCTATTTGCTCTGCAAGCGGAGGGAAAAACCTATCAGTTACCATACTTAGATGGGGAAGAGGACATCACACTTCACTGGTTAGGAGAATTTCCTGAGTCAACAAAGTTTAAGCTTGAGTATGATTTTGGAGAGTCTTGGCAATTTAATATAAAGATTAATAAGATTAAACCTCATCGCCGACACCGTCTAAACTCGGAAATCCCGCAAATCGTTGGGGGAAGTGGACAAGGAATTATTGACGATATCGGAGGAGTTGCCGGCTTGGAGTTAGCAGCTCAGGATGATTCAATGATCGACGAAGGATTGGATATTTCCCAACTACAAAATGAGTTACCTGCCCGAATGATAGATATTTCTCACCGTTACCAGTAGTTTTATCAAATGAATTTATTCACAACGCCAAGAGGACTACAATAAGGTAAAACAATGAAGTGAGGTTAGATCAAATGACAGGTAAGATTAATATTCCAAAGACGATGCTGGCGTGGGAAGTTACTACACCTGGTCCGGTTGATGGTGAGAATACACCATTAAAGCTAGTTGAAAAACCTCTTCCACAACCAAAGCGTGGTGAAGTTCTCGTTAAGGTTCTTACTTGTGGGGTATGTCACACAGATCTCCACGTTACTGAGGGCGACCTTCCTGTCCACCACGAGCACGTTACACCAGGCCATGAAATTGTTGGTCGAGTAGTGGCGTTTGGGGATGAAACCCGGCGCTTTAGTCTTGGTGAACGTATTGGAATTCCGTGGTTCAGGCACGCATGTGGTGTTTGCAAATTCTGTCGTTCTGGACATGAAAATCTTTGTCCATATTCAAAATATACTGGGTGGGACCATGATGGGGGTTATGCGGAATACGTAACTGTTCCAGAAGGTTTTGCTTATCGTATCCCGAAAAAATTTAATGACCTAGAAGCAGCCCCGTTACTCTGCGCGGGGATTATTGGTTACCGGGCTTATGAACGGGCCAATGTACCAGCGGGTGGCCGACTGGGTCTTTATGGCTTTGGTGGATCTGCCCACATTACTGCCCAGATCGCATTAGCACAAGGAAATGAAGTTCATGTCTTTACCCGGGGTGCAGATGCGAGAAAATTTGCTTTAGAGCTTGGTTGCGTTTCTGCTAAGGGTGCTTATGACTTATCGGATGTTCCGTTAGATTCATCAATTATCTTTGCTCCTGTTGGTGATATTGTTTTGCCAGCCTTAGAAAGCCTAACGCCTGGTGGAACATTAGCCCTTGCAGGTATCCATATGAGTGATGTGCCAAAGCTCAATTACCAAAAGCACCTCTTCCATGAAAAAGTATTAACAAGTGTCGAGAGTAATACCCGACGTGATGGAGAAGAGTTCTTAACGCTGGCTGACCGACTCGATATTCATCCGGAAGTAAGTGAATATCGGATGAAAGACGCCTTGGACGCACTTCGCTATGTTAAACGGGGTGATATAAAAGGTGCCTGTGTACTACGAATCAGTGAAGATGACTAGTTCATCAAGAGCTTGTCAATTAATATAAATGTGTGATATAATAATAATTGCGATGAGTCGAGAGGTCTGGTAGCGACCCAAACAGCTACCATAGACATTTTGACAGTGGGACACATAACTCACCGGATTGTGAGGTGTCCAGGTAATCGGCCATGTGGACAGTGCTGATGACCTTGAGATAGTATCAATACACGAAAAGAGATCACTACCAATTTGGGATGGTGATCTCTTTTTTTATTTGTGAGAGTAAAGATAGAAGAAGCTGGGAAATAACCAATTTGCAAGGCGGTGGGCTAAGGATAGAGCGATGATTAGCGAGGAACGAGTTGATAATCGTTTGGACTTAGACTCGAGCCTTGCGGTTACGACGCAAAGCTAGCCTTCTAGGTTTCCCACGATTAGACTCTGCAGCATTCGGAAATAAAAAGAGGTCGGCGAAAATACAAAGTATTTTCCCGACCTCTCTTAATCCTTATGAATGAAAAACAAAAAACGTAGGGTATGGAATCTTTTATTTGCAGGGGAAATAATTAAAAATAAAAGATTCTGTATCATTATGATAACATTTACATTTAAAAATGTGTTGTAAAACGATTGTGGTGATAAAATTATTTATATAAAGTTATGGATGATTCATTAGGACATCGCTTTTTAAAATTTATTTTTTGAATTACTTTGTGAAATTAATCATTCGAAGTATAAAAAAGAGCTAAGAATAACGATTACAGCATCTAGGTATAAGTGAAATTTATGGAATTGTAAAAATTTGACTATATCACTAATAACGCGTTAAGATTCATGCTGTAAATGATGTGTATTTTTTCACAAAGAGAAGTATTTTTATGCCAAATGGAGGTTTAAAACATGTCAAACTACCGTACAGAAGAAGATACATTAGGTCCAGTTCAAATCCCTGCAGATGCACTATGGGGACCACAAACGGAACGAAGCCGGCACAATTTTCCAACTGGCCAATATATGCCATTAGCTATCATTCGTGCTTTGCTTAACATTAAGAAAGCAGCTGCACAAGCTAACATGGAAACTGGTGCTATTTCTGAAGAAAAGGGTAACTTAATCGTTAAGGCAATCGATGAATTATTAGCCTTAGATGATGAAGAACTCCGTAAGGACTTCCCATTAAAGGTTTATCAAACTGGGTCTGGTACCCAAACTAACATGAACACTAATGAAGTTGTTGCTCACAAAGCTCACGAAATCAACCCAGACATCGAAATCTTACCAAACGATGATGTTAATAAGGGGCAAAGTTCAAACGATACGTTCCCAACTGCTATGAACGTGGTTGCCTTGGAAGCAATTGACAAGTTGAAGCCAGCCGTTCAACACTTAATCGATGAATTAAAGGTTAAGCAAGAACAATACATGAAGACTGTTAAGGTTGGTCGTACCCACTTGCAAGATGCTGTTCCATTGACATTTGGTCAAGAACTTTCAGGTTACGTTGCCTCATTAGAACACGACCTTGATTACATCAAGACTTTGGAACCAACATTAAACGAATTGGCAATCGGTGGTACGGCTGTTGGTACTGGCTTGAATGCTGCTGAAGGAATGCCAGAAAAGATCGCAGAAAAGCTTAGCGAAGTTTATGGGTTAAACTTAACCGCTGATTCAAACAAATTCTACGGTTTAGCTAACCACTCTGGCTTAGATGTTGTTCATGGCGCTTTGAAGACTTTAGCCGCAGACATGTTCAAACTTGCTCAAGATATTCGTTTCTTGGCCTCAGGTCCACGTGCCGGATACGGGGAACTCAACATCCCTGCTAACGAACCTGGTTCATCAATCATGCCTGGTAAGGTTAACCCAACTCAAGCTGAAGCTGTTACTATGGCTGCTTTACGGGTATTCGGTAACGATACAGTTGTAACAATGGCTTCGTCACAAGGTAACTTCGAAATGAATGTTTACAAGCCAGTTTTGATTGACGCATTTCTTGAATCAGCTGACTTAATGACTGGTACAATCATGGGCTTTGCTGACAAGATGATCCATGGTATGACTGTTAACGAAGAACGGATGGCTGAACTAGTTGATAACTCACTCATGACAGTTACTGCTTTATCCCCACACATTGGTTACCATGACAGTGCTAAGATTGCTCAAGCTGCCGACAAGGCTGGAAGTACTTTGAAGGAAGCTGCTTTAAAATCTGGTAAGGTAACTGAAGAACAATACGATGAATGGATGAACATGCTTAAAATGACTAACGTTGATCGTGAAGACTAATTGAGTTATCTTCAAGCCAAAATCAATTCAAAAGGAGAATTATATTAATGAGCAAATTCCAAACAACGCCAATTGATAAATTGGAAAATAATTACGATGCCGTTGTGATTGGGTCTGGTGGTACTGGACTTTCTGCAGCCATTCAAGCTCATGAATTGGGATTGAAAATTGCCGTTTTAGAAAAAGAAGAGGAATTGGGTGGTAACACCAACCGTGCTTCCTCAGGTATGAATGCGGCAGAAACAAACGTTCAACTTAACCACGGTGTTATCGATAATGTTGCCGATTTTTATCGGGAAACTTACAAAGACGGTGGCCGTTTGAACGACAAGGACATGTTGGGTTACTTTGTTTACCATACAGCTCCTGCAATTGATTGGTTGAAAGACCATGATATTAAGTTAGATGACATTACTGTGACTGGTGGTATGTCCAAAAAACGGACTCATCGTCCAGCAAGTATGGCTCCAATTGGTGGCTTCTTAGTTAACAGCTTGCTTGAAGTTGTTGCTAAAGAAGGAATTCCTGTATTTAACAAGACCAAGGTTAATGAACTATTAAAGGATAACAATGGTCGAATCAATGGTGTTAAAGTCAACGCTAATGGTACCGATAAGGAAATCAAAGCTAAGGCTGTTATCTTAGCTACTGGTGGATTCGGTGCTTCAAAGGAATACATTAAGCGTTTCCGTCCTGACCTCGAAAGCTACAAGACTACTAATCAACCAGGTGCTACTGGTGATGGTTTGAAGTTAGCTGAAAATGTTGGTGCTGAATTGATGCAAATGGACTTGGTTCAAGTTCACCCAACTGTTCAACAAGATAATCCTCACGTTTACTTAATTGGTGAGGCCGTTCGTGGTGAAGGTGCCATCTTAGTAAACGCTGATGGTAAGCGTTTTGTAAACGAATTGAACACACGGAAGATTGTTTCAAACGAAATTACTGCATTGCCAGAACACAGTGCTTATTTGATATTTGATCAAGGTATTCGTGACCGTGCTAAGGCAATCGAATTCTACGATAAGGTTGGCTTGGTTGTTCATGGTGATACCCTCGAAGACTTAGCCAAGAACTTGAATATGGATCCACAAAACCTTGTCCAAACTGTCAACACTTGGAATAAGGCCGTTGAAAACCATGACGACACTGAATTCGGTCGGACAACAGGGATGGATCGCGGAATCACTAAACCAGGATTCTTTGCTATCCATATTGCCCCTGCTATCCACTACACCATGGGGGGGATTCATATTACACCTAAGACCCAAGTGTTAGATGGAAACGGGGACATTATCCCAGGATTGTTTGCTGCTGGTGAGGTAGCTGGGGGGCTTCATGGTAATAACCGTGTAGGTGGTAACTCAATTGCGGAAACAATCGTCTTTGGCCGTCAAGCTGGTCAACAAGTAGCACTGTATGCACAAAACGCACACTAGGAAGAGGAAAATTACTCTCTCCGATATTAAGGGAATGGGAAACTCCACTCCCATAACTGAAATTATTTAAATTCTATTTTGTGAGGAAAGAATAAAAATGAAAACGTTGGAAAAGGTAAATTATAAGGGGTTTATCTGGCCAGTTATTATTGGGTTAGTTCTCTGGTTCATGACCCCAATTAAGCCTGCTGCCGTACCAGTTGCTGGTTGGCACATGTTCGCCCTTTTTGTGGCAACAATTATTGCATGTATCACTCGTCCACTCCCAATTGGTGGGGTATCAATCATTGCCTTTGCATTGACTGTCCTTACTGGGACTGTACCAATGGAAAAAGCAATCGTTGGTTTTGGTAATGCTTCAATTTGGATGATTGCGATGGCATTCTTCATCGCTCGGGGATTTATTAAGACTGGGCTTGGTCGTCGAATCGCTTTAAACTTCGTGAAGAAATTCGGTAAGAAGACTTTAGGATTAGCTTACTCATTAATCGGGGTTGACTTGATCCTTGCTCCGGCAACACCAAGTAACACTGCTCGTGCCGGTGGAGTGCTTTACCCAATCATCGAATCATTATCTCAATCATTTGGTTCAGACCCTAAAGACGGAACTGAACGTAAAATCGGTTCCTTCTTGATCTTTGCTGAATACCATGGTGATATGATCACTGCTGCAATGTTCATGACAGCCATGGCTGCTAACCCACTAGTTCAAACCCTTGCTAAGAGCAACGGTGTAAATATTACTTGGGTAGGTTGGTTCTTAGCTGCTTTGGTACCTGGTATCATCTCCTTAATTGTTGTTCCATGGTTGATCTACAAGATGTATCCACCTGAAATTAAGGAAACCCCTAATGCTAAGCAATGGGCTGAAAAGGAACTTAGCGCTATGGGTCCAATGACCTTACCAGAAAAGTTAATGGCTATTATCTTTGTTATTGCTTTAGCTCTTTGGATTGTTGGTAGTTTCATCGGGGTTGATGCAACTCTTGCTGCGTTCATCGCATTGGCATTACTTCTCTTATGTGGTGTTCTTAGTTGGCAAGATGTTCTTCATGAATCTGGTGCTTGGAACACTTTGACTTGGTTCTCAGTACTTGTTATGATGGCTGGTTCATTAACCACATTAGGATTTATTCCTTGGTTAAGTAAGACTATCGGTAGTTCACTTCACGGTATGAGTTGGGTACTTGTATTGGTAATTTTGATTGTGGCCTACTTCTATTCACATTACCTCTTTGCAAGTTCAACTGCCCACGTAACTGCTATGTATAGTGCATTCTTAGCGGTGGCTATCTCAGCAAATGTTCCACCAATGTTAGCCGCATTAATGCTTGGTTTCTTTGGTAACTTGATGGCATCAACTACTCACTATGCTTCCGGTCCTGCTCCAGTTCTCTTTGGTTCAGGATATGTTCCACAATCCAAATGGTGGTCGCTAAACTTTGTCCTTGGTATCTTCTACCTTGTTGTATGGATTGGTATTGGAAGTCTCTGGATGAAAGTTATCGGTATGTGGTAAAAATTAAATAAACATTGAACGAGGTCGGGAAAATAGTTTGTATTTTCGCCGACCTCTTATTATTAATGTCTTTAGACCTAGTTGAGTGCGTGAGCAGAGCGAATGCACGAAAC
>JBCLSJ010000034.1:0-11225 GCA_041225415.1 Lactobacillaceae bacterium 24-114
AATCAAAGTTTTAAAGCGTTCTTGTTATGGATTTTCCAATCAAAAATTCTTTTTCTTAAGAATTGATTGTCTGTTTGTATAAAAAAACACCTCCCACATTTACGTGAGAGGTGTCGGCATCCATCAATACCATTTGACAGATACCCATTTTTCTTTAACCTCTTTTTTGTTATATTCTCAACTTATTCTCCAGTCATCGTTGCCGTTAACTTATAGATGGGCTGCCCCATTGAAGCAAATTTATGTTCATACTCAGTTTCAACATTTTTCTCGTTTTCTTCACTGTTATGCAAATCGAGCCAAATGCCATCAAAATGCATGCCAAAGTTATTCATGCTGACTGTAGAAAATTCAAAGAAGCCCATATTGTCGGTCTTCAGCTCAATCTTACCTCCTGCCCGTAAAATTTCTCGATATTCCTGTAAAAAGGTATGATACGTCAATCGTCGCTTTGCATGACGAGACTTTGGCCATGGATCAGAGAAGTTCAGGTATAATTGATCAATTTCCTCAGGGGCAAAGTATTCCGTTAATTCTTCACCCTCCCCACAGATCAACTGGAGGTTAGGCAATTCTTCTGGCAATGCCTTCTTTAATGCAATTGCAGCTACAGTTCGTTGAATTTCTAAACCAATAAAGTTGATTTCTGGATGTGCCTTTGCCATCCCGATAATAAATTGTCCCTTACCCATTCCTACTTCTAGGTGAAGTGGTTGTTTCTTCTCAAACCGACTCTGCCACTTACCCTTGAACTGTGTTGCATCATCAACCAAGAGTTCTGGATGTTCTTCAATCAATGGGTCAGCCCACTTTTTATGTTTTACACGCATAATTTTCCTCGCTTTACTTTTGTTTATTTAATCGATTAGGGAAATAAATTTTAATTAAGATATAGGTCTCAATGCAGCCAATTACCACATTTATCATCATTCGTTTCAAATTACCGTCACTACCGACACTGGCTATCGTAATAAGGAGCATTTCCCCAATAACTACCTTCTGCAAAAGCCCTTGAAAATCCTTTAATTTTTCTGATGTTGGGATCGGATAGATATGAGTAAACGCATTGTTATCGTATTGCCGATAAAACGGTAATAGTTGGGTCCCTACTAGGTAAATAAAGAGAATGACTAAGAGGGTGTTTAACCAGCTGATTGGGACAAAGAAGACGACTGCCATTCCAACAAGCGTCAAGCGGATGACTAATCCACTTACTTCTGTGTCACGAACAAAGCCGTGACCATAAAGAAATGACCAGACATGGTTTTTCTTCACCAACCAATTGATTAGACCAGCAGCCCAATTTCGGCGTTTTACTTGTCCTTGAACGCTTGGTACATCAGTGAAGAGGTTAAAGAAGCGGTAAACGCTATACATCCGGTCTTGCTCTACTCTTACCGCTGTTCGCCAATCAATAGCTACATCTTGATAATAAACTAACATTGCTACCAAAAGGATAACAGAAGCAACAAGGCCGTAGAATGGATTCACCAACCATGTAATAAGCCAGACGATTGCTGGATTAACCCAGTACTCAGCCTTTGTTCGTAATGTTTGTTTACTCCACCGCAAACTGATTGCCTTCCTAGCAGTCCACATCCAACTCACTTTTGTGATGATGGCAGTAATAAAAATAGCAATAATTGCAGTAGTCGTCAAGGATTCAGTCGTTAGGGCAAACGGGAGCGCAATTGCCGATAAGCCCACCATTATTAAACACCCTAAAATTGTGCTATAGATAGTGGCATGTCTTAAATATAGTTTAACTGCTGTCACTTGTGGTAAAAGGAAGACAGGGTCCGCTCGCTTAATCAATGTGGCTAGCCGTCCTACTTGAGTAATCAAAATAAACCAAATTACCAACAGCCAACGTGACCACCACAAATGATCATTTAGTTGCGGGAGCCAATTAGAATAACCAAAGGCCAACGCTCCAAATAGGAAAAACAGAGCAATCACAAAATGATCATTAAATACTAATCGCCAGTACTTAAGCAATTCCATAAAATGTTGCTGGCGTCGTTTCGTAAATAAATTATTCATGTTGATCATCCCTTGCCAGGCCAAGATAAATATCATCCAAAGACTCACCAGGACGTTTTGCATGTTCTCGAAGTTCTTCTAATGTCCCCTTAGCCTTTACTTTTCCGTCGGCCAACAATACGAAACGGTCACAGAAACGTTGCGCTGTATCTAGGACGTGCGTTGACATCAAGACAGCTGTTCCCTCTTTTTTCTTATCTTCAATCAAGTTTAATAAGTCATGAACTGCCAAAGGATCCAGGCCGTAAAATGGTTCATCTACAATCAATAAATCGGCATCCGTGATAAAGGCACAGCAAATCATGACCTTTTGCTTCATCCCTTTAGAAAAGTTAGATGGAAACCAATCCAGTTTATTATCTAGACGGAAAAGTTTTAATAACTTATCTGCCCTTTTCCACCCCTTCTTGTGATCAAGATTGTAAGCATCCATCGTTAGTTCCAAATGTTCTCTCAACGTCAATTCATCATACAAAATTGGCGTTTCCGGAACATAGGCAATCTGCTTTTTGTATTCAACAGGATTTTTCTGGATATTGACCCCATTTAACGTGATTTTACCAGAAAATGGCTGCAACAACCCGATAATGTGATTAATTGTTGTTGACTTTCCGGCCCCGTTAAGTCCAATTAGACCAACTAATTCGCCAGGGTCAACCTGAAAACTGATTCCTTTTAGGACCGGTATTTGGGAATACCCACCCACTAAGTTCTTTACTTCAAGTGCCATACTAACCCTCTCTTTTGTATGATTATCCTAGCGTTGATTATATCATAGGTCGCTCCCGATACTCTCTTTTTTGGTATACTTAATGATAAGTATATAATTGTAAAGGAGTGTTCATATTATGAGTGATTGTATTTTTTGTAAAATTATAAGTGGTGAAATCCCTAGTTATACCGTTTATGAAGACGATGTGGTTAAAGCTTTCCTTGATATTTCCCAAGTAACCCCCGGCCACACCCTTGTTATTCCAAAAAAACATGTGGCTAATCTATTTGAATACGATGAAGACTTAGCAGCTGCTGTCTTCTCTCGTATCCCAAAAATTGCCCGCGCTGTTAAGAAATCTAATCCTGAGATTAAGGGGATGAATGTTCTAAATAACAACGGGGAAGTGGCTTACCAATCCGTCTTCCACTCTCACATTCATTTGGTCCCACGATATACTAATCACGATGACTTTAAAATGACTTTTAAGGATAATTCAGGTGAATATAATGATGAAAAGTATAAAGAAATTCAAGACGCAATCATTCAACACCTCGATTAATTCGACGATTGACCGAGCAAAAAGTTATTTAAACAGAATCAAAGTCTTGGTAAATTCCGGCAAACAACTTGTTGCCCAAAGCAAAAAGTTGCCAACTGCGATCGAAACTGTTCAGGAATTCTCTGTTGAATTCAAGAGCAGTGTTGATAAGTGGTATGATAAGACAAAGCCGAACATTGAGAAAATAGAAGTTTTGATGAAAAAAATCAAAAAAGAGGAAAGTTGACTTCCATAAAAAGCTCCCGCATTCGCCTGCTTGCGAACGCGGGAGTTTTTTATATATGGTTAATTGCTACTTGATTCCTCACTTGTACTTGAACTGCTATTAGTAGCGCTTGAAGATGAAGAACTAGTATTATTTGTTAAATACCCATCTAGAATGTTCTTTAGGTCATTATCCTTAATAGAGACGTTACCCTTCTTCAAGACAGAAGCGACAACCTTATGCATGAATGTACTATCATTCATCTTTTCCTGCACAATTTGTGACTTCAAGTCAGAGATATGATCACTCTTCTTACCCTTCGCTGGATGCTTAATCATGTAAATAACAACGTATCCGTCATCTGTCTTGACTGGCTCAGTAGTATATTCTCCAGTCTTAAGCTTAAAGGCAGCAGACTTGTAAGCTGAGTCAACACTAGTAGAAGTGTTATCAAAAGCAGCCACTTTACCATCAACACTCTTAGTAGCAGTATCCGTGGACTTAGACTTAACAAGTTTCTTGAAGGTCTTATAAGGGTTGCTTGAGCTATTTAATTGATCAATGATAGCTTGGGCATCTTCCTTACTACCAACAAGAATTTGCGCTGTTTGAACTTTAGGTTGGTATGACTCCCATTGCTTGTTGATTTGCTTAGTAGTAATCTTCAACCGACTACGAACAGCAGCTTCTAAACAAAGATTTGACCGAATCTGTTCCTTAAGTTTCTTTGTGGTTAGCCCTTGTTGTTGGAGAACAGCACTAAATTGAGAACCATATTGATTCTTGTAAGTGTTGTATTGAGCATTAACTTGTTTAGTTGTTACTTGGTCCCCATATTGCTTTTCCAATACTTGGTCCAAAATCATTTGTTGCAATACTTGTTTACCATTAGTGGTACTCTTCATTTCATCGTAGTACTCACTTTGGGTAATCTTCCCACCGCTAGTTGTAGCAACAGCTTTACTTCCACAAGCGGCTAACGGAATCATCAGTGCTGCACACGCAACAACTGCCAATAATTTTTTCGACTTCAAACGAACACATCCTTATAACTTTTTTCTGAAAACTTACCCATCTAATATACCACACTCACCATTTGATACCAGGTAAGTTAATGAATATTTAAATGATCTTCACGATTTATTCTTATTTTAATTTGCTTAAATCAATTACATTCAGGTTTAAATCTTTAATCCGATCATCTGCAGTAAAGTAAATCACCTGGTCATTTATTGCCATCTGATCAAGCAGTTTCAAAACTTTTTCTCGCCGAATATTATCGAAATTAACAAAGCCATCATCGACCATAATTGGTAAATGAATCTGACCACTAATAACGGTAATAAAACCTAACCGTAATGAAACAAAGAGTTGTTCCGCCGTCCCCAGTGACAATTCTTCTACTTGGAAAAGCTGTTGTTGATCATCGAGAGCGGAAATATGGTCACTTTCAACAATAATTTTTTGATAATGATTGTTGGTTAAAATGGCAAAATATTTTTCTGCTTGCTTAATTATCAACGGAAACCGGTCCTGAGATGCATAACGAAGAGCAGAATTAATCCAGGAAATCGTCAATTGCAAACTTAACCATTCCTTACTTTCCTCTAAGATAATTGCCTGAAGGTTCTGCAGTTCTTGATTAAGGCGGCTAAAAGTTCCTTCATTAACTAGGTGGTTAATCTGAATATTAATTTTTTCGAGGTCAGTATTGAGACTTGTCTCTTCTTGCTGATTAGCAGCCACATTTTGGTGGGCAGACAAGATATTATTATCTAACTCCTCCTTGCCAGCATAAACAGCCAATTTTTGCCGTACTTCCACTGGAAGTTGCTTCTCATACACATTATTAGTAACCTCCTTTGTCTTAGCCACCTGACGATCCGTCAAGAGACGGCTAAATTCACCATTAGAAGAAATACCTAATTTTTGGTAATTATGTTGCAACTTTTGCTTAATCACCGCGACTTGTTTTGCTAATTCTTCTTGGTGATGTTTAGTATTTTGCAAATTCTGTTGAACATTTTGGTAACGCTGATTTTGGTCCTGTATATCAAGCATCCATCGAGTATAGCTTGTAACCACACTTGAAATATCTTCATCATTATTCAATGTAAATGGTATTTCTTGCTTTAGCCGAGTAAACTCTTTTGCCAACTCATCTTTTTTCTGTTCTGCTTCTTCTAATTGCTTGCTGAGATCTTGATAGCGATGTAGATCTGTCTGCATAAGCAACCATTCCTTAATGGGATATGGGGATAGATTGTGTTTTGTACCAAAATTATTTAACAGATTTTCTTCTTGTTGCTTATCTTGATTGGCTTGTTGCCGTTCTCGATACCAAACGGCTACGGCACCCCCTAAGGCAATCAGTCCTAGAAGCCAAACAAGAGGCTGATTAATAATTAAGCCGATAATTAAGGCCATTAACCCAATTCCAGGAAGAAATAGTGACTGGTTCCTTGGTTGGGAGGATCTATTAGCATTTAAGAGACCATTTAATTCTTCAATAGAGCGATCAGATAGGGGCTTTGGAAGTGGAGAATGTCCATAACGTTCTTCCAAATTTTTCAATTCATTTCTCCATTGATCGGTCGATTGCGTTTGATAACTATTTTGCCGAACTTGGATTCCCAATAATTTATCTTTTATTTGCTGATAATGGAGTTTATCTTGTTGATAATGAGCTAAATCGTCAGTCTTAATTTGGTTAAGAGATGCTTCTTGTTCAGCTGCTTGCCGATTAAGTGAGGAAAGTTGACTATTCAACTCCCGCTCTTGAGTTTGTAACTCTTGAATCCTAACCACTTGTTGGTCACTAACTTCTGCCACATTAGTTTGCTGAGATTGTTGATCTTTCCATTGAATGTATATCGGCCATAAGCGTTGCAGATGCTCCAGATTGATTACTCTTTCTTTTAAAGATGGTAATTCTTCTTTTAGCCTTCCAATTTTTTCTTGAAGTCCATGCTTCTTCTGGAGGAGTTCTTCATAATCTTTACTTTGCTCTTGAGACGCGTTTACCTGCTTTCTTAATTCGTCATATTCCTTCAAATGCTGATTCAATGATGTCTTGCGCCCACGAGGCTTGTAAATGCTGTCGGCAGCCTTTTCCAGCTTACTGATTTGTAAAAGCCATTCTCGACCACTAACTGCTCCTAGACGTTGCCATTGGTTTTCCAACTGCTCACTGTTGAGGTCATCGTTTAAAATATTTTGCTGGTTAAAGCTATAAATTGATTGATACAAGTCCCGATCCATGGGGCCTAACAGTTTACTGAGAAATGCGGCTTTCTTTTTGTGGCCTTCCTCATCAACAATTGTAACCTTCCCACCATTTTTTCCTTTTTCCCGAGAAATAATGTATTGATGGTTATTCTCTTCAACTAGCAAACTCCCACCATATGAGCTTCCAGATTTCGGTAAATATTGTTGATACTTGTTTTTCCCTCGACTATCAGCAAAGCCAAATAGGACACTCAAGATGAAAGAAGCCAGTGTTGTTTTTCCTGCTTCATTCTGTCCATAAATTAGGACTGGATTGTTGTCAAAGAAAAAGTCTTGGTCATGCCATTTTCCAAAACCATCGATGTGAACTTTTTTAATTCTCATAACCTATTTCCCCAATCCTAATTTTTTTAGTGCCATCGATTGCAGTTCATCAATCGTTCCACTATCTTCTAAAGCTTGATTAATAAAATCATAATTGGCTAATTTCCCAGCCTTTTCTACCAATTCTTCGGTTCTAAAGACCTCACTGGCTGCCTTTTTCCAATACTGTTCATCAAGATTAGTCATCGTTGGCATTTCTTCCTGATCAATAATCTTGATCTGGTATGGCCACCAATTAATGCGGCCTTCCTGTTCAATTTGACTTTGTAGCTGTTCGAGAGTTGCTCCTGAATTAACTTGTTGAATAACAATCGGTGCTAAATTTTGGCTATGCAAATTAAATTGGATCATCTTAAATTGCTCATTTTTGCCAACAGTTTGTATTAAAAAATCAATCAATGAACTGCTACTAGAAATTTCCTTGCTGGCTATGGCCGGAACCATCCCCCACTCAATATCTGCAATCGGATTAAATTGTGGAACTAGGGTACCATTATGATCCTGAACCAGGTAGAATCCGTGCTGTCCACCCTCATTTTTATTTCTTCCTTGAGGGTCACCGCAATAAACGATCGGTGGCTCTGATGAAAGAATTTGATGACTGTGAATATGGCCAAGAGCCCAATAATCATAGTGTTTCTCTATCAAGTCCTGGATCGTAAATGGCGCATAGTGATCCTGATTAGGATTATTTTTTTGCACGGCTCCGTGAAGCATACCAATATGCCAATCCTCTTGCCCCTTATTTGGATAAAGAGCAGTTTGGTTGTTACTTAACCAACGTTGCCCGTAACTAAAACCAGTGATAGCAATACTCTTCCCATCAGGTAGAGTTAGCCGTTTTGTTTCTCCCTGATTAGAAAAGACATGAACATTTTCTGGAAGGTACTTATTGTCATCAACGACCTGGTAATCGTGATTACCATAAGAAAGATATACATGAATTTCCGCTTCTTCTAATCGTTGGCACTGGCGAATAAAAAAGTCCTCGGCTTTAGCACTATGATGGTCGCGATCGTATATGTCACCAATAATTAACATAAAATCTACTTGATTATTAATTGCGGCATCGACTATCCGTTCAAAGGCTACAAAGGTGGATTGGTAAATTCTCTCCCATAATTCTGGACTAACCTCTGTCAGCCCACTAAACGGGCTATCTAAATGTAAATCAGCTGTGTGAATAAATTTCATTGTCTTTCCTCACAAATTGAGAGGGGAGCCTAACAGACGTCAATATGATCGCCGTTACGCTCCCTTTTCTCATTCTCAAGATTCAGTTTATTAGTTACCTTGTGCTGCTGGCCCTTCTGGCATAACATCCTTGTAGATTTCTTGGATTGGCCCAGTAATTGTCCGATTGAGTTGTTGAAGCATGTTGTCAACCGCACGTTCTTGATTCATTAAGGTTTGCACTGCAGGCTTAGCACTGATTTCTTTAGCCATTGTTTGAATGGAGTTAATTTCATCTTGAGTCAATTGTTGACCACTCATTTGCTTGCGTTGTGCATCTGCTTGCATTTGTTGGAACTTCTTGAAAGTATCAAAAGTTTCTTGATCTGCCTTTAAAGCATCAAATGCCTTCTTCAAACCTTCGTATTCTTGAGTTTCTTTGATTTGGTTGCTAAGTTCATTAGCAGTATCGTAAATATTTACCATTTAGGAACGGCCTCCCTTTTCTTAATAACTAAATTGTATCATAAGTGAAGCAAATCATCACTTAATCAGAAGAAGGACTTTACACTGCTCCACCATTGACTTGCTTTGGTACCAAAATCACTTACCGATTGGTTAAAACGACTAATAGCACCGCTTAATCCCTTACCGCTAGAGCTGCTGGTAGCTGCCGTGGCCCTGGTTTGAGCATCTTTAACATCAAATTGGGTTCCAGCAGTTGTCTTAAGAATTCCCGTCATTTCTACTTTGAACAAACTATTGGTATTAACCATAGAAATATCTGGAAGTGAATTCGATGAACTAGTCGTGTCGTACCCTTCCCAGGTTGCAACAACGATATCTGGAGTATAACCAACAATCCACTTATCACGATCATCTGAGTTTCCACCAGAAACGGCAGACTCGGTTGTCCCGGTTTTACCGGCAATCGTGTAACCGCTTGGCTTGGCTGTTTGGCCAGTACCATGTTCAAACACCCCAATCAACATACTAGTCATGTTTTTCGCAGTGCTGGAAGTAATAATTCTCTTAGGCTTAGATGTTTTCGCGGTTACGATAGTCTTCCCAGTAGAATCCTTAATCTTAGTGATGTAATGCGTTTCAGGAATCTTCCCATCATTAGCAAACGCGGAGTAAGCCCGGGCTAATTGTTCAGGAGAAACCCCTTTAGTCATCCCACCAAGAGCTAAAGCAAGGTTCTTATCGCTCTTTTCCACTGGCAAGCCAAATTTTTGTGCCATCTTGTAACCAGTATTAACACCAATCTTGTTTAATAACCACACGGCTGGCGCATTCAGACTTTGGTAAACAGCCTTATACATTGGTACACTTCCTGCATAAGTATCATCATAGTTCTTCGGCGTATAATTATTTGTTCCATAAGATTGTTTCTTATCCTGCAGAGTTGAATCGTAGAAGTAACCATGTTCAAGCGCTGGCGCATAAACCACGATTGGCTTAATAGTAGATCCAGGCTGTCTTCTCATCTGGGTAGCACGGTTAAAGCCACGGAAAACGTGTTTCCCGCGTCCTCCCACGATTGCGGTTACTCCACCAGTCTTAGGATTCATCGCAACTGAGGCTGATTGGACCATCGTCCCGTCCGATGAATTGGCTGGAAAGTTTGCACTATTAGAATAAGTGTCTTGCATTGACTGTTGTTGGTCTTGATCAAGAGTCGTGTAAATCTTGTAACCATTATTCATAATGTCTTTTTCAGAGAGATGGTACTTGCTAATTGCCTCAGAAATGACCGCATCAAAGTAGTATGGGTACTTATAGGTATCAGTTGCTACGTATCCATTTGTAACAGTTAACGGCATCTTCTTATACTTATCAGCCTCCGATTGGGTTAGTTGCTTATTGTCAGCCATCAACTGCAAGACCACATTCCGCCGTTGCTTGCTAGCCTTGGGGTGTGTAACTGGGTCATAAGTTCCTGGAGATGACAACATTCCTGCCAAAGTAGCTGCCTGTGGAACAGTTAATTCACTAGCATTACAGTTAAAGTAGCGTTTAGCCGCATCCTGGATTCCCCAAACTCCATTACCAAAGTAAGCGTTGTTTAGGTACATGGTTAGAATTTGATCTTTACTATATTGATTCTCCACTTCAATTGAAATAAAGATTTCTTTAGCCTTTCGTGAAAATGTCTGTTGTTGCGTTAAAAAGGCATTTTTTACTAATTGTTGCGTCAGGGTACTACCCCCGCCGGAAATATAGTTTCGCCCAAGAAGCTTATTTTTTACGAGCAATAATCCAGCTCGGCCGATCCCTTTGATAGAAAATCCATATTCATGGTAAAAATTACGATCTTCAGTGGACAAAACAGCTGCAGGAACGTTTTTAGAAATTTGACTCAGCTTTACGTACGTTCCTCGCTGCGAATATAAGCTCCCGGCTGATTTCCCATCTTTATCATATATCATTGTGGGCCGTTGCAAACGACTTTGGAGACTTTTTACATTCGAGGTTTTAGCCACAAACGTAAGATAGGTACTCATTACCAAGATGAACGTTAGGAAGATGACAATGATCCACCGCGTTAATTGGTAACGGTGCCAGAATTTTTTTAGCCATTGCTTAAAGCTTTTCCAATATGGCTCGCAAACCTCTTTTGTCCTTTGCCAACCTTTTTTTAACCAAACTTTTAATTTATTACCAAAAGAAGATGAATTCTTATCTGGCTCTCTCTTCATTCTCTATTCCTCATCATCGATAATTTAAATTCAACCCATTTTACCACAGCAATTATTAATATGACTCATTCTAGGATAAGGATTAAGAAAAACTAAAAAAGTAAGCTGAGAAACAAAAAAGATCGATAAGAAGTTATATTTTTGATGTGTACCCAAAAAGTTGGAACTTGTATATTCTTGCTTTAAAACTGAATAAATATTTTTTCTAGGCAACTA
>JBCLSJ010000035.1:0-10947 GCA_041225415.1 Lactobacillaceae bacterium 24-114
ATGTTTGGCCTTTTAGGTAAGCCAGGATATGAAGAAATTGGCAAGAAGCTCCGTGCTGAGATGGATGAAAACGAATAGGAGGAAGAGAAATGCTATTAGGAAGTATTGAAGCTGGAGGGACAAAATTTGTCTGTGCAGTTGGAAATATTAATTACCAAATACAAGATTCCGTGCATATTCCAACAACAACCCCAGAAGAAACATTAAAAAAATGTATTGAATTCTTTGACCAATACAAGGAAGAATTGAGTGCCATTGCGATTGCTTCATTTGGCCCATTGGAAATTCGTCGAAGCTCACCAAGGTACGGTTACATTACTAACACCCCTAAACCAGGTTGGAAAGATACAGATTTTGTGGGGCCGTTTAAGAAACATTTTAATGTTCCGATTGCTTGGACTACGGATGTTAACGGTTCAGCATATGGGGAATATGTTCTTTCAACCTTGTTCAACAAACGTATAAAATCACTAGTTTATTACACGATTGGTACTGGCGTCGGTGCTGGTGCAGTTATTGACGGGCACTTTATTGGTGAAATGGGACACCCTGAGATGGGGCACATTCGGGTAAAGCGTCATCCAGATGATTTGGATTTTGAAGGTATTTGTCCATTTCACCATGACTGTTTGGAAGGACTTGTTAGTGGTCCAACCTTTGATGCTCGTTTAGGGAAAAAGGGTAAAGATGTTCCCCTAACAGACCCAGTTTGGGACATTATGGCTTATTATGTGGCTCAAGCAGCGATGGATGCAACCTTAATGTTCCGTCCTGGACAACTTGTTTTTGGAGGTGGGGTTGTTAGCGAAGAATTCTTGAAAAAGGTTCGGCACGAATTCAAGAAATTAATGAATGACTATGTGGAAGTAGGAGATTTGGATGAATACATTACAATGCCACTTGCACAAAACAATGGATCAGCTACTATCGGTGACTTTGCCCTCGCGTTGAAGGCAGCCACAGAATAAGCTAGGAGGTAATGAAGATGGCTTTTAACAAGAGTTTAGCAGGGTATTATGATGACTTGGCCCACGTTGGTATCCCAACCGACGATATGGCTAAAACAGTTGAATTTTGGGAAAAATTAGGTTTTAAGAAGCAAGGAGAATTTGATACTGACGACCAAGGACATGAGGTAGTTTTCATGAAATCTGGACACTTAATGCTAGAAATTTGGGACAGTGATGGTGCAGTTCACCAAACTGGAGCTATCAATCATATCTCGCTAAATATTAAGAATGCGGATGGAGCGTTTAAGGCAGCTCAACAAGAAGGATTTAAGGTAAAGGAAGATGAGGTACAACACTTGGATTTCTGGGACCATGGGATTAAGTTCTTTAATATAGTTGGACCAAATGATGAAACAGTTGAATTCTGTGAAGTTGTAGAGGATTAGTTAGGCGGAAGTAAATGAGGAGGATTAATCATGAAAGCATTAGTATTAACAGGAACAAAACAACTAGAAGTACAAGATTATCCAAAGCCAGAAGTAAAGCCTGATGAAGTTTTGATTCATACTGCCTGGGCAGGCATTTGTGGGACAGATAAGGCATTATATGGAGGCCTTCCTGGATCAGCTGACGCGGTTCCACCAATTGTATTGGGCCATGAAAACTCCGGGGTTGTGACTGCTGTTGGTAGTGAAGTCGAAAACTTTAAGGTTGGGGATCGTGTAAGTATCGATCCTAATATTTACTGCCATAAGTGTTACTATTGCCGAACATCTCGTCCAGAACTATGTGAACATCTGGATGCTGTTGGGGTAACCCGTGATGGTGGTTTTGAAGAATTCTTCACTGCTCCTGAAGAAGTTGTTTACCACGTTCCAGATAACGTATCTCTAGAAGCTGCAGCAGTAATTGAACCAATTTCATGTGCTGCCCACGGTGTTGACTTGCTTGAAATCCACCCTTACCAAAACGCCTTAGTAATTGGTGATGGTTTTGAAGGACAATTAATTGCTCAAATCCTCAAGGCTAAGGGTGTGCGTGAAGTAACCTTAGCCGGAACTGTTGACGAAAAGCTTGAAAATAATCGTAAGCACTTTGGTTTTAAGACTATCAATAACTTGAAGAATCCAGAAGCAATCAAGCCAGATTCATATGATATTGTTGTTGAAGCAGTTGGCCTTCCACAAACTCAAGAACAAGCCGTTGAGGCTGCTCGTCGTGGTGGACAAGTATTGATGTTTGGTGTGGGTAACCCAGATTCAGAATTTAAGGTTAATACTTACAAAGTCTTCCAAAAGCAATTAACAATTCAAGGTTCCTTTATTAATCCCTATACATTTGAAGAATCAATTGCTCTTTTGCAATCAGGTAAGGTAGATCCACTACCATTAATTTCTAATGTTTTAGACATGGAAAACGTTGAAGACTTCGTTAGTGGAAAGCTTGGTGGAGTTTCTAAGGCGATTGTTAAGGTTGCTGGCGAGGATGCTTAATTTAAAATAATTTAGGTGAAGGAGAATTGAATTATGGATGAATCTAAATTTATTAGTTGGCTTGGTCGAGTTGCAAGCATTATTGCTATTTTAATGTACGTTTCATATATTGCGCAGATTTATAATAACTTGCATGGTCATTATGGTGCACCCCTCCAGCCGTTAGTTGCGGGAATTAACTGTACCTTATGGAGTATTTATGCTTACTTTAAGAAAAATCGTGACTGGCCTGTATTTTGGGCAAACTTCCCTGGAGTATTTTTTAGTTTTGCGACATTTTTAACTTGTTTCCCTTGGTAAATAAAAGATTAAGATTAGGCAAAAGGCTAGTCACATGGAATGAAACATGGTAGAGTGAAGAGGATAAAGAGGCAAGTGAATTCGCCTCGATAATCTTAATTAAATAATATATGTGAGAATGGAGTCCAGGATACCACTGGGCCCTATTTTCTGTTTAAGAGGAGAGTGAGAGACTAGTTATTGATTAGCCTCACCACGCTCCTTTTTGCGTACTTCATTAGGAAAGGAGATAATGATGACAAAAGAAGTAAAACGCATTATTGCAGTGGTTTTGTTTTGCGAGTTTTTAATTTGTTTAGGGCTAAGTTTGGTATTTCCGGTTGAACCTTTCATCAAAAACGAATACCATTTTACTGCTTTTGATATGGCAGTTATGTCTTCCCTATTTGCCTTTGTTCAATTCATCGCATCGCCAGTAATAGGAAGGATTTCTGACAGGATCGGTCGGAAACCCGTGTTAGTGTGGGGGCTATTGATTTTTGCTGTTGCAGAATTTGTCTTTGCGATGGCTCAGCATTTGTGGGTGTTTGACCTCTCGCGGGCGGTCGATGGACTATCGGCTGCGATGTTTGTTCCAACATCAATGGCATTGGCTGCTGATATTACTAGCGTTAAAGATCGGGCAAAAGTAATTGGTTGGTTGTCGGCCGCCTTTAGTGGTGGTTTGATTTTAGGACCAGGAATTGGTGGGATGTTAGCCCATATTAATTATAAGTTTCCATTTTGGGTGGCCGGTATTCTAGGGTTAATTAGTTTTGTAGTTGCATGGAGATTCCTGCCACGGGACGATGATAAATTATTCCAAACCAAAGAGGAGAATCCGGAAGAGCAACTCTTTGAGAGTAGCTGGCAAAAGATTAAGAAGGTTATGACACCAACTTTGGCTACCCTTTTCATTTTGATTTTTGTGGCATCTTTTGGTTTAGCTGGTTTTGAAAGTATTTATAGCCTATATGTCAATGAGGTACATAATTTTGATTTAAGTGCGATTGCCTTGGTATTAACCTTAAATGGGATAGTTTCTCTTATCCTGCAGGTTTTCTTCTTTGATCGTTTAGTTAAGTGGATGGGGGAAGTGCGTTTAATCGAAGTATGTTTCATTTTTAGTATTATTGGTACTATCCTTGTGATTTACGATCATAACTTCTGGCATTTGGTGATTGCGACGCTCTTTGTCTTCGAGGCATTTGATTTGCTTAGACCTTCGATTACTACTCTTTTAACTAAGTCGAATAACTCGGACCAGGGATTACTTAACGGGATTAATATGTCACTAACAAGTGTTGGAAATATCGTTGGTCCTTTGATTACCGGAGCATTGCTTGATGTTAACTACCTCTATCCATACTGGGTGGTAGTCATCTTCATCATGATTGCTTACCTTATTGGTCTCCGTTTACGAAGAGAGGAAAAACGGTCAGTAGATTAGTTATATTTAATAATTAATAGGATTAATGGTATGATTATAACTAATCTAGTTGGAAGCAGGGTGAGATAAGATGAAATTTGAATATACTGGAAAAGATTTTTTAATCAAGAAGGCCCCGACCTTCTTGAAAAGCAGTGAAGGCGAAGTTGACGAGATTAAGGAAAAAATAGGGAAAAACTTGAAGCGGCTACGTCGAGCACAAAAGAAAATTTATGCCAGACATAAGTATGGTATTCTTGTCATTTTCCAGGCAATGGATGCTGCAGGAAAAGATAGTATGATTGCTCATGTATTCTCTGGGGTTGATCCAGTTGGGTTTAAAGTAGCTAATTTTAAGCAACCCACCTCTACTGAACTTCGTCATGACTACCTTTGGCGAGTTAATAAGGAATTGCCATCTCGTGGCGAAATCGGTATATTCAATCGTTCCTACTACGAAGACGTTCTAGTAACCCGAGTTCACCCCGAATTGATTCTTAATTCTAATTTGCCAGGGATTAATACAATTGAGGACGTAGATAGTGAGTTCTTTGATGTGCGCTATAAGGACATAAAACATTACGAGGAATATCTCACTCACAATGGTTTTGTGATTGTTAAATTCTTTCTTCACCTTTCTAAAGAAGAACAAAAGAAACGCTTCTTGCGACGGATTAATTTGCCGAAAAAACACTGGAAATTCTCAGCTGCCGATATCCGTGAACGGCAATACTGGGATGGTTACCAAAAAGCATATGAGGAGGCAATTCGGTCAACTGCCACTAAGGAAAATCCTTGGTATGTTATCCCAGCTGACGATAAGTGGTACTCACGATTAATTGTTTCCGATATTTTGACGGAAAAGATCGAACAATTATCCTTAGCATATCCTCAGCTCTTACCTAAGGATCGGGAGGAACTGATGCTTGCTAAGAGAAAGTTGGAAAATGAAAACTAGAAGCTGAGAGTACACAATTAGAAAAATGAAGTCGGTGAAAATACTTTTGTAATTTCACCGACTTATTTAGTTTAAAAAAGGTATAATTATTGTGAAAGCGCTTTTATTATGTGCTAAATAGTAATTATGGAGATGAGGATATGCTTAGTTTCTTAAAACCGCGTCAAAAACCTAAAATACCAGCAGATAAAGTCAAGGAAGTATTTAACCGTGATAAATGGTTATCATTAATCGGGATTTTTATTGGTTATGCGGCTTTTTACATTGTTCGGAATAACTTTACCTTATCAACGCCACAGCTAAAGGCGAGCTTGGATTTATCTAAGGGACAGATTGGTATGCTTTCCAGTTGTCTCTTGATTTCTTATGGTCTTGGCAAAGGTGTAATGAGTGCGTGGTCAGATAAGGCTAACCCGAAGCGCTTTATGGCTACTGGATTGATTATTTGTGCTTTGCTAAGTATGGCTTTGGCATTTTTTGGCTTCAGCATTTGGTCATTAGCTATTATTTTAATTCTTTTAGGAATTTTCCAGGGCATGGGAGTTGGCCCAGCCTTTATTACGCTTTCAACCTGGTTTTCTAAGAAAGAACGGGGATTTGTGACCTCTATTTGGAATACTTCACATAACCTTGGTGGGGGCTTAATCTCACCGTTAGCCGGATTTATGTTGGGGATAGTTGGTGCTAGCCATTGGCGCTTTGCTATGTATGTTTTTCCAGCATTGGTTGCTATTGGAATAGCCATTCTTGTTTTGCTGTTAGTTAAAGGAAGACCAGAAGAAGAAGGGTTGCCCCCATTGCAAGAAACAAAAGAGGAACAAAGCGATATTGCTTATAAGGATCTCAGTTCTTGGCAGATTCTGACAAAATATGTCTTTAATAATCCCGGCGCATGGCTGGTTTCCTTTATGGATACCTTTGTTTACATGATTCGATTTGGTATCTTAACTTGGTTACCAATTTTCTTAATCCAGGCCAAAGGATTCACTCATGAACAAATGATGGTGGCGTTTGCTTTCTTTGAATGGGCAGCAATCCCTTCAACATTATTAGCCGGAATCATTTCGGATAAACTATTTAAGGGTTACAGGATGCCATTAGCAATAATTTCTCTTGTTTTAATCATTTTCTGCATTTTCGGTTACTGGAATGGTAAGTCGGTAATGACAGTTACTATCTTTGCGGCGTTAGCGGGATGCTTGGTTTATATTCCACAGTTTTTGGCTTCGGTTCAAACAATGGAGGTGGTACCCCCATTTGCTGTAGGTTCAACGGTAGGTCTTAGGGGGTTCATGAGCTATGTTTTAGGCTCGACACTAGGAACAAGTATTCTGGGGATTGCTGTTGATCACTATGGCTGGAATGCTGGTCTAGTTCTTTTGCTTATTGCGACGGTTCTTTGCTTGGGCTGTTCGAGTGCTCTTCATATTTTTGCTTTGAAGAAACGTCATCAGCAAGTAAGTGATTAAAATAAGATCAGCGAAAATATGTTGTTTCTTAGCTTCTTCTAAAAAACATTATCTCTTCCGTATTTACACATCGCTAAGAGTGGGCAGGTTGGACATTTAGGATTGCGAGCAGTACATTGGTAGCGGCCAAAAAATATCATTGCGTGGTGAGCATTGAGCCACTCGTCTCGCGGAATTGCCTTCATTAGTCGCTTTTCAATCTGAAGGACAGTTGCATTTTGTGGAACCATATTGAGCCGCTTGGCAACTCGGGTAACGTGTGTATCAACTGGAAAAGCAGGAATATTGAAGCATTCGGCAAGGACAACATTAGCCACTTTTCGGCCTACACCAGGAAGAGTGGTTAATTCCTTTAATGTGTTTGGAACTTCACCATTAAAATGGCGCACAATCATTCGGGAACTTTCCACTAAATACTTGGCTTTGTTGCGGTAGAGACCAAGTGACTTGATATAAGGGATAACATCCTCAATTTCTGCATTAGCTAGAGAGGCTGGATCTGGATATTGTTTGAAAAGAGGTGGAGTAACAAAATTTACCGATTTATCGGTGGACTGCGCACTCAGAATTGTTGCTAACAAAAAGTGGAATGTGGTATCAGCTTTTAGGGTTGTGCCGGCTTCTGGATACATTCTTCTCATTTCGTGAACAGCGGTAACAATTTCAGCATCACTGAGCATATTATGACCATCCTTTATATTTGATACATTTATTATAGAACAGGATGTGAAGAATAAGTGACTAAAAACTAATCTTTTTATCTACTGATAAGCGGAAAATGATAAGGTGAATTTAGACGCAGAAGGCGAAAATAGGTATTTTATGGTGATTTGCTTGTGAGGTTCACTTGACCTTTTGTATATTTATAAGTATAATCATCACTGAGCGAACGATAAGTAGTGGCTATCGTTCGCAGTATAACTGATAACTATTTTATCGCTTGTTAATATTATGAAACCATATTAACCTCACAAAAATTCAGTTATCACTTTATAAAGTAGGATTGACTTGGTTAATATTTCCTCCCTAAATTAAGAGAAGTTTGTCATTTCCCCATGACAAGTTCTCTTTTGAGAAAATAGATGGTTATTGTCATAGCTTAGATAACATACTAGCTAAACGCTTACCCCCCTAAACAATAAGTTATCAGTGGTCTATAGCCATAATCAAGTTGTTGGTTAGCCTAATATCTTACTTTAGAAGAGGTCGAGAAAGCCTGATATTCTCGACCTCTTTTTTGTACAATTAGAAAAATTTCATCAAAAAATTAGGAATATTAGTAAAAGGGAATTGACCCTGTGCCAATCGGTTGGTAGAATTAGTTAATGTTTTCTTATTATTTTAATCTAATTTTAATGAATTAAGGAGGAATGCTATATGAGCTTCTGGAAAACAATGACCCGGAAAGAAGACCCGAGTGTATATGCGAATAAAGACGGACACCTTGTTCGGTCATTAAAGGTTCGGGACTTCTTAGCCCTCGGGGTCGGTACAATTGTCTCCACCTCAATTTTCACTCTTCCTGGGGAAGTTGCAGCGATGCATACGGGTCCAGCGGTAGCAATTTCCTTTTTGCTAGCTGCCGTGGTTGCTGGTTTAGTAGCCTTTGCATACGCTGAAATGGCTGCTGCTCTGCCTTTTGCAGGTTCAGCGTATTCATGGGTCACTGTGGTGTTTGGGGAATTCTTTGGTTGGATTGCCGGCTGGGCGTTGCTGGCTGAGTACTTTATTGCTTTAGCCTTCGTTGGATCAGGTCTCTCAGCTAACTTTCGAGCATTAGTTGCACCCCTTGGCTGGAAACTACCAGCATCGCTTTCAAATGCTTTTGGTACTGATGGTGGTATTGTTGACTTGGTTTCGATTATTGTAATTGCTGTGGTCGCACTATTGATTTCTCGTGGTGCATCTCGAACGGCCCGTGTGGAAAATATTCTGGTTATTTTGAAGGTCTTTGCCATTCTCTTCTTTATTGTGGTAGGGTTGACAGCACTTCACGCCAGCAATTATGTCCCATTCATTCCTGAATATAAAGAAACTGCTAATGGTGCCTTTGGGGGATGGCAAGGTATTTATGCCGGTGTTTCGATGATTTTCTTGTCATATATTGGTTTTGATTCGATTGCCGCTAACTCTGCTGAAGCCATTAATCCACAAAAGACCATGCCACGTGGTATTCTTGGCTCATTAGCAATAGCGGTGGCTTTATTTGTTGCTGTAAGTTTGGTTTTGATAGGAATGCTTCCATATCAAAAATATGCTAACAGTGCAGAACCAGTTGGACTGGCATTACGGTATGCAGGTCACCCAATTGTGGCCGCTGTTGTTCAATCTATTGCAGTTTTCGGGATGTTTACAGCATTAATTGGGATGAGTATGGCAGGTTCCCGTCTGATTTACTCGTTCGGTCGTGACGGTATGCTGCCAAAATGGCTAGGTAAAATTGATGACCGTCAATTGCCAAACCGAGCATTGTGGACTTTGACGTTTGGAGCAATCTTGTTAGGGGCATTCTTCCCATTTGCTTTCCTTTCTCAATTGATTTCAGCAGGGACTTTGATTGCCTTTATGTTCGTATCTCTAGGTATTTACCCACTGCGACGACGTGAAGGAAAAGATATTACAATGCCGTCATTTAGAATGCCGCTTTACCCAATTCTACCAGCCCTTGGGTTCTTGGCATCATTGATGGTTTTCCTTGGTCTTGATTTTCAAGCTAAATTGTACGCAGGCATCTGGTTTATCTTTGGTTTAATTATTTACTTTGCTTATGGAATGAGACACTCATACCTTAACAAAAAAGATAAAGATACTGAAAAATAAAGTTTAAGAATAATGTGTGAGGAGGTTTTGCTAATGAGTTCGATGGAAAATAATCGTCAGATCTTGGCGAAAGAAAATGAAGCATTTGCAACAGCAGCACGAGTAAAATACTATGATATTGTACTTGAAAGCGGGCACGGAGCAATTTTGACTGATGCAGATGGTAATGAATACATTGACTTATTAGCAAGTGCTAGTTCTACTAATACAGGTCATTGTCATCCACGTATAGTTGAAGCTATTCAAAAGCAAGCAGCAACAATGATTCAATATACACCGGCGTATTTTGCTAATCGTCAGGCTGCTCAATTAGCACCACGTCTAACTAATTTAGCGCCAATCTCTGGACCATTAGAGGTGGTGTGGGGAAACTCTGGTTCGGATGCAAACGATGCTATTATTAAATTTGCCCGGGCCTATACGGGACGCCCATATATCGTTTCATTTACAGGTGCCTACCATGGATCGACATATGGATCAATGACTTTATCCAGTGTTTCATTGAATATGGCACGAAAGATGGGGCCGTTGTTACCAGGTATAGTCAAAATGCCATTTCCAAGTCCATGGGAGAAATTGCCCGGGGAAAGTGAAGATCAGTTTGTTAATAGGTATTTCAAAATGTTTACGTTGCCTTTTGAAACCTACCTTCCTGTTGATGAGGTAGCCGCAATTCTGATTGAACCAATTCAAGGTGACGGAGGAATTATTAAAACGCCTGAAGGATTTATGAAGAAGATTCAGAAATTCGCGAAAGAACATGGCATTTTGTTTGCTATTGATGAAGTTAATCAAGGAATGGGGAGAACCGGAAAATGGTGGTCAATCCAGCACTTTGATCTTGAGCCAGACATGATGTCTGTAGGGAAATCGTTAGCATCTGGGCTTCCGTTAAGTGCAGTTATCGGACGTAAAGAGATTATGGAATCTCTCGGATCGCCAGCAAATGTATATACTACGGCCGGTAATCCAGTAACAGCAGCCGCGGCCAGCGCAACGATTGACGTTATTGAGGATGAGCATTTACTTGAACGGTCTACTCATTTAGGTGAAATCGCCAAGGCATTTTTCGAAGAGGAAAAGGTGAAGTACAACTTTATTGGTGATGTTCGGATGTATGGGTTAGATGGAGGAATTGATATTATTAATCCGGAAACTGGTAAAGGGGATGTCAAGGCGACTACAAAGATTATGTATCGAGTATTCGAACTGGGCGCTATCATTATTAGCCTTAGAGGAAATGTTCTTCGTTTTCAGCCGCCATTGGTCATTACAGAGGATGAGCTTAACCAAGCTTTTGCAATTTTGGATCAAGCTTTTGCTGAATATGCGGCTGGTAAGCTAACTTTACCGGTAAATGCAGGTGAGTTGGGCTGGTAAAAAAGTAAGCTGGAAAGCAGTCATCTTGAAAATAAGGACGGTTCCAAGGTTTAACAAGCTAACATTCGAAATTCAAAAGAGGTCGTTGAAAATACGGGTATCTGTCAAATGGTATTGATGGATGCCGACACCTCTCACGTAAATGTGGGAGGTGTTTTTTTATGCAAAC
>JBCLSJ010000036.1:0-9710 GCA_041225415.1 Lactobacillaceae bacterium 24-114
GAATTGAGTTGAGTATTTTGCCATAAAAAAACCGCCTTAAAATTGTCAGATTTGTCTAACAATTTTAAGGCAGTTCAGAAACCAAGCTTAGAATCTTTATTTTTTACTAAATTTGTTTCCCCATTGGTTGAGGGAAGTAATTATCGGAACAAGCGTTTTCCCGGCATTGGTCAACGAATATTCCGTTTTAAGTGGAACCGTCGAAAGGACCTTCTTTTTAATTAGATTATTCTTCTCCAAATCCTTTAGTTGAAGTGCCAATAGTCTTTTCGAACTGTCTGGAATTAATTTTTGCAAGTCCGAAAAATGACATGGTTCGTGTTGGCTCAACTGGTAAATGATAACGCTCTTCCATTTGCCATTAATTAATTTTAGGGTATTTTCAATTGCGCATTTCTTTTCGGTCATTTTGATCCTCCTTTTTTGGTGAAAAAGATTTCACTACTTGCATAATTTTGTTTTTCAGTTACTATTAGTAAGTAAATAAATGTACGGGAATGTTTTTATGAATTCTCAATTTAATAATTTAACCGCAAAACGTCGCTCAATCTACGCACTTGGTGATAATCTTTCCCAAAGCCCTGAAGAAATTTTTGACCTTATTAAGGTAGCGGTGAAAAATTCACCAACAGCATTTAATAGTCAAACGGTTCGCGCAGTTGTTCTGTTTGGCAATAAGTCAGATAAGGTATGGGAAATCGTTGAAAATGCCTTGCGCAAAATTGCTAAAGATGAAGAATCCTTTTCTAAGACTAAAGCTAAAATTGATTCATTTAAGGCTGGTTACGGGACAATCCTCTATTTCACTGACTCTACCATTGTTCGCCAACTTGAAGAAAATTACCCTACTTATGCCGATAACTTCGCTAATTGGGCTGAACAAGGCCTTGGAGGTGCTCAACAGGCTGTTTGGACTACGTTAGCCGAACAGGGTATCGGAGCTAGTCTTCAACACTACAATCCATTGATTGATGATGCAATTCACGAAGCGTTCGGTCTTCCAAAGGAGTGGCAATTACGTGCTGAAATGCCATTTGGCTCAATTGAAGGATTGCCAACCGCAAAGGACTCCCTTGACGATGACAAAATGTTTAAGTTGATTAAGTAAAAAATGACCTGTTCAATCTCCTATTTAGGAATATGAGCAGGTCATTTTTAAATTTAATTATGCACGTGACTTGTATGAACCATCAGTAGTATTGATGATTAACTTGTCTCCGTTCTTGATAAATGCTGGAACGTTAACTACCAAACCAGTAGTCATAGTAGCTGGCTTACCACCACCATCAATAGTAGCACCCTTGATCATTGGTTGTGTTTCAGCAACTTCAAGTTCAACAGTAGTTGGCAATTCAAGGCCAACAATTTCACCATCAACAAAGTTAACTGTAACAGTCATGTTTTCAACCAAGTACTTCTTGTCGTCACCCAATTGAGCGGCAGTCATTTCGTATTGTTCGTATGTTTCCATGTCCATAAATACGGAAGCATCACCTTGATCGTAAAGGTATTGAGCCTTACGCTTGTCAACGTTAACTTGTTCTACCTTTTCTGATGGACGCATAGTAGTGTGGACGATTGAACCAGTCCGAACGTCTTGGATGTCCATTTGCATTAAGGTGTTACCCTTACCTGGCTTGTGGTGGTTAATTTGAAGAACCCGGAGCAACTTGCCACCGTGTTCAAAAACCATCCCTTTTTTCAGATCGATTGTTTGAATCATAATGAAAAACTCCTTCATCTATTTTGAACTACACTCTATATACCCGAAAGTATGACCAAGAATCAGAATAAGTGATTCTCTCATCATGGCTTCGTTCGCAATTTATTCAACTGCTATTGTATCACACCTCATAGCACATTCTAAAGTCCAGAACAAAATAGTGAGGAAGTCTTATTAATTTTTAACCGGAATAGTATTATCGTCCTCAATTTTCGTCTTGTTTAAAAGGAGTGAGGAGGTAACAACTGAAACTGAACTGAATGCCATTGCTAAAGCAGCATATTCTGGGCTCAAATCAATTCCAAATCGGATAAAAACACCAGCGGCAATTGGAATACCAACAATATTGTAGATGAGGGCCCAGAAAAGATTAAGCTTAATCCGGTTAAAGGTCTTTTGGCTTATATCAAAGGCACGAACAACCCCACGGAGGTCATTTTGTACCAAAACAATATTTCCTGATTCAATTGCAATATCTGTTCCTGATCCCATCGCAATCCCAACATCAGCCATTGTTAGTGCTGGCGCATCATTAATACCATCCCCAACAAAAGCTACCTTTCCATTTTTCTGTAAGTTCTCAATTACTTCAGACTTTTCGTTAGGGAGAACTCCAGCAATCACTTTGTCAATTCCGACTTGCTTAGCGATGGCTTCAGCTACCCGTTGATTATCACCAGTAATCATGACTGTCTCTAAGCCGCGAGCTTTCAATTGAGCAATTGCCTCGGCCGAACTAGCTTTTGGTGTATCCTGAATTGCAACTAGGCCAATTACTTTCTTACCAATACCGATAAAAATAACCGTCTTTGCTTCTTCTTGAAGTTTAATTGCCTTCTTCTTCATTTCAGGTGTTAATTCTGCATTCCCCACAATCTTCAAGTTTCCGGCAAAAATAGTTTTCTTATTCAATTCACCAGTAACCCCTTGACCTTCAACAGCTACAAACTTATTGAGAGGATCAGCTTTAATTCCCATTTCTTTGGCCTTATTTATAATTGCAAAGGCCAATGGGTGTTCAGATGTGGCTTCTAAGCTGGCAGCAACCTCCATTACCTGTTGCTCATTTCCAATAATATCCGTAACGGTTGGCTTACCAACTGTAATTGTACCAGTTTTATCAAAGGCCACAGTTTTTACATCATTAATTTCTTCGAGTGCTTCACCATTCTTAATTAGCACACCCATTTTGGCAGCCCGACTAGTTCCAACCATCAAGGCAGTTGGTGTAGCAAGGCCCAATGCACATGGACAGGCAATCACGATAACTGCAACAGCAAAGAGCATTGCATTAACAGCGGTTGCCCCTAAAAAAGCATACCAGATTGTGAATGTCAAAATAGCAATAATTAATACAGTTGGAACAAAGATGCCAGAAATTTTATCCGTCAAATTTTGAATTGGCGCATGACTAGTTTGAGCCTTCTTAACCATCTCCACAATTTGGGCTAAGACAGTTTCATCCCCAACCTTGGTTGCCTTAAACTCAATCGAACCGTCACCATTAATGGTTGAACCGATCACATCATCGCCGACCGTTTTGGTTACCGGCATACTTTCACCAGTTACCATAGCTTCATCAACGGTGGTTGTTCCCTTAGTTACCACACCATCAACTGGAATCTTACCACCTGGTTTTACTTGAATAATATCCCCCTCTTTTACCTGATCGAGAGGAACTTGCATAAACTTCCCATCACGAAGAACCGTAGCATCCTTTACCTGCAAATCCATCAGCTTTTTGAGGGCGTTCGAAGCATTATTATGCATCCGCTCCTCCATCATGTCGCCAAGCAAAACAAAGACAGCAATAAAGGCAGCACTTTCAAAGTAGACCGGCCGCCCTGTCATCATCGCAAATATACTATAAAAGTAAGCAATGAAGGTTCCAATTGCAACCAAAGTATTCATGTTAGCATTGTGGTGCTTAAAGGCCGCCCAAGCGCTCGTCCAGTAAGGCCAAGCAGCAATAAACATTATCAAAGAGGTAACAAAGAGAGCCAACCAGTCATAGTAAGGAATCATAATGTGAAAAGGCATGAGGATCATTTGAAGAATCAACGGAATTGTTAATACCAATGAGATCCAAAAACGCTTTTCAGTTGTTAGTTTCATTTCTCAACGACCACCTTTCCATGGAACATCCCCATCCCACAGGCAAAGTCGTATTCTCCTGGCTTATCAGTTGGAATTTTCACCGATATTACGGGTTGCTTAGTCAAATCCTTATCAATTCCTAAACTATCAAAGACAACATGAGAAAGGCAAGCAGTCGAATCTTTCATATCAAAATTAATGGTAGCTGGAATACCTTCCTTTAAGACCACCTTATCTGGAGAATAGCCACCGTGAACAACAACTGTTGCAGTTTGTTCCTGACCGCTATCCTTAGCATGACCAACTTCTTGGCTATGATTGCCAAAGAACCACCAAATAATACCTGCGATTAAAACAATTGCAATAATTACTACAATTAATTGTGCCATCTTTCCTTCCTCCAATTCCTATGATTACATTTGTAATTATATTATAATTCATTGTTTACGTCTGTCAACTAAAAATCAGCGATAAATCATTCGTAACGTTTGGCGGTCCTTTTTAGTTATTCCATTTCTCACATTCGACGGCACCATGACACTATCTTCATTTTCAGGCGCATGAGCCAGTCCTAAGGCATGACCGAGTTCGTGCTGAGCTACCTCACTCCGAAATGTCGGATCCGTGTAATCTAATTAGTTAGGATCCAGAGTCGAAGTTGCTCGATAAAGTTCCCTCGTATCAGGATTATATTGGGTAATTGTTTGCCCAAGTTGGGTAGTTTGGTAACCAACACCCGTGTTATTTGATCCTGAAGACAGGTTACCCTCAGCTGCAATAATATTGGCTTTGTCCTCATTCTTAGTCCAACGAATCTTCACGGCCTCGACCGAATTCCATTTCTCAACCCCTTGGCGGAAGGCCTTCTTAATTTTAGGGTCCCTTGCTTGCATGTAGATCGTGATCTTTTCCTTTCGCCACCGCAGTCCTTCAATCGGAACAGGAGTATTATTTGGAAGACTTAGGGGTGTTGTACTGCCACTTCTTGACACAGAAAATTCAACAGCAGAAGAACTCTCGCTATTGGTTTGACCAAAGTAATTGCTTGGAAACGAAGAACTAGTATCAGCATTAACGGCTAATTGGTTACCTCCGAGCATTACCAATATTACAGTGATAATGATTAACACTCGACGCACCTGACTCCCCCCTCTCCTTTATTTAAAATACTAAAAATCGTCCTCCCTTCAGTCAAGTAAATAACCTTGTAAAGAGAAAACGATTTTTAATTAAATTATCCATTATTAATCGACAATTACATATGACTTAATAACTTCACGGTCTGACATTCCTTGGTAAGCTGCTTGAATATCATCTAAAGTAAATGTCTTGGTAAAGACCTTACCTGGGTTAATCTTACCCTCTAAGACAGCTTTGACTAACCCCTTTTGTTTATCATAAGTAGTAACAGAAGCAGGTCCACCACCCACGATAATATTCTTGTAGAATGGAGCAGTCATATCTTGCTTTGGTGTGTGTGGCAAACCAACACGACCAACAATTGAACCTGGACGACCCACCTTCATGGCAGTTTCCGTTGACTGTTCTGTACCAACACATTCAAGAACAGCATCGGCACCTGCACCATCGGTTAATTCCATAATCTTCTTTACGGCTTCATCGCCACGTTCGGCAACGTTATCAGTCGCCCCAAATTCCTTGGCCAATGCTTGACGGTCAGCATGACGGCTTGTGGAAATGATCTTCTTAGCGCCACGTAACTTAGCTGCAATGATAGCACAAAGTCCGACAGCACCGTCCCCCATAACAACAACTGTGTCGCCTGGCTTAACATTAGCAACTCGAGCAGCATGGTAACCTGTTGGCATAACATCTGCCAGAGTTAAAAGTGACTTAAGCATATCTTCAGTGTAATCATCTGGCTGACCAGGTACCTTAACAAGTGACCATTGCCCATGAGTTACCCGGAAATATTCCGCTTGAACCCCGTTACTAAAGTTGTCAGCATGTTCTTCGCATGAGCCGTCAAAACCAGCCTCACAGGCAGCACAGTGACCACAACCATGAGTAAATGGAGAAATTACGAAGTCACCTGGCTTTACTGTGGTGATAGCCTCTCCTGTTTCTTCAACGATCCCTAATGCTTCGTGACCAGAGTTTTCCTCACCTGGTTTAAAGTCATTAATACCTCTAAAGTTCCAAAGGTCAGAACCACAAACACAGGTCCGAATAACGCGAATAATAACATCATCAGGAGCTTGGATAGTTGGTTTTTCAACCTCTTTAATTATTACTTTTCCTGGTTCAGCAAAAAAAGCTTTTTTCATCATAACTTCCCCTTTCATAGAACATCCGTTTTCATTATAGCAAAAAATGAAAACGGTTAAAAATAATCCTTTTGTATGGTTGATCATACAAAAATCACATAGTTAATGTCCAAAAATGCCTAAACCAATAAAAAAGATAATCGGAATTAATAACGAAGGCAAGAGATTTAGAGTCTTTAAATCTTTTATTTTTAGTAAATTAAGACCCGTTGTCATAATCAAAAAGCCACCGACAATTGATAGTTCTGTAATCAAGGGACGGCTGAAGAAACCGGCGGATAAATATTTGGCAATTAAAAAAATACTAGTTTGCCATACAAAAAGTACCGGTGCACCGATAATCATGCCCCAACCAAAACTGGCACCGAAAATAAGACCAGTTACAAAATCAAGAGCTGCATTCGTCATTAACATTTCTTGATCGCCTCGGGTAGCCGCTACCACAGGGCCAACAATTGCTAACGCGCCAATACAATATAGTAATAATACGGTCACTAATCCCTGTAAAAAGTTGCTTTTGCCATATTTATAAGCTAGACGATCAATCCTATCTTGCAAATCCCACCACGTTCCTAATACACTACCAATTGCTAAACTAAGGATGAATAACACGGGATACTTACTTAGTGAAAGGTTATTCACTACATATTCAATACCAATCCCAAACGCAGCCAGTCCAACTGCCATAAAGAGCGTATCTTGCAATTTTTTCGTTAATCTTTCTTTAACTAAACTTCCTAAAAGCGTCCCGACAACAATGGCCAGGGCACTCGCAATTATTCCATTCATAGCAAAAAGAGCGCCTGCTTAACCAGCAGGCACCATCTCCTCCTATTCCTCAATTGGATATTTTTGAGTTAATTCATGAACTTGTTGAGCAACCTCTTCTTTAACCGCATCATCATCAGCGTGATTCAATAATTTGGCCATCAAGTCAGCTACTTGGCGGACATCTTCTTCTTTGAAACCTCGACTAGTAACAGCGGGCGTTCCAATTCGCAACCCACTCGTTACAAAGGGACTTCGCGGATCATTTGGAATTGCTTCTTTGTTCGTCGTAATCTTAACCTCATCTAGTAATTCTTGAGCATCTTTACCAGGAATGCCAGTCTTCGTGATATCCAAAACTAACAAGTGGTTTTCAGTTCCACCAGAAACAACTCGAATATTATCTACCTTGTTAAATTCATCAGCCATCGCAGCAGCATTTTTAATGACCTGATTAATGTAATCGGTAAATTGTGGTTGTAGGTCCTCATAAAATGCCTGAGCTTTTCCGGCAATAACGTGTTCTAATGGACCACCTTGAATGCCAGGAAAGAGAGCTGAATTGATTTTCTTGCCAATTTCTTCTGAATTTGAAAGAATCATTCCCCCACGAGGGCCGCGTAATGTCTTGTGGGTTGTAGTAGTGACAACATCAGCAATTGGTACCGGGTTGGGATGTGCACCAGTTGCAACAAGGCCAGCAATATGAGCCATATCTACCATCAGATAAGCGCCAACCTCATCAGCGATTTCACGGAACTTTTGCCAATCAATGATCTTACTGTAAGCAGAAGCACCGGCTACAATAATGCTGGGATTTATTTCTAAAGCTAGTTGTTCAATCTGAGCAAAGTCTAATTCCTCGGTCTGAGGGTTTAATTCATAACTGTAGGATTCATATAACTTACCACTAAAGTTCACTTTTGACCCGTGAGTCAAGTGACCACCAGCATCCATCCCCATTCCCAAAATTTTGTCGCCCGGTTTCAATAAGGCTTGGTAGACAGCCATATTTGCCTGAGAACCAGAGTGAGGTTGAACGTTAGCAAATTTGGCATTAAATAGCTTTTTAGCATAGTCAATTGCCAGTTGTTCAACTTGATCAATGTATTGACACCCACCATAGTAGCGCTTGTTAGGATATCCTTCAGCGTACTTATTGGTTAGCACTGAGCCCTGCGCTTCACGGACATCTTGGGAAACTATATTTTCTGAAGCAATCAACTCAATAGTATCTTGTTGTCGTTGTTCTTCTTTTTTAATTGCTCCCCATAATTCCGGTGACTTACCTGCATATTCCATGGGATCACTCCTCACTAAAATCAATGTGGCGATAAACTATTACTAATTATAACAAAAATAGTTTGTAATATGGAAAAGCCCGGGAGAAGATTTTCCGTCCCGTTCTTTTCTCACTATTATTTCATTTCATCTGGCACCACCGCATTTGGATTATCCTTTGTTAGCTTGAAGACTTGGCTGGTTTCAACCCCAAAGTAGTGGTTAATCAGCTTACTTAATTCTTTCATTGCTTCATTAGCCCGTTCAATTTGTTCGAGGTTAACGGCTTCAATAACAACCACAACATCTTGGGAATCCTGCGTTAACATTGTTCGCTGAGCATCACGCCAGTTCAAGCAACGACAAACAGCTCCCTCTTCATCATAGTAAAAGACCTCACCTTCCAGAGCCGGTTCATCCTTATCGGCGCCAACTGGTTGAAATGACTCCCCACCTTTAGCAATTCCGAGGTGCATATTCCCAGTAATCTTGCGCCGGTCTTCAATCCCTACTGGTACCCCATAAGTAAGGGAAACACTGTTGTAAACATCAACTAATGGTTCGATCGGTTCAAATACTCTACCTTGAGCAGCTCGTTTTAACAAGGCCTCAATCGAAGAACGAGCACCTTTTTTCTTCTTAAATTGTTGGTAAGCTTGGCGCCACTGATCTATCACCGGATTCAAACGGAAAGTTTCATTCTGTAAAAATTTTTGTGCTTCTTTAGTGGCATTAGCCAATAATTTTTGCCGTTGTTCAATATTTTCGTCGTTATCGTGATTATCAATCCCGTTAGCGTACAAAATGTTTACTTGTGCCTTAGGAAAAAGGTTCCAGAATTCTTTATCAATTGTTACTTTATCCATGCTATCCCTTCCTTTTTATTTATTAGTATTCACGGCGACCACCATGTTTGACAAATGTCCAATCCTGATCCACGTTATGACGAATTCGCACAAGATAATCATGAAGTTGTTTAGCTTCTTGATCGCTAAATCCTTCTAGAGCAACCTCATTGGAATGAGTGTTTTCCCGAATAATCAGCGGATAAACATCTTTACCCTTCTCAGTTACGTAGAGGTGCTTAATTTTCTTGTTTTCTGGATCATTTTTTCGAAAGATATAGTCCTGATCTTCTAGCCGACGAACAGCTCGAGCAAGCGTTGTTCGATCTACCTTGATGAGGTTGGCAAGCTCTTCCGCAATAATACCAGGATGCTCATAAATACGAACAATATAGAGGAATTGCAGATTTGAGAGCCCAATTTTTTTAAACTCGATGTTAGAAATCGAATCTAAGGCACGCTCAATCATTCCCACTTCTCGTAAGACATCTATCATTGGTAATCTCTCCTTCTGTTTTTATTATAACGATTTTAGTTGCATATGCAACAATTTATTTAAAAACAAATGAGATAATGAAAATCGTAGTCTACACTATCTGGTATTGATGAAAATCAATGCCAGATTTTTTGGGGCGAATTGTCAAACTAAGTGCAACGGTTTGTCAAAAAATACTTCATACGGGGTATCATAATTTAACACTTTGCGAG
>JBCLSJ010000037.1:0-8279 GCA_041225415.1 Lactobacillaceae bacterium 24-114
TAGGGCACAGCAGATGTCCTTTTTTGCGCACAAAAAACCGGCATTGATTTTCATCAATACCAGATAGTGTAGACCCTAAAATAGACTGAATTCGATAATTCAGTCTATTTTTATTAACAAAATTGTAGAAATTGGGTTTGATTAATAGTATTTTAGACAAATTTTGCGTTTCCTATTGACAAATATATATATATATATAATGGGCACTGTAAGGAATAGGAAGCGCTTTCGTTCATTGCTATTTATTGTTTGTAACTTTGTAGTTAATGGGGGTCTAATTATGTCTGAATTAGATACAAAACTTAATAAACTTGGCGTTGATCGTATTGCTATTAGTCCATATAAGCAATGGAGCCGTGGTTACATGGAACCAGGTAATATTGGGAACGGTTATGTAACTGGATTGAAAGTTGATGCCGGTGTTCGCGACAAGACTGACGATGATGTTCTTGATGGTATTGTTTCTTATGACCGTGCCGAAACCAAGAATGCTTACATTGGTCAAATTAACATGACCACTGCTTCTTCATTTACTGGTCCTCAAGGTCATTGTATTGGCTACGACCTACTTCGGAACCCAGAAATTGATAGTGCAGAACCATTATTTACTGAAAAACAATGGGATGGTAGTGAATTACCAATTTACGATGCTAAGCCACTTCAAGATAGTTTAGTTGAATATTTTGGTACTAATGACGAACGTCGTCACTACCCAGCTCCTGGTTCATTCATTGTATGTGCCAATAAGGGTGTTACCGCTGAGCGTCCAATGGATGATGGTGATATGAAGCCAGGTCAAGGTTATGGTGTATGGTCAGCAATCGCACTTTCATTTGCTAAGGATCCTGCTAAAGACTCGAGTATGTTTATCGAAGATGCTGGTGTATGGGAGACACCTAACGAAGATGAATTAATTGAATTCCTGAAGGGGCGTCGTAAGGCAATTGCTAAGTCAATCGCTGAATGTGGTCAAGATGCTAATACTTCATTCAAGAGTTCTTGGATTGGCTTTGCTCACACAATGATGAAGCCAGGACAAATTGGTAACGCTATTACAGTTGCACCATATGTTTCCATGCCAGTTGATTCAATTCCTGGTGGTTCAATTTTGACACCAGATACTGATATGAACATCATGGAAAACTTAACAATGCCTGAATGGCTTGAAAAGATGGGTTACAAGTCATTGACTGCTAATGGGGCTATCAAGTACTAGAATTAAAATTATTGGACCTTGTTCTTTTCCAATGTGTTTCAAAAAAGAAGGGCTGGGAAATGAGGAAATGCAGCAGAACCTCTTCCTAGCCTTTCTTATCCAAGATGTATTATTGTAGGATGTGTTACGGTATGAATGATAACTATAAAGTAAGTATTGAAAGAATTAGCGAAGTTCTCCCAGAGGAATATATGAATGATTCTTTCAAAAATGAAATTTTGGCTTCTGGGGTGCGTATTTCTCAAGTTGTTTTGAATAAAAATAACGATGAAGCAGAGTATTATATGACCTCAGTCCATGATGTCTATTCCCTAGTAAATGGAACTCTTAATCAGTACAGTAAAAAGGATGTTAAAGCAGTCGAATTCATTAAAGGTACGCCAGATGGCAAGTTAAAAGTAACATTTAATGATGGAACAGAGTGGAAATTAGAAGATATTGTTTATGGCCGTGCTTTTGATTTCACTCAAGATGTTAAGCCAAAGATTATCAACCATGCTGGATACGACAACACAATTCGTGGAGAATTTCCTCAGTTACTAGATCCTGATCATGCTGAAGAAATTGATAGATTAAGAAAATGGATGCAGGATGGTCATATTAGTCATTATGAGTATGATGATGCTAATCCTGTTTATCCAAAAGCCGGGAAATAATTGTTAAGAATTGACACTAATTAGATAAGGGCTATTATAATGTTAATAACAATTGTTTAACTAGTTGTTAAAGCAAAAGTTGTTTATAATTGATTTCCTCCAATTCCAACTAAATAAATGCGAATTGTGGAATAATACATTTTACGTGATGGGGAGCGTTATTACCCCGGCGGGTGGCTATACCATTTACCCGGTGGAACATCTTTGCTAATTAGCAGATGTAAATTAAGGTAGTAATAACTAAACTCCTTTGAAGACACGTAATCTGTCTTGAGGGAGTTTTTTATTTACTGAAAGAAAGGTGGAATTGTTATGGCGAAGGTTAATTATCAACGTCCACGTGGGACTGTAGATATCTTACCGGGTGAAAGTGAGTTATGGCAAAATGTTGAGGGAATAGCACGGAAGACATTTGCTGAATTTGGCTACTCGGAAATAAGAACTCCAATGTTTGAAGATTTTAATGTTTATGCCCGTAATGTTGGTGATACTTCTGATATTGTAGAGAAGCAAATGTATGACTTTAATGACAAAGGGGACCGTCACATTGCTCTACGTCCTGAAGGCACTGCCGGTGTGGTTCGGGCTTATGTTCAAAATAAGTTGTTTGGTCCAGAATATCCTAAACCCTATAAAGTCTTCTATATGGGGCCAATGTTCCGTTATGAACGGCCTGAATCAGGTCGACAACGACAATTCACTCAAATTGGCTGTGAGGCATTGAATAGTGAATCTCCACAAATTGATGCAGAAGTAATTCTAGAAGCCCTCCTCTTCTTTAAGCGTTTGGGAATTACAGGTTTACGTGTAGCAATCAATACCCTCGGCGATAAAGAAACTCGAGACAATTACCGTCAAGCCTTGATTGACTATCTTAAGCCATTTTATGACCAGCTGAGTGATGATTCTAAGGAACGTCTTTACAAGAACCCATTACGTGTATTAGATAGTAAAGATGAAACTGACAAAAAGATTGTTGCCAATGCACCATCAATCCTTGATTCATTGAGCAATTATTCTAGCAAGTATTTTGAATCAGTTAAGAAGATCCTTGATAAGTTCAATGTTGATTACGTAGTTGACAATGAGATGGTTCGGGGATTAGATTACTACACTCACACTATTTTTGAAATAATGTCAGATTCACCCGTATTTGGTGGTGGCTATACTACTATCTGTGGTGGTGGTCGCTACAACGGACTGATTTCCCAACTAGGTGGTCCCGATGAGGGGGGTATTGGGTATGGTATTGGGGTGGAACGTTTGCTCCTTCTCCTTAAAGAAGAAAATAGGGAATTTATCCCTAAGCCAGGTCTAGATCTCTTCTTTGCAACTGTTGATGAAGCATCAGACGAGTACGCCTTCGAATTAATGGAACCCCTTCGTGAAAAGGGAGTTAAAGTTGATAAAGACTACCAAAACGTTAAACTAGGTACACAAATTAAAGAAGCCGTACGGAGAAATAGTAAATACTATGCAGTTATTGGTAAGAATGAAGTTGAATCAGGTGAGATTCAATTAATTAATACCGACGATTTTAATAAGAAAGATAGCAAAACCGTAAAAGTTAAGGATCTGTTGGAAGATCCACAAAAGTATCTAAATTAGGACTAATTAAATAGCAATGAACGAAGGGAGCCGTGACAGACACACGGTTCCTTTTTGTGTTACAAAAAATAGCAACCCAATTTGAGTTGCTATTTAATAATTATTATTCCGCAGTAGCAGTTGTTTCTGCTGAGTGAGTAGGTCCTGTAGTTGTCGTGGTAGCAGGAGAAGTAGTTGTTGTGCTCCTTGAACCGGTTGTTGTACCAGTACTACGACTTATAGAGTATCCACCGTAAGTGCTGGTGGTTGGACTAGAGTAAGTTGAACGATAGGTAGCGGATCCACTTAAGCCACTAGTACTCGTACCATAAGTATAAGTTGACGTGGATTTTGACTTAGTCTTTGATGAACTTGTCGATCCATAGCCACTCACATAATCACTACCAGTTCCGCTTCCAGGATCATTGTAAACCGCACCACCAGGGAGGATAAAGTTTGTGTTCTCATAACCATCATAACTTGGTTGGGAATCATACATTTTGGTTTCGTGGTTAACAACTTTCTTCGCCTTTAAACCAAGTTGCTTTCTGATCAGTTTAGAGATCCGATTGATTTCTTTGGTACTTGCAATTTGGAAGGAAACACCATCGATTGTCGCGTCTTGCCCTTTAAAGTGATAAGTCTTTACATTATCCATTGCAGCGTGGTAATTACCATACAGGGTTGCAATATCATCAATTGGAATATTGGTCTTGATGCCATCCTTAACCGCATCAAGAATTTCGTTGATTGTGGTTAAAGAACCAGACTTCTTGAACTTCTGAATAACAGCTTGAATAATTTGTTGTTGACGTTTTTGTCGACCATAGTCATTATTAGGATCATCGTACCGCATCCGAGAGTATTTTAAGGCATTCGTTCCGTTAAGATGTTGTTTACCTTTCTTGAAGTGATGACCTTCGTAGTCAAAGGCAAATGGGTTATCAACGGTAACACCACCAATACTGTTGACGACTTTCTTTAAGACCCCCATATCGATAACAGCATAATAGTCTATAGGAACGTCAAGCAATTCTGAAACTGCCTTAACTGTCTTTTTAGGACCGCCAATTGAGTAGGCGGCATTGATCTTAACGTACGTGGGACCATCACTAGTACTTAACCGTACCAACGTATCACGGGGAATACTGGTCATGGTAATTGTTTTAGTCTTTGGATTAATCGTAAAGAGCTCAAGGGAATCGGTATTTCCACCTGTATTTCCTCGATCTAATGCACCTACATCAGTTCCCATTGCTAGAACAGAAACAGGTTCACCTTTTTGTAACTTCTTGCTAATTTTACCATCGCCAGTCCCAAAGACATTCTGCGCTGTGGTATGGAGTTTGTGATATTCATAACCGCCCCCCAGCAAGACAATTAAGACAAGAGCCCAAATAATATTTTTAACCCATCGTGGCGTTTGGTAATGATGAACCTCTGGTAAATCATTATTACGGTTAGGTCTAGGTGGTGTAGTTTTTCGTGACTCTTTATCAGAGTTCAATTTTCCAGAGAGTTTTTTCCAATTAAACTTCGAGGAGTTACGACGTTTACTTTTTTTGTCACGCTCAACGTTATTATGAATACGTTCTTCGAGTCGTTTTCGGTATTCTTCGCGGGATTCGCGATGATTATTATTGTCCATAGGTTGATTCCGCCTCTATTATTCTCTATTCGTTTCTAACTCTAATAATATAGCAAATTACAACTTGCCTTTTCAATATCATAAGGATAGTTTAACTTTTTTGTAAACTTTTATGAAAGTAGATATGATATTCTAGTTAATATTTATAACAAATATAGGTGGAATTAAATATTAATGAAAAAGACAAACAACATTTTAATATGGTTATTTATCCTTCTTTGGGTAGCCTTTTATCAGATATATTGGCAATTAGAGCCACATATTTCTCAGTATAGTGACCAGAGTCTACATACAGCTGCTTACCTGATATTGAAGGGACTAAGTGCAATTGGACCAGTCCTTTTGGTAATGGTTCTAGGCTATTTTTTAAGAAACATTAGAGATAGGGAAGGCCTTTTGATTAAGGTATGGTTGAACACATTAGTTCTTGGCCTCTTGGTATGCTTAATCGTTGCCTTTAGCACTAATAAGTTGACAACCTTCAGCACTGATTTCTTTAATGCGCTCTTTCCAATAATTCGGAATACCTATCCATTAATTGCTGGACCTTGTTTTGGCCTAATTCTTGTTTCTTTTGTGGATAAACTTAATGAAGAATGGCAGAAACGAGCAATTTGGACTGGTTGGCTCCTAATCATCATTAGTTTTTTCCACTATCCAAATAATTGGGGATGGGTGGATGGTCAATTGGTCCTCTTCTATGCCGTTGTATTTTTGTTAGGGACACGTTTAAAAAGAAAATTATCCACAAAGAAGTTGGTAACGGTTGGTTTAGCATGCTCCGTCCTTTTGCTTTGTCTTCAATGTGTGATGGGAACAATTGCTATTAATAGAGAAGGTATTCTACGTTTTAGTACCTCGACGAATTTGTTAACAGTTATTGTTGCCTATTGCATAGCAGCACTTGCCATTAAATCCATTACTCAAATAAAAGCAGGAGCTATCTTCACATACCTAGTCTTGATTGAAAATACAGGTGTGATTACCTTGGTTCAGCTTTCATTGCCAACACATTCTACTGCCAAAGTTGGTGTTTATACCTTCTTGCTTTCTATAGTTGGACTTATAGTAGCTGTTATCTGGAGTTACCTTATTAGAAAAGTACGGCATCAGTTTAATAAAAGATTGAGTAGCTTTACGGGCAAAACTGGTAAAGAGCAGCTTGTGGATCTTAAAAAATTAGGTAAGAAAGTTCTCCCAACGCTAGTGCTCGTAATTGCTTCATACTTGATTGCTGCCTTATCACAATTATTGATGAATAGTAGCTTTAGCATTAGTCCAAATGTAGATGCCACTTATAATATTTTTTCCTACACGTTTGAAATCCGAGAACTCGTTATCATCTTTACGTCAGTTTTGATTTTTGCTACGATCAAATTCTTCCAGGCAATTACTAAACGCTACTGGGTTGGTCTCCTCTTAGTGGTAATTATTAATGTAGTGATTGTAATTGCTAACCAGCAAAAGATAGCCGCACGTAATGAACCAGTCTTGCCATCAGACCTTTTAATGGCCTCGGTTGCTAAAGAGTTATTCAGCATGGTCAGTGGATATGTATGGCTGGCAGCACTGATGGGATTGATATTAGTAATTGCTTTAATGATTTGGCTAGAGAAAAAGCATCCGATTACTGAACGGTGGTCGGTAAGGAAGAGAATCGTCTATATTTTATTAGCTCCACTTCTATTTTCAACCAGCTTGTTTTGGAACCATCAAGGGAATCCACTAAACAACTTTATGACATCAATTGGTGACCAACCAATGTTCTATAACCAGCTCAGCGGTGCTCAGGTTAATGGCCCGGTTATTCAGTTTTTGAATAATGTTGACGTTACCGTGATGGAAAAGCCAAGTGGTTATTCTAAAGCAACGATGCAAAAGATAGTATCTAGGTATAAATTAGAGGCCAAGGAGATTAACAAGACGCGGACTAATAGCTTAAGTAGTCAAACGGTCATATTTAACCTGAGTGAAAGTTTTGCTAACCCAGACCGAGTACCTGGCGTCAAATTAAAAGCCAATCCAGTACCATATATTACAAAAATGGCTAAAAATAATACAGGAGGGTTAATGGTTAGTTCAGGTTACGGTGGTGGAACTGCCAATATGGAATACATGGCATTAACTGGATTGAGTTTAAGCAACTTCTCCCCAACGTTGCCAACACCATATACTCAACTGGTCACTAGTTTAAAGATCCATCCTTCAATCGTGAATTACTTTAACTATGCCGTTTCAATTCACCCTTATAGTGGAATTTTTTATAACCGTATTCAGGTTTACAAGAAATTTGGTTTTAATAAGTTCCTATATTTAGGTGGGAAAGACACAATTCGCCACCAAAGCAAAATTGAGCGTAGTCCATACATTTCCGATAAGAGTTCCTATCAGAATGTTCTCGACCAGCTAAAGGTACGGAGCGGCGGCCAATTTATTAACTTAATTTCAATGCAGAACCACTTCCCGTATGATCGCAATTATTACAACACAATGTCAAAATATGCTGTCACAAGCGTATTATCTGGAACGAGTGCTGACTCGGTGAATGATTTCACTGCAGGTATTCACTATACCGACGAGGCAATGAAAAATTTTATCAAGCAAATTGATAAAATTAATAAGCCAATAACCATTATTTTCTATGGTGATCACTTACCAGGAATCTATGGAAATAGCATGGCAAAGGATGGGCTAAAACTTCATGAGACGGATTACTTTATCTATTCAAATGCTTATGCCCGTCGCCATGGAGCAAAGAATTACAGTAGGGCCACTAAGTATGTTAGTCCAAACGACTTCATTGCAATGGTGTCTAAGCAAACTAATTCAAAGGTAAATTGGTACCAAGCGCTCTTAACAAGGGTATTTGATGACCTTCCAGCAATGGGTGAAGGTCTGACTTCGACTTCGAGTGTTAATACCTACAACAATAGTACTCAGTTTGTTAACCAAAAAGGACAAATCGTTAAAGAAAGTAAGCTAACGAAGAAACAAAAGCAATTGCTTCATGACTATCGTCTCGTTCAGTATGATATTACTGCTGGCAAGCACTATATAGTCAATCAAATGAAGTAATAAAAGCTCCACAATTTTAGCTGAACTGCCTTAAAATTGTTAGACAAATCTGACAATTTTAAGGCGGTTTTTTTATGGCAAAATACTCAACTCAATT
>JBCLSJ010000038.1:0-7843 GCA_041225415.1 Lactobacillaceae bacterium 24-114
AAGTAGTTGAAGACCCTACACATTTGATTCGTCGAAACTTTGTTCAGTTTTCAAAGGTCTACCTTACTTAGCGATAAACAGCTAAGTAACAAATTAATTATATCAGATACTTATTTGAGATGTCAAGAACTTTTTTGAAATAATTTCAATTTGTTTTGTTCCTTTCAAATAAGCAGCTTAATTAATATATCATGTTGTTCAAACTATGTCAACAAAAAATTTAACTTTTTTTGTAACTCGTTGACAACGATAATTACTATACCGTCTTATCATATATAAGTCAACGCTTATTCAGCAAAAAAATCGACTAATTTTTAAATCCGAATTTTCTATTAAAAAGGCGCAAATAATGTTACGAAAAGCAAATGATTTGTAGCAAATTACATAAATTTACTTATTTAATATTCGTACTAATTATATTAAGTCATTAAACTAATTCTCATCTTTTACCTGGGACGTTTTTGGAAATAGTGCAATGGTTTTCTAATATTAATGCAATGCAAAACGATACTACTAAAATAAGCATAACTGATGCTAAAGTAATCGGCTTAAAATTAAGCCCCACAAAAAAAGCTAATAGTGAAATTATTATCGACGAAACTAAATAAGCCCTAGAATTATACAACCAACTATATGGTAGCAAGTGGGCACCAAATATTATTGCCAATACCATTAGCATTTTATCGGGAATAGTTGGATAAATCCACATTGCAATTAAAAGGTACAACAGCTGATTCATTGAAAATAACATTCCTAACTTAGTTAATGGATTTGTTTTATTCTGAAAATCAACCTTAATCAATTGAGAGATGGAATAGGATATTGGTAAAAGTAAAGCACTACAAATAAATATTAATAAATTTTTAGTCAGGACAGGAATCGTAAGGAGTTCTACTACCAGAATACCGCTCCATACTAAGATAGCAGCAATTATTATATGAATTCCTCGCTTTTGTTTTATTATGCAATCATTCTTTAAGTTTTCTAACTCTCCCATAGTTTTCCCTCATTTCTCTTCTTAATTGATAGCTATTCTATTATAGCTAATATAGCTAAAAATAGAAAACCCGCACCCATAGAAATGGAATGCGAGTTTTCTATTTTTCTTTTCGCTTACTTTTTATCTTTCTTTTTCTTGCTATTTTCTTGTACTTCCTTTTCGGGACGCATTGTTGGGAAGAGGATTACGTCACGAATTGATTTAGCATCAGTTAATAGCATTACCAAACGGTCAATCCCGATACCAAGTCCACCTGTAGGAGGCATCCCGTACTCTAACGCCTCTACATAATCCAAGTCCACAGGCTCTGCTTCGTCGTTACCATTAGCTTTTTCCTTAGCCTGCATTTCAAAACGTTCTTTTTGGTCAATTGGATCATTCAATTCACTAAAGGCATTTGCAACTTCACTTCCATCAATGTACAGTTCAAACCGATCTGTCATTTCTGAATTTTCTTTATTGCGCTTTGCCAATGGTGATACCTCAACTGGGTATTCATAAATAAAGGTAGGTTGGATAAGTGTCTTCTCAACAAACTCTTCAAAGAAAGCATTAATAATATGACCCTTTGTCCAGTAACTTTCGTAAGCGACCTTATGTTCATCCGCTAATTTCTTAGCATCCTCATCGGTCATTTCTTGTCCAAAATCTACTCCAGTCTTTTCCTTGATTGCTTCTACCATTGTCTTCCGCGCAAATGTCTTTCCTAAGTCAATTTCACGGCCTTGGTAAGTAATTTTTCCATCATCTGAAACAACCTTAGCGGCAGCTTTTACGATTCCCTCAGTTTCATCCATAACATCCCTAAAGTCCCAATAAGCTGCATATGTTTCCATAGTAGTAAACTCGGGATTATGGTGCGGATCCATTCCTTCGTTACGGAAAATTCGGCCTAATTCGTATACTCGCTCAAAGCCACCGACAATCAAACGCTTAAGATAAAGCTCCGTCGCAATTCGTAAATACATATCAATATCCAAAGCGTTATGGTGGGTAATAAATGGTCGAGCATTTGCCCCACCAGCTTGAGTATTAAGAATCGGTGTTTCAACTTCAGTAAATCCATTATCATCCATGTACTGACGAATAGCTTTAACAATTGCAGTCCGTTGGTGGAATCGCTTGAAGCTTTCTGGATTAGAGATCAAATCAAGGTAACGTTGACGATAGATTGTTTCTGGATCAGTTACCCCTTCCCATTTATTTGGAAGTGGACGCAGTGCCTTAGAAAGGAAAGTAATTTTGTGTGCCCGAACAGTTAATTCTCCGGTATCCGTCTTAATTACGTCCCCCTCAATCCCCAAGAAGTCTCCAATATCTGCCCGTTTAAAAATATGATATTGGTCATCGCCAACCATATCTTTACGTGCATAAACCTGAATTTTGCCTGTCCGGTCAACAAAATCAGCGAAACCAGCTTTACCGCTACTTCTCTTCCGGGTCATTCGGCCAGCGATAGTAACAGTTTCATCCATTTCGTTTAGTTCTTCTTTATCGAATTGGTCATACTTATCGTGAAGGTCTTGTGCTAAATGATCGCGGTCAAAGCGACGACCAAATGGTTCAATCCCAGCTTCCTTTAATTCATTCATCTTTTCGCGACGTACGCGCATTTGATCTAATTCTTGTGACACTATTTTTTCCTCCTCTATCCAGTTGATTATGATTCAACCTTTGCTTCGCGTTTAGCCGTTTGTTCAGCAAAACGATCAAAAATATCATTCATTTGATCACGCGTTTCAGCTTCAACTAATGCTGCTTTGGTGCGTGCCGAACGTGGAATGCCCTTTAAGTAGTAAGTAGAAAGTCCACGGAATTCCCGAACTCCCACATATTCACCTTTCAAATCAATCAACCGATTCAAGTGCTCTTTGGCCATCTTAATTTTTTGACTTGGAGTTGCTTCCGGTAATAACTCGCCCGTTTCTAAGTAATGCTCAGTTCGTTTTAGCATCCACGGATTACCTAAGGCTGCCCGCCCAATCATCGCTGCTGTTGCTCCAGTTTCATCGAGAATTTTCTTTGCATCTTCAGGCGTCTTTACATCACCATTTGCCATGAATGGGATTGTCAATTGGCTAGCTACTTCTTTCAGTATATTCCAATCAGCCTGTCCAGTATACATTTGTTTTCTGGTTCTACCATGCATTGCAATTGCCGCAGCCCCTGCTCGTTCAGCAGCCAGAGCATTTTCAACAGCAAAAATATGTTTATCATCCCAACCTGTTCTCATCTTTACAGTAACTGGCTTTTTAACTGCATCGGTAACATAGGAAACCATTTCATAAACCTTATTGGGATCCAAAAGCCAACGCGCACCCGCATCAGTTTTTACAACCTTGTTTACGGGACAGCCCATATTAACGTCGATTACATCAGCGTCTGTATGTTCGTCAACGTATTTGGCTGCTTCAACCAATGTTTCTTTTGTTCCACCAAAAATTTGGATTCCCATTGGGTGTTCACTAGGGTCAACATCCATCATATTTAACGTTTTTTTGTTGTGGTACATAATTCCCCGATCAGAAATCATTTCACACACAACATAACCAGCACCAAATTCTTTACAAATCACCCGAAAAGCTGAGTTGGTTACCCCAGCCATCGGTGCTACTACAACTTGGTTTGGAATTTCAACATTTCCAATTTGCCACTTCATATTTTCACCTCATTATTTAATAGTTGTGAATTAGTTGGCCGAGTTTATTTAATAACCAAATCATAATAGCATAATCATGGGTCCTTAACCAACCAAATCCAATTATTTTGTATCTTCTTTCGTCATTTCAGCATAAATTTTCTTTAATTCGTCTTCACTAAATTCATATTTTTTACCACAGAATTGACAAACAGCTTCTGCATGATGGTCCTCGTTGATCATTTTCTCCATGTCCTTAGGCGAAATACTTGCTAGAGCTTTAGCAAATCGTTCTTTTGAGCAATCACAACGGTAAGAAACTGGCATTTGATCAAGGATTTTAAGATCATCACCAAAGATCCGCTTTAAGATATCTTCTGGTGTATTACCTTCCTTTAATAATTCAGAAACCATTGGTAATTCTTTCAGTGACTTTTCCAAACGAGAGATTTCTTCATCACTTGCACCTGGCATTACTTGAATCATAAAACCACCGGCAACAGCAATCGATTCATCTGGACTAACCAATACTGAAAGACCAACTGCGGAGGGAATTTGTTCTGATTGAGCAAGATAGTATGTAAAGTCCTCACCCAATTCCCCAGATATCAACTTTACCTCACCTGTATATGGCGCCTTATCCCCTGGAGTCATCTTTGTTACTGATAATGTTCCCTCATTACCAACAGCCTTCGCCACATCAATCTTACCCTTTGCATTCTTCGGCAAACTCACGTGACTATTACCCATATAGCCCTTCACTGTACCTTGGACAGTTCCATCGGCAACAATAAAGCCAACCGGTCCATTTCCTTGAATTTTAACCGTCATTCCCGCTTCACCCTGAAGGCCTGCAGTTGCTAGTAAAAGTGTTCCGATTAAGGTCCGACCTAAAGCTGCAGATGAACCATTCCAAGTATCATGAATTTTATGTGCCTTTTCCACTAACCGAGTAGCATTAACAGCATAGGCCCGAAATTTTCCGTCTTTACTCATACTTTTTACTAAATAATCAGTTGTTTTCATCTTAATTTCCTCCTAAAAAAGAAAACAGGAGAACGACCCATTATCTGGTTTTCTCCTGTTTCAAATTAGCTATTTATCCTGATCGTCTGAGGCTGAATCACTCTTATCATTAGTGTCACCATCATTATTTTGTGGTGTTTTTTCAGCTTGATCATCGTTTGCCTTGTCTGTATGCTTTTCATCTTCGAGACGTTCCAAAGCCCGTTTAGATTCTTCGAAAGTTTGAGCCCGAGCAACTTCATCAGCTGCCGCCAAGTCTTCATCAGGAATCTTTCCCGTCTTATAAAGACTAAGGATTTGTTTCTCGTCAAGAGTCTCATACTTCAGCAATGCCTCAGCGATAAGCTTATGTTGCTCACGGTGAGTTTCAATAATGTGAAGAGCTTCTTCGTGGCCTTCACGAAGGATTCGACGAACTTCTTCATCAACAAGAGCAGCTGTCTTCTCAGAATAAGGTGATTGATCAAATCCTTGACCAGTAAATACCTGACCAGAACTTTGCAATTCAACCGGACCAATCTTATCGCTCATTCCATATTGAGTAACCATCGCCCGAGCAATTTGGGTAGCTTGTTCAAAGTCATTAGAAGCACCAGAAGATTGTGATTTGAAAATTAATTCTTCAGCAGCACGACCACCCATTAAACCAGCAATCTGTTCTTCAGCATTCTTCTTTGACATCAACATTTGATCTTCACGTGGAAGCATAATTGCATACCCACCTGCACGTCCACGTGGCACTATTGTTACCTTGTGGACTACCCGAGCATCATTTAAGACAAGACCAACAATGGTATGTCCAGCTTCGTGGTAGGCAACTGTCCGTCGTTCCTCCTTCGATTGAACACGATCATGTTTAGCTGGACCAGCAATAACACGGTCCTCAGCTTCATCTAAATCACCGGCATCAATCTCAGTCTTATTTCGACGAGCAGCAAGCAAAGCAGCTTCATTCAATAAGTTAGCTAAGTCAGCACCAACAAATCCAGGTGTTTGCTTAGCAATTTCCTTCAAGTCAACGTCACTAGACAATGGCTTATTCTTAGCGTGGACACGTAAGATAGCTTCACGGCCCTTAACGTCAGGACGACCAACCAAAATTTTCCGATCAAAACGACCTGGACGAAGAAGAGCTGGATCCAAAACATCAGAACGGTTAGTAGCAGCCATAACAATGACTCCTTCATCACCTTGGAACCCATCCATTTCAACTAATAATTGGTTCAAAGTTTGTTCCCGTTCATCATGGCCACCGCCCATACCATTTCCACGGCGACGACCAACGGCATCAATTTCATCGATAAAGATAATTGCTGGTGCAGCTTTTTTAGCTTGTTCGAATAAGTCACGAACACGGCTAGCACCGACCCCAACAAACATCTCAACGAAGTCAGAACCTGAAATAGAGAAAAATGGAACGCCAGATTCACCAGCAACCGCCTTGGCTAACAAGGTCTTACCAGTACCCGGAGGACCCTCAAGTAAAACACCAGATGGAATTCGAGCACCTAGTTTAGTGAATTTCTTTGGATTCTTCAAGAATTCAACAACTTCAACTAATTCCTGCTTTTCTTCTTCTTCACCAGCAACATCCGAGAAGCGAACCTTGTTCTTCTTGGCATCGGCAGGTTTTGCCTTTGTCTTCCCAAAGCTCATTACTCCTCGACCGCCACCACCTTGGCCAGCTTGACCCATCATCATGTAGAAGAAGAAAATCATGATGATTAGTGGAAGGACAGTCAACAGTAAGTTCATCCACACACTGTTAGACTCCTCTGGTCGAGTGCTAATCTTGACGTTTTCTTTATCAGCATAGCGTTGAAGCTGGCTAACTGTCACATCACTTTGAAGCACTGAACTCTGGAAGTTCTTTACCTTACTGTTACGTTGCGTAGTTAAAGCAAAACCATTAGTGGAATTACTATTTGCTGATTGGGCCTTACGGTAAGTCCCAGTAATCTTATAAACTCCACCATTTGGTTGTAGTTGGAAACTTTGAATTTTGTTGCTCTTCAACTCAGAGATAAACTCGCTTTGGGAAATGTTCTTGCTCTGTCCATTGCTTTGACTGCCGCCAAAGAAGAAATAAGCAATTCCCATAATGCATAGAAAAATCACTGCGTAGAAGAGAACGTTATGAGTAAAATTATTGTTCCTACGATTGTTATTCATAACAACCTCCTAATCTACCAGCAACGATAATGTGGTTATAATTGTAATGAATATTCTAGCATATTTGACAAATATTGACCAGTCAATTACCATGCCTATTTTCATCAATTATTAAGCTACTATTTTACCGTCTTTTTATAAATTTGCAATTAATTTTATTAAGTTATATTTTTCAAATTATCAAGCTATAAATTTCATGAAATATTCAGTTGTTCGGTGATATAATTCTCTTCATTAAGAAAGGAATGATTTTAATGACTGAAGTTACTATCGATATTGTTCGTCATGGCGAAACCTATTTGAATACCCTGGGACGGGCTCAAGGCTGGATTGACATTGAATTAAACGAACATGGGTTGGAACAAGCTTCTGCAACCGGTAAAGCTTTGGCCAACACTTACTATAATTACATTGTTTCTTCTGATCTTAAACGGGCAGTCCAAACTAGAGATAGAATTATCAAGCATTTAAAACATGTCCCTGATGTCGCTTATACTGATAAGACCCTTCGTGAAGTTTTCTTTGGTTACTTCGAAGGACTTGATTCAGAAGCCAATTGGCGTTCAATTGCTGTTCAACATGGTTATCAAGACCACGATGATATTATCCATCATGAAAGTCTTAAGGCTGGCCGTAATATGATGCACGATATGGATCCAACTGGCCAGGCGGAAAGTTACGATGAAGTCATTGCTCGTTGGAAACGGGCAATCAAAACATTAGTAGCAAAAGCTAACGATGGCGACCGAGCATTATTTGTTACTCATGGAACATTTATTCGGACAATTGCAGATGCGCTCGGTGTAGACACTGTTGGCAATTTCCCCACCAATGCTGGTGTCACAACAATTAAAGCATCTGAAAACAACATCGAAATGCTAGAATACAACCACAAATTTACTGAATAGTCTATGAAGCATTGGAAAATATTGGGTCTACACTATCTGGTATTGATGAAAATCAATGCCGGTTTTTTGTGCGCAAAAAAGGACATCTGCTGTGCCCTA
>JBCLSJ010000039.1:0-7515 GCA_041225415.1 Lactobacillaceae bacterium 24-114
TCTTAGTATTCACGCTAATTTTAGTCATAAGAAATACCCCCAAAGTTGATTTCCAACTTTGGGGGTACACGTCATTTCGCCGACCTCTTTTTATTTCCGAATGTTGCAGAGTCTAATCGTTGAATCCTATCTCCTTACAATTTAGGTGTTTTTCTGCTCAATTTTCCTTCTTTAATTCACGCTTCACCATCTCTGGATCAGATTTCCCTGGATTTAATTCAACCAACTTTCCAGAGCCGGAATAAATGATCCATTCTGCTAAATTAACAATATGGTCGCCCGCGCGCTCTAGGTTTCGTATAACTGCTAAATAAACACCATATACTTTGACATTTTTCCCTCCCTTAACAAGGGCATCCATAATCGCTTTTTGCTGTTGGACATAAATCAAATCAACTTGTAAATCGTCATTAGCTACCTCGTAGGCTTTTTGCTCATCCGTGTAAACATAGGCATCTAAAACTCGTTCAAGCATCTCTCGGACAATCATCATCATCTTTTCAATCTGCTCTTCAATGTCTTCGTTATGTTCCCGATCACTTAAATTGATGGCTGCATGCGCAATATGGGTTGCATAATCTCCAAGCCGTTCAATATCACTACTTGCCTTTAAGATACTAATAATCTTCCTAAAATCGCTAGCTACTGGTTGTTGGAGGGCCATAAGCTTCAAGGCTTCCTTTTCCAGATTAATTTCCTCGTTGTTAATTTTAGGATCGACTTGCAAGACCTCTTTAGCAAGAGAAACATCGCCATCGGTAAATGCCTTCGTTGCCTGATAAATCTGCTCGCTAGCGTCAATCCCCATTTCCATAAAATGACCTCGAAGCCGTTTTAATTCATCGTTAAAAATTGCACTCATTGGTATTTAACCTCCTATCCAAACTTACCGCTCAAGTAGTCGGCAGTTTTTTGTTCTTGTGGATTCATAAAAATATTCGCTGTTTCTCCAAACTCAATTAGACTCCCCTGATGCATAAATGCAGTCCAATCAGCTGATCTTGAAGCCTGCTGCATATTATGGGTTACCATGATAATAGTAAAGTGTTCCTTTAATTGTACTAAAGTATCTTCAATTTGCGAAGTTGATACCGGATCCAAAGCACTTGTTGGCTCATCCATTAAGATAATCTCTGGGCGTACTGCTAATGTCCGCGCAATGCATAACCGTTGTTGCTGACCACCTGATAAAGCCAAGGCGCTTTCTTTTAACTGGTCTTTTACTTCGTCCCATAAGGCCGCTTGCCGCAAGCTTTCTTCTACCCGTTGATCTAACAGGTTACGGTCTTTTTCTCCCGCCAAACGTAAACCATAAATTACGTTTTCATAAATTGACATTGGAAATGGGGTTGGTTGTTGAAAGACCATTCCAATTTGTTGACGAACCCTGTACACATTCACTTTAGGATCGTTAATATTTACGTCTTGAAAAAGGATTTCTCCCTTAACTGTCGCAATATCATCGTTCATTCGATTGAGGCAACGAAGGACGGTAGATTTACCCGAACCAGAAGCTCCAATCATGGCTGTAATCTTATTTTTAGGAAACTTGAGGTTTACATTTTCTACGACCTGCTTTTCCCCATAGGAAATTTGCAGGTTCTTCACTTCTAATGCAATCTGATCTGTCATGTTTTTCTCCTTATTTTTCAAGACGGTGCTTTATACGGTAACCCACGTAACGGGCAATGAGATTAAATAAAAGAATCGTAATGATAAGAACTACGGCGGACCCATTAGAAACTGCCCGAGCATCTGGAACAAGCCCCTCGCTGTTAACCTTCCAAATATGAACCGCCAACGTTTCGGCTGGGCGCATTGGATTTAAGAAACTTGTAGGACTAAACGGATTCCAGTCTGTATAGCTAATTGCTGGAGAACTCTGCCCCGCTGTATAGATTAATGCGGCTGCTTCACCAAAAATACGTCCAGCACTTAGGATTGCCCCAGTAATGATACCGGACAAGGCTGCCGGTAAAACAATTTTCGTTGTTACCTTCCACTTCGACATTCCGAGCCCAAGTCCAGCTTGTCGTTGGAGGTAGGGCACCTGACGCAATGCATCTTCGCAACTACGTGTTAAAATCGGCAAGTTAAGAATAGTTAAGGCCAGAGCACCTGCTAACAAGGAGAAATCCAACCCAAACTGCAAAACGAAGACCAGGTAACCGAATAAACCGACAACGACTGATGGCAGAGAGCTCAACACCTCAATGGCCAACCGTAATATCTGGGTAAAGCGATTATCAGGAGCATATTCACTAAGGTAAATAGCGGCACATAAGGCCAGGGGCAATGAGACGATTAGAGTTAAGACTACCAAATACAATGAATTAAATAGCTGGTCACGAATTCCTCCGCCAGCACGAAATGATTCAGCACCAGACGTTAGGAAATGCCAGGATACGTGGGGCAAACCCGTAGCCAAAATATAGCCTAGAAGGCTTAAAATTACTAGGCCGACTAATCCAGCCAAACTTAAAATTATGATGGTCGCAATCTTATCAATTTTTTCAGCGCGCATACTTAGTTTCCTTTCCGACTTGCGAGGCGCATTAAGAGGTTAAATGCGAGCGACATTACTAAGAGGATTAGGGCGAGGGACCACAGCGCATTATTTGACGGTGTCCCCATAACTGTATTCCCAATACCTGTTGTCAAGACACTTGTCAACGTTGCTGCCGATTCCATTAACCCTTTTGGCATTACCGTGGTATTTCCAATTACCATTTGAACAGCTAAGGCCTCACCAAAGGCACGTGCCATTCCAAAAACCATTGCCGTCAATATTCCACTTTTTGCACTAGGAATTATTACCCGGGAAATAGTTTGCCAACGAGTTGCACCTAATCCGGCAGATGCTCGTCGATATTCCTTAGGGACTGCACGTAAACTATCAATAGTCATTGAAGTCATTGTAGGCAGGATCATCAGGAAAAGGACACAGGTAGCTGCTAAAATCCCAAAACCGGTTCCGCCAAATGCCTGTCGTAGGGTAGGGACAATCACTGTTAGTCCGATATAGCCATAGACAACGGACGGAATCCCAACCAATAATTCGATTAGTGGCTGCAAATATTTATAGACATGCTTGGGCAACATTTCTGTTATTGCGACTGCCACCACTAATGCTAACGGTAAAGATACAATTCCCGAAAGAATCGTTACCCAAAAGGACGTGACAATCATCGGCAACGCTCCGTAAACATGGTGGCTTAATTGCCAACTTTGTCCAGACAGAAACTGCCAAATAGGAACATGGTTATCGGTAAATAAGGCTATTCCCTTTAAGGTTAAAAAGATTAAAATACTGCTGACTAAGCCACCAATAAGGATAATTGCAGTGTAGCTAATTAGTTTCCCCACCCATTCCTGTTTACTTTCCACGGATGGTTGTTTTAATTGTTTTTTCAAATCATCCATTGCCTATTTCCTTTCACTGGTTTCTCCGTTTGCTGAACGTTGCACTTTCATATCGTGAATATTGATATAGTTAGCACTTTCGACCAAGCTCTCTTGAACCTTCCTTGTCTGCATAAAATTGATAAATGCCTGCGTAGCCTTTGTCGGCTTCTTTTGCGTGTACATGTGCTCATATGACCAGAGCTGCCACTTGTTTGTCGTGACGTTGGCTGCGGTTGGTTTAATCCCATCAATATTTAAAGCCTGCACATTTTTGTTCATATAAGCAAAAGAAATGTAACTAATAGCTCCCGGCGTGTTTGCAACAATTTCTTTAACTGTCCCGTTTGAGTCCTGTTCTTGGGCGTTAATGGCACGCTTATTACCGAGAACTGTTTGCTCAAAGGCTACCCGAGTACCGCTACCCTCCGCACGGTTAATCACTGTAATCGTTAGATCTGGACCACCGACTTGTTGCCAGTTTGTGATTTCACCTGTGTAAATTTTTTGTAATTGAGTCATTGATAGGTTTTTAACCCCAAGTTTCGGATTGACGATAGGCACAATTCCCGAAACGGCTACGATATGGTCGTTTAATTTGCTGGCATCAATTCCGTCTTGTTGCTCAGCAAAAATATCCGAGGAACCGATATTTACCGCTCCTGCTTGAACTTGACTCAATCCCGTTCCAGATCCTCCTCCTTGCACGGTAATACTTGTTAACGGAGTAACTTTTTTGTATTCTTCTACCACTGCTTCTGTTAATGGTTGTAGGGCAGTCGATCCCACAATTGTTACTTTCTTCAGTGGCGGTTGGTTTTTCGCTGTCAGCCAGCCCCCACCAAGAGCTACAATAATAACTAGTAGGACGATGGCCGTAATCTTCTTTTTCATCTTTTCTCCCAGTTGTTTTCATATATTTCGTATGGTACAAATAAAAGATACCAAGCCGATGTAAAGATTTAATCTTCTGTTTGTAAAAGTTGTGTAAATTTTGGAGAATTCTTATGACGAACCACTTTTTATTAATGAGTCAAAATTCTGGCTTAACGCAACAATTAAATATTTTTTGCCAAAAGCTTCATTGGCAACTCACCCAAACAACGACGCCAACAGGACTTGTAGTCGAATTGGAGAAAGAGGCGCCTACCGGAATCTGGTGGGATCTAAGTGATGTAAGTCTCGATACTACAATTGCAACGATGACCCTAATTCGTAGCCAGGTGCACGGACCAATTACAGTGTTTGTACCTCAAATGACGGAACGAATTCAACGAAAACTTTACAGGGCCCAGGTTGACGATATCGTATTATTCCCATTTAATGAACGAACTTTCGAGTCATTGATTGAACAACGACTATGGCTTTACGACCAGTTGAAAATGAAATCAAGTCCTCGTGAAGAGAAAGCGATGCCTGTTCAGTCAATCAGTGTAGGGAGTTGGCAAATTGATCCGCAAAACTTTGTGGTTACTAAAAACGGCCAGCCAGTTGAGCTGACTCCAAAAGAGTTTCAATTACTCTCCTATTTGATTGACCACCACGACCAAGTGCTCAGTCGCGACCAACTAGTTAACGGGGTGTGGGGCTACGATATTTTGGATACCTCTCGAATTGTCGATATCCACATCAGCCACCTCCGCGATAAATTGGAGGACGATCCCCACAAGCCGGACCACCTCCTCACAGTCCGTGGTTTTGGGTATAAGTTAGTGAAATAAGGAAAAGGCCGACGAAATTTTCGCCGACCTGTTTTTTATTCAGTTGATTTAAGCAGTGTAGCTATACATGTATTTATTAAGAATCCGTTCTATTCCTAAAATGATCAAAAATGTAGTAAAAACATATGGACCAAACTCCTTATGGGTCATATCAAGAAACAAGCCACCGATTACTGCCAATAAAAAGCAGACTCGAAACCTCTTCCCTATTAAAGAAAGCTTTTGGTCAGGTCGTTTTCCTTTTCGATTATATAATCTAGTGCTTATTCCTAAGAAGAATGGCATCTTATATTCTTCATATACAAAGGCTAAGGCAAAAGTTATACAAATTGCGGTATCTGCCAGTTGAGCAACTTGATTCTCAAAGCTAGAAAAACTAACTATTAGTCGATCTAATCCCATTAATATCCAGATAAGTCCATTTGAAATTTCGAAAGCATTAACTGCTCTACCTTGATCTAAATAATTTTTTAAGCCTGGATCCTCTTTTAATAAGGAGTCAATTGAAATTTGGTAAACATCGCTAATCTTAACAAGCATATTCAAATCAGGATAGTTTTTACTTTGTTCCCAATTTGAAATAGTTTGTCGGGTCACATATAATTTTTCAGCTACTTCAGTTTGTGTCATTCCTAATTTCTTTCTCTGTCTCTTAATTTGTTCTGCAAATTTCATACTATTCTCCTCCAATTTTAGATAAGTATAATTTGGCTTTAATTAAGAAGACTAGCAAAAGTTCCTTGCATCATTGATATAACAATAAATATTATTGCTTCTTTATCTAGCATTTCTTCTGTTATACATCTCACCCCACTTTTCCATTTCAATAATAAGTGGAATTAAAGTTTTTCCAAAACTGGTAAGTCGATATTCTGTCTTAGGCGGTACTAGAGGATATACTTTTTTCTCAACTACTTTATCTTTTTCTAGGTCTGCTAATTGTAGAGAAAGCATTCTACGAGAACAATGGGGCATTCTTTTTTGCAATTCGCTAAATCTACACACTTCACTTTTAATGAGGTGATATAATATTACGCTTTTCCATTTACCTGAGATCACTTGTAATGTACTTTCTACGGGACAACCATCGCTACAATTATAAATATGCCTTAGCAATTTTCTTTCTCCTTTATTTAGTTCTCTCCATCATACACGAATTATTATTAAACAACTATTAGGGAATAAATTGTTACCTAGTAATTTTAATTTCTCTTCTTGTTTCTAAATTTTTTTACCCTACTATTTATTAGTATAAATTTAGGAAAAGAGGAATATTATGAAAGCAATTGGCTTTACTGAACATTTAGATATTAAGGAATCTAATAGCCTATTTGAATTTGAAACAACAGTACCAACTCCCCGGGGTCACGATATATTAGTAAAAGTAAACTCTGTGTCAGTTAATCCCGTGGATGTTAGCATTCGTCGTAATGGTCGAGGCCATCTAAATAGGCCTAGGGTTATCGGATGGGATGCTTGCGGAGTTGTTAAAGAAGTTGGAAAAGATGTAACCCTATTTTCACCTGGGGACCGGGTTTATTATGCCGGGTCCCTTAAACGCTCAGGAAGTAACAGTGAATACCAATTAGTTGACGAAAGAATAGTTGGGAAGGCTCCACAAACCTTAACTAATGGAGAAACGGCCGCAATGCCATTAACTGCCCTCACTGCATACGAAGCATTATTTGAACAACTAGGATTGTCTAAAGAGAAAAAAGATAATGAAGGAAAAACAATCTTAATTATTAATGGGGCTGGGGGTGTAGGCTCAATTGCAACTCAACTTGCAGTGAGAGCGGGCTTAACAGTTATCGCTTCCGCTTCCAGGTCTGAAAGCATTAAATGGGTTAAAGGGTTGGGCGCTTCTTACATCGCAAATCACAACAACAATTTAGTAAGAGAAGTTCGAAATCTCGGGTATAAATATGTAGACTATATTTTGGAATTAAAAAATATTGATGCTCACTGGAAAGAAATGTGCGAATTAATTAAACCACAGGGAGCCATTGCATCCATAACAGAAAACAAAAAACCGATCAATTTACGCTTACTGACGACCAAAAAGGGAACTTTTGCTTGGGAATGGATGTACACAAAATCCTACTATCACACTCAAAATATGGAATCTCAACATACTATTTTAAATGAAATTTCAGATTTACTGGATAAAGGATTAATAAAATGTACCCTAACAAAAGAACTAATACCATTGAATGCAATTAATTTGCGAAAAGCACATAGTTTAGTAGAAGTGGCCATATGATTGGAAAAGTGGTCGTTTCAAATTGGGAAGAAGATTAAAATCCTACCATACTAAATCATAACCACCCGTCAAACGGGTGGTTTGCACATCGGCTATAAGCCGATAATAAAAGCCGGCGTCTCAAGGCGC
>JBCLSJ010000040.1:0-7023 GCA_041225415.1 Lactobacillaceae bacterium 24-114
GAACACAGAAGTTAAGCTTCAACACGCCGAAAGTAGTTGGGGGATCGCTCCCTGCGAGGATAGGACGTTGCCACGCAAGAATTAATAAAAGGACTGAGAAATTTCTCAGTCCTTTTATTTTTAAATAATTGTACATAGCTATAATGAGATGGTAAAGATACTTATAAATAAAGGATAGATAAAGGATAGATAAATGGCAGATATAATTAAAGATGCGATTTTAAATGGTTTATATTCAACAAACTATTCAGGCGATCAAACAATTGCGCCACAAATAGTCACTAATAGTTCTTCAAGCACAATTTGGGAAATGATTCGGAATGAATTATTAAGCTGTGAAAAATTCGTGTGGTCAGTTGCCTTTGTGACAGAAGACATGTTAGTGCCCTTGAAATTAGTATTAGCGGATCTAGCAAATAAGGGAATCTCTGGTGAATTAATAACTGGTACGTATCTAAATTTTAATTCGCCTAAAGTATTTAGAGAACTTCTAAAAATCCCAAATCTAAGAGTTAGGATAAATGAAAAAGATGGTTTTCATACAAAAGCTTATCTTTTTCAACATGAGGATTACATAACCATTTGTATGGGAAGTGCTAATTTTACGCGATCTGCAATGCTTAGCAATTACGAGACGCTGTTAAAGATTAGTAGCACGATGAATGGATCGCTAGCTGAGAATCTGGTCCATTATGAAGAAGAACTTCGAAAATTTTCTCATCTTTTAACTGAAGGATGGGTAGAGAAATATGAACAAAGCTGGGTAAAACCAACACCACATGAAATTAAACGAACTACTAAGAGGATTGCTCCTAACCAGATGCAACAATCAGCATTAGCAGCCTTGTGGGAAAAACAAGAAAATGGTGCTAAAAGAAGCCTAATTATTTCGGCTACCGGAACTGGAAAAACCTATTTAAGTGCATTTGCGGTTAAAGAATACAACCCTAAGAGATTTCTTTATATTGTGCATCGAGAGCAAATTGCTAAAAAGTCACTGAATAGTTTTCAGGAGGTGATTGGAGGTTCCAAGGAAGATTTTGGCTTACTAAACGGAAATAATCATCAGCTGGATTGTCGTTATTTATTTGCGACCGTGCAGACCTTGAGTCAAGAAAAGATCTTAGAAAAACTACCAGAAGACCAGTTTGACTACATACTAATTGATGAGGCACATCGAACTCCTGCGCCAAGCTATCAGCGAATAATGAAACATTTTAAACCAAAATTCTGGTTAGGCCTCACAGCCACGCCTGAAAGAATGGATAACCAAGACGTATTTAAGCTCTTTGATTACCATGTGGCATATGAGGTTCGATTAAAGGATGCACTTGATGCAAATATGCTGTCCCCATTCCATTATGTGGGAATTCAAGATTACGAAGCTGATGGTGAGATTATTTCGGAAACGACTCAATTAAATCGACTAGTAGCAACGGATCGAGTTAAATATATCTTGCAGCAATTAGATTACTATGGTTATTGTGGAGAACAGCCACGGGGATTAATATTCTGTAGCCGCCAAGAAGAGGCTAAAGAAATCGCCCATCATTTTTCAGTAGCTTCTCACCCAGCAGTAGCCTTGACCAATAATGATAGTGGCAAAAGGCGCCAAGAAGTAGTGGCAAAGTTGGAACAAGGGGAATTGGAATATATTGTAACAGTCAACCTTTTTAACGAGGGGATTGATATTCCTTCCGTGAATCAGGTTATCTTTCTTAGAAATACCCAATCTAAAACAGTTTTCCTTCAACAACTTGGACGTGGATTACGAAAATATCCTGGTAAAGATTACGTGACGGTAATTGATTTTATTGGGAATTATAAGCATAATTACTTGGTCCCTCTCGCATTAAACGATGATACAAGCTGCGATCGGGATCAAGCACGTCAGGAAATTCGTTTTCCCCCTAAAATTAATATTTCTACCATTAATTTTAGTCAAATAGCCAGTGAACATATTTTAGCGTCATTGGCAGAAACTAAGCTGGATTCGATGGTGGAATTACGAAAGGCGTTCCACCAATTAAACCAACGCATTGGGCGAATACCATTACTTCAGGATTTTTTTGATTCAGGCTTAATTGATCCACAGGTATTTGTTAACCATCCACTTTTGCCACATTATGGTACTTTCCTTATGAAAATGGGAGAGAAGGTTAGACTTAGCCAGTGGGAAAGTGAGCTTCTTTCTTTTGTAACTAAAGAGTTGGCAAATGGGAAGAGGCCTCATGAGCTTATTCTATTGAAGAAATTAATTGAAAGTAACGGAGAGTTAACAAAAACTCACTATCAGCAAGAAATGAAGCAACGAGGCGTGTATGTTAACGATGATGTTTTGAAATCTGTAATAGATATTCTGTCACTGAACTTTTTTACGGTAAAATCCGGTAAAAAATTAAAGAAGGAGATGTATGGTAATCGCCCAATAGTTAAAATAATGGAAAATAAGTATCAGCTTTTGCCCGCCATTTCCCAATCCTTACAAAATAACCAGGATTTTTATAAGTTAATGTTGGATGCAATAAACGTTGGACTAGCTTTGAGTAAAGGCTACGATTGGGGGAAACAGTTTACACTTTACCGTCGTTATAACCGGAAGGACGTTTGTCGCTTGTTAAATTGGCCATTAGATGTGAGTGCACCTATGTATGGTTACCGGGTTAGTGAGGAGGAATGTCCAATCTTTATTACTTATCGGAAAGATTCAAAGAAAGAACGAAACGCAAATTACAATAATCAATTTCAGGATGGTCGCTCACTGCGTTGGTACACCCGGTCACCTAGACACCTCGATTCGACAGAAGTACAAAAACTTCTTCAAGGAGTTGATAAGAATAAACAACAGATTAAAATTCATGTATTTGTGAAGCAAAGTGATGCAGCGGGAAAGGACTTTTATTATTTAGGAGAGGCGAAGATTGAGCCTAAGTCTGTTCGCGAGGAAATCGTTGGAAAGAAGGCAGCGGTAGGGATGGACTTGGTATTAAAAGATCCACTACCAACAAAAATCAATAATTTATTATTTAAATAAGAAAAAGGCCAGTGAAAAATTTCACGGCCTTTTTTGTAAGTAAGATAGGTAGTCTCGCTACCTATTTTTCAATTCTAGCATAACTTTTTTAATTATCAATATACTTATTTTAACGTTACATAAGCTAATTATTGGATATTTGCCGCGATTAGACTCTGCAGCATTCGGAAATAATAAGAGGTCGGCGAAAATACAAAGTATTTTCCCGACCTCTCTGTAAAATGAAACTGATTAATAAATAATTGCTTTATGCCCGATTGTTAATTATGTGGGCGCTTGTCGCAATAATCAGCCCCACGAAACTAATAAACGCAATAACATTACTAAGCAAAGACATCATATTGAACAACTCCTTTAAACATAATATTGATTTAACGGGATTCAACAACCCCTCCACAAGGTATATTAACACGTTTTAAACAGTTTTTGGGTAATAATTAGATAAGCATTTGCTAAGTTATTTTCTTAAAATAAGGGCAAAATATGAGCGAATTATTATAGTATTTTTTAAATTATATAAGACTTGTGATAAATGAATCATAAAACTTAGCTTTATTAAATTTGAACTAGGAGTATTGACGTTAAATTAATTCCATTACTTTCAAAATTCAAGCTTAGCTAACCGAGACGAATAGAAAGCGATTACAATTTTACAAAAAAGAGTAAAATTATAGTAAAAATTTAAAAAAACAGCTTTAAATTTTACTAGTAAGCGGTTACAATTTATGAGTAATATTTTTTTGATTTATTTAAGGAGTTGTTTTAAGTGTTTAAGTTTTTAAAACCATCACCAGATGCAGAACATTTGGTGCCTAAAGACAAGATTGCTTCCGTTTATCGGCGGAAACAGACTGGTGTTCTTTTAGCCACTTGTTTTACATACCTGGCTTACTACATTATTCGTTTGATTTTCACTACTGAGCAAAAGCCAATCATGAAGGAATATGGCTTCAACATTGCTCAAATTGGTTTGATCCTTTCAACATTCGGTGTTGGTTATGGGGTTGCCAAGTTATTTATGGGTGGTTTGGCCGATAAGACAAATACCAAGATGTTCTTGGCATTTGGGTTATACCTGTCATGTATCTTTAACGCTTTCTTAGCTTTTACTAAGAATTTCTACGTTATCTTATTCTTAATGCTTTTGATTTCTGTTACTCAAGCCATGGGTGCACCTGCTTGTCAACGTGAAATCTCCCTCTGGTTTGCTAAAAAGCACCGTGGGGTAGTATTTGCTATCTGGGCGTCTGCACACAATGCTGGTGCTTTTGCCTGTGTAGCATGTATTCAACTTGCTACCTTCCTTTTCTCTGGTTCATTGCCTGCTGTTTTCCTAACTGCTTCAGTAATTTCAGCTATTATTGCAACAATTATGTTATTAATTAATTCAGAACGTCCAGAAGCAGTTGGTTTGCCTAACATGGCAGTTTACTCCGGACACGTTGAATTGGATGAAAATGGTAACTCTACTGCCCAAGAACTTTCCGACAAGACTTTCTGGCAAATTCTTGTTCAAAATATCCTTAGTAACAAGGTTGTTTGGGCCGTTACTTTAACTTCAATGTCAATTTACATTGTTCGTTACGGTATTATGAGTTGGATTCCAAGTTACTTGCCAACTAAAGGCTTCTCGGTTGACTGGGCAAAATGGTTAGTCGGAATCTTTGAATTATCTGCTGTTCCTGGTGTTATCATTCTTGGTGCGGTATCCGACTTCTTAAAGGGGCGTCGTTCATTAGTTTGTTTAGTTTGTGTTATTGCATTGATTATTTGCTTAATCACTTACTTTACTAGCTCAAACCACGCTGTTATTGTTGCTGTATTATTCATCATGGGTAGTTTGATTTATGCTCCACTGTCACTTGTTGGGTTAATGGTTAACGAAGCGGTGCCAAATTACGCGGTTGGTTTATCGACTGGATTCATGGGCTTCTTCCAGTACGTATTCGGTGAAACTGCTGCTACTGCTTTGATTGGTGTATTGGTTAACCGTTATGGATGGAGCGCTTCTTCAACAACTATCTACGTTGCAGCTGCCATCGCATTTATTCTCTTGGTTTACCTTGTATTTAAGGAACGTCAAATTCTTAAGATGGAAGCCAAAGTTAATAAGAAAGTCTTTGATGACTAATATTTAGAATTAATTAGGATATAACCTTGGAAAATTATCGTTTTCCAGGGTTATTTAATTTTAAAAGAGAAAAACGCACATATGTTATAATTACTGAATAATAAAGGGGAGAGATTATGGCTGAGAATAGAATTATAAAGTTAGAAGATGTTGCAGAATTAGCCGGTGTATCAAAAACAACGGTATCACGGGTATTAAATAATCGTGGCTATTTAAGCGAGAAAACCATTCAAAAGGTGCATGCAGCGATGGAAGAGCTTAATTACCGTCCTAATGCAATTGCCCGTCAACTGTACAATCAAAAAACTAACCAAGTTGCCTTAGTCTTCCCCACCGTTGACGATCCCTTTTTTGCAGAGTTAGAAAGTGAACTAGAAAAGATTTTTGACCAATGGGGTTATCGAGTTTTGATGGGAAATAGCCAAAATAATCCCGAAAAGGAAAAAAGTTACCTTAAGCTCTTACTCACACACCAAGTTGATGGTCTCATTGTTGGTTCGCATAATCAGGGAATTTCAGAGTATACGCAAATTACTCAACCTCTAGTAGCGATTGAATGGTTCGTGGCCGATCAAGTACCGATAGTGTCTGCTGACAATTATGAGGGTGGTAGATTAGCCGTACAACGTTTACTAAACGATGGTTGCCGATATATTATTCACACTAATTATCCAGATAATGGAAAGACACCGAGTGGGTTACGGCAAAAAGCATATGAAGACTTAATGCGGGAAAACAATCGTCAGCCAATCACTTACTCGGTATCATTTGACGTATCAAATGAGGAGAAGGAGAAAATATTCCGCCGTATTTTTGAAGAGCATCCCGAGGTTGATGGGATCTTTGCAGATAATGATACTAATGCGAGTTTAATCATTCGTGTGGGTAAAAAATACGGAAAGCATGTGCCAGATAATTTTAAAGTGGTCGGCTTTGATGGAGCAAGAATTACCCAATTGTTATCACCAGAATTAACTACTGTTCGGCAACCAATTCCAGAAATGGCAGAGCAGGCTGCTAAACTATTATTGGCACAAATCAACGGCGAAAAAAATGTTCAGTCAATTAAATTACCAGTTAAGTTAATAGAGAGTGAAACAGCATAAACTAAAAGGAAGCTGAGAAATAACCAATTTGCAAAGCGGTGGGCTAAGGATAGAACGATGATTAGCGAGGAACGAGTTGATTATCGTTTGGACTTAGATTCGAGCCTTGCGGTTACGACGCAAAGCTAGCCTTCTAGGTTTCCCGCGATTAGACTCTGCAGCATTCGAAAATAATAAGAGGTCGGCGAAAATACAAAGTATTTTCCCGACCTCTCTTTTTGGTGAAAAGCACTAATGTATAAATGCTGTAATAGCGGTAAAAATACCAAAGATAATCCCAGGAAAGTTAGCGATAATGACTGGCCAGTCCTTCTTCTCTGGTTTAATCCAGCCATAAATAACCCATAAAGTAGCGTTGATAGCAGCAAAAAATGGCTGGACTGGGGAAACAGGATGACCAGAAAAGTTAGCAACAATCTGTTCAATGTAGGAAGAATACATGACCAAACAAGCAACAGTAGCTAGGTTTCCGGTGAATTTTACTTGATGCATTCTCTTAGCTAATTCTTCTTTATTCATGAGTGATCTCCTTATTGTCATGATTTAAGCGTTTTCAATCATCAATAATAGTCTTTTGGTTTTTTTCTGTCAACCGGTTGACAGAAAAAATAGAAAGCGCTATCATAAGGACATCAAATGTAAACGTTTACCAGATTGATAAAAGAGGTAAAAATTATGGCACATATTAAATTAGATAGCAGTTCATTAAAAAAGTTTGTTAACGATAACGAATTAGGCGAAATGCAAGCAAT
>JBCLSJ010000041.1:0-5846 GCA_041225415.1 Lactobacillaceae bacterium 24-114
GTCTAGTTGCCTAGAAAAAATATTTATTCAGTTTTAAAGCAAGAATATACAAGTTCCAACTTTTTGGGTACACATCACTCGGTAATACCGGACGCTGGACCCTTTATTTTCAGCTTTTACTTTTCAATCTTTTTAGCTTCATCCATAGCTTTCATTAAAGAAGGATTCTTAGAATGGCAATCCTTAATCATTTGATAATCTTCTTCGTTAAGTTCTACAACGTATTTAGTCATGTGAATCAACCTTTCTGTTAATATACTTAATTCCTACTATACCACATTGACATAATTGAGCGGGATAGGAGAAAAAATTAATGTGTTATTTGATAATATTTTTCTAAGATCGGGGAGCAATTGTTATTTAGGATGAGTGATTTGGTATCATTAACTACAGAAATTTTTATTAGGAGGAGAAGAAATGATAGCGATAATTGTTATTGTTTTAATCATTATTTGCATAGTAGCCTATGTTATGATTTACAATGGCTTGGTTCAGCTTCGTACTCATGCTCAAGAATCGTGGAGTCAAATTGATGTTCAATTACAACGTCGAAATGATTTGATTCCCAATCTCGTTTCGACAGTTAAGGGATATAGTAAGCATGAATCAGAGACTTTAGAAAAGGTAACTCAGTTGAGAAAACAACTTGAAAGTGTACCGGCAGATGATCGTACTGAGAAGATGAAGGTAGCAAACGAATTAACAAGCAGCCTTCACTCATTTATTGCTGTAGCGGAAAGTTATCCTGATTTGAAGGCTAGCACTCAATACCAATCCTTGATGGAAGAGCTAAGCAATACGGAAAATAAAATTGCTTATTCTCGACAACTCTATAACTCAACGGTGGCTAATTTGGATGCGCGTATTCAATCTTTCCCAAGTAATATAGTGGCCCGGATTCACCACTTCAAGCCAATGGAATATCTTCAAGTTCCTCAAGAAACAAAGGAAGTTCCAAAGGTTTCCTTTGATGATTAGGTGATGGGGAATGTTATATCAACAAATTGCAAAAAATAAGCGAAAGACGGTTTTAGTTTTAACCGGCTTTTTAATCTTAGTAGCTCTAATTGGGGCAGCAGTTGGTTATCTCTTTGCTGGTACGGCAATTGGTGGGATAATAATTGCAGGTGTGTTAGCAGCGATTTACATGTCTGTCATGGTTAGCCAATCGACTGAAGTAGTGATGAACATGAATAATGCCCATGAAATTTATTCCGCTCAAGAGATGCCAGAGTTATGGCATATAGTAGAAGATATGGCGATGGTTGCGCAGGTACCGATGCCACGAGTTTTCATAATTGATGACCCTAGTCCAAATGCCTTTGCAACAGGGAATGACCCTCAGCATTCGGCAGTGGCCGCTACTACTGGCCTCTTGAACATTATGGACCGAGAAGAATTGGAAGGTGTAATGGGCCACGAGATGACTCATGTAAGGAATTATGATATTCGCCTTCAAACAATTGGTTTAGCCTTAGCTTCTGCTATTTCTGCTCTTGTCTCTTTTGCTGGAAACTTTTGGTGGATTGGTGGGAGAAGGAATGATGATCGAGATAATCCTTCAAGCATTTTAGCGATTATTGGCTCAATCTTGCTGATTATTCTGGCTCCAGTTGCAACGACAATTGCTCAGATGGCTCTTTCACGAAATCGGGAGTACCTGGCAGATGCAGGTGCTGTAGAACTAACAAGAAATCCGCATGGAATGATTAGCGCATTGGAGAAGCTGAAGACTGCACAACCCATGCAAGACGTTCCACCTAGCAGTTCTGGGCTGTATATTAGCGATCCTGAATTGAACAGCCAGCGGCATTTTGCCAACTTATTTGATACTCATCCTCCGCTAGATGAACGGATTAAACGGTTAGAAGAAATGTAATCAAATAGATAGAAGTGTTAGTAGAAGTGAAATTAATACATTTTGTTAACGAAAGAGCTCCGTCCGAGTCTAGGCTATTAGCTCTGTCATTAACGTTTGCTAGTGGCTTTATTGACTGCTATACCTATATTTTGCGGGGACATACCTTATCTGCAGGGCAAACAGGGAATATTATCTTTTTTGCTACCTCATTGGCTAATCGTAATCTCCTAGGCATGATAACGCGAGGCTCAACAATGACGGCTTTTGTGGTGGGCTTAATGATAGTTGCTTGGTTTCATAAGCATGTTCGCAGCAACTATTGGCGAGTATTTTGTCTATTTCCAATTTTAATTGTTTGTTTTGCTGTGGGGTTTATTCCCGCAAGCTTTCCCAATTATTACCTTGTGCCTTGTATCGCATTTGGATTAGCGGTTCAAAACTCATCCTTCAGTAAGATTGAAGGGATGGCATACAATAATGCATTTACTACTGGCAATCTTAAACAAACGGCTGTCGCATGGTCTGCCTATTTCTTTGGTGCGGATAAGGCGGCTCATGATGCTGCTGTTAATTATTTGTTGCTTGTCATTGCATTCTTTATCGGCGCAATCGTATCTGCGGTTTTCCAGAAGTTTTGGGGATTGCAGACGATTTGGTTTGCTGGAATCTGGTTGGCAATTGTTAATATTGGATATTTGCTGACCTTAAAAAAGAAGCTAGCAGCTAACCAAAAATGCACTTTCTAAGAATGAAGCTGCTTATTCTTTACCGTCTCCTGGTCACCATGATATAATTAAAAGGCTAAATTTAATTGGAGATAGAGGAGCTTTTCCATGAAAATGACATTGGCCGAAATTGCAAAGGCAATCGGCGCAGAAAATAATATTGAACAATGGAAAGATATCGAAATTACGAGTGTGGCATTTGATAGCCGCCAGCTTGAAGAAGGAGCATTGTTTGTTCCGCTTCAAGGATCCCAAGATGGTCATCAATTTGTAGCAGGTGCTTTTGAAAATGGGGCTAGTGCTAGCTTGTGGGCTAGTGACCATGAGCTGACAACTTCAGATGATCAGCCAGTACTTATTGTCAACGATCCGCTGAGCGCACTACAAGAATTGAGTAAGTATTACTTACATAAAATTAACCCAATAGTTGTTGCGGTTACTGGAAGTAACGGAAAGACCACAACAAAAGATATGGTTGCCTCAATTTTGAGTACTCAATTAAACGTTACCAAAACTCACGCCAACTTTAACAACGAAATCGGTGTTCCAGTTACTCTCTTAGGGATGGAAGCTAGTACCGAAGTGGTAGTGGTTGAAATGGGAATGGACCGTCCTGGTCAGCTTGATTTTCTTAGTAAGCTAGTTTCACCAGATATTGCTGTAATTACGATGATTGGTGAAGCACACATCGAATTCTTTGGTACGCGTGATAGGATTGCAGATGCCAAGATGGAGATTACTCATGGGCTGAAAGAAGATGGTGCCCTGGTTTACAATGGAGATGAACCACTATTAACTGAACGCGCAGCCAATTTAGCCCAAGAAAAGATTACTTTTGGCCGTCAATTGAATAATGACTTTTACGCAACTAGTGTAAAGTTACATGAAGATAGTATTGACTTCCGAGTAAACGAATGGCCAGAGGAAGTTTTCACTATTCCGATGGTTGGTGAATATAACGTTAACAACGCATTAGCAGCTATTTCTGCAGGTCAGCGATTACACATTAAACCCCAAAATATTGTGAAAGCATTAAAAAATGTGGAATTAACAGAAAATCGTGCTGAATGGATTGATGGTAGTAAGGGTGAACGAATTTTAAGCGATGTTTATAATTCAAACCCAACTGCTGCTAAACAGGTGCTAAAAACAATCAGCAATATTCCTACCGCTGGCAAGCGGATTGCGGTGTTAGGGGATATGTTAGAATTAGGTGAAGCATCAGCACGTTTACATGCCAGTTTGGCTCCTAGTATTAATCGTGAAAAGATTCAAGCTGTTTACCTCGTCGGTCCCGAAATGGTAAATCTAAGCGATGAACTAAAGAAAAATGGGTATCCAAAAGAAGCAATTCATCTGTATACTTCCGATGAACTAGACAAACTGACAACTGACTTAGACCAAGTGATGGAACCGGAAGACTTACTTTTGTTAAAGGGAAGTCACGGAATCCATTTGGAACGAGTATTAAAGAATCTAACAAATAAATAAACAAAAGGACCAGTCGACTAGCTTAATTTCGGGTAGTCGGCTGGTAATTTTTAGGAGGAAAATATTTGAAATTTAGTGAATTAGGACTATCAGACAGTCTTTTAAAAGCAATTAAACGCAGCGGTTATGAGGAAGCTACCCCGATTCAAGAACAAACAATTCCAATGGTTTTAAAGGGGCAGGATGTAATTGGACAGGCTCAGACTGGAACGGGAAAAACAGCCGCTTTTGGTCTCCCAATTATCGAACACGTCGATACAGAAAATCCCAATATCCAAGCGTTAATTGTATCACCAACTCGGGAATTAGCGATCCAGACCCAAGAAGAGCTTTTTCGCTTAGGAAAAGATAAGCACGTCCGTGTACAGGTTGTTTACGGTGGGGCTGATATTCGGCGGCAAATTAAGAACTTAAAGCAACATCCACAAATCCTCGTTGGTACTCCAGGGCGGTTAAAAGACCATATTAACCGTCATACTGTAAAGTTAGGCAATATCAAGACATTAGTATTAGATGAGGCCGACGAGATGCTAAACATGGGATTCTTGGATGATATCGAAGCTATTATTAGTAAAACGCCAAGGGACCGTCAAACACTTCTTTTTTCTGCAACAATGCCGCCAGAAATTAAGAAGATTGGGGAAAAGTTCATGACTAACCCAACGACAGTTCGAATCAAGGCTAAAGAATTAACTACCGATTTGGTTGATCAGTACTATGTAAGAGCGCGTGATTACGAAAAATTCGATATTATGACACGGTTGATTGATGTTCAAGATCCTGAGTTGACAATTGTCTTTGGGCGGACTAAACGACGCGTTGATGAATTATCCCGGGGACTAATTGCCCGTGGATATAATGCAGCTGGTATTCATGGTGACCTTACCCAAGAACGGCGGAGTAAGATTATGAAGCAGTTCAAGAAGGGTGAATTAGATATCTTGGTGGCAACAGATGTGGCAGCGCGAGGATTAGACATTTCTGGCGTAACCCACGTTTATAATTACGATATTCCATCAGATCCCGATAGCTATGTTCATCGGATCGGACGTACTGGACGGGCCGGTCACCACGGAGTTTCATTAACATTTGTTACCCCAAATGAGATGGGTTACCTTCGCGAAATTGAAAAATTGACCCGAGTAAGGATGTTGCCCCTGAAGCCTCCTACAGCTGAGGAAGCCTTTAAAGGGCAGGTAGCAAGTGCGTTCAACGATATTGATGAATTATTGACGAATAAGTCAACAGAACGTTATCGTGAGGCAGCTGAACAATTATTAGCTAACCATCAAGCTGTTGATTTGGTGGCAGCTCTGTTAAATGAAATGACCACAGAACCAGCAAGTGCTGTACCTGTTAAAATAACTCCTGAGCGACCATTACCACAACGAAAACATCGCGATGGCCGTTCTGGGCATGGTTATAGAGGTCCACGCAACAATCGACACAATAACTATAGTCATCGGCGTAAGAGCAAAGATGGACATTCAAGAAAAGGACGCGATAATCATGGCAATAGTCACTCTGGTCGTCATGCCTTTAATATTCGTCATCGTTAAAACCAGTATAGAGAAGTAAAATACCATAATATGGAAGCTGGGAAATAACAAATTTACCACTAATGCTTAGTACCACAACAAAGAATACGACCTGTAATTCTTGATTGACTCAAAAATTACAGGTCGTATTTTAATTAATGTCTTTAGACCTAGTTGAGTGCGTGAGCAGAGCGAATGCACGAAACAAAAAACCACCTGCTATGCGGGTGG
>JBCLSJ010000042.1:0-5225 GCA_041225415.1 Lactobacillaceae bacterium 24-114
GCGGTATTGGTGAAGGTTGGTTAACACACCGGTTTGTGGGTCCGGCACGCGTGGGTTCGAATCCCACATACCGCCCTTTGTTAAATTTTTATATTTTAACATTTAGCTCATAGCTATTTGGTGGTATAGCCAAGTGGTAAGGCAGAGGTCTGCAAAACCTTTATCATCGGTTCAAATCCGATTACCACCTTTTAGTTAAGAAATTAATATCTTTTGCCTCTGTGGCGGAATTGGCAGACGCGCTGGACTCAAAATCCAGTTCCCGTTTGGGAGTGTGGGTTCGACCCCCACCGGAGGCATTTAATATGAGCTTTTAAGAAGATCAATTTCTTAACGGAAACAGACCGCAAGCCTATTATATTAAGGCTTGCGGTCTGTTTTTGTTTTAAATTTTTTTACCGTTGCTTTTCATTTTTGTACATTACTACTTGAATTTAAGATCTGTTAACTGAGAGATCCATAAAATTTATAATTGAGTTTCAATAAATATTAAAAGTAACTCTCTTCCTTCACTACATTAATTAGTATATATTTTTATTCCGCCCACTATATATAGTATACATATGATAAATCAATCATATAAAGTAAGGAAATAAATTAAAATATTAACTTATCCATTGATAATGAATCTTTTGTAAACAGGATTAAAATTGAAGTCTATTTTTTCTCAATAACAAGCAACGATTGAATGTAGACTTTATCATTTATAATTTGGAGTTCGGAAGTGGGAGAAAAATTGCTTCCTATCTTTTTCAGGCAACATACTAACAATAAGAAGTCAATCTTTCTAAACTAATTGTTCAATAGTATGATAGTTATCGTTAAGTGATAGGAGAGGGAGAGCAAAATGGATATCGAACTGCGAAATAGTACGAAATTAAATGATTTGACTGATGTAGTGATTATTAAACGTGATGGCACCCGTACGCCATTTTATGGTTACAAGATTGATTTGGTTTTAAAGGAATTAAAGGCAGATAAAGACACCAAAGCTACTGTCTACCAACAATTACTAAAAAATTTTATGGGTAAACGTACTGTTTCATCGCAGGAGATTTCTGAAGCATTTATTGAGGGATTAAAGGAAGCTAAGGAATCAGTTTTGGCTCAAGCGTATATCGATTACCGTCGCAATGATGAACGTCTTTTTGCTGAAGCAACTGACCCAAAAAACAAACTTGAACAATTATTTGATCGTAATTCTCGCGTGGTTCATGAAAATGCCAATAAGGATAGTCATGTATTTAATACACAACGTGACTTGGAAGCAGGGGTTGTTAGTCGTGCATTGGGACTACGAATGTTACCTCCATTAGTTGCTAAGGCCCATTTACGTGGAGATATTCACTGGCATGACCTCGATTACTCACCGGTTACTCCAGAAACCAATTGCTGCCTAATTGATTTTGATGAAATGTTGAAGAACGGGTTTAAGATTGGGAATGCTTGGGTATCATCGCCTCGTTCGATTCAAACAGCAACTGCACAAATGTCACAAATTATTGCTAACGTGGCCTCGCTCCAATATGGTGGTTGTTCTGCAAACCGAATTGATCAATTATTGGAACCATACGCTAAATTAAACTATGAAAAGCACATGAAGGATGCGGAAAAATGGGTTCCAGAAGATAAGCGTGAGGAATATACTAAAGAAAAGACCAAAAAAGACATTTACGATGCCATGCAGGCTTTAGAGTATGAGATTAACACTCTCTATTCCAGTCAGGGACAAACTCCATTTACAACGGTTAACTTTGGCCTAGGTACTAGCTGGATTTCACGGGAAATACAAAAGGCTATCCTCAAAATTAGAATAAAGGGGCTAGGTAAGGAGCACCGGACTGCGATCTTTCCTAAACTAATTTTTACATTGAAAAAGGGATTGAACTTACAGCCAGATGATCCAAACTATGATATCAAGCAGCTAGCTTTGGAATGTTCTACTAAGCGTATGTACCCTGATATCTTGATGTATGACAAGATTAAGGAAATTACGGGAAGTTTTAAGACGCCAATGGGTTGTCGTTCATTTCTTCAGGGCTGGAAAGATCCGGTAAGTGGCCAGGAAGTCAATTCTGGTCGGCTAAATCTTGGAGTAGTCACAGTTAACTTGCCACGAATTGCTCTTGAAGCTGATGGTGATAAGGATTTATTTTGGCAGATTTTCCAAGAAAAAATGAACATTTGTCATATGGCCCTTAAATATCGAATAGCACGGACTAAGCAGGCTAAGCCGGAAAATGCTCCACTGCTTTATATGTATGGAGCCTTTGGTAAACGGCTAACCCGTGACCAATCCGTTGATGAAGTTTTTAAGAATAGTCGTGCCACCATTTCGCTTGGTTACATTGGTCTTTATGAAGTCTGCACATCATTTTATGGACCAAACTGGGAACATAACAAAGAAGCACATGATTTTGCAGTTTCAATTACCAAAGCAATGCATGACCTTTGTGCTAAGTGGGAAGAAAAAGAGGGTTACCATTACAGTCTTTATTCCACACCAGCTGAATCATTGACTGATACGTTCTGCCAAGATGATATTAAGAAGTTTGGTCGGGTAGAAAACGTGACCGATAAGGAATATTACACCAATAGTTTCCACTATGATGTGCGGAAACACCCAACTCCTTTCGAGAAGTTAACATTTGAAGAGGATTTCCCGCACCAAGCAGCTGGTGGTTTTATTCATTACTGTGAATATCCTAATTTGCGGCAGAATCCAAAAGCCTTAGAAGCGGTGTGGGACTGGGCCTATGATCATGTTGGTTACTTGGGAACAAATACTTCAATTGACCAGTGCTTCAAGTGTGGTTTCAAAGGCGAATTTGAGGCGACCGCGAGAGGATTTAAGTGTCCGCAATGTGGTAATCACGATCCAGCTACTTGTGATGTTGTAAAACGAACATGCGGTTACTTAGGAAACCCTCAACAGCGGCCAATGGTCCACGGACGGCACGAGGAAATTATTCACCGGGTTAAACACATGAGCTCATCAATGATCAAGTCTGCTGCTGAGTTTGAACAACACCGGCAATTTGATAATAAAGAACACCGCGCTTCTATCAGCGGAGATCAAATTTAAGGAAGGGTAAATATGGCTGACAAACAAATACCAAAATTACCAAAAAATCCTCGGCCAAAGGAATGGCTAGCAAAAGATCATTCGTTACAATACGTTGCTGACTATAAGCCGTTTAACTTTGTTGATGGTGAAGGGGTTCGCTGTAGTATTTATGTCAGTGGCTGCCTTTTTAATTGCCCAGGTTGTTACAACAAGGCAGCCCAAAATTTTCACTATGGGCAACCTTACACCCAGGAATTAGAAGAACAAATAATGAAAGATCTTTCACAAAGCTATGTTCAGGGATTGACTTTATTGGGTGGCGAACCCTTCTTAAATACCCAAGTCTGTCTTAAACTTATTCACCGGTTAAGAAAGGAGTTTGGCCATACTAAGGACATCTGGTCCTGGTCAGGTTATACCTGGGAAGAAATTTTACAAGACTCAGAAGATAAAAGGGAAATGTTACGCAACATTGATATTTTAGTTGATGGTCGTTTTCTCTTAGCCAAAAAGGACTTAACCCTTCAATTTCGTGGTAGTTCCAACCAACGAATCATTGACGTACAAAAATCCTTGGCGGCTGGTAAAGTTGTAATTTGGGATAAGCTTATTCACTAGTTAGGAGTAGAAAATGACCCAAGATTTAAACTCAATGGTAGAGAAATTAAGCAAAGAAGAGCCAGCATCGCTACAAAAGAAACGGACTCTTGCTTTAATGCTAAGGAAACGTTTGCCAAAGTTAAGAGGGCAGGATAAGTGGATTAGTGAATGGGAAGAACTTCCGTTAGTGGTAGATAAGGAACTGAGAGCACCAACAAGTTCAGTAGAAGTCTTACCTCTCCTCGAGGCTGTTAATCACTATCCTGAATTGTTGCAAGAGAATTTAATGGAAAAAGCTGTTAATTGGCAGGATAACCAGCTCAATGCCATGCATATTGCCTTACTGGATGCTGGCGAATTCGTTTACGTGCCTGATAATTCTCACCTAGATACGCCCCTTAACCTTCACCTAGAGACTAGGGGCAAGAATCCCCACCAATTAATTATTGTGGGTGCTGGGGCAACCGTTCATATTAAAGAGTCAAGTATATTTAATAGTAGAAATCCTTTGTACTACGCGACAGAGATTTTACTGGGAACTGGTGCCAGGGTTTTCTTTGAACAGGAAGGAAACTATCAAAGTACAACTGTTAATCATGTTGTCCATGCCTACCAAGCACGCAGCTCACAACTTAATATAAAGGTAAAATTACCGACTGTAGATTTTGTAAATAGTAGTTTTTATAGCTTCTTAGACGGCCCAGATACGAACTGGCATGGAGAAATACAAGCTTTTGCGCGGGCTAATCAAGAAGTGCAGGTTAAGGCAACGGCCGATGGGTACGGTAATGATACTAAAGGCCAGTTGCAAGAACTCGGTTGGGAAGAATCAGATGGTAAAGTAGAATTTGGTTCCTTCGCTAGTGCAAATGGCGAACCACTTACTCTCGAACAAACAAGAATTGTTGGTAAAAATGGATCCATAAAGGTTGATGACCATGATGAAGTAGCCGATTTTAAGGATAAGGATGACTTTTTCAACCATTTTCAAAATGAAAAGTGATTACAAGAATGTTACAAAATGCAAGAAAAATCTCGTTTTAAGTCGAAATTAGGGAAGATTTTCCTTAATTTCGGCTTTTTTACTCTCTTATGTTACAAAAGTGTTGCAAAAAATATGAAGTTCGATAAACGTTGATTTAATAGGACTTAAATTTATAAAAATATGGAAAAGGTGGTGAATTATTACAACAGATTACGAAAAAAACTTAAATTGAGAAGCCATGGTAACTCCTATGTAATTTTTAGGGTGTATAGTATAAATCGTTGATAAGTAATCAACCACTTAACAAAAAAATTAATAATTAGAGAATAAAAATTAAAAAGGAAGGTTTTTCATTTTTATGAATAAGTTAACTAAGAACATTGCTAAAATTACTGCTGCGATTGCCGGAACTGTTGCTTTAGGTACTATTGCAACTACCACTAATGCAAACGCTGATTCAATCTACACTGTTCAAAGTGGTGACACTTTATCAGGTATTTCATACAAGTTAGGTCACGACTTAACTTATGTTGATACATTAGTTTCAAACAATAGCATTGCTAACAAGGACCT
>JBCLSJ010000043.1:0-3612 GCA_041225415.1 Lactobacillaceae bacterium 24-114
AGGTCCTTGTTAGCAATGCTATTGTTTGAAACTAATGTATCAACATAAGTTAAGTCGTGACCTAACTTGTATGAAATTCCAGAAAGAGTATCGCCTGATTGAACAGTGTAAATACTGTCGGCACTAGCGTTAGTTGCAGTAGCGACAGTACCTAATGCGACTGCACCGGCAATTGCTGCTGTAATCTTTGCTGCTTTCTTAGATAACTTCATAAATAAATCAATCCATCCTTTTCTTTTATAACTGTATTTAGTCTTTTGAAAATTGATATTAAATATCATCAACGCTTATATACTATACAGGGTTTGCTTTACGGGTGGGTTACTACGCTTTATCATTTGACGCTGATTCTGTAATTTTTTGTAATAAACCAGTCCTCTTTTCCATCACTTAATTTCGTAATACTCCTACAAATACTGTTATCAAGCCATTCTTTGGTAAGCCTTATTTTAATTTTTGCCTTCAATATTTTATTTCAAATTCGTCATAATTTCTTAAAACTAAGCCATATTTTCTTGAAATATTTAAAAAATAAGTCTGTAACAGGTGTTTGTTACAGACTAATTACAAAAATTACTTAATTTTATTAACTATTCATCAGGACATCAAGCAATTCTTCAGCTGATTCCTTTAAGGCATCCTTTGACTTATCGTTTCCAAGGTGGGTGAAAATTTCACCAACATATACTCCCTTGTCGAAGAGCTTAGTAAATACCTTATCAATAATTGGCCTTGTCAATTCTGGTTCTTGAACTGGACCAAATGGGTTAGCAAAGAAAGTCTTACTCATCCCGACTTCATCAGTCGTTCCTAAGGCCTTCCGTTGACCAGCAACAAAAACCTCTTCGGCTTCTTCCTTATTATCAAAGCGGTGGATACCTACTTCATCACTGTAGTTGTTAGCGTATAGCCACATATCGATGTGGTGATGCTTAATAACATTTTGGTAAGTATCAGCTGGAATGATAACACGGGCGTTACTTAATTCTGGGTTAAGGTAAACACCACGGTCCATGTTATTAAAGGCCACAGCACTGCTCAAGTCATCAAGACGGACGAAAGCACCAGTTTCTGTACCTTGAGCATAGATTCCTGGTTCATCCTTAGTTAAGGTGAAACTTCCCATGTCGTCAAAGATAGTTTCCATGCTGACAATCTTGTCATCAGCCAATTCTTGGAGTGCTTCAATTGACTCGGACTTACCGGCGCCCGAGTCACCAAAGAAGACAACATTCTTTTCTTTACCATTAGTAAAGCGGATCTTTAGCATTGAACCGTGAATTGGAAGGTTTCCTTGCTTAATTTGGTGCAAGTTATGAAGAGTTAAACACATCTTCTTCATATAGCCAAAGTAAGTCGTCTTGTCAGTGTATGGTACTTCACCGACCCACAAGTCATTCTTCTTATCTTCATAGTAATGAGAAACCATGCCTTCAGTCTTCTCAAGACCAAAGAGTAAGATTAAATCAGGTTTTTGACCCTTAATTTCTTCAGGGGAGGCAATTTCAAAAAGGTTTGATAATGCAATCCCGTTTACCATATAGTCAACGTTAAAGTAAATAAAGGCCAAACTTTCACCAATCTTAGCTGGGTAACAGTACCACTTACCACGTTCGCCATGGAATCGTTCGATTGGGTTATTTTCAACTGCCGAAAATACCCCTTCGCGCTTGTTGCTCTTAGTATGCATCATCATTGGTGGACGAAGCATAACTGTATTGATGAAATCAATGTCACGGAGTTCTTCGTAGCCTTCTGGAATGCGCCAGTCTTCTTGTTGTACAAGAATGGTTGCGTTCGTAGCGGCATTCACTTGGCGATAAGTCCGATTTTCAAAACCTTGTAGCTTCTCTTCAAGGATCCGGTACGTCTTACGAACAAGGTCATTAAATTGTGTATCAATCGCCCGAAATTCGTTACCGACAATCTTGTTATTTTCGATGACGGAAACACGTAATAATGAACGGTAGAATGAATATAATTCTTCCACGCTTTCTAGAATGTCCTTTGGATCATACTCATCAAAGGCACTCTCATCATTGAATAAAACTTTCTTTAAAATATCAACGAACTTAGTCGCATTTGCATTGTCAAAGGCATCATCATCGTGATCTGGATTTCGTGATTGTAAATATAATTTAACTACTTGCTTGAACTCATCACTACTGATCATTGTTGGAATATCAGTGAAGTAGTTCTTGCTATAGTTAAGAGTAGCTACTCCCTGGTCTAAGTTAATGTAGAGTGAATTTGTGTCAATAATCTGACTTTCTTTTGCCATTAATCTCATCCTTTCTTCACAACAGTGTCTTTATTATAGTATATTTTGCAACTATAGATGAAAAGATTATTAAAAATTCTCCAACTTTCTCCCATCAATCAATCGAAAGCGCTTCCCCAGAATGTGCTAAAATAATAGTATGAATTTAAAGGAGACGTTTATTTATGGATATTAAGTGCAACGATACATTGGCTGTATCTCTTCACCGAGTTTTTAACGCTGATTTAAACGAACATTCTACTGTCTTTGGTGGCCGGATTCTTGAATTAGTTGATGGGGAGGCCTCAGTAGCAGCCATGCGAGTTGCCCGATCAACCGTAGTCACTGCAACTATGGACCACATTCAGTTTCTCGCTCCCTTTCAGCTCCAAGATTCAATGTGCATGGAAGCATACGTTACTGGACTAGGTCATCGCTCCCTGGAAGTTTTTGTTAAAGTGATTGGTGAGCACTTGATGACTGGTGAACGTTTTCTCGGGTTTACTTGCTTCATGACCTATGTAGTCCAGGACCCCAAGAAAAGAATTAACTATGACCACCTTATTCCGCAAACTAATGAACAAAAAGAATTAGTTGCCAGTTATGAGGAACGGCGTGAACGACGAAAAGCAGCTAAGAAACATCAAAGCCAAATTAATGAAATGATTAGCCTTGATTTTCCATGGAAAGAATAGAAACTGGAAAGTTAAAAACGAGGTCGGGAAAATACTTTATATTTTCGCCGACCTCTTATTATTTCCGAATGCTACAAAGTCTAATCGCGGGAAACCTAGAAGGCTAGCTTTGCGTCGTAACCGCAAGGCTCGAGTCTAAGTCCAAACGATAATCAACTCGTTCCTCGCTAATCACCGTTCTATCCTTAGCCCACCGTCTTGCAAATTTGTTGTTTCCCAGCTTCCTCTTCCTACGATTAGTCAAGAAAAATATTTAGAAAAAGAGAGTATACTAAACCAACCCAGTTCTTCTTCAAAAATCGAGAATTAGTGGTATATTGAATTTGTGAGACGATTATGCCTTCACAGGGACCATGGAGTCCGTATACCGATAGTGGTATTTTTCGTGGTGCTTGATCATGGATAAGAGATATTTCAGCGTTTTATTCATACAAGCTAGCTTAGCGACCTTATTCAGTTTTGGATGAGGTCGTTTGTTTTTATTTTAAACGATAGTAATAGTCAACGATATGATTAGAATTAGCGTGCTCGTGGCGAATCATATTACCAATCGTAAAGTACAAGAGCTTACGGGCAACTGGGTTTTCCACGCTTATTAATGTGATCTTGGCCTAAATATGTTCCAGATTGGTAACGACGAATATCAATTCCGACAAA
>JBCLSJ010000044.1:0-3205 GCA_041225415.1 Lactobacillaceae bacterium 24-114
GAGCTTGTACTTTGAAAACTAAATAATATCAAATTCTTTATTTATTATTAAAACAATAAACCGAGAACACACCGCGTTATTTTGAGTTTTAAGAAAATAATCGCTAACTCAATTAATCGGATGTTCACGAAGTGGACATCAAGGTTAAGTTATGAAGGGCGCATGGTGAATGCCTTGGTACTAGGAGCCGATGAAGGACGGGACTAACACCGATATGCTTCGGGGAGCGGTAAGTACGCTTTGATCCGGAGATTTCCGAATGGGGCAACCCAACCAACTTAGTCGTTGGTTGCTTACTAGTGAATCTATAGCTAGTGAGCGGTAGACGCAGTGAACTGAAACATCTTAGTAGCTGCAGGAAGAGAAAGAAACATCGATTCCCTGAGTAGCGGCGAGCGAAAGGGGAACAGCCCAAACCAACGAGCTTGCTCGTTGGGGTTGTAGGACTGAACATTTGAGTTACCAAAGAGCGACGTAGTCGAAGCAGCTGGGAAGCTGCGCCAGAGATGGTGAAAGCCCAGTAGACGAAACGTCACTCCCTCAGTTCAGGATCCTGAGTACGGCGGGACACGTGAAACCCCGTCGGAATCTGCGAGGACCATCTCGCAAGGCTAAATACTCCCTAGTGACCGATAGTGAACCAGTACCGTGAGGGAAAGGTGAAAAGCACCCCGGAAGGGGAGTGAAATAGTTCCTGAAACCATGTGCCTACAAGCTGTCGGAGCCCGTTAATGGGTGACGGCGTGCCTCTTGCAGAATGAACCGGCGAGTTACGATTGCATGCAAGGTTAAGGTGGAAAAACCGGAGCCGCAGCGAAAGCGAGTCTGAAATGGGCGTACGAAGTATGTAGTTGTAGACCCGAAACCAGGTGACCTACCCATGTCCAGGTTGAAGGTGCGGTAAAGCGCACTGGAGGACCGAACCCGTGTCAGTTGAAAATGGCTGGGATGAGGTGTGGGTAGCGGTGAAATTCCAAACGAACTTGGAGATAGCTGGTTCTCTCCGAAATCTCTTTAGGGGGAGCCTTGGGATAAAGAATCATGGAGGTAGAGCTACTGTTTGGACAAGGGGCCCGTCATGGGTTACCAACTTCAGATAAACTCCGAATGCCATTGATTTATGCCCAGGAGTCAGACGATGAGTGATAAGATCCACCGTCGAAAGGGGAACAGCCCAGATCACCAGTTAAGGTCCCTAAATATATGCTAAGTGGAAAAGGATGTGGAGTTGCATAGACAACTAGGATGTTGGCTCAGAAGCAGCCATCATTTAAAGAGTGCGTAATAGCTCACTAGTCGAGTGATTCTGCGCCGAAAATGTACCGGGGCTAAGCATATTACCGAAACTGTGGATGTGCACTATGTGCACGTGATAGGAGAGCGTTCTAAGGGCGGTGAAGCCAGACCGTGAGGACTGGTGGAGCGCTTAGAAGTGAGAATGCCGGTATGAGTAGCGAAAGACAGGTGAGAATCCTGTCCACCGAATGACTAAGGTTTCCTGGGGAAGGCTCGTCCACCCAGGGTAAGTCGGGACCTAAGCCGAGGCCGAGAGGCGTAGGCGATGGATAACAGGTTGAGATTCCTGTACCAGTTAACTGCGTTTGACGATGGAGGGACGCAGGAGGCTAAGCAAACCTCACGATTGGAAGAGTGGGGCCAAGCAGTAAGTCAGGTTGTGAGTCAAATGCTTACAATCGTGTTGACAAGCTGTGATGGGGAGCGAAATTATAGTAGCGAAGTTGCCGATGTCACACTGCCGAGAAAAGCTTCTAAGGAGCACGTTAACTGCCCGTACCGCAAACCGACACAGGTAGTCGAGGAGAGAATCCTAAGGTGAGCGAGAGAACTCTCGTTAAGGAACTCGGCAAAATGACCCCGTAACTTCGGGAGAAGGGGTGCTGGTCGCAAGACCAGCCGCAGTGAATAGGCCCAGGCGACTGTTTATCAAAAACACAGGTTTCTGCAAAATCGTAAGATGAAGTATAGGGGCTGACGCCTGCCCGGTGCTGGAAGGTTAAAAGGAAGGGTTAGCTTCGGCGAAGCTCTGAATTGAAGCCCCAGTAAACGGCGGCCGTAACTATAACGGTCCTAAGGTAGCGAAATTCCTTGTCGGGTAAGTTCCGACCCGCACGAAAGGCGTAACGATCTGGGCACTGTCTCAACGAGAGACTCGGTGAAATTGAAATCCCTGTGAAGATGCAGGGTACCCGCGACAGGACGGAAAGACCCCATGGAGCTTTACTGTAGCTTGATATTGAGTGTTTGTACTGCACGTACAGGATAGGTAGGAGCCGTAGAAGTCGGAACGCTAGTTTCGATGGAGGCGCTGGTGGGATACTACCCTTGCATTATGACCACTCTAACCCGCAGCACTAATCGTGCTGGGAGACAGTGTCAGGTGGGCAGTTTGACTGGGGCGGTCGCCTCCTAAAAGGTAACGGAGGCGCCCAAAGGTTCGCTCAGAATGGTTGGAAATCATTCGCAGAGTGTAAAGGCACAAGCGAGCTTGACTGCGAGACAGACAGGTCGAGCAGGGACGAAAGTCGGGCTTAGTGATCCGGTGGTTCCGCATGGAAGGGCCATCGCTCAACGGATAAAAGCTACCCTGGGGATAACAGGCTTATCTCCCCCAAGAGTCCACATCGACGGGGAGGTTTGGCACCTCGATGTCGGCTCATCGCATCCTGGGGCTGTAGTCGGTCCCAAGGGTTGGGCTGTTCGCCCATTAAAGCGGTACGCGAGCTGGGTTCAGAACGTCGTGAGACAGTTCGGTCCCTATCCGTCGCGGGCGTAGGAAATTTGAGAGGACCTGTCCTTAGTACGAGAGGACCGGGATGGACATACCGCTGGTGTACCAGTTGTTCCGCCAGGAGCACCGCTGGGTAGCTATGTATGGATGAGATAAACGCTGAAAGCATCTAAGTGTGAAACTCGCCTCAAGATGAGATTTCCCATTCCTTCGGGAAGTAAGACCCCACAAAGATGATGTGGTAGATAGGATGGAAGTGGAAGTGCCGTGAGGCATGGAGCGGACCATTACTAATCGGTCGAGGACTTAACCAAGGCAAGCGGTTAACTCGGGAGAAGGAGATATTATTTAGTTTTGAGAGTAGAAGCTCTCGCCCGCAAGGGTAAGTGTGGTGATGATGGCTTGAAGGATACACCTGTTCCCATGCCGAACACAGAAGTTAAGCTTCAACACGCC
>JBCLSJ010000045.1:0-2740 GCA_041225415.1 Lactobacillaceae bacterium 24-114
TTTTTGTTGTAAATGACGTGCATTTTTGTTGTAAATGACGTGCATTTTTGTTGTAAATGACGTGCATTTTTGTTGTACATTTACTCTCAAACCCGCATGGTTGAGCGATTTTGATTCTCCTAATGTATATATAATGTAATAAGAATGTATCTCATCAATGTATCTACTTAACGGAACTGAAATAACTTTTTTTCAAAAATTCAAAATTTTTTAATTAAACTGGCCGGAAATCAAAAAGGCTCTTTGTAGCTATAACATGCAAATAGCCTTTCTCAATCTTTTGCCACAAAAAAGAGTAGCAATTAATTACTGCTTTCTCGTTGAAACCAGATATAATAAAAAAGTGCACTGGCTACCACCAATGCACAAGTCTGTCTTAGGAGCTGATACCTCTTGAAGGTGTACTCTTATGCGCTTGGCTGGTGGTGTATTGCCGTACACCAGAACAAGAGCGCTACCGCTAAGCTATCAGCCTAATTGTTGAATGTAATTTCTTCAAATCCTGATTTAATTATAGCATGGTTTAGTGACTTGGACGACCGTCTAGCTTTCGAGCTAGGCGGCTTTTCTGTTTTGCGCCTTAAAACCTGCTTATTTGTGTTCTCTGCCCTTCTCAGGCAATTTAAGCCATGCATTGGATAAATTCATTGTTTGACTCATTCAGACGCTTAGAGAGCTTCTTAGAGAGTCCTACGGCTATTAAATTCATGAAGTTGCCATATTACTTTGTTCAAATCTTCCACGCTCAATTTTTCTAATTCTTCAACTAAGTTTACTGGCAGCCGAACTACCATCGTCTGTTGACCATATTTAAGTTTTCGACCTGCTCCTAAACGCTTTCCACCATGTTCATTTTCCATTTCATTCGACCTCCCTAATTAAACTATATTTTGAAATTGTAACACATTCAAGTTATAGCAACTTGAAATCGTAACTAAATCAAACAATTACAAAATTATGTAACAAAATCAAGATAAAAATAATGAGCATAAGAGGAATCGATTATCGGCAAGCCGATAACCCGCCAGTGGCGGGGATTCCAAAGGTTACCTAAATTCTATCGGGGTTCCCCCCTATTTCTCCCTTTGTCTCCCTTTTTCTGCTTCCTAAATTAGGAGACAAAAGGGGACAGGAATGCGGAGACTTGCTTGCAAGTCTCCGCATTCTCTCCGACCCATCCAATCTAAACTCAATCGAATTTCGTCTTTAGGCTCATTCGAAAAATTACTCACTATTTGCCAATTTTTAATTGGCAAATTTCGCTTTTTTCAAAAAAGCTCAGCAAAAAATTAGATAATTTTGGACAATGGACAATGGACACATGGGGGGCATGTCGTAGTATGCCCCCCCCCAAAAAAATAGTCTCTAAACGTTGATACAACAACAATTAGAGACTATTTTCATTATTTTCGTTGGCCATAGTGCCATTCCGCGTCAATTGCTTTATTAATAACCAAAGTATTTTTATCAGCAATAACAGTAAACCAATCATCATTTTCCTTAATTGAATATAGGAGCAGATCCATAAAATTAGTAACATGATTAGGCAAGAAGTGCATTAGGAAGGCGGTTTGTACCCCCCCCCTCATGAGTTTTAGCTTCAAAAATCAATCGTTGAAGTTCCCAGCGTAACTCTGATTGAGGGTCATTCATATTGAGAAAGCAAGTCAAAGAATGCCAATCCCAACATGAATGCCATGAGTTCGGCCAGTGATATTCGCAAAACACTACTGCACCGGCAGTATTCGCCTTTCTGATAAGCGATTCTAACGAGTTTTGATGCATAACTGCTCACCTACTTAGTTTTCAATGTGTCTGAGAGCTAATCACATTTCCAGGTTTGTACGTACAGGGTGAATATCAAGACGATACCCAGTAACTTTCCTTCCGTTTTTGATCGTTGTTAACGTAAAAACAGTCTTGGGATAAAGATTACCTAATTCTTTCAAAGCAACGTTTAATGCTTGCTGCTTAAATCTGCTTACAGTCCACCTTTTAGGTTTACCATTCTCATCAGATCCAATGAACCAGCTTTCCCAGTCTTCAAGTGTTCCTTGAATGCGAGCATCTGTTAACTTTCCTACAGAATTAGCATTCCAAAGTTTCATTAAGGCTAAAGTGTACTTTGATCGTACTCTCGATAGTTCAGATAACTTAAAACTGTAAAAACGTTTCTTCAGCTGGAAAATGTAGGGAGCCACTTTAGAACTAAACTGAAATTCCATACGTCCATCATCTAGCATGGATATGTGGTCAAATAAAGATGTCATCATAATTCCAGAGTGCCCATCTTGCTCTATGCGCATGTAGATAGCTGTATTTTCATTGAGCGCCTTGAATGCCTTAGCTACTCGCACATACGAAGCACCAGAAGTCCCTAAACCAAATTGTCGAATAATGTCTAGAGCGTTCATACGGTACACTTTAGCTTGCGTGTCATCAGCTTGAACAAAGCTAAAGCAGAAATCTAACACCTTATGTTGGAAGGTTGTTAAGTTACCAAAGGAACGAGCTAAATCATTAGCTTGAGTAACTAAATAATCCTGACGGCTTAGTAAATTATCAATCGCCTTATCAGCTTTGTGATTTTGAATGACTGCCATAACTATCTCCTATTTTGCAATAATTACATACACTATAACATAGTTTACTTATTTTTACATTTTTTGTTGTAAATGACGTGCATTTTTGTTGTAAATGACGTGCATTTTTGTTGTAAATGACGTGCATTTTTGTTGTA
>JBCLSJ010000046.1:0-2138 GCA_041225415.1 Lactobacillaceae bacterium 24-114
CACAGCAGATGTCCTTTTTTGCGCACAAAAAACCGGCATTGATTTTCATCAATACCAGATAGTGTAGACCCAATATTACTTGATTGTCTAAATGCTTTTTGCTATCGTAATTTAGTTAAGAATAATTTTAAGTATAGGTTTCTTTAATGTAGTATTGAGGAGAGAATCGGTGAAAAAATATAAAATAGAGATACCGGAATCCGCCCTGAAAAAGACAGGCTTTCGGTCAAATACCCCCTTATTATTGGATGTTAATCATAGCGAAATGAATATTCGGCCGGCAAAAGTAGTCGACCAGTTGCCCAAAATTAAATTATACTGGTGTACAATTCCGGCAATCATCTTATCAATTGCTATTTTTATAGGATTTAAGATACTTCACTTAAAGACAGTTCCCATCACTGGTGACTATTCAATTGCCAATGCATCCATGCTAGCTAGTCTAATCAGTGGATTGTTACTATTTATCATTAGTTTTGTGGTAACTAAAATTAAGAATACTGGCCCGACGCGTAATATTTATTGGCGAAGTTTACCTACGATTACCATAGCATGTGGGTTAATTATTGTCTTTATGTTTTCGGCTTTCTTTTGGCTCTTGGGGGCAATCTTTACGGATGCGACCTTTGATATCTACACCTCTATTACCTTCATTTTTGTAATTGATACGGTTATCAATTACATCATGATTAACTTATGTTTAACGCTGTCGTTTAGCATTATTACAAATCTACTGACGATTATGATTATTGGTGGAATGTTGTTCTCAATGCTGACGAATTCCGACCGTAATTGGTGGAAACATAATTTTAGTTTTCTTGGAACTACACAAAATTCGACTAATTTACAATTCAATATTACCCTTATTTTTTCTGGTTTATTAATGATTGCGTTAGTTGACTATATTTTTGTTAATTTACAGAAGAAATATCCTGGCTGGCGACCACAAGTGATTCGTTGGTTACTTTATGCGGAAGCTGCCTGTATTGCGGCCATTGGGCTATTCCCTAACAATCCGCAATTCCATATCCTTCATGACCGGATTTCAATGTGGTTAGTTTACTTCATGCTAATTTTGATTGCCTCTATTCGCTGGATGCTTCCAGAAGCTACCCGCCAATTCTTGATTGTTTCTTATACGGTTGGTGTTATCATGGGGGCAGAATACATTATCTTTAAGCTATTTAACTATCTTTCACTAACTGCATTTGAGCTGATTGAATTTGGACTAGCATTTGTATGGTTATTGCTGCTCTTTCAAAATATCGAAAATCTTGCTCAATATCAGCAACAGATATTTGAAGTTACAATTCAGCTAGATAAAGACGCTTCAGAACAAACTCCAGACCATGTGGAGGATAAAAGCAAAGGCTAGGCCCGGGATAAAGGCAATTCTTCGCTGGCGATGCCATAAAAAGTAAAATATGGTAACGAGGGACCCAATCAAGATAACCTCTAAAGTTATTTGCAGGCCCCAGATAATATTAGTAACCAGTAGAAAATAAACATCGCCACTTCCAATCCCTTTAGTTAGATATTGGAAACAAAATAGGGTAAGCGTAAGAAAAATAGTGGAAATAACTGAGTAAGTTATTGAAAAATTTGTAGAGCTGATAAATTTTAGGGGCAAAAGTCCGAGCAGTCCAACAGGAAAAATAACCTGAGCAAAATAATCGGTTGTAACAAGAAACAATAAGGACAGCAGAGCAACTCCGACTATTAGGTCATGAATAATTGAAAAATTAATCAACCATAGATAGGTAAAAGTTGTGATTAGTTCGGTGAGAAAAAAGAAGAAAGGGATGATGGCATGACACCAATGACATCGTCCCTTTTGAATTAAATAACCTACTATTGGCAAGAGTTGCCACCAGGAGAGGCGATGGGAGCAAGAATCGCAGACAGAGCGTAAAGGAAAAACAACTGAAAGATTAAGAATTTTGCGTTGGCCATAAAGAGTGATGAATGACGCTAAGGTTGAAATGGTAATAGCAATGATCAAGTATAAAAGCAATTTAAGCACCTCCAATAAATAAGACGGAAAAAATATTATTTTTGTACGGCGAATTGTCAAACTAAGTGCAACGGTTTGTCAAAAAATACTTCATACGGGGTATCATAATTTAACACTTTGCGAG
>JBCLSJ010000047.1:0-1794 GCA_041225415.1 Lactobacillaceae bacterium 24-114
TGAGAGTAAACCTCTCAAAACTAAACAAAGTTTCTTCGCTGTGTAGGTTTCCGTTTTATTCCTTAGAAAGGAGGTGATCCAGCCGCAGGTTCTCCTACGGCTACCTTGTTACGACTTCACCCCAGTCATCTGCCCTGCCTTAGGCGGCTCCCTCCAAATGGTTAGGCCACCGACTTTGGGCATTGCAAACTTCCATGGTGTGACGGGCGGTGTGTACAAGGCCCGGGAACGTATTCACCGCGGCATGCTGATCCGCGATTACTAGCGATTCCGACTTCGTGCAGGCGAGTTGCAGCCTGCAGTCCGAACTGAGAACGGCTTTAAGAGATTAGCTTACTCTCGCGAGTTCGCAACTCGTTGTACCGTCCATTGTAGCACGTGTGTAGCCCAGGTCATAAGGGGCATGATGATCTGACGTCGTCCCCACCTTCCTCCGGTTTGTCACCGGCAGTCTCACTAGAGTGCCCAACTTAATGCTGGCAACTAGTAACAAGGGTTGCGCTCGTTGCGGGACTTAACCCAACATCTCACGACACGAGCTGACGACGACCATGCACCACCTGTCATTGCGTCCCCGAAGGGAACGCCTCATCTCTGAGGTTGGCGCAAGATGTCAAGACCTGGTAAGGTTCTTCGCGTAGCTTCGAATTAAACCACATGCTCCACCGCTTGTGCGGGCCCCCGTCAATTCCTTTGAGTTTCAACCTTGCGGTCGTACTCCCCAGGCGGAGTGCTTAATGCGTTAGCTCCGGCACTGAAGGGCGGAAACCCTCCAACACCTAGCACTCATCGTTTACGGCATGGACTACCAGGGTATCTAATCCTGTTCGCTACCCATGCTTTCGAGCCTCAGCGTCAGTTGCAGACTAGACAGCCGCCTTCGCCACTGGTGTTCTTCCATATATCTACGCATTCCACCGCTACACATGGAGTTCCACTGTCCTCTTCTGCACTCAAGTCGCCCGGTTTCCGATGCACTTCTTCGGTTAAGCCGAAGGCTTTCACATCAGACCTAAGCAACCGCCTGCGCTCGCTTTACGCCCAATAAATCCGGATAACGCTTGCCACCTACGTATTACCGCGGCTGCTGGCACGTAGTTAGCCGTGACTTTCTGGTTGGATACCGTCACTGCGTGAACAGTTACTCTCACGCACGTTCTTCTCCAACAACAGAGCTTTACGAGCCGAAACCCTTCTTCACTCACGCGGTGTTGCTCCATCAGGCTTGCGCCCATTGTGGAAGATTCCCTACTGCTGCCTCCCGTAGGAGTATGGACCGTGTCTCAGTTCCATTGTGGCCGATCAGTCTCTCAACTCGGCTATGCATCATCGCCTTGGTGAGCAGTTACCTCACCAACTAGCTAATGCACCGCGGGCCCATCCTGAAGTGATAGCCGAAACCATCTTTCAAACGAAAACCATGTGGTTTTCGTTGTTATGCGGTATTAGCACCTGTTTCCAGATGTTATCCCCCGCTTCAGGGCAGGTTGCCCACGTGTTACTCACCCGTCCGCCGCTCACTGGGAATCCAACGTCAAATCAGTGCAAGCACGTCATATCAGTTGGGCCAGTGCGCTCGACTTGCATGTATTAGGCACACCGCCGGCGTTCATCCTGAGCCAGGATCAAACTCTCATATAAAATATAAGAACTTGAATAGCTCTAATTCAAATTAATTAAGCGAATTGACTTCGCAAATGTTTTGCTTCTAACTACAAAGTAGTTGAAGACCCTACACATTTGATTCGTCGAAACTTTGTTCAGTTTTCAAAGGTCTACCTTACTTAGCGATAA
>JBCLSJ010000048.1:0-1472 GCA_041225415.1 Lactobacillaceae bacterium 24-114
TGAACTGCCTTAAAATTGTTAGACAAATCTGACAATTTTAAGGCGGTTTTTTTATGGCAAAATACTCAACTCAATTCAAAATAAAAGTGGTTCAAGAATATTTATTAGGGAACACTTCTTATAATATTCTCTGTAAGAAGTATGGTATTTCAAGTCCAATAGTTATTCGAGAATGGACTGAATTAGCGAAAAACCATGGATTGGAATCCCTAAAGGTAAAGCATGCTAAACAAATCTACTCAATTAATTTTAAGCTTAAAGTGGTAACCTACTATCGCACTCATGATGTAGGTGTAAATAAGGTTGCCGCGCATTTTAATTTAAGTCATTCACAAGTCTATTCATGGTATCGTATATATCAAAAAGAAGGGATTGTCGGCCTACGGCCTAAGCCAAAGGGGCGACCTAGAAAAAACATGAATAAAAGGAAGAAGAAGCAAAATCAGCCACTACTAACACCAACAAAAGAAGAGCAGTATCAACAAGAGATCGCGGATCTCAAAGCAAAGCTTGCTTATGCAAAGATGGAGAATGACATCTTAAAAAAATTGCGAGCCCTAAGACAGCGGGAAGAAAAAGACAAGCGTTAGCGATTCATGAACTTAGGGCACATTATCCATTAAATGATCTATTACGTTATTTTGAAATACCACGGTCTACGTATTATGAAAGATTAAAAGCCAGTCAAAAAGTTGACAAATACCGTCAAATTAAGGAAGCTATTAAGAAAATCTTTCATCAAAGTCATGAAACTTATGGTTACCGGCGAATTCATGTTCAGCTGATAAAAGCAAACTTTTCAATTAGCCCAGAGACAGTACGCCGGCTGATGAATCATTTAAGACTCAAAGTCAGTGTTTATAGTAAGAGGAGTCACTATTCCTCCTATCGTGGAAATGTTGGACGCATAGCGCCCAATATTCTAAAGCAAAAATTCAATGAGCATCGTGCTTACCACGTGTTGCATACTGACATTACGCAGTTTAAATTAACTGACCATCAATTTGGATACATTTCAGCCGTCATTGATGAGGCCAGTAACGAGGTATTGGCCGCTCAGGTATCGGCTAGTCCTAACCAAGTATTAATTAAACGAACCATAGCAGAATTAAAAACACGACTACCGACAGGTAGTCGGCCTATCCTGCATTCTGACCAAGGCTGGCATTATCAATTACCTTATTATCGAAACGCTTTAGCTAAAGCACATTTCCAACAAAGCATGTCTCGTAAAGGTAACTGTCTAGATAACGCGCCAATTGAAAGTTTTTTCAATTTGCTCAAACGGGAATGTCTCAAGCGGATCGAGATCTCATCAATCAAACAACTACAAGATGTTGTTCAAAAATATGTGCATTGGTTTAATTACGAACGAATCTCACTAAACAAAAACGGATTGACCCCGATTGAATATCGGAATCAATCCGTCAATTAAGACTTTTTAAAATGTCTAACTTTTCTATGGCACTTCA
>JBCLSJ010000049.1:0-1406 GCA_041225415.1 Lactobacillaceae bacterium 24-114
CATATTGATTTGGTGTTTGGTTGCCTAGTTTTGTTTGAATGCGCCGTTCATTATAAAAGTGCAACCATTCTTCAACTGCTTGTTTTAGCTTACCCTGGTCGCAATAACTTGTATCGGCACCAATTTCCGCTTTCAACTTACTAAAAACCGTCTCGCAGGCGGCGTTATCTAAGCACGTTGCTCGATGAGACATACTTTGCCTAATCCTTCCTTTACGCAGGAGCTTATGCCAAGCACGGTGTTGGTAATGCCAACCTTGATCAGTGTGTAGAGTGATTTGATAGCCGGTATGTGGAAGTTGCTTAATTAGTGTTTGAAGTGGTGTTAGGGCAAATTGTAGATTTGGATGATCACTTACTGCCCAAGTGAGTACCTGCTTAGTTGCCAAGTCTTTGATGATTTCAAGATAAATCTTCTTTCCATTTCCAGCCTTCATTTCCGTAATATCACAAACCATCTTCTGATATTTGCGATCACTCATAAAGCGACGCTTCAGCTGATTCTTTGCCTTCTTGCCCTTAGGGCCTTTAGAGGAGTCATACTTACGAACTCGTCGATTATATTTAGTGCACTTGAGTCCCATTTCATGCATTAAACGTTGAATACATTTATGATTAGGAACTTGTTTACCAATCAACCGGTAATAATCACGAACTTGTGAACTTAATCGGCGTACCCCATACTCAGCCTCATAGTAGTTAAAGAGCCCTTTGATAACCGCTTTGAGCTCTTCTTTTTCCTCATCGGGGTGTTCAAACTTAGCCTGCCAATATTGGTAAGTTGACATCGAAATAGGGAGCGCATCAATTAGGTCCTTTAACAGGTACTTTGCCTTGAGTTCATAGATTACTTGCGCGAGTTCTTGTTTGGATGCTTTCTCAAGGCTGTTAATTTTTTTGAGGCGTCGAGTTGTATTTTTAATAATAAGTTTTCTCTTTGTAGGGCTTGATTCTGCTTTTGGAGCTGACGAAGCTGTTCGTCTTGATTCTTGTCGTGTTGTTTGACCATTTTTAGGTTTCCTTCCGCGGCGTAACTCTAATAAAGCTTGCGGACCTTGCCTATTATAGATACTTTCCCATCTAGGTATTGAAGCATGTGAGCGAAAAGCAAAGTGAATACAAGTCTCAGAGATTGACGCCGAATTTTCTTGTTTCCACTTTACCAGGTTCAACCGAAAATCCCCAGTTATTTTTGGCGGATTAAGTAATGGGCTCTTGCCAAATCTTGCATAAATTCCCACCCAAATTTGAAAAGCAAATTTGGCGACACCATACTTGGCACTTATAACGGCTAAGCTAGTTGTCCCATTGGCATACTCTTCAATAGCTTTAATCTTAGTATTCACGCTAATTTTAGTCATAAGAAATACCCCCAAAGTTGATTTCCAACTTTGGGGGTACACGTCA
>JBCLSJ010000050.1:0-1358 GCA_041225415.1 Lactobacillaceae bacterium 24-114
ATGGCACATATTAAATTAGATAGCAGTTCATTAAAAAAGTTTGTTAACGATAACGAATTAGGCGAAATGCAAGCAATGGTAAATGCAGCGGATACCGAATTACGTGAAGGTACAGGAGCTGGCTCTGAGTTCCGTGATTGGCTCCATCTCCCAACAGAATATGACCACGAAGAATTTGACCGGATTAAGAAAGCAGCCAAGAAGATTCAAAGTGATTCCGACATCTTAGTAGTAATTGGAATTGGGGGTTCATACTTAGGGGCACGGATGGCCATCGACTTCTTGCACAATACCTTCTACCAAGCACAGGATGCCAGTGACCGGAAGTTCCCATTAGTGCTTTTTGCGGGTAACTCCCTCAGCTCAACTTATGTTCATGACTTAATTCAGTTAATCGGTGATAAGGACTTCTCCGTCAACGTGGTTTCTAAGTCAGGAACAACCACTGAACCATCAATTGCTTTCCGGATCTTCAAGGACCTCTTGATCAAGAAGTATGGTGAAAAAGAAGCTAACAAGCGGATTTACGCTACTACCGATAAGGCTAAAGGTGCCTTAAAGACCGAAGCAGACGCAAATGGTTACGAAACCTTTGTTATCCAGGATGGAATTGGTGGTCGTTACTCAGTTCTTTCACCAGTTGGTTTATTGCCAATTGCTGTTTCTGGTGGAGATATTGACCAATTAATGGCTGGAGCTGCTCAGGCCGAAAAGGACTATACCGATCCTAACTTAGAAAATAATGAAGCATATCAATACGCTGCTTACCGGAACATTCTTTACCGGAAGGGCTATGAAACAGAATTACTCGAAAATTATGAACCAAATATGACCATGCTTGCGGAATGGTGGAAGCAATTAGCTGGTGAATCAGAAGGTAAGGACCATAAGGGCATTTACCCATCATCAGCCAACTTCACGACTGACCTTCACTCATTAGGTCAATACATTCAAGAAGGTCGGCGGTTCTTGATGGAAACTGTTGTCAAGTTGGACAAACCAAACTATGACATTGAAATTCCGCGTGAAGCCGATAACCTTGATGGCTTAGGCTATTTGGAAGGCAAAACTATGGACTTCACTAATACTAAGGCTTACGAAGCTGTGGTGGCCGCCCATACTGCTGGTGGAGTACCGGTAATGACGGTGCACATTCCTGAAGAAGATGAATTTACTTTAGGCTACTTAATCTACTTCTTTGAGGTAGCGATTGCCATTTCTGGTTACTTAAACGGGATAAACCCATTCAATCAACCAGGAGTAGAAGCTTACAAGGTTAACATGTTTGGCCTTTTAGGTAAGCCAGGATATGAAGAAATTGGCAAGAAGCTCCGTGCTGAGATGGATGAAAACGAATA
>JBCLSJ010000051.1:0-1273 GCA_041225415.1 Lactobacillaceae bacterium 24-114
AAAAAAGGACATCTGCTGTGCCCTATTGTACAATCAATTCACCACAAATATATGTAAAGAAGGCGATGCAAATGTCCCAAAATCATTTTATCTTAGATATCCTTGGAATTAAAGACCCTAATATTAAAGTTCAAAATGTTGCCACCAAGCAAATTGGTCGTGAAATCGTTAGAAAAATTACAGCTAGATTAACCTATCCAATTGCGCGTTGTCGCAATTGTGGTTTTACTAAAATTGTTAAAAACGGTTATCGTAAAACCCATATTCGTTTAGCTAGTTTGGACGGTACTCGTTATGAATTAATTCTCTGGAAACAACGATACTACTGTAAATGCTGTAGTAGCACCTTTGGGGCTACTACCAGTCTGACCAAAGAGAATTGTACTTTGTCTAATAAACTCAAAAATCAGATTATGCTATTAGTTACGCAAGGCCTTAACGGTGAATTGATTGCTAAAATTTGTCATTGCTCACCTAGTAGTGTTCGCCGAACAATCATTGAACGTGTTCAACCACATTATCGTATGGCTAAGCTTCCCAAACATCTTTGCTTTGATGAGTTTCGTTCTACTAAGTCGACGATGTCTTTTATTTGTTGTGATAGCGAAACTCATCAATTAGTTGTTAAGCTCTATGATCGACTTTCCTCCTCGATTATTAATTACTTTGAAAATCGTTATTCTAAGCAAGAACGTGCTCAAGTTCAATCAGTAGTTATTGACCTTAATGCTCAGTATCAACGCTTTATTTATCGTCTTTTCCCTAACGCTAAGGTGATTATCGACCGTTTTCATATCGTCCAATTAGCTGGTCGTGCTCTCGATAATAGTCGTATTAGTCTACTTAAGACCCTGGACAAACACAGTCGCGAATATCGCATTCTTAAGTCCCAATGGCGCTTATTTCATCAAAAGTCCACCACATTAAGACCCGAAAAACCTGTTTATCTACTCGGCATCAATGAATATATGACCCGTCAAAATGCCGTCGATCTAATTACTAGTAAGTTTCCCAAATTCAGAGCTGTCTATCAAGCTTATCAAGATATTACACTTGCAATCGCTGAACGCGATTGCCAACGATTGAGGTCAGCGATTTGTGATTACCAAACCACTAAAACTGAGATGGACACAACCATCTTTACTCTCCATAAGAATCTCAAAGCAGTTATTAATAGTGTTAAGTATGACTTCTCTAATGGCCCACTTGAAGGAATTAACCGAAAAATCAAAGTTTTAAAGCGTTCTTGTTATGGATTTTCCAATCAAAAATT
>JBCLSJ010000052.1:0-1095 GCA_041225415.1 Lactobacillaceae bacterium 24-114
GGCGAATTTACAATTGAAGTGCAACACAAAGTAAAAAAATAAACCCATACCGGGTAGAATATGTTTAACGACCAAATCAAACAATTCGAGGTATCCGGTATGAGCTATAAACATCTTACTATAAAAGAACGTGAAATGCTTATGTTTTTACGAGCTAAGGGGCTATCTATCCGGGCTGTTGCGTTACGGCTGGGGCGAAATCCAAGCACTATTTCACGAGAATTAAAACGTTGCGCAGGTAATTATTCCCCAAGCAAAGCCGAAAATGACTATCATCAAAAGCGGCAGAATTGTCACAAGAAGCGGCTACTAGACAGCCATCCACAACTACGTCGTCAAATTGTTCATTACATCTTAGACCTACACTGGTCACCAGAGCAGATTACCGCTCGCTTTAATAAAGAACATCAGTGGTGTGTTAGTTACAACACAATTTACCGTCATATCTATCAACACAATTTAGGTGAGAAGTACTCCTCACATGGCGATACTGGTATTCAGCGCCATCTCAGACATAAACATCGGACTCGTCATTCAAAGAATACTAGACGACATCAAGAAGTACAGACGGACTATATCTCAATTCATGAGCGCCCCGGTTTTATCAACCAGCGTCAACGTATCGGTGACTGGGAAATTGATACTGTGATTGGTCGAACGGGTCACTCCATCCTTTTAACGATTGTCGATCGGCTTAGTCGACTTACTCTTATCAAAAAAGTTGCACAAAAGGACTCGCAGGAAATAAATAAAGGCTTAGTTGAACTGTTAGGGACCATTCCTAAAGAATTTGTTCATTCTATTACCCCAGATCATGGGACCGAATTTCTTCACCTTGATGAAATCAGCGAAAGGTTAGGTGTTACTGTCTATTGGCCTGATCCATATTCCCCTGAACAACGTGGAACTAATGAGAATACAAATGGATTAATTCGGGAATATTTTCCCAAGCGAACAGATATTGATAATTATACAGAACAGGACGTTGAGCACTGTCAAAAGCAGTTAAATCAACGTCCTCGCAAAGTGTTAAATTATGATACCCCGTATGAAGTATTTTTTGACAAACCGTTGCACTTAGTTTGACAATTCGCC
>JBCLSJ010000053.1:0-832 GCA_041225415.1 Lactobacillaceae bacterium 24-114
GTCCAAACGATAATCAACTCGTTCCTCGCTAATCATCGTTCTATCCTTAGCCCACCGCCTTGCAAATTGGTTATTTCTCAGCTTCTTTTTTTACGCAAACAGACAATCAATTCTTAAGAAAAAATTTTTTGATTGGAAAATCCATAGCAAGAACGCTTTAAAACTTTGATTTTTCGGTTAATTCCTTCAAGTGGGCCATTGGAGAAGTCATACTTAACACTATTAATAACTGCTTTGAGATTCTTATGGAGAGTAGAGATAGTTGTGTCCATCTCGGTTTTAGTGGTCTGGCAATCACAAAGCGCTGACCTCGATGTCGAGTAGATAAACAAGTTTATCGGATATTAAGTAGACTAATATGACTATTATCGAGAGCACGACTGGCTAATTGGACGATATGAAAACGGTCAATAATCACTTTAGCATTAGGAAAAAAACGAGAAATAAAGCGTTGATACTGAGCACTAAGGTCAATAACTATCGACTGAACTTGGGTATGTTCTTGCTTAGAATAACGATTTTAGTAAAACCACAATTGCGACAACGCACAATTGGAAAGGTTAATTTAGCTGTAATTTCCTAACGGTTTCACGACCAATTTGCTTGGTGACAACATTTTGAACTTTAATATTAGGACCTTTAATTCCAAGGACATCTAAAATAAAATGATTTTGGGACATTTGCATCGTCTTCTTTAAATATATTTTTGGTGGATTGATTGTACAACAGGGCACAGCAGATGTCCTTTTTGTGTACGGCGAATTTACAATTGAAGTGCAACACAAAGTAAAAAAATAAACCCATACCGGGTAGAATATGTTTAACGACCAAA
>JBCLSJ010000054.1:0-772 GCA_041225415.1 Lactobacillaceae bacterium 24-114
ATTAATGTCTTTAGACCTAGTTGAGTGCGTGAGCAGAGCGAATGCACGAAACAAAAAACCACCTGCTATGCGGGTGGGCGATAGAAATTATATAAAAAAGGCCTCTTTTGCCTTAAGATGTAGGTGTTCAAGCCAAAGTCAATAAGGGAAAAGAGGTTATATAAATATGGCTAATAAATTAAATAGCTTAGCCCATACGAAGTGGTTATGTAAGTATCACATCGTATTCATACCAAAGTATAGACGTAAAGCGATTTTCAATCAATACCGAAGAGACCTAAGAGATTATATTCGTTTGTTGTGCAAATATAAGGGAGTAGAAATAATTGAAGGTCATATGATGCCAGATCATGTGCACTTGTTAGTAAGTATTCCGCCAAAGGTAAGTGTATCGCAGTTTATGGGATACTTAAAAGGAAAAAGTGCATTAATGATGTTTGATCGACATGCAAACTTAAAATACAAATATGGGAACCGACATTTTTGGGCTGAAGGCTACTATGTAAGTACAGTTGGATTGAATGAATCCACAATAAAGAAGTATATCCGAGATCAAGAGAAACATGATATAGCAATGGATAAGGTAACAAGTGTGGAGTATTCGGACCCTTTTAAGGGTAAGTGAGGTAGTACAAACACCGCTTAAAGCGGTGGCAAAGTAGTCAGAGCATTTTGGCTTGAGCAAAGCGAAAGCCAGCGCCTTGAGACGCCGGCTTTTATTATCGGCTTATAGCCGATGTGCAAACCACCCGTTTGACGGGTGGTTATGATT
>JBCLSJ010000055.1:0-704 GCA_041225415.1 Lactobacillaceae bacterium 24-114
GTTTGTTTCCCAATTCCTGGAAAAGAGCAGTATAAGATATACTCTGGCAAACGCTGGGCAATAGATTCCATCCGCTTGATAATCTCTTCCTTTTTACGTGTTAAGGCAATTAATTGGCGAGCATAGTAGCGAACCTCATCAACCTGAATGGCATCACTAGAAACAGCCGGATATGATTTTTTGGCGAGATAGGTTAATCGATCGGCATACTTATAAGCTTTCATCTTAGCTATTCGTTTATCTGTAGATGCCATTAGAATATTCTTTAATTTAACTCTCGAATAAGGCGTAACTAGTGCTGGATGAGGAAAAAGCTCCACGATATTCAACGCTAATTTAGATGTTCGATTTACAAATAATTGTTTAAGTTCTGGAAAAACCTGTTCAAGTGCAGTATGAAGATGATTTAGACGATAGTTCCAATCAACGTTAAGTTGATTGTAGAACCGGATAAGTTCATGAAGAGTAAGATAGTCCTTTGACCAAGGAACTGTTAGCCGAAAAGTGTTGTCTTGGACGGCAAAAGCGGAGACCATTGGTCTCACAGAAATGTTCAATTACTCGCGAATAAATTCCAGTTGCTTCAAAGTAGATAATTGGCTTCTGAGCTTTCTTAATCATATCTCGTAGAGCATTAAAACCTGCTTTCGTGTGTACTAAAGAAAACTCTTTTAAGCAGTGTTTCCCTCGATACCAGACACCGT
>JBCLSJ010000056.1:0-661 GCA_041225415.1 Lactobacillaceae bacterium 24-114
CCCGGCTATAATCTTCAGATCGCCACGCATAATCAGTTTGTCCTTGATTATGTACTGTTTCCTAATCCAACTGATACTAGAACTTTAGTGCCATTCCTCAAGCAATTCCATGGTTTGGATTTCTTTACACACGTGGTAGCCGATGCTGGTTACGGTAGTGAATACAACTACACAACATTGCTGGACCAATTCGATAAGCAACCACTCATTCCATACACTACCTACTAAAAAGAGCAGAAGCGTAAGTTCAAAAATGATCCAACAAAATCTCAGAATTGGCAGTACAATGCCGAGGATGACTACTATATTGATCATTTAGGCGTCCGCTTTAGTTTTTATCGTTATAGTAAGCGAACAGATAAGTATGGATTTAAACGTGATCTCAAACTCTACCGTGCCGATAAACATCAACTATCAGAAGAATTGGATCAATTAGCTAAAACGCCAAGTAAGAGGCAGCGCTACATCCAGATCAATCCAACTTGGAATTATTACAAAGCAAAACTAAAAGAGACCCTCTCAAGCAATGAAGGTAAGGCGATCTATCGTCGACGTAAGTTCGACGTAGAACCAGTTTTCGGTCGTATGAAGAGGGATTTTGGCGTACGCCGAACTCATTTACGCGGCCAACAGGCTGTGGAAAATGATGTCGGATTAACCT
>JBCLSJ010000057.1:0-537 GCA_041225415.1 Lactobacillaceae bacterium 24-114
TTGCCAGAATGCTTGAGCAGCAGTCCATGAACCATAACGACTAGCTACGTAGCTATCAGCAACACGTTCTTGGTTTTCAGCTGAGTAGTCACCATTTAAGTATGATGCAGATAATTGGTACTTACCAATGTATTGACCGTTAGTAGCACTGTAGCTACCACCAGATTCACGGTTAGCAATCCATGCCTTAGCAGCTGCTTCGCCACCGGAAACAGTTGAAGTGTATGAACTTGAGTTAGTAGTGTTGTAACTTGCAGCGTAGTTTGCTGAAGTTGTTGCGCTAGCAGATGCAGCACTAGTAGTTTGGCTAGTTTGTGCAGCTGAATCATTAGTAGTAGCAGCACTTGCACTGTCACTAGCTTGGCTTTCAGTAGCTTCTGGAAGTGTAGCTACTTCTTCAGCTGTAGCTGGTGCAACTTCACCATCATCTTTAATTACTAACTTTTGACCAACATAGATAAGGTCCTTGTTAGCAATGCTATTGTTTGAAACTAATGTATCAACATAAGTTAAGTCGTGACCTAACTTGTATGAAAT
>JBCLSJ010000058.1:0-508 GCA_041225415.1 Lactobacillaceae bacterium 24-114
TCCGAAAGTGCCTCGACTAGTGCATCCGAAAGTGCATCGGTAAGTGCCTCAACAAGCGCATCGACGAGCGCTTCAACAAGTGCCTCAACAAGCGCTTCAGAAAGTGCATCAACAAGTGCATCAATTAGCGCATCAATTAGCGCATCCGAAAGTGCATCGACTAGTGCATCAACGAGTACATCAGAAAGTGCATCGGTAAGTGCCTCAACGAGTGCCTCAACGAGTGCATCCGAAAGTGCATCGGTAAGTGCCTCAACAAGCGCATCCGAAAGTGCCTCGACTAGTGCATCCGAAAGTGCATCAATTAGCGCATCCGAAAGTGCATCGACGAGTGCCTCAACAAGTGCATCAACGAGTGCATCCGAAAGTGCATCAGTCAGCGCATCGACGAGTGCCTCAACAAGTGCCTCCGAAAGCGCATCGACGAGTGCATCAGAAAGTGCATCCGAAAGTGCATCGACTAGTGCATCAACGAGTGCTTCAGTAAGTGCCTCAACAAGTGCCTCAA